>NZ_JALJRK010000016.1 GCF_024519725.1 Microvirga sp. Mcv34 | reverse complement strand
GGGCCGTTACGCCGGCCTGGGCCAGGATTTTTCCGGCTTCCGTGTCCTTCTCGACGGCGAGCGCCAGCAGCATCCGCTCGACGGTGACGAACGAGTCGCCCGCCTTCTCGGCGGCCTTTTCGGCGGTGTCGAAGAAGCGCATCAGTTCGCGCGTGGCCTGCGGCTGCGAGGCGGAGCCGGAGACTTTCGGCTGCTTGGCGAGCCATTGCTCGACGGCCGCATGGGCGTCGCGGGAGCGCCCGCCGGCACGGTCGATCAGACCGGCGCACAGGCCCTCCGGATCGTCGAGCAGAACTTTCAAGATGTGACCGGGAGCGAGCTGCGGGTGTCCTTCGCGCACGGCAAGGTTCTGCGCCGCCTGCACGAAGCCCCGGGCACGCTCGGTGTACTTTTCGAAATTCATTCTCATCCCTCCTCGGATCCGCCCGCCCTCCTTGAGGCACAGGCCGATCCTGCGATGTCGGACCCCCTTCTGGAGCATCCGCAAACCTAAGGTGGGTGCATTGATCAGGAACAACAAGAGGGGAACCGGCATCCCCTCCTGGCATTGACCCAGCAACACTTGAGGAGGCCTTCATGACACGCGATCCGCGCTCGGAAGCCGAGAAAGCCCGCGCCGACCTTGCCCGCAATGCGGAGCTTGGCCTCGCGGTTCCGGAAAGCCCGGTCGAGGAGGGACCGTCGGTCACTCCGGAAACCTTCGGCGACACCACGGAGAACGGACGGGTGCCCCCCTTGCCCGGCCAGACTTCAGCCGAAGCCGAAGCAGGCCGGGACATTGGCGATTCCACCGGAAGCATCGCCACGTCTCGGGACATTCCGGTCGATCCCAACCACGTGAAAGCCCCTCCGACTCATCGCAGCGACGAAGAAGACGGCGTGCTCACCCGCGCCAAGGAGTGACGAATGATGGCCCTATCCGATCTGATCGCCCGCCTCAGTCCCAAGAAGCGCAAGGCCGAACAGGCCGAAAAGGCGCGCGAGGAAATGAAGGCCAATGCCGAAAAGGCTCTGCGCATGAAGCAGGAGGCCGGCCCGCAAACGAACATTCCTGAGCATCAGACGTCCCATGAGGGCATGCATCAGGATCTGCACCGGGTGGAAGTGGACGCTACCCGCGGCCGCGAAGCCGGTTTCACTCCGCAACTCAAGCGCTCGAAGGTGGCCCGCTCCGGCGACGCTTCGTAAGTGTTGCGGTTGCGCTTGAGCAAAGCCCCGCCGTTTCGGCGGGGCTTTGTTTGTTTGTCGCCCCGGTGTCATCCCCGGCCGGAGCGTAGCGAAGGGGAAGGGGATCCATAGCGCAACGCTTGGGAGTGGATCCCCTTCCCTCGCTGCGCTCGCCGGGGATGACACAGCGGGTCAGCACGCAGTCGGATCAAGTTCTATCCAATCAGGATTGGAGCGCTCGATGAGCTTGATCTTCCACGCTCTGTTCCAACCTTTGAGCTGCTTTTCTCGCGCAATCGCATCGATCACATCTGCAAACATCTTGACATAGACGAGGCGAGTGACCCGGTACCGCCTCGTAAATCCAGGAATAGCCAGGGATTTATGCTGCTCCACCCGTTGTAACAAGTTACCGGTCACGCCGATGTACAGCGTGCCGTTCTTCTGACTGGCCAGAGTGTAGACGGCATAGCGTTCCAGCATCGTAACAGCCTCAACTTGTTGATACTGTATCACAAATTGCACTGTTGTTGTCATCCCTGGCGAGCGCAGCGGAGGGGAAGGGGATCCAGGATCAAGCGATGAACTATGGATTCCCTTCCCCTCCGCTACGCTCCGGCCGGGAATGACATTGAGGTCGGCGCTCTGTCATCCCTTGCCCCGCATCCATGGCCCGTCTATCGCTGCGCCATGAGCATCCGCATCGCTTCACTCCAGCGCTATCCGGTCAAGGGCCTGTCGCCCGAGCCGCTGACCCAGGTCGCCCTTACGAAGGGCGATTACTTTCCCGGCGACCGGCTGTTCGCCATCGAGAACGGCCCGGCGGGGTTCGACCCGGACAACCCGCAGCACCAGCCCAAGATCAAGTTCCTGATGCTGATGCGCAACGAGAGCCTGGCGCGGCTCAGGACCCGGTATCTCGATTCGATCACGACCCTGTTCATTGAGCAGGGCGGGCGCGAGGTGGCGCGGGGCGATCTCTCGACCCCGGAAGGGCGCCTCGCCATCGAGGCCTTCTTCCGCCGCTTCATGCCGAAGGAGCTGCGCGGCGCCCCGAAGGTGCTCACGGCTCCGGCGGGCTTCCGCTTCACCGATTCCCGGCGCGGCTTCGTCTCGCTGATCAATCTGGCCAGCGTGCGCGCGCTTGAGAACATCGTCGGTGCTCCGGTCGATCCGCTCCGCTTCCGCGGCAACATCCACGTCGAGGGGCTCGACCCCTGGGCTGAGTTCGAGCTCGTCGGCCAGGTGCTGACCACGCCCTCGGGCGCGCGCCTCAAGGTGACCAAGCGCATCGAGCGCTGCGCCGCCACCAACGTGGACCCTCAGACGGGTCTCCGCGACCTGCAGATCCCCAAGAGCCTCATGTCGGCCTACGGCCATTTCGATTGCGGCATCTATGCCGAGGTCCTGGACGGAGGAACGCTCGAGATCGGCGAGGATTTGGAAGCGGAGCAGACGACGCTGGCGCTGTGAGCGGCCACCGGGCCGCTTCTCCTTCCCATGGGCCGGGAGGGGAAGCTGCGCCGATGCCATACCCTCTCACGTCATCACCGGGCTTGTCCCGGTGATCTCGATCGGAAAAGCGTGGCGCTTCAGGATATCGGGATGGCCGGCACAAGGCCGGCCATGACGTGGCGGGCGTCATTCTCCGATGGCCCTCCGACAACAAAAAAGGGAGGGCGAGGCCCTCCCTTTCCGTATCGTCTGCGATGAAGCCTTACTCGGCGGCCGGGGTCTCGGCCGGATCGGGCGCGAAGCCGGCTTTCTCGGCATTGGCCGCGTCGAGCATCTCCTGGCGGGTGCGGCGGCGACGGCGGGGGCGGGGAGCCTCCTCGTCATTGGCCGCTTCCTGCACCACCGGCGGGGCGGGCGGGGCCTCCTCGACGGCCACTGGGGGAGCCGGCGCGCGGACCGGGTTCGTCAGGAAGGCCGGCAGAGTGCCCTGCTCGGGCGCCTCGGCCTCTTCGCGGCGGCGCTCGCGCTGGAAACGCTCACGGCGCTCGGGGCGCTCAGCACGCTCCCCGCGCTCGAAGCGGTCGTTCCGCTCCTGACGCTCCGGCCGGTCGGCCCGGTCGTTGCGCTCGAAGCGAGCCGGGCGCTCGTTGCGCTCGCCGCCGTCCTGGCGGGCCTCATAGGGAAGATCGTCCTGACGCTGCGAGTCCTGACGGGAATCCTGGCGCTGGTAATCCTGACGCGGGCCGCGGTCGCGCTGGAAACGCTCGCGACGGTCGCCGCGATCCTGGCGGTCGTTCCGGTCCTGCCGGTCGCCACGATCCTGCCGATCGCCACGGTCCTGCCGATCACCGCGATCCTGACGGTCGTAGCGGGAGGGGCGGTCGTTGCGCTCGCCGCGGGATTCGTAGGGCTGCGGCTGGGAGCCGAAATCCTGGTCCTCGCCGTTGCCGAAATCCTGGCCGCCGGCACGGTCGAAGCCCTGGCGGTCGCCCTGGGCGAAGCCGTCCTCCTCATTGCCGTCCTCGTCGAAGGAACGCTGCTGGTAGCCGTACTGCTCGCGCAGCTGCTCCTGGGCGGCGGCAATGATGCGGAAATAATGCTCGGCGTGCTGGAAATAGTTCTCGGCCGCCACCGGGTCGCCGCTCGATTGCGCGTCGCGGGCGAGTTGGCTGTATTTCTCGGCGATATGCTGAGGCGTGCCGCGGATCTTCACGTCCGGGCCGTTCGACTCATAGCTCTTCGTCAGGGGGTTGGGCCCCTTGTTGTTGCGGTTGTTGTTGTTACGACCGCGCATCCGCCTGTTTTGTCCTGGTCTCATTGTTCGCTCTACGAGCCTCGCTGGTTCTTCATGCCCACGCGATATGCAAGCCAATATTCACCGAACGGGCTCAACGCCCACCGTTCGCGTGGCAACCGTCTGACATTCAGCCATAGCCTGTCGAGGCTTCCGGCCATCCTTCAGTGTCGGGTTCAGGTGATCGCGCCAGGCTGTTTCTGTTTCAAAAGCCCCTGCCTGCGCGATTGATATCGTTTGGTCTTCCGGCATATCCCCGAGGGACTGCCGATTTGTTTAGACCGAGGACGATCTCTAGACCCGAATCTAGCGGGTTCCTCTCGGTCCAACAAGGGGTAATTCCGACTTTATCCCGCCCTGGGACACAAAAGACGCATCCGGTCCATCACGATCGCTTCATGGCGATGCAGCGGGGGTTCCCTGATAGATCGTGGGCAATCCGCAGGATTTCAAGGCCGTGAGCCCCTGCCAGGGTGGTTAAATCCGCTTCCTGGTCGTAGCCGATTTCGACCACGATCAGGCCTCCGGGCACGAGCAATCGCGTGGCTTCGCCCAGCAGGATCCGGTAGGGCTCAAGGCCGTCCGGGCCGCCATCGAGGGCCAATCGCGGATCGTGCTCCCGCACCTCCTGGTCGAGACCCGGGATCACCCCGGAGGCGATGTAGGGCGGGTTCGAGACGATCAGGTCGATGGGGCCCGAAACCGCGTCCGCCCAGCGGGAGAGGGCAAAACGGCTGCGGTCGCCGACCCCGTTGTCGGTCGCGTTGACGCGGGCCGTCCTGAGGGCTCCCAGTGACAGGTCGATGCCGAGGCCCGTCGCATGGGTCAGCTCGTGGAGGAGCGCCACCAGGATGCAGCCCGACCCGGTGCCGAAATCCACGATCCTGAGGGGCGCCTGCCGGTCCGGGATCAGGTCGAGCGCGGTTTCGACCACGGTTTCCGTGTCGGGCCGGGGCACCAGGGTCTCGGGGGACAGGCGGAAGGGCAGGCCCCAGAATTCGCGCGTGCCGACGATCCGGGCGATCGGCTCATGAGCGAGGCGCCTCCGGGTGAATCCTGCGAGCGTCTCGGCCTCGTCGGCCGACAGGGGAGTATCCGGCCGGGTGATCAGGTCCGTCGCCTGGATGCCCAGGGCCGCGAGAACGAGAAGGCGGGCGTCGAGCGCCGCGGTCTCGAACCCGGCCTCCGTGAGGGTCCGGCGCAGGTCCCTCAGGGCCTCCGAGCGGGTCTTCAAGGCGTCGGACCCCGGCGGTAGCGTTCGAGCCGCTCCTCCAGGGTGCCGGTGTGGAGCTCGAACAGGTGGTTGTCGTCGTCGTAGAAGTACAACGAATGGCCTTCGCCTGGGACCCTCGGGCGGGATTCGCGGATCTCCAGCCCCAGCGCCTCGATCCGGGTCCGATAATCCTCGACGGCGGAGGCCGGGATCTTGAAGGCGATGTGGTTGTAGGTGCGGACCGGCAGGCTCTCGCCCTCCATCACGGCGATCCAGAGGCCGCCCACGTCGAAGAACTTTTCCCGCGACAGGGAGAAGGTATCGTCCCCGGAAGCGTAGATTTCCCGGCCTCCCAGCGCCCCTTGGACGATAGCGGTCATGCGATCGAGGTCGCGGGTGATGAGCGTGATGTGGCTGAGGCCCTCGATCATGCCGCCTGGTCCTGGGCGGCGAGCTGGGCGGCCTGGTGCTCGGTGATGAGCGCGTCGATCAGCTCGTCCAGGGCGTTGCCGCTGATCACCTCTTCCAGCTTGTAGAGGGTCAGGTTAATCCGGTGGTCGGTCACGCGGCCCTGCGGGAAATTGTAGGTGCGGATGCGCTCGGAGCGGTCGCCGGACCCGACCTGGGCCTTGCGGTCGGCCGCACGCGCCGCATCCTTGGCGGTTCGCTCGGCGTCGTAGAGGCGGGCGCGCAGCAGCGCCATGGCGCGGGCGCGGTTCTTGTGCTGGGAGCGCTCGTCCTGGACGAACACCACCGTGCCGGTCGGGATATGGGTGATGCGGATCGCCGATTCGGTCTTGTTCACGTGCTGGCCGCCCGCTCCTTGCGCCCGCATGGTGTCGATCTTCAGGTCCGCGTCGTTGAGAACGATGTCGACGTCCTGGGCCTCGGGCAGCACGGCCACGGTGGCCGCGGAGGTGTGGATGCGGCCTTGCGTCTCCGTGTCCGGCACGCGCTGGACCCGGTGGACGCCGCTCTCGAACTTGAGCCTCGCGAACACCCCGCGCCCCTTGATCTCGGCCACCACTTCCTTGTAGCCGCCGGCCGTGCCCTCGCTCTCGGACACGATCTCGACCTTCCAGCCCTTCAGGTCTGCGTAGCGGGTATACATGCGCAGCAGGTCGCCGGCGAAGAGGGCGGCCTCGTCGCCGCCGGTGCCGGCGCGGATTTCCAGGATGGCGCTCTTCTCGTCCGCCTCGTCCTTGGGGAGCAGCATGATGCGCAGGTCCTGCGCGGCCTTTTCCAGGTCCTCGCGAGCCTGGGGCAGCTCGTCCTCGGCGAGGGAGCGCATCTCGGCATCGGTCCCGGCGTCGTCGATGAGGGCCTGGAGGCCGTTCAGGTTGTCTTCCATGGCCCGGTAGGCCCGGATGGCGGACACCACGCCGTCGAGCTCGGCGAGCTCGCGGGAGAGGGCGACGAAGGTTTCGGGATCGGGGCCTGCATTGAGCGTCGCCGTGATGATGTCATGGCGGGCCAGAATGGCGTTCAGGCGGTCGGAGGGAGGCGCAATCGACATCAGACCGGGATACCACGGGTTTCCGCAAAATGGGCAAGCTTGGGACGCAGCGTTTCGCCGCCCCCGGCGTTCTTCAGCTCCTCGCGGATCAGGGCGCTGAGCTCCGCGACGTTCATTTCCAGCAGCATGGCCTTGACGGGCCCGATGGCCGCCGGGGACATGGAGAGCGAGCGGAAGCCGAGGCCGATCAGGGCCATGGCCTCGAGGGGCCGCCCGCCGATCTCGCCGCACACGGTGGCGACGCAGCCGGCCGCCTGGGCCTGCTCGGCCACCATGTTGAGGGCCCGCAGCATGGGCGCGCTCAAGGGGTCGAAGCGGTCGGCCACGCGCCGGTTCTCCCGGTCGATGGCGAAGAAGAACTGCATCAGGTCGTTGGTGCCGAGCGAGATGAAATCGGCGCTCTGGCAGATCTCCTCGAGCTGGAACAGGAGCGAGGGCACCTCCAGCATGAGGCCGAGCTTCAGATCCGAGGGCAGCGGATGGCCGTGATTGGCGAGATGCGCCTTCTCGCGCTCGACGATCTGCTTGGCGCGCTCGAACTCGTCGCAGGTCGCCACCATGGGGAACATGATCTTGAGCGGGCGCCCGGCCGCGGCCTTGAGGAGGGCGCGGACCTGGGCGCGCAGCAGCCCCGGACGGTCGAGGCCGATGCGGATCGCCCGCCAGCCGAGCGCCGGGTTCTCCTCCTCGACGGATTGCATGTAGGGCAGGATCTTGTCGCCCCCGATGTCGAGAGTCCGGAAGGTGACGGGCCGCCCGCCCGCTTCCGCGAAGACGGTGCTGTAGAGCGCCTGCTGCTCGGACGCGGAGGGCATCCGCTCGGCGATCATGAACTGCAGCTCGGTGCGGAACAGGCCGACGCCCGCCGCCCCGGTCTCGTCCAGATGCGGCAGGTCGACCACGAGGCCGGCATTGATCTGCAGCGTGACCTCGACCCCGTCCTTGGTGACGGAGGGCACGTCACGCAGCTTGAGATACTGCTCCTGCCGGCGGGCGCGCAGGCGCGCCTTCTCGGCATAGGCGGCCTCCACGTCGGGATTGGGCCTGATCTGCACGTCGCCGGCCGCGCCGTCGACGATGATGGCATCGCCCTGCTCCGTCAGGGAGGTCGCGTTCGACACCTCGCCCACGGCGGGAATCCCGAGGGCGCGGGCCACGATGGCGATGTGGCTCGTGGGCCCGCCCTCTTCGAGCACGAGGCCGCGCAGGCGCGAGCGGTCGTAGTCGAGGAGCGCGGCCGGACCCATGGACCGGGCCACCAGGATAGCGTTCTCGGGCAGATGCTTGCGCTCGACCACCAGGTTGCGCCCGACGAGGCGGTGCAGCAGGCGGTTGGCGAGATCGTCGAGGTCGTGCAGGCGCTCGCGCAGGTAGGGGTCGGTCTGGCGCAGCATGCGGGCGCGGTTGTCGGACTGCACCCGCTCGACGGCGGCCTCGGCCGTCAGGCCGGAGGTCACGGCCTCGCGCATGCGCCGGAGCCAGCCCTGGTCGTGGGCGAACATGCGGAAGGTCTCAAGAACCTCCCGATGCTCCCCGTGATGGGCCACGTCGCCGCGCTCGATCAGCTCGTCGATGGACAGGCGCACCTCGGCGATGGCGGAATCGAGCCGCTGGATCTCCGCCTCGATGTTCTCGGCGATGAGGTTCTTGACGACCACGCGGGGCTCGTGGAGCACCACATGGCCGAGGCCCACGCCGTCGGCCAGCGCGACGCCCTTCTGGTAGACCGGGCGGCGGAGCGCGATGCCCGTATCCACGGGCGCCAGGGCCTGCAGCTCGCCGGTGGCGAGCATTTCGGCCACCACCATGGCGGTGGTCTGGAGCGCCTCGACCTCTTCTTCGGCATAGACCCGGTAGGTGCGGTTCTGGACCACCAGGACGCCCAGGGTATTGCCGGCGCGCAGCAGCGGCACGCCCAGGAAGGCGTGGTAGATCTCTTCGCCCGTTTCCGGCTTGTAGGAGAAGGCCGGGTGGCTCTGCGCGTCCGACAGAGCCAGGGGCTCGGCCGTGGAGGCGATGAGGCCCACGAGGCCTTCGCCCGAGCGCATGATGGTGAGGTGGACGGCCTCCCGGTTCAGGCCCTCGGTGGCGAACAGTTCGAGCACGCCGTCGCCGCGCATCACGTAGACGGAGCACACCTCCGCGACCATGTTGGCGGCGATCTGGGTGACGATCTTGTCAAGGCGGTCCTGCGCCCCGACCGGCTCCGCCATGATCTCGCGGAGGCGGCGCAGCAGAAGGCGCGGACCGCCGGGAGCACTTGGCATGAGCTACAGTTCCCGTCCTTCGTGAGCCGGCGAAGCGAACCGGCGGCTACATACTATAAATGTCGCAGCCCGACGGTTCCCTCGTCAATCAGGCTTGATCAAGGCCGTATAGCGAGTGGAGCGTGCGCACCGCAAGCTCCGTATAGGCCGATTCGATCAGGACTGAGAATTTGATCTCCGACGTGGTGATCGCCCGGATGTTGATGCCCTTGTCGGCCAGGGCCTTGAAGGCGCGGGCCGCGACGCCCGCATGGCTGCGCATGCCGACCCCGATGGCCGAGACCTTCACCACATCGGTCGCTCCCTGGAGCTCCTTGAAGGCGATTTCCTCCCGGTGGGAGTTGAGGATCGCGCAGGCCCGCTCGTAATCGGAGGTGGGCACCGTGAAGGTCAGGTCCGTGGTGGCGGCGTTGTCGGACACGACCTGGATGATCATGTCCACGTTGATGTTGGCGTCCGCCAGGGGCACGAAGATCGAAGCGGCGATTCCCGGCTTGTCCGCAATGTCCCGCAGCGTGATCTGGGCTTCGTCGCGCGAATAGGCGATGCCCGTGACAACCTGCTGTTCCATGATGTCTTCCTCGTCGCAGATGAGGGTGCCGAGCTTGGGATCGGCGGGATCGTCGAAGCTGGAGCGCACATAGGTGGGCACGCGGTGCATCATGGCGAGCTCGACCGAGCGCACCTGGAGCACCTTGGCCCCCAGCGAGGCCATTTCCAGCATTTCCTCGTAGGACACCTTATCCAGGCGCCGGGCCTTGGGCACGATGCGCGGATCGGTGGTGTAGACGCCATCCACGTCCGTGTAGATGTCGCAGCGCTCGGCCTGGATGGCGGCCGCCAGCGCCACGGCGCTGGTGTCCGAGCCGCCGCGGCCGAGCGTCGTCACGCGGCCCGTGGGCTGATGCACGCCCTGGAAGCCGGACACGACGGCCACTTCCTTGTTGTCCGTGAAGCCCTTGATGATCCCGGTGCCGTCGATGGCGGCGATTCGCGCCGAGCCATGGGCCTCCGAGGTCATGATGGGGATCTGCCAGCCCTGCCACGAGCGGGCCTTCAGGCCCATCTCCTGCAGGGCGATGGCCAGGAGGCCCGAAGTCACCTGCTCGCCCGAGGCGACGACCACGTCGTATTCCTTCGAATCGTAGAGGGCGTTCGCCTCTTTCACCCAGCCGACGAGCTCGTTGGTCTTGCCCGCCATGGCGGACACGACCACGGCCACGTCATAGCCGGCCTCGACCTCGCGTTTGACGTGCCGCGCCACATTGCGAATGCGCTCTACGGTGGCGACGGATGTTCCGCCGAACTTCATGACGAGACGGGGCATGGGCGAGGAAGGCCGTGGTGAGATTTGAGAAACCGAGCCCCTTCGCGCTGCGAAAAGGCGCGTATACATGACGGTAGGGCCACGCCCTGTCAACGCGATTTCCCTCCCCCTTGCGGGGAGGGGGCGCTGCGAAGCAGCCGGGGTGGGGGTCGAAAAGCCGAGCGCTTCGTCATATGAGGAGCTGCAAGTCAAATGCAGGGCTCTTGTTCGTTGACAGCTCACCCAGTCTAACCACCCCCACCCCTTACCCCTCCCCGCAAGGGGGAGGGGATCCCTGCGGAGGATCTCATGACCACCATCGACCCGGCCGAGGTCGCCCGTTTCGAGAAGATCGCCGAGACCTGGTGGGACCCGAAGGGGCCCATGAAGGTCCTGCACAAATTCAACCCGGTGCGGCTCGCCTATATCCGGGACGAGGCCTGCCGCCGGTTCGGGCGCGATCCGCGCTCGGCCCGTTCCCTGGACGGCATCACGATTCTCGACGTGGGATGCGGCGGCGGCGTGCTGTCGGAACCGCTGGCGCGGCTCGGCGCCAAGGTGACCGGGCTCGACCCGGCCCCCACCAACATCTCGGTGGCCCGGCTTCATGCGGAGCGGGCCGGGATCCCGGTCGGTTACCGCAACGAGACTGTCGAGGAGGTGGTCGCCCGGGGCGAGACCTTCGACATGGTGCTCGCCATGGAGGTGGTGGAGCACGTGGCGGACCGGCAGGCCTTCGTGAACGCCTGCGCGCAAGCGGTGAAGCCCGGCGGCTGCCTCGCCATGGCGACGATCAACCGGACCCTGCGCTCCTTCGCATCCGCCATCGTTGGCGCAGAATACATCCTCGGTTGGCTGCCCAAGGGCACCCACGAATGGGACAAGTTCGTCACCCCGGACGAGCTGACCGACGCCATCCGGGCGGCGGGCTTTGCCGTCCACGACCTCACGGGCGTGGCCTACAATCCGCTGCGGGACAGCTGGTCCCTGTCCCGCGATACGGCCGTCAATTATATGCTGCTGGCCGCGAGGGCCTGAGCGGCTGCTCCCGGGGCGCGACGCTGAGCAGGCAATAGCCGGCGAGCGCCGAGACGAGGGAGCCCATGAGCACGCCGATCTTGGTGGCGTCGTTCAGGTCCGGCTGGTCTGGGAAGGCGAGGGCGCCGATGAACAGGCTCATGGTGAAGCCGATGCCGCAGAGGAGGGCGACGCCGTAGCATTGCAGGCGCGTCGCGCCCGCCGGCACGTCGGCGAAGCCGAAGCGGATGGCCGCCGTAGAGAAGGCATAGACCCCGACCTGCTTGCCGATGAACAGACCCATGGCGATGCCGAGCGGCAGGGGGGAGAAGACGGTGTCGAGGGACAGCCCGGAGAGCGACACGCCCGCATTGGCGAAGCCGAAGATCGGGATGATCGCATAGGCCACCCAGCCGTGAAGGGCGTGCTCCAGCCGGTGCAGGGGCGAATCCTCGGCCCTGGTCTCCTTCGGCTTGTCCTGGAGCGGGATCGTGAGGGCCAGCGCCACGCCCGCCAGGGTGGCGTGGATGCCGGATTTCAGGACGAAGAACCACAGCACCGCCCCGATGACGAGATAGGGCAGGAGCCTCGTCACGTTGAAACGGTTGAGCGCGATGAGGACGAGGAGGCACAGGGCGGCGAGGCCGAGCATCGGGAGCGAGAGGTTGCTCGTGTAGAAAATCGCGATGATGATGATCGCCCCGAGATCGTCGAGGATGGCCAGCGCTGTCAGGAAAATCTTGAGGGAGGTCGGCACCTTCGACCCGAGGATCGCCAGCACCCCCAGCGCAAAGGCGATGTCGGTGGCCGCCGGGATCGCCCAGCCGTGACGGAGCTGCGGCTCGTTCCACGTGATGGCGAGATAGACCAGGGCCGGTACCACCATGCCGCCGAACGCCGCGATGCCGGGCAGGATCCGGCGCGGCCAGGTGGAGAGCTGCCCGTCGAGCATCTCGCGTTTGATCTCGAGGCCCACCAGCAGGAAGAACACCGCCATGAGGGCGTCGTTGATCCAGTGCAGGACGCTCAGGCCCAGGATGTAGGTTTTCAGGACGCCGAAATAGGCGCCGGCCAGGGGCGAGTTGGCCACCGCCAGGGCGATCACCGTCACGCCCATGAGGATCATGCCGCCGGAGGCTTCGCTGTCGAAGAAGCGGCGCATCAACGAGATGCGCCGCGTGGGCCTCAAGTCGCTCTTCGGCAGATCCATTCTCGTCTCCTGTTCCAACGCAACCCGTCATAGGCGGAAATGTTCGTAGAAAAAGACGAAACCGGCCTTCTCCCATCACAAAACCAGGAGCAACTCTGCTCAAGAGAGGCGCACGGTTTCGACCAGATAATCCAGGAAGGCGCGGACCCGCGCGGGCAGGGGGCCGCCACCGACATAGACTGCGTGAATGCTCTCCGTGTCACCGGGATTGTAGGCCTCCAGCACGGGGACGAGCCGCCCGGCCGCGACATCAGGGCCGACATGGAAGAGCGACAGGCGGCTGATCCCGAGGCCGGCGAGCACGAGAAGCCGCATGGATTCGCCGTCGCTCACCTGGGCGTTGCCGGTCGGCACGACGGCGCTGGCATGGCCGTTCCCGTCCTGGAACGGCCAGCCGTTGCTCTGGCGGGCGAAGCTGAACCCCAGAAGATTGTGGCGGGCGAGGTTCTCAGGGCTTTGCGGCATGCCGCGCCGGTTGAGGTAGGACGGAGCCGCCACCAGCATCATCCGGCTCTCGCCGAGCTTGCGCGCCACGAGCTGGGAGGATTTCAGCGGCCCGACCCGGATCGCCACGTCGGCCCGGGCCTCGAGCAGGTCGACCACCGCATCCGTCAACGTGACCTCGACCGTAACCTCCGGATGCCGCTCGAGGAAATCCGGCAGGAGAGGGATCAGACGGTGCGTGCCGAACGGGACGCTCGTGTTCACCCGCAGGCGCCCGCGTGGCGTCGCGCCCGAGGTGGCGTTGCGCTCGGCCTCGTCGAGATCGGCCAGGATACGCAGCGCCCGGTCATAGAAGGCCGCGCCCTCCGGCGTCAGCTGGAGCTTGCGGGTCGAGCGGTTGACGAGGCGGGCGCCCAGGCGTGCCTCCAGCCGGGCGATGAGTTTGCTCACGGCCGAAGGCGTCATCCGCAGGGCCCGGGCGGCGGCGGAGAAACCGCCGAGATCCACGGCCCGGACGAAGACCTCCATCTCGCCGGACCGGTTGATGTCCATTCGGGCCATTGTGAGTTCAATTCATAAATTCTGTTCCCGATGGCAGGCTAGTTCATAAGCGGCTCTGCGTCCATCTTCCGGCCTGCAATCGTCAAAGGACGTCTCCCATGCCTCTCGCCCTCTACGCCCTGACGGCCGGTGCCTTCGGCATCGGCGTCACGGAATTCGTCATCATGGGCCTGCTGCTCCAGGTGAGCGCCGATCTCGGCGTCTCGATCTCGGCCGCGGGCCTGCTCATCTCCGGCTATGCCCTCGGCGTCGTGGTCGGGGCGCCGCTGCTCACTACCCTGACGGGCCGCTGGTCGCGCAAGACCGTGCTTCTCGCCCTGATGATCGTCTTCACCCTCGGCAACCTCGCCTGCGCCGTCGCTCCCGACTACGCGACGCTCATGGCCGCCCGGGTGCTGACCGCCTTCGCGCACGGCACCTTCTTCGGCGTCGGCTCGGTGGTGGCCACGAGCCTCGTGCCGGCCGACAAGAAAGCTTCGGCCATCGCGATCATGTTCACGGGCCTCACGGTCGCGAACATCCTGGGCGTCCCGTTCGGCACCTGGCTCGGCCAGGCCTATGGCTGGCGCGCGACCTTCTGGGCCGTGACCGCCGTCGGCCTCGCGGCGCTCGCGGTCATCGCCCTCTTCGTCCCCAAGGACCGTCAGGCGACCGCCGAGGGCGGCAGCCTTCGCGACGAGCTGAAGGTGCTCTCCCGCCGGCCCGTGCTGCTCGGACTTCTCACCACGGTGCTGGGCTATGCGGGCGTGTTCGCGGTCTTCACCTATATCGCGCCGATCCTGACGGAGATCACCGGCTTCTCGGAGGCCGCCGTCTCACCGATCCTGCTGGTCTTCGGCGGCGGGCTGGTGCTGGGCAACCTCCTCGGCGGCAGGCTGGCCGACCGGCGGCTCATGGCGACCCTGCTCGGCTCCCTCGGGGTCCTGGCCGTGATCCTCGCGGCCATGACTCTCGGCATCCACGACAAGGCCACGGCCATCGTGTTCGTGGGCCTGCTCGGCGCCGCCGCCTTCGCGACCGTGCCGCCGCTGCAGATGTGGGTTCTGGAAAAGGCCGACGGCGCCGGCCAGAGCCTGGCGTCGAGCCTCAACATCGCGGCCTTCAACCTCGGCAATGCGCTCGGCGCCTGGCTCGGCGGCTTCGTGATCGATCACGGACTGGGCCTGGGATCGGTCCCATGGGTCGCCGCCCTGCTGCCGGCCTCGGGCCTCCTCCTGGCCCTCTGGAGCCGCAGGCTCGACCGGGCCGAAGGCGCGGTCGATTGGAAGCCCGTGAAAGCTCCTGTCTGACAGCTCCTGTCAACCGGCTACCATGTCGGCACTGGCCTTCCGGCGTCTCGCCCGGGAGTCTAGAATCGCCTCGATCGTGACCGGGCGGTAGTCGAACGCATCCACGCCCACGTCGTATTGCCGCGTCTGCGGCTTCAGCTTGGCGTGCGAATGGCCGTGCAGGTCGATCCAGCCGCGGCCCATATTCTTCCAGGTGCGGAACGCATAGTGACACAGGACCAGGGCATGGCCGTCGAGCATGAGCTCCGTATAGGCCTGAACGCTCACCCAGCCTTGCGCCGCAAGGGTTGCCGGTCCGTCGTTATTGCCGGTGATCAGATGCTTGCGGCCCTGGAGAAGCCCAAGCAGCTCGTCGATCCGCTCCGGTCTCACATGCAGGGCGAAGTCGCCCAGGTGCCAGACCTCATCCTCGGGCGAGACGACTGCGTTCCAGTTGGCGATGAGGGCGGCATCGTGTTCGGGAATCGTCTTGAACGGACGCTTGTCGATCCGCAGGACCCTGGGATCGCCGAAATGGGTGTCGCTGGTAAAGAAAACCGTCAAGGGAAGCTCGTCTCGATCATCGTCTCGGATGAGGCATAAGCCCGAACGCTCGGGCTCGTTCCGATCGGGCTCCTACTTGAACATGCCTTCCCGCAGGTTGATGCCGTATTCCTTGTAGGCCTTGAGGGCGCAGAGCATCTGCATCCAGCCCTGGCAATTGCCGTAGGAAGCCTTCAGGCCCGTCTCCGTCTCACGCCAGCCTTCCTCTGAGATCGAGACCAGGGTCCGCCCGTCATCGAGCGGCTCGAAGGTCATCGTGACCGTGGTCCTGTAGCTGGCTGTCGGGGCGCCGTCGTTCGCCTCCCATTGCAGGACGATCCGTTTCTCCGGCACCACCTCGACGACCCAGACCGGGAAGGCGCCCGGAAAATCGTGGAAATCCCAGGTGACGGTCGCGCCCGTCTCAAGGCGGCCCTTGGCCCCGCCGGTCGTGAAATAGCGCGACAGCTCATCCGGATTGGCGACCGCTTCGAACACCTCGGCCACCGGTTTCGCAATCCTCGCGGACACCTTGAACGTCAGATCCATGGCGCTCTCCTTGAAGGTTCCGTCATCATGTTATAAAAAAATAACATGTCAAGCGACGAGAGCAGCGACCGGATCTTCAAGGCCTTATCGGCCGCGACCCGCCGCGACATTCTCGATGCGTTGAAGGACCAGCCACAGACCACGGGCGAGCTGTGCGCCCGCTTCCCGGCGCTCGACCGCTGCACCGTGATGCAGCATCTGAAGGTTCTGGAGGGGGCGGATCTCGTCATCGTCCGACGGGAGGGGCGGGAGCGGTGGAACCATCTCAATCCGCTCCCGATCAAGCAGATCTACGACCGCTGGATCGGCGCCTATGCGGGCCGGGCCGTGGAGATGCTCGACCGGCTCAAGACGGATCTGGAAAGCGACAGAAACTAGTTCCTGTCATCCGGCACGACTGGAAGCGGCATCACGTCGATGCCTTCCTCCAGCAGGGCCCGCGCCTCGGCGAGATCCGCCTCTCCATAGATCGAGCGCTCTTCGGTCTCGCCGTAATGCATCTTGCGGGCTTCCTCGACGAAGCCGTTGCCGACATTCTCCGCGTTCTTCATCACGTGCTCCCGCAGGGCCCGCAACGCGGCGCGCAGCTCCCGCTCGCGCTCCGACAGGACGGCGACGGGCTGAGGCTCCGGCGCCGGCCGTTTCGGGGTCTTGTCCGTCCGCGCAACGGACGGGGCCATGATCTGCTTCTCGACCTTGGGCGAGTTGCAGAACGGGCAGGTCACGAAGCCGCGCTTGCGCTGCGTCTCGAACGCTTCACTCGACGGGAACCAGCTCTCGAACTCATGGGCCTGCTCGCAGGCCAAGGCATACTTGATCATGTCCTGGGGAGACTTAAGGATTGGAGCCCGAAAAAGGAAGGGATCAGGCGCTGGCCGCCCGATCCGTCTCGATGATGGGAACGACCTCGACCTTGAAGGGGCGGGCGTTCTTGAGGGTCGGGATGCGGCCGCGAACATCGGCCACGAGGGCGGTGTCGATCTCGGCCAGGAACACGCCGGGCTCCGTACCGCCTTCCGCCAGCACCCGGCCCCAGGGATCGATGATGACCGAATGCCCGTAGGTCTCGCGTCCATCCTCATGCAGGCCGCCTTGGGCGGCGGAGATCATGAAGGAGCCGGTCTCGATGGCCCGTGCCCGGTGCAGCACGTGCCAATGAGCCTCGCCGGTCTGCCGGGTGAAGGCGGCCGGGGCCGAGAGGAACGAAGCGCCGTTCTCGGCCAGCGCCTTGTAGAGGGCGGCGAAGCGTACGTCGTAGCAGATCGTCATCCCGAGATAGCCCCAGGGCGTCTCGGCCGCCACGGCCGAAGCTCCGCCCGTATAAGTGGCCGACTCACGCCAGCTCTCGCCGTTCGGCAGGTCCACGTCGTAGAGGTGGATCTTGTCGTAGGACGCGATGACGTCGCCGTCCTGGCCGATCAAGAAGGCGCGATTGGCGACCTTGTCGCCTTCTTTCACGGCAATTGAGCCGATCTGAACGACGATGCCCTTCTCCCGCGCCACCTCGCGCAGACCCGCCAGCACCGGGTCCTGCGCCTCCGGTCCCACCTTGTCGAACAGCTCCGCCCGGTCCCGGCACACGAGGGAGGTCATCTCCGGCGTCTGGGCGAAATGCGCGCCCTGGGCGGCGGCCTCCCGAACGAGCGCAACCGCATCGTCGCGGTTCTTGAGGACGTCGCGCCCGGAGCGCATCTGGACGCAGGCGGCGGTGAAGCGGGTCGAGGTCATGAAGTCTGGTCTCCGTCAGGCCTGCAATAAAGGCTCAAGCTGGCCCCTGTCATCAAGAGCATACAGATCATCGCAGCCGCCGACATGCTTTTCGCCGATGAAGATCTGCGGGACGGTGGAGCGGCCGTTCGCCTTCTGGATCATCTCGGCGCGGGCTTCCGGCTTCTTCTCGATGTCGATCTCGGTGAAGGCGACGCCTTTCTCGGCGAGAAGCTTCTTGGCGGCCGAGCAATAGGGGCACCAGCTCTTCGTGTAGATCGTGATGGACGACATGACAGACAATTCTCCTGTGACGGCGACGATATAGGAAGTCTTGGGCTATCTTCACAACTCCTGGACAACTCGGGCGAAGGCCAGAATATCCACGGCGGCCGCGCCGCCGCGCAGGAGTGCCCGCGAGGCTGCATTGGCCGTGGACCCGGTTGTCAGGACGTCGTCGATCAGGAGCACCCGCTTGCCCTTGAGCCGGGCCCTGGCGTCCGGGGGCACCCGGAAGGCGCCCTGGAGGTTTTCCTGCCGCTGCGCCTTGGTGAGCCCCACCTGGCGACGGGTGTGCTTGACCCGGGCGAGCAGGAACGGGTCGCAGGCCACGCCGCTCCCGGCCGAGACGATCCTGGCCAGGACCATCGCCTGATTGAAACGCCGCCGCCACAGCCGCCAGCGATGCAGCGGCACCGGCGCGATCACGTCGGCCTCTGCGAGAAGCTCCGCGCCGGCCCGGGCCATCATGCCGCCGAGCGCCCGGGCGAGCTCCAGCCGGTCGTTGTATTTCAAGCGGTGCACGAGCAGGCTCGCCGTGCCGTCATACTCCGCCACTGCGCGGGCGCGCTGGAAGACTGGTGGGTCCGCGATGGCCGCCGGCGAGAGGAGCGGCTGGCCGAGATCGACCGCGAAGGGCGTTCCCAGCCGCTCGCAGAAGGGACGCTCGATGAAGCGAACTTGAGACCAGCAGGCCGCGCACAGGGCATGAGGCTCACCCGTGGCCGCCTGGCAGGCGATGCAAGTCGGCGGATAGAACAGGCCGAGGACCGATCCCCATGCGTCCCGCGCTCCCGCACGGAGGCGGGTGCTCAACGGGATTGGCTCGATTTCGGCAGGCTCGCTCATGGGCGAAGCTTAGCGGAAGGCTGTTCGAAGGGCGAGGAGGCGATGGCTCGTGTGGCAAGTCTTGCATCGTTAGAGACCTTGGATGTCGGAATGACAGACGCGTCATGCTCAAAAAATTCTTGGTTCTTGGGCCAGCACACGCCATATCGAGCGCCTCATGACCACGCCCCTCGTCTTCGACCGTCCCCTCGTTCGCCGCCGGCTGGTCCGTGCGCTTGAGCAGGGCTATGCCGATTTTCTCCTGGTCCGCGCCGTCGAGGATCTGGAGGAGCGGCTGTCCACGGTGCTGCGGAGCTTTGCCCTCGCGCTCGACGTTGGCACGCCGACCCCGGTGGCCGCTGATGCCCTGCGACGGAGCGGGCATGTGGAGACGGTGATCCGCCTGTCTCCGGTGCCGGAGCCGGGAAGCGTGGTCGGGGACGAAGAGCGCCTGCCGTTCTCGGGCGAGCGCTTCGACCTCGCGGTGTCGCTTCTGGCCTTGCACGGCGTCAACGATCTGCCGGGGTCCCTCATCCAGATCCGCCGGGCGCTCAGAGCCGACGGCCTTTTCATCGGCGCGCTTCTGGGCGGTTCGACTCTGACCGAGCTGCGTCAGTCCCTGACCCAGGCCGAGGCGGAGATCGAGGGTGGGGTGAGTCCCCGCGTGGCGCCGTTCGCCGACCTGCGCGACATCGGCGGCCTGCTGCAGCGGGCAGGCTTCGCCCTGCCGGTCACCGATACGGATGTGGTCCGGGTGCGCTATGCCAATGCCTTCTCGCTCATGCGGGACCTGCGCCGGATGGGGTTGACCAACGCCCTGCTCGACCGCCGGAAGACCCCGCTGCGGCGCGCCACCCTGATGCGGGCGGCCGAGATCTATGCGGAACGGTTCGGCGATGCGGACGGGCGCATTCCGGCCACCTTCGAGATCATCTGGCTCTCGGGCTGGACCCCGCATGGAAGCCAGCAGAAACCCCTGCGCCCCGGCTCCGCCAAGACGCGGCTGGCCGATGCCCTTGGGGTGAAGGAAGGCGCTCCCAAATCCGAGTCCGACGAGACGTGATTCTCATCCCGTCTTGGGATGCAACCGGGTTGCCCTATCTTCTGTCCGGCGAAGACCTCTCTGGAAAGCGGTGACCCCATGAAAGAACCCGGCCCGGATCATCCGATCACCATCACGAAGAACCCGCACCGCATCCGGGTCATGCTCGGCGGCTTCATTGTCGCCGAGACGACGAAGGGCCTGATCCTGCAGGAGGCCACGCTTCCGCCCGTGCATTACATCCCCCGCGAGGATGTGCGGATGGACCTGCTGGATCCCACGGATCACAGGACCCATTGCCCCTACAAGGGCGATGCCTCCTATTTCACCGTGAACGGTGGCGGGCTGATACGGGAGAACGCGGCCTGGAGCTACGAGGATCCTGCCCCCGCGGTTGCGGCTATCAGGGAGCATCTGGCCTTCTATCCGGAGAAGGTCGATGCCATCGAGGAATTCCAGGATTAGTCCTTGTCCTAATGGCTGAATCGGGGCGGGTTGCTGACCCTCCCGGCCCGAGGCACTCTTGGCGCAAAGGAACCCACCTGGGGACAGTCCATGTCGCCGTTCACCTTCAACACCGCGCCCTCGCTCATCGTCGGCTCCGGCAGCATCGCGCGCCTGGGCGAAATCGCGGCCCAGCGCCTCGGACCCCGGGTGCTCGTGGTCACCGATGCGGGCCTCGTGAAGGCCGGGCTGATCGCGCCCGCACTCCATGTGCTGGAGGAGGCCGGGATCGCGGTCGAGGTCTTCGACGCGGTCGTGGCCGACCCGCCCGAGGACGTGGTGCTGGCCGGCGTGACGAAAGCCAGGGATTTCGAGGCACGGGCGGTGATCGGCTTCGGCGGCGGTTCCTCTATCGACGTGGCGAAGCTCGTGGCACTGCTTGCGGCGAGCGACGAGAGGCTCGAGCAGGTCTACGGCATCGGCCTCGCGAAAGGTCCCCGGCTGCCGCTGCTCGCCGTTCCCACGACGGCGGGAACGGGATCGGAGGTGACGCCGATCTCCATCGTGACCACCGGGGCGCACGAGAAGAAGGGTGTCGTCTCTCCGCTCATCATCCCCGACATCGCCCTGCTCGATCCGGACCTGACCGTGAACCTGCCGCCCCATGTGACGGCGGCCACCGGCATCGACGCGATGGTTCATGCCATCGAAGCCTATACCTCGACGAGCCCCAACAACAATCCGGTCTCGCAGACTTTGGCCAAGGAGGCCCTGCGCCTTCTCGGCCGCAACATCGAGCGCGCCGTGCATCATGGCCACGACATCGAGGCCCGCTCCGCCATGCTGCTCGGCTCCATGCTGGCCGGGCAGGCCTTCGCCAATTCGCCCGTGGCCGCCGTTCATGCGCTGGCCTATCCCATCGGCGGGCATTTCGGGGTGCCGCACGGGTTGTCCAACGCCCTCGTCCTGCCGCATGTGCTGCGCTTCAACGCGAGCGCCTGCGAGGCGGCATATGCGGAGCTTGCGCCCCATGCCTTCCCGGAGCTCGAAGGCTCTGAATCCGGTTCGGCTTTCGCGGAAGCGCTTGCCGCCCTGTGCGCGAAGGTCGGCCTTCAGCCGCGCCTGCGCGATGTGGGCATTCCCCGGGAAGCCGTGCCGATGATGGCAGAGGACGCCATGAAGCAGACGCGGCTTCTCGTGAACAACCCGCGCCCGCTCACCCTTGAGGATGCCCGCGCCATCTACGAAGCGGCCTGGTGACGATCCCTATGTCGCACCGACCCACTCGCCTCCACCGCTCCGCCTTCAGGCTGTTTCGCCCCATCGCGACCCGCTGGATGGACAACGACGCCTATGGGCACGTGAACAACGTCCATTACTACTCGTATTTCGACAGCGCCGTGAACGGATGGCTCGTTGAGAATGGCCTGCTCGCCATTGCCGAGAGCCCGGTCATCGGTCTCGTGGTGGAATCGGGCTGCACCTATTTCGAGAGCGTCGCCTTTCCGGAGGCCCTGGAGGCCGGTATCGCCGTGGCGCATCTCGGCCGCTCCTCTGTGCGCTATCGCATCGGGATCTTCAGGAGCGGCGGCGAGCAGGCGGCCGCCCAGGGCCATTTCGTCCATGTCTACGTGGACCGCGCCACCCAGCGCCCGGTGGAGATCCCGCCTGAAACGAGGGCCGTGCTCAGCGAATGGCTTTGAGCCGTCCGCTGAAGGAGACGAGCGCCACTCCGGTCAGCACCACGGCACCCCCGAGGATCTCGCGCAGGCCGATGCTCTCGCCGAGGAACAGCACCGCCATGATGGTGGTCCAGACCGGCGTCAGGTAGCCTACCATTGAGGCGCGGGTCGGGCCCGTGCGGCGGATCAGGTGCATGAACAGCAGCATCGGCAGGGCCGTGGCGAGGGCGCCGAGCGCGAGGAGCGGCAACGCGTTCGGCAGCACCGGAGCGAAGGCCGACGGTCCGGCCAGGGTCAGAGCGAGCACCATCGCTCCCGCGCCCGAGCAGATCTGCTGGCCAAGGGCCATCCGGCCCGGATCGGTCCCTCTGACCGTGCGCACGTAGATATTCGCCGCCGCATAGCTGAAGGCGACGGCCAGCATGATCAGGACACCGACCTCATCCATGCCGCTGTCGGGGAGGGCGGCCGGACCGATCAGGATCGCCATGCCGACGAATCCGGTGGCGACGCCCAGGAAACGCCGGGAACTCAGCCGTTCGTCGGCGAAAAGGAGATGGGACAGGACCGCCACGAGCAGTGGCGAGGAGGCCTGGATCATGCCGGCTGTGGCCGTGGGAAGCCGCGTGAGGGCATAGGCCAGGAGCACGTTCGGCAGCCAACCGTTGAGGGTGCCCAGAATGACCCAGACCCGCCATTCATGCCGTTGCGGCAGGACGCTCCTGCCCCGGGTCGCGAACCACACCGCGAGGGTCGTTCCGCCGATCAGCCCACGCATAGCCGCGAGAACGAAGGGGTTCTGGTTGCCGCTCAGCTTGATCAGCACGAGGGAGCTTCCCCAGAGCATGGAGCAGACGAGCAGGTTCGAGACGACGAAGGCGGCCGTTGGAGCGGACGGTTCCGGAACCGCTTCCGTGGCTTGCTGAGACGACATGGACGCCCTTTACGGCCCGAGAAGGTCGACGAGGAACGGGATCAGCGGCTCGTCGGCAGGCGGCATGGGATAGCTGCGCAGCTCCTGGGCCTTGACCCATTTCAAGGCCTGCCCTTCGAGCGGCTGCGCGAAACCTTCCCAGCGCCGGCAGATATAGAGCGGCATGAGCAGGTGAAAGGTTTCGTAGGGGTGGCTCGCGAAGGTCAGCGGGGCGAGACAGGGCTCCTTCACAGTAATGCCGAGTTCCTCGCGCAGTTCGCGGATCAGCGTCTCCTCCGGCCGTTCGCCCGGCTCCACCTTGCCGCCAGGAAACTCCCACAGGCCGGCGAGCTGCTTCCCTTCGGGCCGTTGCGCCAGAAGGATGCGATTGTCGGTATCGATCAGAGCGACGGCGACGACGAGGGTGAGCTTGAGAGGCGGCACTTATCTTCAGCCATGTGAGCGGTTCGGGTCAGGCCGCTGTCATACCCCGATTTGATCGACAGGCGAACAGGCAACCTGAACTTGACAAACGTAACTATGAAACGCAACCTGAACTGGTATAACGATAAAACGTCAGGACGTTTTCATGCATAAGGTGATCGCTGCAACACTCGGTGCTGTTCTCATCACGGGAGCGAGTGCACAGGCGCAGGATTGTTCCGTCACGCCCATGATCTTCAACAGTCATGTTGCGAATCTCGAAGGCGAAATGACCGTCAAAGCCGGCAAAGGGTGCGGCTTTGGCCTCAACGGCATTCAAGGGGCCATCACCGAAGCAGCCATTGTCCAAAAACCGAAGGCTGGGATGGCGGGCGTAAAGGGCATCATGCCCTTCTATGTGGCCAAACCCGGTTACCAGGGATCGGACGAGTTCTCCTACGCGATTATCGGAACGGACCAGTATGGCGGCCCGATGCGCGTCACCACGAAGATGAAGGTTACAGTCGTTCCCTGATCGAATTCCGTATCAGCTCCGGTAGTCGCCGTTGATCTCCACATAGGCCTTGGTGAGGTCGCAGGTCCAGGCGGTGGCCTCGCCGCGGCCGAGGCCGAGGTCGACCCGGATGGTGATCTCGTCGCCTTTCATGTAGGTGGAGGTCCTTGCCTCGTCGTATTCCGGATCTCGGGCGCCTTTGACGGCCACGCGGATGTCGCCGAACCAGATCGCGAGCTTGTCGCGTTCGGCGGGTTCGCCGGCCTTGCCGACGGCCATGACCACGCGGCCCCAATTGGCGTCTTCGCCGGCTACTGCCGTCTTCACCAGGGGTGAATTGGCGATCGCCATGGCGATGCGCTTGGCCGAGGTAGCGCCCGTGGCGCCGGTCACCTTCACGGTCACGAACTTGCGCGCGCCTTCGCCGTCGCGGGCGACCTGCTGGGCGAGGTCGGCCAGAAGGCTCTCCAGGGCGCCGCGGAACTCCTTCAGGCGCCGGTCGCTCGGCAGGGAGATCGCGGGCGCGCCCTTGGCGGCGGCCGCGCCGGTCGCGAAGAAGAGCAGGGTGTCGGACGTGGAGGTGTCGCTGTCCACCGTCACGCAGTTGAAGCTCTTGTCGGCGCCCTTCTTCAGCAGCGCCTGCAGCACCGGAGCCGCGATGGGCGCGTCGGTGAAGATGAAGGACAGCATGGTGGCCATGTCCGGCGCGATCATGCCGGCGCCCTTGGCGATGCCGTTGATCGTGACCTCGACGCCCCCGATGGTGGCTGTGCGGGTTGCCACCTTGGGGAAAGTGTCGGTGGTCATGATCGCCTTGGCGGCATCGAGCCAGGCGGTGGGCTTGGCCTTCTTTTCGCAGGCCGTGAGCACGTTCTCGAACTTCGTCGCATCGAGGGGCTCGCCGATCACGCCCGTGGAGGCGATGAAGACCTGGGAGGCCCGGCAGCCGGCCGCCTCGGCGGCGATGTCGGCCGTGAGCTTGACCGCCTCGGCGCCCCTCTTGCCCGTGAAGGCATTGGCGTTGCCCGAGTTGACCACCAGCGCCCGGGCCGTGCCCTTGCTCAGGTTCTTGCGGCACCAGTCGACGGGAGCCGAAGGGCATTTGGAGCGGGTGAAGACGCCTGCCACGGTCGTGTCCTTGGGCAGAGTCACATAGAGAACGTCGGTTCGGTTCTTGTATCGGATGCCGGCCTCCGCCGTCGCGATCCTGACGCCCTCGATGGCGGGAAGCGCCGGAAACGATTTGGGCGCGAGCGGAGACACGGACTTGGACATGCAGAAGGTCTCGGAGTGAGCGGATGGAATACCGTTTAGGAAAGGCGACCTGTGGTTTTTTAAGGCTTTTTGTCAAGTCAAAGCTGCAGAAGCGTGATGACCTAGGCCAAGGAACGCCGCGAGTGTGTCCTCGTTGACCCGGTCTGCAAGCGATGGAGGCTTTCATGACGGCCAAGCACCCCAAGACCCAACCCCAGGAGCGCCCACGCAGCGATCTCGCTGTCGATCCGGGCATCGGCCGCTCGAAGGGCTCCAACATGACCGGCGAGGATCCGCGCGACCTCGACGGCGGCTCGACCTTCCAGGGCGACGTGGAGAACCAGACGAACCGCCAGGGCGGCGTCGACCCTAACCGGATGGGGCGGCACAACAAGTGACATTGCCCTGCGAGGCAATGTCATCTCCGGCGACGCAGTGCGGGAAGGAGATCCCTGGGATCGGAAACGAAAAGGGCGGCCCTGGGGCCGCCCTTTGAACACCGATAGAACCAGGTCTTAAGGCTGCTTCTGCTCGACGAGGTTGCCCTTGTCGTCCAGGCGCTCGATCTTGGCGTTCTTGCGCAGGCCCATGATCAGGTCCTGCTGGGCCTTGCGGGCGAGATAGGTCTCGACCTGGTCCTTGGTCTCGTCGAAGGACGGGGCGGGCTTAGTGCGCTTCTCCTCGACCTTGATCACGTGCCAGCCGAACTGGCTCTTCACCGGATCGGAGATCTGGCCGGGCTCCAGCTTGAAGGCGGCTTCGGCGAAGGGCTCGACCATGCGGTCCTTGGTGAAGAAGCCGAGATCGCCGCCATCGGTCTTGGAACCCGGGTCCTTGGAGACCTCTCCGGCCACCTTGGCGAAGTCCTCGCCGCCCTTCACACGGGCCGCGATCTTCTTGGCCTCGTCCTCGTTCTCGACCAGGATATGGCGGGCGCGGACCTCCTGCTCGGCCGGCACGCTCTTGACCGTCTCGTCGTAGAGCTTGCGGGCGGCCTCGGGGGTCACGGCCTTCTTGGACTCCTGGTCGAGGTACTCGTCGAGCAGGGTCTTGTCCCGGTTATAGGCGAGCTTGCGGGCGAACTCGGCGCTGCTGCCGACCTTGGCGGCCTCGGCGGCCTTGGCGCCGAGCTTCAGGTCGATCATGTAGCCGGTCAGCAGCTCGCGTTTTTGCTCCTCGGGCACGTTCGGCATCTGGAGAGCAGGATCCTCGGACGCGATGGCAAGATCCCCTTCCGTAATGTCGACGCCGTTGACGCGGGCGATCACCTTGGCGGGATCGACGGCCGGAACGGCCGCCGGGGAGGTCGCAGGCGTGGCAGGAGTCGCAGGAGGGGTCTGGGCGAGGGCCGTCCCGGCCATGAGCGGCAGGGCGACGCCGAGGGTCAGGAAGCTCTTACGGAACGTGAGTGAGCGAGACATATGGTTTCCTCTGGTGAGCGTGATCGCCCACGGACAGCGACGATCAGATGGCCGAATGTGTTTACGTTTGCAAGTGATGGCATATTTATGTCACAGCAGCGCCGCTCGCGGGGTCTTGAAAGGGCCTCCGGGCTGCTCGAGACTGCGCTACTAAAGTCATAGTCTTTAAGATGCGCTCCGGCGTAATTAGGTCTATAAGGCGGCGCAAACGCTCCTTTCTCCTGCATTCTGGAATTTCGAAGGCTCTCGATGTTCGGTTCTCTCGCGAAGAAAATCTTCGGCTCGGTCAATGATCGCCGTCTGAAGTCCTATCGGCCGAAGGTAGCGGCCATCAACGCGATGGAGGCCGAGCTGGAGGCCCTGTCCGACGAGCAGCTCCGTGCCCGCACCGAGGACTTCAAGGCCCAGCTCGCCGCCGGCAAGACCCTGGACGACATCCTGGTGCCCGCCTTCGCGACGGTCCGTGAGGCGGCCAAGCGTACCCTTGGCCAGCGGCATTTCGATGTGCAGCTCATCGGCGGCATGGTGCTCCACGAGGGCTCGATCGCCGAAATGCGCACGGGCGAGGGCAAGACCCTGGTGGCGACCCTGCCGGTCTACCTGAACGCCCTTTCCGGCAAGGGCGTCCATGTGGTGACGGTCAACGATTATCTCGCCCGCCGCGACTCCGAGTGGATGGGCCAGATCTACCGCTTCCTGGGCCTTTCGGTCGGGGTGATCGTCCACGGGCTCGACGACGTCGAGCGCGCCGCCGCCTACGCGGCCGACATCACCTACGGGACCAACAACGAATACGGCTTCGATTACCTTCGCGACAACATGAAATACGAGATGGCGCAGATGGTCCAGCGGGGCCACAACTTCGCCATCGTGGACGAGGTGGACTCGATCCTGGTCGACGAGGCCCGGACCCCGCTCATCATCTCCGGTCCCCTCGACGACCGCTCCGAGCTCTACAACGCCATCGACGTGGTGATCCCGCGCCTGAATAAGACCGATTACGAGCTCGACGAGAAGCAGCGCTCCGTGGCGCTGACCGAAGAGGGCACCGAGAAGATCGAGGAGTTGCTGCGGGAGATCGGCCTGCTCAAGGAGGGCGACCTCTACGACGCCCAGAACGCCACCCTGGTCCACCACATGAACCAGGCCCTGCGCGCCCACACCCTGTTCCAGCGCGACAAGGACTACATCGTCCGCAACGGCGAGGTGGTGATCATCGACGAGTTCACCGGCCGCATGATGCAGGGCCGCCGCTACTCGGAAGGCTTGCACCAGGCTCTCGAGGCCAAGGAAAAGGTCCAGGTCCAGCCCGAGAACCAGACGCTGGCCTCCATCACCTTCCAGAACTACTTCCGCCTCTACGAGAAGCTCGGCGGCATGACCGGAACGGCCGCCACCGAGGCCGACGAGTTCCTGGAGATCTACAACCTCGAAGTGGTCGAGATCCCGACCAACCGTCCCGTTTCCCGTATCGACGACGACGACGAGGTCTACCGGACCGTCGAGGAGCGCTACAAGGCGGTCATCCGGGACATCGAAGCCGCTTCGGCCAAGGGCCAGCCGATCCTGGTCGGCACCACGTCCATCGAGAAGTCGGAGCACTTGGCCGAGCTCCTGATCCAGGAAGGCTACAAGCTCATCGACTTCGAGAACCCGCAGGCGCTCGAACCCCTCTACCGTGACGCCCGGGCGGGCCGGGGTACCAAGCACTTCGCCGTGCTCAACGCGCGCTTCCACGAGCAGGAGGCCTTTATCGTCGCCCAGGCCGGCGTGCCGGGGGCGATCACCATCGCGACCAACATGGCCGGCCGCGGCACCGACATCCAACTCGGCGGTAACGCCAAGATGCGCATTGAGCGCGAGCTGGTCGGCGTGGAGGGCGAGGAACGCGCCCGCCGCGAGAAGGAGATCCTCGACGAGGTCGTGGCCTTCAAGGAGCGGGCGCTCGCCGCCGGCGGCCTCTACGTGCTCGGCACCGAGCGCCATGAATCCCGCCGCATCGACAACCAGCTGCGCGGCCGCTCCGGCCGCCAGGGCGATCCGGGCCGCTCCAAGTTCTACCTGTCGCTCCAGGACGACCTGATGCGCATCTTCGGCTCCGACCGCATGGACGGCATGCTGCAGAAGCTCGGCCTGAAGGAAGGCGAGGCCATCATCCATCCGTGGATCAACAAGGCCATCGAGCGGGCACAGGCGAAGGTCGAGGCGCGCAACTTCGACATCCGCAAGAACATCCTGAAATACGACAACGTCATGAACGACCAGCGCAAGGTCGTGTTCGAGCAGCGCAAGGAGTTCATGGCCGAGGAGAGCGTCCGCGAGACCATCGACGACATGCGTCACGGCGTGATCGAGGACATCGTCTCCCGGGCCATTCCGGAAAACGCCTATGCGGAGCAATGGGACGTCGAGGGCCTGAAGCAGAACGTCGTCAACTTCCTCAACCTCGATCTGCCGATCGAGGAATGGGCCAAGGAAGAGGGCATCGCCGACGACGAGATCCGTGAGCGCATCACCAGGGCGGCCGACGAAGCCTATGCCCAGCGCATCGAGGCCAATACGTCCGATGTGATGAACTACGTGGAGAAGCAGGTCCTGCTGCAGAGCCTGGACCACCTCTGGCGCGAGCACCTCGTGACCCTCGACCACCTGCGTCAGGTCATCGGCTGGCGCGGCCTGGCCCAGCGCGATCCGCTGAACGAGTACAAGTCCGAGGCGTTCGAGCTGTTCAACGGCCTGATCGGCCATCTGCGCGAGCAGGTGACGGGCCAGCTCATGCGCATCCAGGTGGTGTTCCAGCAGCCGGAGCCGCAGGGCCTTCCGCCCATGTTCGCCCAGCACCTCGATCCGGCCACCGGCGAGAACGAGTTCGACATGCCACAGGGCTCGGCCTTCGGTGAGGGCGGCGCTGTCGGCTATGCGGCAACCTCCGTCGACCCGTCCACGGGCGCCCAGCGCGATCCGAACGACCCCGCCACCTGGGGTCGGGTCAGCCGTAACGAGCCCTGCCCCTGTGGCTCGGGCAAGAAGTTCAAGCATTGCCACGGACAGTTCGTGGCGTAAGCGGCAAAGACATCGAATAGGGAAAAGCCCGGCCCTGTGCCGGGCTTTTTGCTGCGAAGGTCTCTTCCTACCTCCGTTGCGCCAGCAGATCTCGGAGGCAGCCGGGGTTAGAATGGCCGCGGCCGCTGCCGAACCGGAGGAGAAAACTATGTCTCATGTCGGACGCTGTTTCTGCGGTGACGTCCAGGTCGAGGTCAGCGGGACGCCGGAGGCGATGGGCTATTGCCATTGCCAATCCTGCCGCTCGTGGTCCGGCGGGCCGGTGAATGCCTTCAGCCTTTGGAAGCCGGAGGCCGTGCGGGTTACGTCCGGCGCCGAGAACCTCGCGACTTTCCAGAAGACCCCGTTCAGCCAGCGGCAATACTGCTCGAAATGCGGCGGGCACCTGATGACCAACCATCCGACCATCGGGCTCGTCGATGTCTTCGCCGCGACCATCCCAACCCTCGACTTCGTTCCCGCCGTTCATCTCAATTATGCCGAGACGGTTCTACCCATGCGGGACGGGCTGCCGAAGCTGAAGGACTTTCCGGCCGAAGTCGGCGGAACCGGCGAGACGATGGCCGAGTGAGGAACGAGGGCTGTTCCCTACAGTTCGTGGCCGATACCGTGGTCAGGCGAATGAGGTGAGGGGACGATATCGTCCCACAGGCTCTCGCTCGTGTCGCAATCCGTCTTCGGCGCGCTTCCCGCAGCCTGGACCCGCCCGGCGGCTTCGGACGTGCCGGCGATCTCGTGGACGATCTTGGCCCGCGTCTCCGTCAGGAACTGCCCCCGGTCCCGCACGGGCACCATGAAGGCGTTCACGCCGCCGATCACGCAGTCGCGGTAATAGGCGTCCAGCATCGCGTCCTCCCGCCGCTCGGTCGGATGAAGCATTATGGGAAGGCCGTTGATCGTGACGCCGCGAGCGACGGCCCTGTCCCGCGCCTCCGTAACCAGGGGGCCCTGGTTGTTCGACCCGTCGCCCGAAAGATCGATTACGCGCCGGGCGGGCCGGAAGGGACCAAGGGCGAAAAGCGCCAGGCTGAAATCGACGGCCTCGGCAATCGAGGTTCCGGCCTCGCGGCGGATGGGCGCGCGGGCCAGCCGTTCGGCGAAGGCGAGGCTGTCCGCCGGCCCTTCCAGCACAGTCCAGGGCACCACGACGTTCTGGACGCGCGGGTGCGCCCCGGCCCATTCCACATAGGTGACGGCGATGCGCCCTAGCATACCGCTATGGATAGCCTGGTGCACCGTCCCCGCGCGAAAAGCTTCCACATAGCCTTGCCGCTGCAGGGCCTGCTCGTCCGGGTCCATGGACGTGGAGATGTCCACGGCCAGCACGAGTGCGAGATCGACCTCGTCGGGCGCCCGCTGCCAGGCGGGGGCGACGGTCAGAAGTCCCGCCACGAAAGCGGGGAGCAGCCATGAAGCCTTGGGACACCGCATGGCGATCTCCCTTCGATGTTCAACCCCTTCGGCCGCGGAGGACCAAAGGACTTACAATATGACGTCAGCTTTCCTTGCGGCGATAGGATTCGTGACAACCGCCGCAGTTCTGGCCGACCCGCTGAACCGCAGCCTGCAGGCCGGCCTGATCCGTGAGACCTGCCTCGGCCGCCTTGGCGTCCTGTTCGAGCTTGGCCGCACGAGCGTCGAAATCTGCCTTGCGTTCCCAGACGGTGGGCAGCGCCTCGGTCTTGCCGCGGTTCGAGCCCGGTGGGAACAGGCCGGGAATCTGCTGCGCGTTCTGCGCGATCCGCTGGAAGGCCGCCTGGGCGGTGGCCGCATTGAACGGAACCTGCCCTCGGGCCATGCCGGTGAGCGCGCGGACCTGTTCCTGATTGTTCTTCATCAAGCTCTGGCGCTGGGCGACCGGGTCGTTGGATTGGGCGAGCACTCCGAGCCCGCTGGCGATCAGCACGGTGGCTGCAGCAATGACGGTCTTTCGCATCTCGACCATCCTTTCTCCTCCCGCACAGGATGTTCCCGCGCACGGCCCAAGGCCATTGGAAAAGGGGATTAGACGCAGCTATTCGGCTCGAGCGCCCAATATAGCCCCTGACATTTTGCCCGCATGTGGGTGCTCGCCCCCGGGCGCGAGCCATGCCATAAGGCCGTCGAAACCTCTCCCGAGCATCGGCGACGAAAGCGGATTTCGCTTCCGGATCCCAGTCGATGCTCTTTCCCCTTTGAAGCGCGCATCGTTCGGGGCGGAAAACCGGACCCCGACCTTGCACGATGCGCCAGGCCTCACGATTCATGATACGCGTCGAGAACATCAGCAAGCAGAACAGCCACAGGATCCTCTTCATCGAGGCCTCCGGGACGCTCCAGAAGGGCGAGAAGATCGGCCTCGTGGGTCCCAACGGCGCGGGCAAGACGACGCTCTTCCGGATGATCAACAAGGAGGAGCAGCCCGACGAGGGACAGGTTTCCGTCGATCGCGGCGTGACCATCGGCTATTTCAGCCAGGATGTCGGTGAGATGGCCGGCCGCAGCGCCGTGGCCGAGGTGATGGAGGGGGCAGGCCCCGTCAGCGCCGTGGCGGCCGAGTTGCGGGAGCTGGAAGCCGCCATGGTGGACCCGGACAAAGCGGGCGACCTCGAGGCGATCATCGAGCGTTATGGTGAGGTCCAGGCGCGGTACGAGGAACTGGACGGCTATTCCCTTGAAGGACGCGCGCGTGAGGTTCTGGCCGGGCTGGGTTTCAGCCAGGAGATGATGGATGGCGATGTGGGCGCCCTGTCCGGCGGCTGGAAGATGCGCGTCGCGCTCGGCCGCATCCTTCTGATGCGACCGGACGTGATGCTCCTCGACGAGCCGAGCAACCACCTGGACCTCGAGAGTATCATCTGGCTGGAGGAGTTCTTGAAGGGTTATGACGGCGCGCTGCTCATGACCTCCCATGACCGCGCCTTCATGAACCGCATCGTCAACAAGATCATGGAGATCGACGGCGGTTCGCTCACCACCTATTCGGGCGATTACGAGTTCTATGAGCAGCAGCGGGCACTCAACGAGAAGCAGCAGCAGGCCCAGTTCGAGCGCCAGCAGGCCATGCTGGCCAAGGAAATCAAGTTCATCGAGCGGTTCAAGGCGCGCGCCTCCCACGCGGCCCAGGTGCAGAGCCGGGTCAAGAAGCTGGAGAAGATCGACCGGGTCGAGCCGCCGAAGCGCCGTCAGGCGGTAGCCTTCGAGTTCCTGCCCGCTCCGCGCTCGGGAGACGACGTGGTGAGCCTGAAGGGCGTGCACAAGCGCTATGGCAGCCGCAGCATCTATGAGGGGCTGGATTTCGCCGTGCGCCGCAAGGAGCGCTGGTGCGTCATGGGCGTCAACGGCGCCGGCAAGTCGACCCTGCTGAAGCTGGTCGCGGGCTCGGCGTCCCCGGATGATGGGTCGGTCACGATCGGCGCGAGCGTGAAGATGGGCTATTTCGCCCAGCACGCCATGGAGGTGCTGGAAGGCGACCGCACGGTGTTCGAGTTCCTGGAAGAATCGTTCCCGCAGGCCGGGCAGGGCTCCCTTCGCACGCTCGCCGGCTGCTTCGGCTTCTCCGGCGACGACGCGGAGAAGAAGTGCCGCGTGCTCTCGGGCGGCGAGAAGGCGCGCCTCGTCATGGCCAAGATGCTCTACGACCCGCCGAACTTCCTGGTGCTCGACGAGCCCACGAACCATCTCGACATGGCCACGAAGGAGATGCTGATCGAGGCCCTGTCGAAATACGAGGGCACCATGCTCTTCGTCTCCCACGACCGCCACTTCCTGGCCGCCCTGTCCAACCGGGTTCTCGAGCTCACCCCGGACGGCATTCACCAATATGGCGGCGGCTATACCGAATACGTGGCGCGCACCGGCCAGGAAGCCCCGGGCCTGCGCCACTGAGACGGTCTCCAATTGATCAACGGAAAGCCCGGCCACCGCGCCGGGCTTTTTGCTGCCGTCCTGAGGTCAGCTTGAGGCAAGCATCGTCGTGAATAAGGCAGGGACACATCAACCCTTTTTGGAACAGGGTCCTGCCGAAGGGCCCGATCCGCAACCCTTTCTCAGTTCGGGCCGAAACATCATGGCATTGAATACCTCCCTTCCGGTGCTCATCGTCGACGATTACCAAACGATGCTGCGCATCATCCGCAACCTCCTCAAGCAGATCGGCTTCACCGACGTCGACGAGGCCAAGGACGGTTCGGAAGCCCTGGGCAAGCTCAAGGAGAAGAAGTACGGGCTCGTGATCTCCGACTGGAACATGGCCCCGATGACCGGGTTCGAGCTTCTCCAGAAGGTCCGCGCCGACGCGGAGCTGAATGCCCTCCCCTTCATCATGATCACCGCCGAGGCCAAGACCGAGAACGTGGTGGCTGCCAAGCAGGCGGGCGTGAACAACTACATCGTGAAGCCCTTCAACGCGGAAACCCTGCGCTCGAAGATCGCCGCGGTGCTGGGCGAGTAGCCACGATGCGCCTTCCGCCACCCGTCTCTTTCGACCCCTTGAGCCTGGATCTCCTGGCTCAGTCCCGCGAAAGCATCGCCGCCCGGCGGCATGCGGAGATCATGCGGGGCATGGCGGCCATCCACGCGGCGCTCGAGCCCAACAGCGGGGCCTCCAAGGCTCTCCTGGACCAGATCCGCACCGACCTGCGCGAGGCGCTCAGGCTCAAGGAAGAGCTCGACGCCATCACGGAATCGATCCAGCGCACCAAGCGGGAGATCGCGACCCTGCACTCGCACACGCCGGGCGGGCAGGTGACCAGCGTCACGGATGAACTGGGGGCTGTTGTTTCCGGCACGGAAGCGGCCACCAACAGCATCCTGGCGGCGGCCGAGGAGATCGACGAGATTTCTGGGACGCTGTCCTCGCACCTGTCCGGCGAGGACGCCGCGATGGCCCAGCGGATCTCCGACAAGGTCATCACGATCTTCGAGGCGTGCAATTTCCAGGATATTACCGGCCAGCGCATCAGCAAGGTCGTCGGTTCGATGAAGTTCATCGAGGAGCGAGTGACCCAGATGGCTCATATCTGGGGCGGCCTCGAAAGCTTCAACGACGTGGACGCCTTCCAGATGCCAGGACGGGAAGGGGATGATGCCCTGCTGAACGGACCGGCCCTCGACGGCGATCCGAACCGCACCTCCCAGGATGCCATCGACGCCTTGTTCGGCTGATCGGACCTGTGCCGTAAAAACCATCGAAGCCCGGCTCTCATGCCGGGCTTTTTGCTGCCGCCACACCGGCCGCTGCAACAAAAAAGCCCGCCGGTGAGGCGGGCTTTTGCGTCGTATGCTTTTAGGGAAACGGTTCAGTTGGCAGCCGCCACATTGACTCCCGTGGAGCCCTGCGCCCGCTTCTGCGGCACGGCCTTCACAGCCGGGCCCGCCTTCACGGGAGCCGGAGCGACCTGGACCGTCTCGGCCACGGGCTGCGCGTCCGAGGTGCTGAACAGGTCGGTCATGCCGCTGAACATCTTCTTGTAGAAGGGCGTCTCCTGCGAGGAGGACGCCGCGGCAGCGGCTGCAATCGGCGCGGTCTGCTGGGTTACCGCCACACGGCTTGCCGCCTGGCGGGGCTCAGGCTGCGCGGCAGGAACCTCCTTCATGGACGCGAAGGCGAGCGCGGTCGACGGCGTGTCGATCTTCTCGCGGCCGCTGTCGTCGAGAGCGATCTGCTGCGGGCCCGAGGAAATACCTTCGGTGCGGCTCACGAAACCGAGCTTGCTGTCGGATACGCCCGACGCGCTGGCCAGGGCGGCGCGGAAGGATTCGTGCGTATCGCCGTCGTTGTAGACGAGCTTGATCGGCTTCTCGCCCTTGGCGACCAGCTCGGCCACCTGCTGCTCGTCATGACGCTGCTTCTGCGCCACGGCGGCGACCGTGCTTTCATCCGCGTTGAAGAGGTAGCGGTGATTGGCGACGGCCACGCGTAGCTCTTCCTTCGACACGTCGAAGGTGTCGGAGCCTTCCTTCAGGTTCTTCCAGAAGCCGATATTCGGGTCGAGGCGGTGCTTGGCCAGGTTCTCGGCCGTCATCCGGAACGGATAGGACTGGAACTGGAAGCTGCGCTGACCGGCGCCGAGAGCCTCGCGGGCGATGGCATAGATCTCGGCGATGTTCTGGTCCGTCATGGCGAAGCAGCCCCGCGAGGAGCACGCGCCATGGACCATGATGTCGCCGCCGTTACGGCCGAAGGACCGGTCGTAGGCGTTCGGGTAGCCCGTATCGAACGACAGGTAATAGGCCGAGTTCGGGTTCATCTGGGCCGGGGTGACCGAGTAGAAGCCTTCCGGCACCTGACGGTCGCCTTCGCGGGTCTTGGGCCCGAGCTGGCCTGACCAGCGACAGATGGGATAGGTCTTGAGGAGCGCGTATTTCCCGTTGGAGCCGCGCTTCCAGACCTCCAGTTCCGATTCCTTCTTATAGGCCCGGACCAGGATAGGATCGTCCTTCGACATGCCCTTCGTGGACATCAACGCCATCGTGGCCGGCGGAATCGGGACGAGATGTCGTGTGGACCCACGGGAAAGCTGGTCGTCCTGACAGGCGGCAAGCGCGAGCACCAGGCTCGCGGCCAATGCAAAACGCTTCATCATGGGGGACCCCGCAATTTTTGATCTGCCCGACGTCTGTGCCGTTCAGTTCCCCTTTAACCCCTAAATCGTTAGCCTTAACTGGTCATTACTGCAAGCGGGGCCGTAACGGAGTTATGCTGAATCGAAGGTAAAAGATCGGGCTGAAACGGGCTTCAGCACCGCTCATCGGAGGGGTGCATGTCTCTTCCGGGGTAATGGAGAGCCGCAAGAGGAACCCGCCCGAGATGGCGGGCGGGCAAGAAATCGAACGAGTCGACTTAGAGCTTGCGGCCGATATTGAGGAACTTCTCGGCGCGATGGTCGCGGATCTCGGCCGGACCCATGTTGCCGAGGTCCTGCAGGGCTTCCTCGATGGCGTTGCCGGCGGCCTGGATGGTCGCCTCCGGGTCCCGGTGGGCGCCGCCCACGGGTTCCGTGACGATGCCGTCGATGATGCCGAGACGCAGGAGGTCCTGGGCCGTGATCTTCATGTTGGTGGCCGCGTCCTGGGCCCGGGCGGCGTCGCGCCAGAGGATCGAGGCCGCGCCTTCCGGAGAGATCACGCTGTAGATGGCGTGCTCCAGCATCAGCACTTTGTTGGCCGTCGCGATGGCGATGGCGCCGCCCGAACCACCTTCGCCGATCACGAGGGAGACGTTCGGCACGCCGAGCGCCAGCTGCATCTCGGTCGAGCGGGCGATGGCTTCGGCCTGACCGCGCTCTTCCGCCTCGATGCCGGGATAGGCTCCGGCGGTGTCCACGAAGGAGAGGACGGGCAACCCGAACCGGTCGGCCATTTCCATCAGGCGCACGGCCTTGCGATAGCCCTCGGGGCGGGCCATGCCGAAATTGTGCCGGATACGGGTTTCGGTGTTGTGGCCCTTCTCCTGCCCCATCACGCAGACCGGCTGGCCGCGGAAGCGGCCGAAGCCGCCGACGATGGCCTCGTCCTCGGCGAACTTGCGGTCCCCGGCGAGCGGGGTGAACTCGGTGATGAGTCCGGCGCAGTAATCGATGAAATGCGGGCGCTGGGGATGGCGCGCGACCAGGGTCTTCTGCCAGGGCGTAAGCTTGGCATAGAGCTCCTTCAAGGCATCGGCGGCCTTGACCTCCAGGCGCGAGATGTCGTCGGTGATGGAGACGGCGTCCCGGTTCTCACCGAGGGCCCGGAGCTCCTCGACCTTGGCTTCCAGCTCGGCGACGGGCTTTTCGAAATCGAGATAACTGCGCATCAGACTCTATAGCATCGGGCCCAAAAGTGGATTTGCACTTTTGGGACTAACCCGATGCTTTCTCCTTTATGAGAGCATCGTTCAGGCAGAAAACCGGGACCACTTTTCCGCACGATGCTCCAACGAACATGAAGGCCGGCGTGACCGGATAGCCCTGCCGAAGCGGGCCGGACACTGGCGTTTTGGAGGACTCAAGTCAAGTTGAGCCTGGAGCATCGGACCCAAAAGTGGGCCCACTTTTGGGACCCATTCGATGCTCAGTTTTTAAATCGCGCATCGTCAAGGTCGGAAAACCGGGGCCACTTTTCCGCACGATGCGCTGGACTTACTCCCGTAAAACCCGGCGGAATCAAGACAGCGGCGTCATTCGGGAGGCCGGAGCGGCCGGAGCCGGGACGAAAACGGGCGAGAGGCGCCGGGAGCGGCGCACCGCATGGACGGCTCCGGGCCGGTAGAGCTGCTTCGTCGCCTCCACGATGTGCAGGCCCGCGAAGGGCAGCGAGAACCCCGCGCCGACCCGTTCCCAGGCTTGGGCGCTCTGGAGCAGGAGGCGGTTGCGCAAGGGGGGGACGTAGAGGGTTTCGGCCCAGCCTTCGGGGGAGAACCAGGTCTGGCGCATCAGGCTCTTGAGCTGCGAGCGGCTGTAAGGCTGCCCGTAGCCGAAGGGGGTCGTGTCCATGCGCGCCCACAGGCCACGACGGTTGGGGGCCACCAGGATGATCCGTCCGCCGGGGGTGAGGATACGCCAGATCTCGTGCAGGAGCTCGGTCGGGCTCTCCACCGTTTCCAGGGCATGGACCACGAGTACGCGGTCGATGGAGGCATCGGGCAGGGGCATCATCAGCGGATCGACGAGCGCCGACGCCGAGGCGCCGCTTCTGGGCCAGTTCACCACGCCCTGGTTCGCCGGCATGAAGGCCAGGGTCCGCTCGCTGTCGCCCTTCACGGCGGAGAGATAGGGCGGCGCATAGCCGAGGCCGAGCACGCGCAGGCCCGTGAGCGGTCCCCAGAACCGGTCGATGGCGCGTCCGACGAACCGGCGCGTCACGGCTCCCAGCGGACTGGCGTAGAAGCCTCGCAGATCGGTGATGTCGATGCTCATGGCCTCAACGGGATGCCTCTCGATCTGACCCGCAGGCGATTACGGGCTCCGGGTCTGGTTTCACGGGCCGACTGTTCCATGATAGCTCAGAGCACATCAAGACAAGGTGCCTCGATGTCCGCCCAGATCCACGCCTTTCTCTGCCTCCAGGACAATATCGGTGTTCTGGTCCACGATCCCAATACGGGAGCCTGCGCGGCCATCGACGCGCCCGAGGAGGGGCCGATCCTGACGGCTCTCGCTCAGACAGGATGGCAGCTCACCGACATTCTGGTCACGCACCGCCATGCCGATCACGTGCAGGCCGTGGAGCCCCTGAAGCGCCGCACGGGCTGCCGGGTCGTGGCTCCGGTCAAGGCGCGTGAGGCCGTGCCGTCCGCCGATGCCTATGTGCGCGAGGGCGACACGGTGCATGTGGGCGGCCTTCAGGCTCATGTCTGGGAAACGCCGGGCCATTGCCTGGACCATGTCTCCTACTGGTTCGCGGCGGATCGGGCCCTGTTCGCCGGCGACACCCTCTTCACCCTAGGCTGCGGGCGGATGTTCGAGGGAACCTACGCGGAATTCTGGGCCACGCTGCTGCGTCTCGCTTCCTTGCCGGACGAGGCGCGGGTCTATTGCGGGCACGATTACACGCTGTCCAATGCGCGTTTCGCGCTCGCCGCCGATCCGGACAACGACGCCCTCAAGGCGCGGGCGGCGGGAGCGGAAATGGCCAAGACGGAGGGCCGCTTCCTGGTGCCGACGACCATCGGCCAGGAGAAGGCCACCAACCCGTTCTTACGGGCCGGGGAGCCTGCGCTCGCGAAATCCGTTCATAAGGAAGGGGCTTCGCCCGTGGAGGTGTTTCAGGCCTTGCGCGAATGGAAGAACAGGTTCTGATGAGGGCATGACCTTGCGGGAGCCGACAGCCTCATGAACGACCACAGCCTCATCATCGGACTCGAGAGCCGCCTCCTGAACGCATGGCCCTCGTTCGATTATCAGCTCTACGACGCCTGGGTCCTCCGTCTTGCGAACGGCTACTCGAAGCGGGCTAATTCCGCGACGCCCTTCCGGCCCGATATCGGCCTCGACGACGAGCTTCTCGATTACATGGTCGCGCGTTTCGTGGAGGCCAATGTGCGTCCCACCTTCCGCCTCAACGGCGTGGAGGCGCCCCAGGTGGACGAGCTGCTGAAGGAGCGGGGCTTCAAGGACATCGAGCCCACGCACGTGCTCACGGCTCCGATCCAGATCGGCGATTGCGAGAGCGACCCGGAAGTCAACCTCGATCCGCAGCCATCCAAGCGCTGGGTGCGGGCGGCGGCGGAATCCTACGGCGGCGACAAGGCCGATGACGAGACCCTGATGAGGATCGTGTCCCGAATCCGCCAGAAGACAGCCTATGCCACGCTCAGCCTCGACGAGAGGCCGGTGGCCTGGGGCCTCGGCGTGGTGGAGCGCGGCTATGTCGGCCTCTACGACATCGTGGTCGCGCCGGACCTGCGCGGTATCGGCCTGGGCCGGCGCGTGGTGGCGAGCCTCATGGCCTGGGGCTGCCGGGAGGGCGCGCATACCGCCTATCTGCAGGTGCGCGAGGAAAACGAGATCGCCCGCGCTCTCTACGGCACGCTCGGTTTCGAGACCGCCTACCGCTATACTCACCGGGTCATGCCGGGACGGTCTTCTTCGGTGTGAGAGTAGCGATAAGAGCACCGGCCACGATGAGGCCGCAGGCGAGGACGAGCGTCAGGGTCGGCTCCGCATAGCCGGCGACCACCAGCAGCAGGGTCGACAGCACCGGCGTCGCATAGGAGGCGACTCCGAGAAAGCGGATGTCGCCACGCTTCATGCCGATGTCCCACACATAGAAAGCCGCGCCCACGGGGCCAAGGCCAAGCGCCAGGAGGGCGAGCCATTGCGTCGTCGTCTCGGGCCAGACAGTGGTCTCGAAGGCGAGGTGGCAGACGAGGCTCAGGAGCGAGGTCATGAGGCAGAAGCCCGCCACCGCATCGGTCGGCACCTGGCCGAAACGGCGGGAGAGCACCGAATAGCCGGCCCAGACGAAGGCGGCCACGAAGGCGCAGATATAGCCGGGCATGTATTCGGCGCGGGCATCGAAGGCGCCGCGTCCGGCGATCAGCACGATGACGCCGGCGAATCCGAGCAGCGCTCCCACGATATGCGAGCGCCGCAGATGCTCGCCGGGCAGGAGCGAGGAGAACAGCACGATCAGCAGTGGCCAGAGGTAGTTGATCAGGCCCGACTCGGCCGGCGGCGCCCAGCGCAGGGCGGCGAAATAGAGCGCGTGGTAGCCGAACAGGCCGCCGATGCCCAAGGCCCAGACGACCGGCTTCTGGTGCAGGGCCTTGAGCCCTTGAGGCCGCACGATCCAGCTCCCCACGCCCACCAGCCCGCCGACGAGGAACGTCATGGCGTTGAGCTGGAACGGCGGAATCGTGCCCGTCGCCGCCGTGAACAGGGCAAGCATGGACCAGAGCAGGATGGCGATGAGGCCGATGGAGGTGGCGGTGCGAGTCGTCATGGCCGCCACCTACCATGTCTTCGTCGATGACGCGAAGGGCCGAGATACGATGATGGAGAAATTTCAGTAGGTCGTGCGCCCGCCGCTGAGATCGAAGGTGGCAGCCGTGGTGAAGGAGTTCTCCTCGGAGAGCATCCAGGCCACCATGGCGGCGATCTCGTGCAGCTCGGCGAAGCGGTCGCGCGGGATGCGCACGCGCATGTATTCGATGAATTCCGGCGTCAGGGAATCGAGGATCTTCGTCTTGGCCGTGGTCGGCGTGATGCAGTTCACCGCGATGCCGGTCTTGGCCAATTCCTTGCCGAGCGACTTGGTGAGGCCGATAATGCCCGCCTTCGCGGCGCTGTAGGCGGCGAGGTTCGGGTTGCCCTCCTTGCCGGCGACCGAGGAAATGTTGACGATGCGGCCGTAATCGTTCTCCTGCATGATCGGCACGATGAAGCGGCAGCAATTGAAGGTGCCGGTCAGGTTGACCTCGACGACGCTGCGCCACTCCTCGACGGAATACTCGGCCAGAGGCTTGACCGGTCCCGTGATCCCGGCGCCGTTCACCAGGCCGTCGATGCGCCCGAAGGCGGCGTGGGTCTGCTGCGCGGCGTGCTCGACCGACAGGCCGTCCGAGACGTCGACGCTCAGGCCGAGGCAATTCTGCGAGAGCGCGGCGGCACTGGTCCGGGCTTCGTCGAGGCGGAGATCCCAGATGGCGACGCGAGCGCCCGATTGCACGAGGCGCTCGCCGATCGCATAGCCGATGCCGCGAGCCCCTCCCGTGATCACGACGGTTCGGCCCGCCATGTCGATGCGGTTCATTCGTCACATTCTCCGTATTGCAGGCAGGATAGGGCGCGTCGTTCCGAAACCCGGCGCGAACAGGCCGGGTCCGGAACGATGCCGTGCGGGTCAGGTCAAGTCGATCAGGCCAAGTCAATCAGGCCAAGTCGGTCAGGCCAAGTCGGTCAGGCCATGTATTGGCCGCCGTTGACGGACAGGGTCGAACCGGTGACGAAGCCGGCCTCGTCGGCGGCCAGGAAGAGCACGCTGCGGGCGATCTCCTCCGCCTCGCCGAGGCGGCCGACGGGGATGAGCGGCAGGATCTTCGACTTGAGAACCTCTTCGGGGACGGCCTTCACCATTTCCGTGGCGATGTAGCCGGGCGCGATCACGTTGACCGTGACGCCCTTGTTGGCGTTCTCCTGCGCCAGGGCCTTGGCGAAGCCGATCACGCCCGCTTTCGCAGCGGAATAGTTCGCCTGTCCCATCTGACCTTTCTGGCCGTTGATGGACGAGATGATGATGATGCGCCCGAAGCCGCGTTCGCGCATGCCCTCGATCACAGGGCGCGTGCAGGTGAACATGGAATCGAGATTGGTGCGGATGACGGCAGACCACTGGTCGTAGGTCATCTTGTGGAACATGCCGTCGCGGGTGATGCCCGCGTTGTTGACCAAAATGTCGACGGGGCCGAGCTCGGCTTCGACCGCCTTGATGCCGCTCTCGCAGGATGCCGCATCGGAAACGTCGAACTTGAAGACCGGGATGCCGGTCTCCTGCTTGAAACGGTTGGCTGCTTCGTCATTGCCACCGTAATTGGCCGCAACCTTGTAGCCCGCGTCCTTCAAGCCCTTCGAAATCGCGGCACCGATGCCGCGGGTGCCGCCGGTAACCACTGCAACACGCGCCATGCTGTTTCCTTCCCAAGACCGTTCCCGCTCGGATCTCTGTCGGATCCATTCACTGTCAGGCGGCCCGATCCGAGCCCCTGACAACATAGCTTAGGATATTTGACGGAACGGGAAAGAGAGAAGCTCCGGAATTTCCGGAGCTTCATGACGTTTTAGCAGTCTTGGTGCGTCAGGCCGTTCAGCGCTCGAGGCACATGGCCACGCCCATGCCGCCGCCGATGCAGAGGGTCGCGAGACCCTTCTTGGCGTTGCGCCGGCCCATCTCGTGGAGAAGAGTCACGAGCACACGGGCGCCTGATGCGCCGATCGGGTGGCCGATGGCGATGGCGCCGCCGTTCACGTTCACGATGGACGGATCCCAGCCCATGTCCTTGTTGACCGCGAGTGCCTGGGCGGCGAACGCCTCGTTGGCTTCCACGAGCTCGAGGTCGGCCACCTTCCAGCCGGCTTTCTCCAGGGCCTTGCGCGAGGACGGGATCGGGCCCGTGCCCATGATGGCCGGATCGACGCCGGCGGTCGCCCAGGAGGCAATGCGGGCGAGCGGGGTCAGGCCGCGCTTCTCCGCCTCGGCCTCCGTCATCAGCACGATGGCGGCCGCGCCGTCATTGATGCCCGAGGCGTTGCCCGCCGTAACCGTGCCTTCCTTCGAGAAGGCAGGGCGCAGCTTGGCGAGCGACTCGATCGTGGTGCCGGCGCGGATGTACTCGTCCTGGTCCACGACGATGTCGCCCTTGCGGGAGGAAATCGTCACGGGGATGATCTCGTCCTTGAAACGGCCTTCCTTTTGGGCGGCCTCGGCCTTGTTCTGGGAGCCGGTGGCGAACTGGTCCTGCTCCTCACGGGTGAGCTGCCAGCGCTGGGCCACGTTCTCGGCGGTGTTGCCCATGTGATAGCCGTGGAAGGCGTCCATCAGGCCGTCCTTGAGCATGGTGTCCATGAGCTTGAAATCGCCCATCTTGGTGCCGGACCGCATATGGGCGGCATGGGGCGCCAGCGACATGGATTCCTGGCCGCCCGCCACGATGATGTTGGCGTCACCATTGGCGATCTGCTGCATGCCGATGGCGACCGTGCGCAGGCCGGAGCCGCAGAGCTGGTTGAGGCCCCAGGCGGTCTTTTCCTGCGGTACGCCCGCCGCCATGGCGGCCTGACGGGCCGGGTTCTGGCCCTGGGCCGCGGTGAGGATCTGGCCGAGGATCACCTCGTCCACCTCTCCGCCTTCGACCTTGGCGCGTTCGAGGGCCGCCTTGATGGCGATGGCGCCGAGCTCATGAGCCGGGGTATTGGCGAAGGCGCCGTTGAACGAGCCGACGGGGGTGCGCGCCGCGCCGACGATGACGATCCTGTCTCCGGCCATTCCTCTCTCCTCATGCTGATTGTCTGGTCGCAGAATGAATGTAGTGCCGGCTCGATCAAATCCCCAGAGGGTGGGATGTCAAGGACCGGATCGTGCAACCCTGCTCCGACGCGCCTTAGACTTTTGGCGCTTTGATCGGCCGGCATAAGACTTATAATCATTAACGGCCGGTATCCTGCGGATCGGGATCGGGATTTCGGCCATGTTAGTTTTCCCGGGAGCGTATCGGGCGAAATGGCGACGGACAAACAACCGACGGTCATCAAGAAATATGCCAACCGCCGCCTCTACCACACGGGCACATCCACCTACGTGACGCTGGAAGATCTGGCCGGCATGGTGCGCAAAGGCGAGGATTTCGTGGTCTATGACGCGAAGTCCGGCGAGGAGATCACCCGCTCGGTCCTGGCGCAGATCATCTTCGAGCAGGAGAACAAGGAAGGGCCGAACCTCCTGCCGGTCACGGTGCTCCGCCAGCTCATCCGCTTCTACGGCGACAGCATGCAGGCCCTGGTGCCGAGCTACCTCGAATTTTCCATGAACAACCTGTCCCAGGAGCAGCAGAAGCTACGGGAACAGATGGCGCAGACCTTCGGTCCGGGGGCCTTCCAGGCGATGGAGGAGCAGGTGCGCAAGAACATGGGCTTCTTCACGGAAGCCATGCGCATGTTCTCGCCCTTCCCTCAAGCCGCGTCGGGGACGCCCGAGACGAAGCCGGCGGCCAAGGGCGAGGAGGCGAACGACCTCGATCGCCTGAAGCAGCAGATGGCCGATATGCAGGCGAAGCTCGACAAGCTGTCGAGCAAGTAGCCCGATATCAGCCGCGCGCCTTCTTCAGCATCCGCTGCAGGCTCGAGGCCTGCGGGAGCATCTCGGGCTCGCCGAACAGGGCCCCCTCCATGTAGTCCACGCCCCAGGATGTCAGCAGGCGGGCGGTGGCTTCGTCATCCACCCATTCGGCCGCGGTCGCGATGCCGAGATGCTGGGCCCTGTCGATCAGGGTCCTGACGGTGAGGCGGTCGTCGGTCGAACGCTTGAGCGGCTGAATGAAGACGCCATCGATCTTGAGAAGGTCGATGGGCAGCATTCGCAGCTGGTCCGGCGTCACATGGCCCGCTCCGAAGCCGGTGAGCGCAAGGCCCATTCCCAAGGCCTTCATGGCGTGGAGGCGGCCCAGGATCGTCCGGCACTCGGCCAGGGCGATCTCGGGAACCTCGACGATGAGCCGCGACTCGATGCCAGGCCGGGCGCCGAGATGGGCCGCCAGCATGGGCAGCCATTCGCTATCCTTCAGGGTCCTGGCGGAGACCGGCAGCGCCAGGCGCATCCCCGGATGGTCGTTCAGATGGTCGGCTGCCTGCTCCAGCATGCGAGCATCGACCAGGAGGGCGAGGTTCGTGTCCTTGAGCTTCGGAACCGGGCCGAGCGGGAGCGCGTGGCCCCCGGGGAGTGCCAGGGAGGTGCAGGCCTGCATCAGGGCCGGGGCGCGGCTTTGAGCCTCCACCACCGGCCGGCAGGCCAGGGCCAAGCTCCGGTCGTTGAGAGCGGCGATCCAGTCGAATGGGGCCTGCTCGGCATCCGGCGGGGGGGCCTTCGGGTGCGCGTCGTAGAGCCTGCAGGCTTCCCCGCGCTCGAGCCCCGAGGCCAAGGCCTGTTCGGCGAAACGCAGCAGCTTGATGGCCTTGAAGGTATGGTCCGGCGCGCAGGACGCCCCGAGATTCAGCGAGGCGACAGCCGGGTGATCCTTGATGAGACCGGCGAGGCGCCTCATGGCGCTCGGGGCATCGGCGGCCGGGCAACACGTCAGCGTCAGGGCGAAGCGATGTGGACCGAGGACGGTGAAGAGATCGTGGCGGCGCATCATCGGGCGCACCTTCCGGGCGATTTCCGCCATCGCGTCGGCGCCTTCGTCTTCGAGGGCACCAACGATCAGGGTGCAGGTCTGGGAGACCCTCAGGGCCTCGTTGATGCCGTTCTGGATGCCGCACAGAAGATCGGAGCGCTGTTTCAGCATCGCGGGCAGCAGGTCCCGGGCCGCCGGAGCCAGATCAAGGCGCAACTGGCCGCGAGCGAAGGAGGGGAGCCCTTGGATGTCGGGCTGACAGCGGCCCGCATCCTCGACCATGACCACCCGGTCGGGCTCGAAGCGCAGGGCATAGCGGGTCTCGTAGGCGCCGCCCGAATCCGCGGTGACCGCGATGGCATCCTGGCGGGGCAGGCCGCAACCGGGTTCGATCAGGTGGGAGAAGGCCTGGCCGGTCTTCGGTAGGTCTTTCGCCGGCAGACCGAGGGTTTCGGCCGCGCCGGGGCCCCAGGTCAGGACGTCGGACATCATGTCCCAGGCATAGGTGACGCTCGCGGCCGGAGGCAGGTGGCTCCGGGAGGCCTGGCGCCGCGGCCGGGAAACGCCCTTGAACAGCCCGGTCCGGCCCTGCCCCTTCGTCGCCATCACACTCACCCTCGAAATTCGCACGATCCGGGGCGGGCCAAGAGCGCCTTCGCACGCCTGACCGCCCGGAATATCAAGGGATGCAGGATCCGCCCCCAGGCTTAATGAAGGGTAAAAAGCAAAGCGAAATCAGGCCCCTTGGGGATTGCGGGCATAAAAAAACCGGCGCCTGGGGCGCCGGTTCGGATCGTCGCATATCGCGTCGATCAAGCGTCGGTCTTCACCTTGAGAACCTGACGGCCACGGTACATGCCGGTCTTCAGGTCAACATGGTGGGGGCGGCGCAGCTCGCCGGAATCCTTGTCCTCGATGTAGGTCGGGGCCTGCAAGGCATCGGCGGAGCGACGCATTCCGCGCCGCGAAGGCGACGTTTTTCTTTTTGGAACGGCCATATCTCGTCTCCGGTTAAAATAGCGGAGCGCCCGCTCAACCGGGGAACGCTCACATCTCAAACTTGATGAGGTTGCGCCTCATACAAGGTCTTTGGGGAAATATCTAGCCCCTCGACGCATTCCGAGGGTTTTTCATTGCCGCAGGGGTTAGGGCCTGAGGCAGTCGCTGAAGGGCGCGGCCCGTGCCATGCGCGACTGGAGCTGGCCCGCCAGGGCCCGGTGACCGGGCCGCGGCCGGGCCGGATTGCGCACCAGGGGGTTGGGCAGGGCCCGCGCCAGCAGGGCGGCCTCCTGGCGGGTCAGGTTCCTGGCGGGCTTGCGGAAATACTTCTGGGCGGCCGCCTCGGCTCCGAAGACGCCGTCGCCCCATTCGGCCACGTTGAGATAGACCTCCATCATCTTCCGCTTCGACCAGATCAGGTCGAGATAGAGGGCCACCGGGATCTCCAGCCCCTTGCGGAGATAGGAACGGCTCGGCCACAGGAAGAGGTTCTTCGCCACCTGCATGGGAATGGTCGAGGCGCCACGGGACGGGCCGTCTCCGTCGGCGGCCTCCACCACGTCCCAGAGCGCGTCCCAGTCCACCCCGCCATGCTCGCAGAAGCGGCTGTCCTCGGACGTCATGACGGCGAGTGGCAGGTTCGGCGAGATCTCGTCCAGAGCTACATAGGTTCTCTCGACGGGCTGCAGGGTGAGCCAGCGGCCGAGCATCAGGGTCGAGACCGGCGGCACGGTCCAGTACAAAAGGCCTAGCCAAAAGACCACCCCGACCCATAAGAGAATGAGACCAAGGCCGATCCGGACGAGTCGGCGGATAAAGCGGGCGACCGTCATCGGCGTCCGCGGCCGCCCCGACCGCAGCGTCCATCTCGGCCTCGCTCGTTCATCAACGCTCCCCTCGGGTGGAGCGGCGGCTCCATCCGAATCCAGGCTCATCATGACGCCATCCACCAGCTCTTTCACCACACGGCTCTCCGACGCCGCGAAGGTTGTCGAAGCAAGTCTCGAAGCCTTGCTATCAGACAAAGCCGCTCCGGGCGAGCTTGCCCGCCCGCCCCGCCTCATGGCCGCCATGCGTCACGCGGTCCTCGGAGGCGGCAAGCGCCTGCGCCCCTTCCTGACCATCGAGGCGGCGCGCCTCCTCGGAGTGCAAGGGCAGGGGGCGCTCAGGGCGGGCTGCGCGGTCGAGCTCCTGCATTGCTATTCCCTGGTGCATGATGATCTGCCGTCCATGGACGACGACGACCTGCGCCGGGGGCGTCCGACCGTGCATAAGGCCTATGACGAGGCGACCGCCATCCTGGTGGGCGACGCCCTGCAGACCCTCGCCTTCGAGGTCCTCGCCGATCCGGCGACGGCCGTGGATGCGGGCATTCGTTCCGACCTCGTGCTCGGCCTCGCGCGCGCATCGGGGCTGGGCGGCATGGTCGGAGGGCAGCTTCTCGACCTGACCGCGGAGGGGCGCTACGGGACCGTCACCATGGGCGAGGCCGATGTGCGGCTGCTCCAGATGATGAAGACCGGCGCGATCCTCACCTTCTCGGTGGAGGCGGGCGCGATCCTGGGACAGGCCGATGCGCGGGCGCGCGAAAAGCTCGTCGCATACGGACGGGCGCTCGGCGCCGCCTTCCAGGTCGCGGACGATATTCTCGACCGGGAGGCCACCCCGGAAGCTCTCGGAAAACGCACGGGCAAGGACCAGGAGAAGGGCAAGGCCACCCTCGTGGACCTGCTCGGGATGGAAGGCGCCCAGCGCGAGTGCCGACAGCTCGTGGAGCAGGCTGAGGGCGCTCTCGACGGGTTCGGCCCGCAAGCCCAGACGTTGCGGGAAGCCGTGCGCTTCGTGGTCGAGCGGCAGGTCTGAGTCTGACATCCCGTTTTACGAGGTTTCCTCTCGGTGAATCCGGTGGCAACGGGATTCGCCCATCATCCATCGCGTCGTTCGCGTGCAGAAATCCGTCACGCGTCCGATGGAAGCTAAGCCATTGTACTATTATGGATAATCACGCATTCGCCCGCTGAAAGCGTTGCCTTCGCAACAGACATCATGGACGCGACGGGGCCGCAGGCCTCTCCCGGGGGTCGCGGGGGCTGCCCAGGCATGCGAGAGGCGCCATGAAATCGTTGGATCTACAAAAATCGCTTGTGCAATGAGCGACTTCCGCTCGCGGAGCGTGATCACCGAACGTTCCGGACAAAGCCGTTCCGGCCCATGGACGCAGCCGGAATCCTACGGATTTGGGTCTCAAAATAGCGCTACCCGGTTACATGCGATGAAGGCGTAACCCGAAAGCTGCGGGGCTCATTGAACCTGTAAAAATCGTCCGATTTGGTTCAAGCTTTTGTCAGCCCGGCATCAACGCATGATGCAGTCACGAAGAGCATCCGATGGTCGACAAGGCGTGTCGACCGGAGCCGATGGCAGGGCTTCTTACCCGGGGGCTTGGATCACGGGAGGAATAGATGGCCACAGCGTTCCGTGTAAACATGACCGGAAGTCAAGTCGTGCCGTCGACGAACTCGCCAGCGACAGCCGTCGGGACGATCGTCTACGACAGCATTGCCGTCACGGCCGCCTACACGTTCAATGTGAAGGGACTCGATTTCGGGGCCGTGACGGGCACCGGGCCTCAGACGGCCGATCCCAGTGACGACGTCACGGGCTTCCATTTCCATTTCGCTACGGCAGGCTATGTCGGCGAGCTCGTTTTCGGTCAGATCAATCCCGACCAGGACCCCAGTCTGCAGATCACCCCCAATAGCGACGGATCCTGGACCTTGAGCGGCGCTTGGGATCCGGCGGATCCGGCCAGCGTCTGGATCGTGGGGTTCGCCAGCATCCTCAACCTGAGTATTCCCGGAGTCGATGCACCCTTCTATACGGACGCCACGACGTCGGGTTCTCCGGAAGGCGCGATCCGGGGGCAATGGCTCACGATTGCGAATGACCGCAGCAATACGATCAGAGGCACGGCCGATGCCGACTTCCTGCCTGGGCTCGGCGGCAACGACCGCATCTTCGGCGGGGCAGGGAACGATCGGCTCGACGGCGGATCGGGCAACGACCGGCTGTTCGGCGAAAGCGGCAACGACACGGTGATCGGCGGTCGGGGGAACGATCGTCTCGACGGAGGGATCGGCAATGACAGCCTTTCCGGAGGCACCGGCCGCGACATCCTCAACGGCGGTCTCGGCAACGACGTGCTGACTGGCGGCAGCGGTGCCGATACCTTCCTCTTCAACACCGCCCCGGGCAGCGACAACGTCGACACCGTTCGGGGCTACACCCCCGGGACCGATAAGATCCAGCTGGACAGTGCCATCTTCGCGGCGCTGCCGAAGGGCGCCCTGACGGAGGATGCCTTCCATGTCGGAACGGCCGCCGCCGATGCCAACGACAGGATCATCTACGACAATACGACGGGATCGCTCTCCTACGATGCCGACGGCATTGGGACGGCCTTCGCGCCGGTCCAATTCGCCGTCATGGCGGGGGCGCAGGCGCTGACCTATAACGATTTCTTCATCGTCTGAACCGGCAAGCGAGAGGGGCCGCGGGGTCGTCTCGACTCCGCAGCCGGGAGCGGGCGGGGCTCAGGCTCAGCCCGTCGGCACCCAGAACTTCAGCTTGGCGTGACCGGGGCGGCGGTTATGCGGGAGGGAGCCTGCTGGCACGCCGCCATTGGCGAGGATGACCTTCCGCGACGCCTCGTTGTCGTCGTCGCAGGTGATCAGCACCCGCGAGAAGCCTTCCGAGCGGCAGACCGGCAGGATCATGCGGAGCGCCTGCGTGGCATAGCCGCGCCGCTGCTTCCAGGGCACGACGGTGTAGCCGATATGGCCGTAGAGGGCGACCGGCAGGTCCTCCGTGCCGCGCTGGAAGCGAAAGCCGATGCGGCCGCAGAAATCCCCGTCGCCGATCCAGAAATCGTGCGCCGGGAGACGCGGAACCTCGCGCCCGTCCGGCAGCAGCACCATGGGGCTGTGGTAGAGGTCGCGCAGGAAGCGCTCGGGGTTGCGCCGGAATTGGCGAAGCTGATCGCGGCTGACGTCCTGGTCCGTGTTGGGCGACCAGCCCCGCGCGAGGGCATCGGCGTAGAGGGGGAGCCAGTCCAGGCTCGGGCGAACGAGGGCGATGTCGGCGATGGCGTCGGTCATGGACCGACCAGACTGACACCGCCCGATCCCAAGGGCAACAGGCCTATACAGTCACCTGCGTGCCGACCTCCACCACGCGCCCGGTGGGGATCTGGAAGAAGTCCGTGGCGTCGCTTGCCGATTTCGCCAGGCTGATGAAGAGCTTGTCCTGCCAGAGCGGCATGCCCGACTGGCTGGCGGGGCGGATCGAGCGGCGGGACAGGAAGAACGACGTCGCCATGATGTCGAACTTGAAGCCCTGCTTGCGCAGGATCGCGAGGCCGCGCGGGATATTGGGCGTCTCCATGTAGCCGTAGCTCAGGCGGATACGCCAAAACGAATCGCCCACATGCTCGAGGGCCACGCGGTCCTCGTCCTCGACCCGGGGAACGTCCGCACTGTTGACCGTGAGGATCACGTTCTTTTCGTGCAGCACCTTGTTGTGCTTGAGGTTGTGAAGGAGGGCGGCGGGCGCCGTGTCCGGGTCGCTGGTCAGGAACACGGCCGTGCCCTTCACCCGGTGCGGCGGGCTCTTCTCCAGCATCTGCACCAGTTCGAGGAACGGCACGTCGATCTTGCGGGTCTTCTCGAACAGGATCCGGGTTCCCTTCACCCAGGTCCACATGACCACGAAGAAGACGCCCGCGATGATCAGGGGTACATAGCCGCCGTCGAGAAGCTTGACTAGGTTCGAAGACAGGAAGGTCAGGTCGATCAGCAACAGGGGGATCATGATGAGCCCGGTCTTCACCGGACCCCAGCCCCAGCTCCGGCTCATCACCAGGCAGGCGAGCAGGGTGGTGACCACCATGGTGCCGAAGACCGCGATGCCGTAGGCGCTGGCGAGGCTGCTCGAGGAGCCGAAGAGCAGCACGAGGCCGACGACGGCGGCCAGGAGAAGCCAGTTCACCCGCGGCAGGTAGATCTGCCCCTGGTGCGTTTCCGAGGTGAAGCGAACCTCCAGGCGCGGCAGCAGGCCGAGCTGAACGGCCTGCCGGGTCAGGGAATAGGCGCCGGTGATCACGGCTTGGCTCGCCACGATGGTCGCGAGTGTCGCGAGGATCACGAGAGGCAGGAGCAGCCAGGGCGGGGCCAGTAGGAAGAAGGGGTTGGTGATGGCTTCGGGATTCGACAGGACGAGGGCGCCCTGGCCGAGATAGTTCAGCGCCAGCGCCGGGAAGACGACGGTACCCCAGGCCACGCGGATCGGGTTGCGGCCGAAATGGCCGAGATCCGCATAGAGCGCCTCGGCTCCGGTCACGGCCAGGCAGACGCTGCCGAGGATGGCGAAGGCGGTACCCGGATGCGTCAGGAGGAACGACACGCCGTGATAGGGATTGAAGGCCAGCAGCACTTCCCAGTCGTCGGCGATATGGATCAGGCCGAGGCCCGCCATGGAGATGAACCACAGGAGCGTGAGCGGGCCGAAGAAGGCCGCCACTTTGCCGGTGCCGCGGCTTTGTACAGTGAACAGGGCGATAAGGATGACCAGGGCGCCGGGCAGGACATAGGCATCGAAGGAAGGCGCGACGAGCTTGAGGCCTTCGAGGGCCGACAGCACCGAGATTGCCGGCGTGATGGCGGCATCGCCATAGAACAGGGCTGCTCCCGCCATGCCCATCATGAGCACCGGCAGGCTACGCCGCCCGAGTGCGCGCTGCGCCAGGGCGACTAGGGTCAGCGAACCGCCCTCGCCCTTGTTGTCGGCCCGCAGCAGCAGGCCCACGTACTTGACGGAAACCGTGAGGATCAGCGCCCATAGCAGGAGTGAAAGGATGCTGATCACCAGTTCGCGGGTGAGGGGGACTGGCGTTCCATGGTGGCCGCCGGTAGCTGCCATAACGGTTTCACGCATGGCGTAGAGAGGGCTGGTGCCGATATCCCCGTAAACGACGCCGATGGCGCCCAGGGTCAGGGTCCAGAAACTCGCCTTTGAGTGGCTGTCCGGTAAGGTGGCCTCGGGGGCTGCGGAATCGGCATGTCCCGGGGCAACGGCGTGCTGTTCTGCCATATGTGCTTTTCTTCGCGGACGTGCCCGCAGACGGCCCTTGTTGAAACACCCTGCAAACGACGAAGGGCGGCTTGGTCTCCGCCCCATTTTCCAAAGAGCGCAGCGGCCGTCATTGCCGTCGCGGCGCGCTCTCTAGCACATCGCGCCTTAGCTTAAAAACGGAATTTCGCCAGAGGTTCCATGGCCACGGTTGCCGCTTCATTCGGCAGCATCGCGCCCAGGCTGGCCGTAGTTCTTCTCAATGTAGCCGAGAACGATTTTTTGGAAGTCCTGGGCCAGGGTCGGGCCGCGCAGGGTCATGGCCTTGCGGCCGTCGATGAAGACCGGGGCGGCGGGCTGCTCGCCGGTGCCGGGGAGCGAAATGCCGATATGGGCGTGCTTCGACTCGCCCGGCCCGTTCACGATGCAGCCCATTACGGCCACGTTCAGGTTCTCGACGCCGGGATAGGTCCGGCGCCACTCGGGCATGGAGGTGGAGATCCAGTTCTGGATGTCCCGCGCCAGTTCCTGGAACACCGACGAGGTGGTGCGTCCGCAGCCCGGGCAGGCGGCGACGAGCGGTACGAAGGTGCGGAAGCCCATGGTCTGGAGCAGTTCCTGGGCCGTCTTGACCTCTACGGTCCGGTCTCCGCCCGGTTCCGGGGTCAGGGAGTAACGAATCGTGTCGCCGATGCCCTGCTGGAGCAGGATCCCCATGGCGGCCGACGAGGCCACGATGCCCTTGGTCCCCATGCCGGCCTCGGTGAGGCCGAGGTGAATCGCGTAATCGGACCGGCGGGCGAGATCCTGGTAGACGGCGATCAGGTCCTGCACGGCCGAAACCTTCGCCGACAGGATGATGCGGTCCTTCCCCAGTCCGATCTCCTCCGCACGGGCGGCGGAGAGCAGGGCGGACTGGATCATGGCCTCGCGGGTGACCCAGCGCATGTCGCGAGGGTTCGCCGAGGCCGCGTTGTCGTTCATGAGATGGGTCAGCAGTTCCTGGTCGAGCGACCCCCAATTGGCCCCGATGCGCACCGCCTTGCCGTAGCGGATCGCCTGCTCGACGATGGCCCCGAACTGCCGGTCCTTCTTCTCCTTGAAGCCCACATTGCCGGGATTGATTCGGTACTTGGCCAGCGCCTCGGCGCAGGCGGGATGGTCGGCGAGAAGCTGGTGGCCGATATAGTGGAAGTCGCCGACAAGCGGCACGTCGATCCCGAGCCGGTCGAGCCTCTCGCGGATCTTCGGCACCGCGGCGGCGGCCTCGTCCCGGTCCACGGTGATGCGCACGATCTCCGATCCCGTTTGGGCGAGGGCGGCGACCTGCTTCACGGTCGCGTCCACGTCCGCCGTATCGGTGTTGGTCATCGACTGAACGACGATCGGCGCGCCGCCTCCGACCATGACGGAGCCCACGCGCACGCCCACCGTGCGGTGGCGCGGGGCGGGACCGGCGAGGCTCTCAGGAGCGGAGGAGGTCTCGGGAGACGAGGTGAGGGACATGCTGCAATCCACGACGGCAGCTCCGGGCTGCCGCCGTTTAGCTGATGCCAAAAGCCCTCTTCGTCAAGCGCGGCCTGGAGCAGCGGACCGGAAGGGCCCCTTCGAGGACCGCCCGGCGACGAGATCGGCCCTCTGGCGGCCGATCAGGGTTGCCGGAAGCGCCAGACGTTGGATTTCTTGATGTCAGCGTCTTCGAGGGTGCGAGTCACCGGAACCTCGTAGGCGGCGAGAATCTCCAGCCGGTCCTTGGGCAGATAACTGCGTCCCGGGTCGCCGATCAGCACCGTGGCGCCCCTCTCGCTCAAGGAGAACAGCCATTGGATGACACGCTCGGCGAGATCGCGCTCGTAGCAGATATCGCCGGCCAGCACCGTATCCCAGCCTCCGTCCCGACCGACGATGTCCTCCTGAAGCGGGGTGATGGAAACGCCGTTGGCCGCGGCATTGAGGCCCATGGCCGCAATGGCGAAGGAATCGATGTCGCAGGCGGTGACCTCGGCGGCGCCCGCCTTCATGGCCGCGATGGCGACGAGCCCCGAACCCGAGGCGAAATCCAGCACGCGCCGTCCGTGTACCGTTTCCGGATGATCGAGGATGTAGCGGGCGAGCGCCTGCCCGCCCGCCCAGGCGAAGGCCCAGAAAGGAGGCGGCAGACCGATCTCGCCCAGCTCCTCCTCGGTTTTCTGCCAAAGCTCCGTCGCTTCGTCGGCCACATGCAGGGAGATTTCCGGCGCATGGGGCACGGGGCGAAGGCGGGTTTCGGACCGGATGAAGGCCACGGGATCGGAAATCATGACGCCAGCATGGAGCGGTAGAGCCGTTTGACGCTCTCGATGACGTCCCGCTCGGTAAAACCGTTGAGAACCCGGGCGCGGGCGGCCTCTCCCATGCGCGCCACGCGTTCGGGCTCGCGCGACAGGGCGACGAGCGCTGCGGCGAGGCCCGTCGCATCCCCGGGAGGGACGAGGAGGCCCTCGATGCCGTCCCGCACCAGGGTGCGGCATCCCGGAACGTCCGTGGTGACGATGGCGCGGCCGCAGGCGGCGGCTTCCAGCAGCGTCCGAGGCAGGCCCTCGCCGCCGCGCGAGGGCAGGCACGCGACATGGTGCTCGCGCCAGACGGCGCCCACGTCCCTGGTCGCCCCATACCAGGAGATCCCGGGATCGGCGCTCCACGTTTTCAGGGTCTCCTCCGGGATCGCCTTCGGATTGGAGGGATCGGGGGCGCCGTAGAGAGACAGCTCGACGGCCGCGCCCTGCGCCCTTGCGGTTTGCACGGCCTCCACGGCTACGTCGATTCCCTTGGACCAGAGCATGCGGGCCACCAGGGCGACCTTGAGCGGTAGGCACGGGGGCAGGGGGCTCGGCCTGAGAAGATCCGGATCGATGCCGGCGCCGCCGAGGATCGTCACCCGATCGCTGGCCGGGTCGAGGCCGAGAAGCCTAGGGTCGTCCGTGTTCTCGAAAACGTAGCGGGTCTTGTTCGTCTCCAAGCCACGCACGAGCAGGCGCACGGCGCGCTGCGACAGGCGCGCGACCATGTCCTTGCGCGCGCCCAGGAAACCGGAGCCGGTCAGCGCATAGACCCGGCGGGGGATGCCCGCCATGGCGGCGGCAAAGCCTCCAACCAGGATTCCCTTAAGGGCGATGCAATGAACGAGGTCCGCCTTCTCGCCTTTCAGGATCGCCGCCAGCTGCCCGGCGGCATAGCCCGCCGCTATGGGATTCAGGCTACGACGCTCGGCTTCGAGCGGGATCACCTTGGCGCCCGTGGCCTCGATCACGTCCCGGTGCGAGCGTACGCGGGTCACGACCGTGACGTCGAGGCCCAGCTCGCGCGCGGCCCTGGCCATGGGCAGAAAGTGGGAGGCGAAGAACCAGTCCTCGGTGATCACGAAGACGAGCTTGCGGCCCCGAACGTCAGGCTGGGACAAGGAAGACAAGGAACAATCCAGATGAAACGGTTTCGCCCTTCTACCCTCCGCAAGGGGCAAAAGGGAACTCCCTCGATCGGGACCCGTTGCCGTCATTCTTGAAAGAGGGAGAGAACAGACATGGCGGATTGGCTGCCGACCGTCCTGGCGACGATTGCGGGCATCCTCTCGACATCGAGCTTCGTCCCGCAGGTGATCAAGGCGTGGCGCGAGCGGGATACCAAGGCGATCTCGAAGCACATGTACATGGTCACCGTCACCGCTTTCGTGCTGTGGTCGGCCTACGGGTACCTGATCGGCAGCTGGCCCGTGATGATCTTCAACCTGCTGAGCTTAGGGTTGAGCGCCACCATCCTGGTCTTCAAGATCCGCAACGACAGTCGCAGATCCCGCGGAGCACAATCCTCCAGGGAACCCGGACTGGCGCGGCCCGGTTGACGTCTTGCACCTCAATCAAGGCTTGCCATGCTGGACCCGAACGCCACCACCGAGAACATCGTCGATCCTCGCGATGCCGCCGAGACGGCGGGACTGCTCTACGTCTCCGACGAGGAGCCCGGAATTCGGCGCAAAAAGTCGGGCAAGGGTTTCACCTACACCAAGCCAGGCGGCGGAAGGGTCGAGGATAAGGCGACGCTCGAGCGCATCAGGTCGCTTGCGATCCCGCCCGCCTACACGGATGTTTGGATCTGCGCCAGGGCGAACGGCCACATCCAGGCGACGGGCCGCGACGCCAAGGGCCGTAAGCAATATCGCTATCATCCTGCTTTCCGCGAGGTTCGCGAGAGTACGAAATACGAGCACATGCTCGAATTCGCCAAGGGGCTGCCGGCGATCCGCGAGACCATCGACGAGCATATGAGCTTGCGCGGCCTGCCGCGCGAGAAGGTGCTGGCGACGGTCGTGCATCTCCTGGAGAACACGCTCATTCGCGTGGGCAATTCGGATTACGTCAAGCAAAACAAGAGCTATGGCCTCACCACTTTGCGCGATCCGCATGTGAAGGTAGACGGCAGCGAGCTGCGCTTCCAGTTCAAGGGCAAGAGCGGCAAGACGTGGCGCCTGCAGGTCAAGGACCGGCGCATCGCCCGTATCGTGAAGGCGTGCCAGGACCTGCCGGGACAGGACCTGTTCCAGTACCTCGACGAGACAGGTGAGCAGCAATCGATCGCCTCGGCCGACGTGAACGCCTATCTGAAGGAAATCACCGGACGCGACATCACGGCGAAGGATTTCCGCACCTGGGCCGGGACCGTGCTCGCGGCGCTCGCTCTCGCGGAATTCGAGGAATTCGACAGCGACGCGAAGGCGAAGAAGAACATCCGCGCGGCCATCGAGAGGGTTTCCTCGCGCCTCGGCAACACGCCGAGCATCTGCCGCAAATGCTACGTGCACCCGGAGATCTTCGCGTCCTATCTCGACGGAGGCCTGCTGCTGGACATCAAGGAGGAGATCGAGACGGAGCTGCGCGAGGACCTCGCCAGCCTGAAGCCCGAAGAGGCCGCCGTGCTGGCCCTGCTGGAGCAGCGCCTCTCCCGTGAGGTCGAGAAGAAGGCGGAGAAGAAACCCGCGAAGAAGCGTCGTGCGTCGGCGGGTCGAAAGCACAAGCATCAGCCCGAGATGCGGGTTTGATGAACGGGGCGGCCCGAGGCCGCTGATGAGAGAGGAGATGCCGAGGCGCCTTGACCTCGCACCTCCCGCGTGGTCATCCAATCCGGTCAACCGGAACCAGGCGAGATGAGCCGTTCACCGTCCTCGATTGCCGCCGTCGCGGCCCTTCTCGCCTGCCTCGCCGCACCCTCGGTCGCGCAGGAGGCGCAGCCTCAAAGCTGGCCCGAGGTGAAGTGCGCCCGCTACAGGAAGGCGTGGTCGGACGCCCTTGCCCATCGCGGCATGACGGGCCTGAGCCGAGACTTCATCGAGCGTCACGATGCCTTCCTGGCTTCGGGCTGCACGATCAAGGGCGATGTGTGCCCGCGCTCGGCTGAGGAACTCGACCTCGCCAACATGATGGTGGTCGCCGCCATGAATGCCGGAACGGCGAGCACGTTTCCGCCCTTCGCTTGCCGTAGGTGATGGACCGTCCGTCTTCGACGAGCGGCGCGAACATTTCCCTGTCTCGTCCGTTAGGGCTTCGCCACCACGATTTCAGCGAGGCCTCGTCATGCGGATTCACCATCTCAATTGCGGCTGCATGTGTCCCGTCGGGGGCAAGCTTTGGGATGGTGCGAGCCCTGGCCTGACGGGCCATCTGATCTGCCATTGCCTGCTCGTGGAGACGGACAACAATGGCCTCGTCCTAGTCGATACGGGCTTCGGCTCCAGGGACGTGGAAGATCCCTATGGGCGGATCAGCCCGCTCTTCATCCACACGAATCGGATCCAGCTGGAACACCGCTATACGGCGCTGGAGCAGGTGCGGAGTCACGGCTTCTCGCCGCGCGACGTGCGCCACATCGTGCTGACCCATCTCGATTTCGACCATGCGGGCGGCCTTGAGGATTTTCCGGAAGCGACCGTTCATGTCCTGCGTGCGGAGATCGAAGAGGCGGAGGTGAGGCAGGGCTTCATCCACCGCCGCCGCTACAGCCCCCGGCAATGGGACGAGGTGCGGGACTGGCGTTTCTATGATCCGACGGGCGAGGGGTGGTTCGGCTTCCGCTCCGTCCGCGACCTCGACGGGGTGCCGCCCGAGATTCTGATGATCCCGCTTCCGGGCCACACCATGGGCCATGCCGGCATCGCCATCGACACGCCGGAGGGTTGGCTGCTCAACGCCGGCGATGCCTATTTCCACCGGCACGAGATGGACGAGGACCCCTCCTGCACGCCGGGGCTGCGCGCCTATCAGACCCTGATGGAGGAGGACCGGCCGCTTCGCCTCCACAACCAGGAGCGGCTGCGTGTCCTGGCCAACGACGAACGCGACAATGTGAGGATCTTCTGCAGCCATGACCCGATCGAGCTCGAGGCGCTGCAGCGCCTGAGCACGGGATGGCGGCCGATTTCCATGCGGCACGATCCCCATCTGCGGGCCCATTGAGCCGCGGGAGCGTGATCCGCGAAGGCACCCCGGTTCGCCGTTGAGAGGGCGGCAGGTCAGGAAAGGAGCCGTTCCCTCGGAGCTGGAAACAGTCCCGCCCTCTGGTCGCTGCCGGCTGTCGCCCTAAAAGCAGGCAGGTAGGCCGATGAGGGGAAGCGGAAAATGGAATTCGATGCCCTGTTGCTCTCGCGCATCCAGTTCGGGTTCACGGTCGCCTTTCACATCATCTTCCCGGCCTTCACCATCGGTCTAGCCAGCTGGCTCGCGGCGCTGGAATTCAACTGGCTGCGCACGGGCGACCCGCTCTATCGCAACCTCTTCCGCTTCTGGGTCAAGGTCTTCGCCGTCTCCTTCGGGCTCGGCGTCGTATCCGGGATCGTGATGAGCTACCAGTTCGGGACGAACTGGTCGCGATATTCCGAATTCACCGGCAACGTGCTCGGACCCGTCATCGCCTACGAGGTGATCACCGCCTTCTTCCTGGAGGCGGCCTTCCTGGGCATCATGCTCTTCGGCTGGGAAAAGGTCGGCGACCGCCTGCATTTCTTCGCCACCTGCATGGTGGCGCTGGGAACGCTGATCTCGGCTTTCTGGATCCTGTCCGCCAATTCCTGGATGCAGACGCCCGACGGGTTCGCCATCGAGAACGGCAAGGCGGTGCCGGTCGATTGGTTCAAGGTCGTCTTCAACCCGTCCTTCCCGCTTCGCTACGCCCATATGGTGATGGGCTGCTATCTGACAACGGCTTTCGCGGTCGCCGGCATGTCGGCCTGGATGCTGCTCCGGCATCCCCACGACGCGCCGCCCGCGAAGCTGCAAGCCTCGCGGCGCTCCCTGTCCATGGCGCTGTGGTTCGCCACCATCTTCGTGCCGGTGCAGATCCTGATCGGCGACCTCCATGGCCTCGGCGTGCTCAAATACCAGCCGACGAAGCTGGCGGCCATCGAGGGCAACTGGGACAAGATGGCGAATATGCCGCTTCGTCTGTTCGCCCTTCCGGACGAGGTGGCGGAAACGAACCATTACGAGATCGCCATCCCGAAGATCGGCAGCTGGGTCCTGACCCATGCCTTCGACGGCGTCGTGCCCGGCCTGAAGGAAGTGCCGCCGGACGAGCGTCCTCCGGTCTGGCCCGTGTTCTTCTCCTTCCGCATCATGGTCGCCATCGGGTTCGCCATGCTCGGCATCGGGCTGTGGAGCCTCTATCTGCGCTGGAAGGGTACGCTCTTCACCAACAGAACCTTCCTGACCGCCGCCATGATCATGACGCCGTCTGGTTTCGGCGCCGTGCTCTTCGGTTGGTTCGTCGCGGAGATCGGCCGTCAGCCTTACGTGGTCTACGGTCAGCTGCGCACGGCCGATGCGGTCTCTCCCATCGCGGCTGGAGCGGTGACCGCGTCGCTCCTGATCTTCATCGTCGTCTATGCCTTCGTGTTCGGCTTCGGCTCCTATTACCTCGCCAAGCTCCTGCGGCGCGGGCCCGACCCGGTCGAGGATATCCCCGGAGACGGTCTCGGGAGGAGGCCGAAACGTCCGTTCTCGGTGCCGGATGAGGCGATCGAGGGACGGCCGGGCCATCGCGCGCAGCCGGCGGAATAGGAGGGCAGGGCATGTTCGGTTTCGGTATGGAACACGAAGGATTGGCCTTCTGGCTGCCGCTGATCTGGGCGGGGCTGATCGCGGTCGCCGTCGCCATGTACGTGATTGTCGATGGGTTCGATCTCGGCGTCGGCATCCTCTTCAAGGCGGCCGGCAGCGAGAACTGGCGCGACCGGATGATGTTTTCGGTGGCGCCGATCTGGGACGGCAACGAGACCTGGCTCATCCTCGGCGGCGGCGGTCTCTTCGCGGTGTTTCACATCGCCTATGCGGTCCTCATGCCGGCGCTCTACGTGCCGATCATCCTCATGCTGATCGCGCTGATCTTCCGCGGCGTCGCTTTCGAGTTCCGCTTCAAGGCGGATCGCTCGAAATTCGTGTGGGACAACGCCTTCTTCTTCGGCTCGCTCCTGGCGACGTTCTTCCAGGGCATGGTGCTGGGCGCCTTCGTGCAGGGCTTTCCCACCGACGGTCGCCAGTTCACCGGCGGCACCTTCGATTTCCTGACGCCCTTCAGCGTGCTCACCGGCATCAGCCTCATCTGCGGCTATGGGCTTCTCGGCGCGACCTGGTGCGTGATGAAGACCACGGGCGAACTGGAAATCTGGGCGCGCCGCATGGCGGTGCGCTTTCTCCTCGCCACCATTCTCGCCATGGCGATCGTGTCGGTATGGGTGCCGTTCCTGGGGCGGCAGATCGAGACGCGCTGGTTCACCTGGCCGAATATCGCCTTCCTCGCGCCGATCCCGCTGGTCACGGCCTATGTCGCCTACCGGCTCTTCCGCGACCTGGAGGAGGGGCGGCACGTGAGGCCGTTTTTCCTGACGATTGCCCTGTTCCTGCTGGGCTATCTCGGCCTCGGCGTCAGCCTCTTTCCCTTCATCGTGCCGCCGAGCCTCACGATCTGGGACACCGCCAACACGGTCAGTTCGCAGCTTTTCGCCCTGGTCGGCTTCGCCATCGTGCTGCCGATCACCTTTGCCTACACGGCCTATGCCTATTACGTCTTCCGCGGCAAGGTCGCCGAGGAGATCTCGGGCGGCGGCTACGGGTATCATTGATGCGGACTGACATGGATCGCCCGCCGGGATCGCGCGCGAAACGCCTTCTCTGGTTCGTCCTGATCTATGTGGCGAGCCTCGCGGTCTTCGCGGGGCTCGTCTACGGCCTGAGGGGCATCATTCCCCGTTAACGGTAGGTGCCGATGAAGCCCTTGTCGGTGACCACCACCCAGCGGGCGCCGCGGCGCTCGATGGCCTCGATGCGGCCGACGCCGGGCAAGAGACCGCCGGGCATGACCTCGTAGAGGCGGCGGCTGCGGTTCTCGACGAGGGCCGCGCCGTCATAGACCTCCCGGAGTACCCATCCGTCGACCGGTTCGCTTTTCAGCGGCTTGGGGGCAGGAGCTTCCTTAGGAGCAGGAGCTTCCTTGGGCGCGGGGACTTCCTCGCGCAGGACCGCCTCCGTCACCGGAGGTGCGGCCGGAGCCGCCGGCTTGGCGTTCAGCTCCGCAAGAGCCGTCATGATCTGGCTTTCCATCCGCCCGAACCTTTCCTCGAGGGAGGAGAACTTCTTGCCCGGCTCTTCCAGGCTGACGGTCAGGCGCTCGACCTTGTCCGACAGTTCCGTCCGTTCGGACGCCGACGATGTGGACGCGGTGTGCTCGACATCCTTGAACGCGACGACCGTCTCTCGAAGGGTGTCCAGGTCGGTGCTCAGCCGGGCGAGGATATCCCGGCTGCGGGTCGTCTCGGTTTCGAGGCGCCGGATGGCCTCCTGGTTGGCCAATGTTCCCATGTAGGAGGCGGTCCAGCCGGCTCCGACCAGGAGAAGAGCCATGGCGGCTTGTCCCAGGTACCTCGCGCGAGAGGGTCGATGCCCCGCTGCCGCTGCTTCGCTTGTTCCAGCCGCGGGGGAGGGCGCTGGCTTCAGGCCGAGCTTCGCGCTCCGGATGGCCTCTTCCAGGGCCGCACTGGCCATGGGGTCGAGCCGGGTCGGGTGAACGGGTGCTGCGCCGGCCTGTTCGGCGGCTCCGCTGGGGGCCTGAGAACGTATGTTGATGTCCATATTCCGACCTCATTTCCAGGTCAGAGAGCATTAACCCTGAAAGTTTACCAAAGGGTTATCTTTACAATTCGGTAATTGCGTTACGTGCCTCCCTAAATCGGTAGGAACATCAATAATTTATATCTGAATCGAACTTTTTGTTGACATAGTTACATATAATAGGGTTACAAAGATGGCGTAACGGAAAGCGACCATCTTGGGGCACCTCCAATTCCCATAAGAGTACTGAGAAACCGGCCCTTCCGGGCCTAACCATAACGGGATACTCTTGTGGGGCCACAGCCCGACATCGCAGCCATCGCCAGATGGCGAACATTGTGGTAAGGTATAACCTTACACAATGGCTCTACCACCACGAAGGCACCGGATTGCCGGTCGGCCGATGGAAACAGATTATGAAGCAGGCATCGAGAAATCGGGAAGAAAGCACAGAGGTCCAAGACGCTCTGAAGTCCTGTCTTCCCTCCTTCACCGGGGTTGCCGTGTTCTCGGCAGTGGTCAACCTTCTGGCCCTCACCGGCTCCCTCTATATGCTCCAGGTCTATGACCGCGTGCTGTCGAGCCGGAGCATCCCCACCCTGATCGGCCTGTCGCTGATCACGCTCGCGGCGTATTCCCTATCGGGCGGCCTCGACATGCTGCGCGGCCGCATGCTGGCCCGCATCGGCGCCCGCTTCGACGAGCTGCTCTCCCACCGGGTCTTCGATCTCGTGGCCACGATGCCCCTCAAGGGCGCCAAGCAGGCCGAGAGCATGCAGCCGATCCGCGATGTCGACACGATCCGCGGCTTCCTGTCGAGCCTGGGTCCGACAGCCCTGTTCGACATGCCCTTCATGCCGATCTTCCTCATCGGCTGCTTCATGATCCACCCCGGCATCGGCGTCCTGTCCGTGGTCGGCGGCGTGGTCATCATCATCCTGACCCTCTACACGGACGCCAAGAGCAAGGCCCCGTCCTATGAGGTGACCAAGAGCGGCGCCGAGCGCCATGCCATGGCCGAGACGAGCCGCCGCAACGCGGAGGCCATCCGCGCCAACGGCATGCTCGGCTTCCTGGCCAAGCGCTACGACGAAGTGCATGTCCGTCACGTCAATGACGGCCTGCTCGCCAGCGAATCCTCGGCCGGCATCAGCGCCTTCGCCAAGGTCTTCCGCATGGTCATCCAGTCGGCCGTCCTCGGTCTCGGCGCCTATTACGTGATCCAGGGACAGATGTCGGGCGGCCTCATGATCGCGGGCTCGATCCTGATGTCCCGCGCTCTCGCCCCGATCGAAATCGCGGTCGCGCACTGGAAGGGCTTCACCGCCTCCCGCCAGGCCTATCGCCGCCTGCAGCACATCATGTCGCTCGTGCCGGCCCAGGGCCAGCGCATGCCGCTGCCCGCCCCGAAGGCCGCCCTGTCGGTGGAAGAGGTCTATGTCGGGGCTCCCGGCGCCTCGCTGCCGATCGTCCAGGCCGCCTCGCTCAAACTCCAGGCCGGTCAGGGCCTCGGCCTCATCGGCCCCAGCGCCTCGGGCAAGTCGACCCTCGCCCGCGCCCTCGTCGGCGTGTGGCCGACCCTGCGCGGCGAGATCCGCCTCGACGGCGCGGCGCTCGACCAGTGGGAGCCGGATTCTCTCGGCCGCCACGTGGGCTATCTCCCGCAGGACGTGGAGCTGTTCGAGGGCACGGTCGCCGAGAACATCGCCCGCTTCCAGCCGAAGCCCAACCCGGAGGATATCATCGCCGCGGCTCAGACCGCCGGTGCGCATGAGCTCATCCTCAACCTGCCCGACGGCTACGATACCCGCATCGGCGAGAGCGGCGCCTCCCTGTCGGGTGGCCAGCGCCAGCGCGTGGCCCTCGCCCGCGCCCTCTACGGCAACCCGTTCCTGGTCGTGCTCGACGAGCCGAATGCCAGCCTCGACGGCGCCGGCGACGAGGCTCTGAACCAAGCCATCCTGGCAGTTCGCAAGCGCGGCGGCGTCGTGATCGTGATCACGCACCGTCCGGCGGCTCTCGGCCAGGTCGATCAGGTCGCCATCATGGAAGAGGGCCGCATCAAGGCTGTCGGACCGCGCGACGAGGTTCTGCAGTCCGTCATGAAACGCAATGCGACGCCGGCACCGGCCCCGGTGCGGCCGCAGCAGGCGCCGGCAGCCCAGGCTGCGAACCTGCGAGAGGTTGGTTAAATGTTGGTCATTCAAGCTCCCAAGAAACCCTCCGCCCACCAGCGGATGCTGCGGCAATCGACGATCGGCGGCGTGGCCATGATCGCCCTCTTCGCCGGAACCATCGGCCTCTGGGCGGCCACGTCGACCCTTTCCGGCGCGGTTGTTGCCGGCGGCCAGTTCGTGGTCGATACCAGCGTGAAGAAGGTCCAGCACTCGACCGGGGGCATCGTCGGCGAGCTGAAGGTCAAGGAAGGTGACCGGGTGTCCCAGGGCGATCTCCTGGTCCGCCTGGACGAGACCCTGACCCGCGCCAACCTGCAGGTGGTGTCCAAGCAGCTCGATGAGTATCTCGGCCGCCAGGCGCGCCTGGAAGCCGAGCGCGATGGAGCGACCGAAGTCAGGACGCCCGATGAATTCGCCAGCCGCACCAACGAGCCGGCCGTCATCAAGATCATGTCGTCCGAGCGCACGCTCTTCACCGCGCGGGGCGCCTCGCGCGACGCGCAGAAGGACCAGCTCCGCAAGCGCATTGCGCAGTCCGAGGACGAGATCGTGGGCTTGAAGGCCCAGCAGACGGCCAAGGCCCGTGAGGCCGAGCTGATCGTGGCGGAACTCAAGGGCGTTCGCGATCTCTACGAGAAGAATCTGGTCCCGATCACGCGCCTGAACGCCCTCGAGCGTGACGCCGCGAGCATCGAAGGCCAGCGCGGCCAGCTCATCGCCGCCGTCGCGCAGGCCGAGAGCCGTATCGCCGAGACCAAGTTCCAGATCATCCAGATCGACGAGCAGATGCGCGCCGAGGCGATGCAGGAGCTGCGCGAGATCCAGGGCAAGATCGCGGAATACACCGAGCGGCGCGTGGCGGCCGAGGACCAGCTGAAGCGCATCGACATCCGCGCGCCGAGCGACGGCTATGTCCACCAGCTGAACGTTCACACCATCGGCGGCGTGATCTCCCCGGCCGAGCCGGTGATGAACATCGTTCCGGTGAACGACAAGCTCGAACTCGAAGCCAAGGTGCTGCCCAACGAGATCGACCAGGTGAAGATCGGCCAGAAGGCGACCGTGAAGGTCCATGCCTCGAATGCGCGCATGATCCCGGATCTGCACGGCACCGTCGCCCGGATCTCGGCCGACGTATCGCGCGATCAGCAGACGGGCGCGACCTTCTACACGATCCGCGTCGAGCTGCCCCAGGACGAGATCAAGAAGCTCGAGAACCTTCATCTGATCGCCGGCATGCAGGCCGAGGTCTTCGTCGAGGTGAACCAGCGCACCCCGTTCGAGTACTTCTTCAAGCCCATGGAGGAGCAGATCGCCCGCGCCTTCCGCGAGCACTGATCCCTCCAGTCCGGACAAATATCGAAAACCGCGGTCGAGGCCATGAGCCTCGGCCGCGGTTTTCGTTTGAGCCCCCGGGAGCGTTGTCCGTGCCGAACAAGGCGTAAGAGATTCAACCGCAGACCTGCCAAGCCTGGAAAGTTCCGCGCGGGAACCCATAACAGGGGCGAGGGCTGGGTTCTCCTGCGCTCCTCCATCGAAGGCAAAATCCGCGGTTCCGTCGCAGGATCGGACCGGCCCGCCTCGATGACGGTCTTGGTATTCTTAAGGGACTTAGCGTTTTGAGGATCATCTTCCGCTTTGGCGGTATCGCAATGCTCGTCGCGGCCATCGTCATCCTGGCCGTGCTGCCCTTTGCTACATCCTTCGTGGAACAATGGTCGCGCCGCGACGTCGAGCTGCGATCCCGCCTCGTCTTCAACTCCGTCCGGGATCAGGTGAGCGGTCTCCTGGCCCGCAACGACATCCAGCAGGCCGGCATCCTGTTCGAGCGCATCGCTACCGACGAGCGCGTTCTCGCCATCGGCTATTGCGACGGGCAGGAACTGCGCTTCCCCACCAGCAACATGCCCCCGTCCTTTTCCTGCCGGGAGGCCTCGCGGTCCGACGCGGAAAGCTTCTCCGTCGTCAGGAACCAGGATCACAACATCCTGGTCAGCTCCTTCCCGCTGAATGTCGGGGGGCGGACCGGTCATCTCGTGGTCCTGCACGATCTGAGCTATGCCGACCAGCGCGGCGGGGAGGCGAGGAATTATCTCTTCCTGGCTCTCGCCGGCGTCGCCTTTGGGGCCGCGGCCCTGGCGGCCATGATCGCGGCCATCATCATGCGCCGCTGGCTGGCCTCGATCCGCCAGGCCCTCGAAAGCGCCCGCGCGGGCAACGCCAACCCGCCCGTCGAGGAGAACATCATCCCGCTCGGGCAGGAGATCCGCGACGTGCTCCAGGAGCTGGAAGCCTCGCGGCGGACCATCGACGCCGCCCATACGGACTGGAGCCCCGAGACCCTGAGGGCCGCGCTCTCCAACGAGCTGTCGGGCTCGGAGGTCATCGTGGTGTCGAACCGCGAGCCCTACATCCACAACCGGACGGAGAGCGGCGAGATTTCCCTGCAGATCCCGGCCAGTGGCCTCGTGTCGGCCCTGGAGCCGGTGGTGCGCGCCTGCGGCGGCACCTGGGTCGCCCATGGCAGCGGCACGGCGGACCGGGAGACGGTCGACGCCAGCGACCGGGTGCCCGTGCCGCCGAATCACCCCTCCTATACCCTGCGTCGCGTCTGGCTCACCGACGAGGAGCAGGACGGGTATTATTACGGCGCGGCCAACGAGGGGCTCTGGCCCCTGTGCCACATCGCCTTCGTGCGGCCGATCTTCCGGGAGGCGGACTGGCAGTACTACCGATCCGTGAACGAAAAATTCGCCGAGGCGATCGTGGCCGAGGCCAAGCGCGAGGATCCGATCATCCTCGTGCAGGATTACCATTTCGCCCTGCTGCCGCGCATGATCCGCGACCGGCTGCCCCGGGCCACCATCGTGACCTTCTGGCACATCCCGTGGCCGAACGCGGAGACCTTCGGCATCTGCCCCTGGCGCGAGGAGATCATCGACGGGCTCCTGGGCTCCTCGATCCTCGGCTTCCACACCCAGGCCCATTGCAACAACTTCATGGACGCGGTCGATTCCTATGTGGAGAGCCGCATCGACCGGGAAAAGGATTCGGTGTTCTTCGGCGGCGAGGAAACCCTGATCCGGCCCTATCCGATCTCGATCGAGTGGCCGCCGACCGCCATGGAGGGCCAGAAGCCCGTGGAGGAATGCCGCAGGATCGTGCGCGAGCGCCTGGGCCTGTCCCCCGACATGCGCATCGGCGTCGGCATCGAGCGCTTCGACTACACGAAGGGCATTCTCGACCGCATGCAGGCCATCGACGCGCTGCTGACGGAGCACCCGGAATGGCACGGTAATTTTGCTTTCGTTCAGGTGGCGGCGCCTACCAGAAGCAAGCTTTCGAACTACCGCCAGCTCCAGGAAGAGGCCGAAGCCTTGGCGCGCGACATCAACGAGAGGCATGGCGGCAACGGATACGAGCCCATCAAGCTGCTCGTCCGCCATCACGAGCCAGACCAGGTCTTCGAGCTCTTCCGGGCGGCGGATCTGTGCATCGTGTCGAGCCTGCACGACGGCATGAACCTCGTCGCCAAGGAGTTCGTGGCCGCGCGCGACGACGAACAGGGCGTGCTCATCCTGTCGGCCTTTGCCGGCGCATCCCGCGAGCTGTCCGAAGCATTGATCGTGAATCCCTATAACGCCCACGCCATGGGCGAGGCCATCAACCGCGCACTGACCATGCCGCAGCCCGAGCAACGGGAGCGGATGCGGCTGATGCGCGATCAGGTCAAGGAGAGAAACGTCTATCGGTGGGCGGGCCAGATGCTGCTGGCCGCCTCCCGCCTGCGCAAGCAGCAGCGGATCAGGCGGTTGATCGCCAGGGGGCGGAAGCTTGCACCGGCCAATGCGTGAAACTCTTGCGAGACCCGATTCGATGCCTGACGTGAACAAGGACTATGCGCTCTTCCTCGATTTCGACGGAACCCTCGTCGACATCGTCGAACGGCCCGACGCGGTGGCCGTGGACCCGGGTCTGCCGGACATTCTTACCCGGCTGCATGAGCGGCTCGGCGGTGCGCTCGCAATCATCAGCGGACGCCCCGTCGCGTTTCTGGATGCGCGCTTCGTGCCCCATGTGTTCGACATGGCCGGCCTTCACGGGCTCGAGCACCGCATCGCCGGGCAGCTCTCCATGTGCGATCCCGACGAGCACCCCGCCCTGCGGGAGGCGGTCGAGCGCCTGTCCCGGGTCGTTGCCGACAAGGAGGGCGTCCTGATCGAAGACAAGGGCTGCTCTGTCGCCATTCATTGGCGCCTTGCTCCGCACGAGAAGGATTTCGCCCTCGCCACCGCCCGGGCGGCCGTCGAGGCACTGGGCGCGGATTACCGTGTTCAACACGGAAAAGCTGTGGCAGAAATCCTTCCCTCGGCGGCCGGGAAGGGCAAGGTGATCGAGCGATTCCTCCAGGAGGCTCCCTACAAGGGTCGGCGCCCGATCTTCATCGGCGACGATCTCACCGACGAGCACGGGTTCAAGACCGTCAATGCGCATGACGGCCTGTCCGTGCGCATCGGCCAGGGAGACACCATTGCCAGGGTCCGCCTGGGAACGCCTGCGGATCTGCGACATTGCCTGTCCACGTGGGCTTACGAAGGGACGCTGCCTTTCAAAGGGGATGATTGCTGATATGAGTTCGCTAGATCTTGCCGTCATCGGCAACTGCACGATCTCGGCCCTTGTGGACCGCCGTGCGCAGATCGTCTGGAGCTGCTTTCCCCGCTTCGACGGCGACCCGGTGTTTTCCGCCCTGCTCGACAGCCCGGAGGGCCAGACCGACGCGGAGCAGAAGGGAATCTTCGCCATCGACATGGTCGGCATGGTGAGCTGCGAGCAGACCTATCTCGAGAACACGGCCGTGCTCGTGTCGCGCATGACGGATTCGTTCGGCAACATTCTCGAGGTCACGGATTTCGCCCCGCGCTTCAAGCATTACGACCGTACCTTCCGCCCGCCGATGCTGATCCGCCGGGTCTATCCGGTGAAGGGCCGCCCGCGCATCCGCGTGCGCCTGCGGCCCCATTACGACTGGGGCGGCTGCCCGCCCAGCCTGACCCGCGGCAGCAACCATCTGCGCTTCGTCGGACCGGCCTATTCGCTGCGTCTCACCACCGACGCCTCCGTGTCCTACGTGCAGGATGAGCGGCCCTTCGTGGTCGACCGGCCCCTGTCGTTCTTCTTCGGCGAGGACGAGCCGCTCCGCTCCGAGACGGATTCCACGGCCCGGGCCTTCCTGGACAGCACGGTCGATTTCTGGCGCGACTGGGTGCGCTCGCTCTCCATCCCGTTCGACTGGCAGGAAGCGGTGATCCGCGCCGCCATCACGCTCAAGCTCTGCAACTACGAGGAGACGGGCGCCATCGTGGCGGCGCTCACCACCTCGGTGCCGGAGGCGCCGCATACGCAGCGCAACTGGGACTACCGCTATTGCTGGCTGCGCGACGCTTATTTCGTCATCCAGGCCCTGAACCGGCTCGGCACCACCAAGACGATGGAGGAATACCTCACCTACATCACGAACATCGTCGACGACATGGAGGCGATCCCCGACCAGAAGGACATGCCGCCGCTCTTCAGCATCACGCGCTCGCCCGACCTCGAGGAGCGTGAGGCGACGGCGCTGGCCGGCTATCGCGGCATGGGGCCCGTGCGCGTGGGCAACGCGGCCTATACGCAGATCCAGAACGACGCCTACGGCAGCGTCGTGCTGGCCTCCGTGCACGCCTTCCTCGACAGGCGGCTGATCCGCACCGGCAATCGGGCCCTGTTCGCGCATCTGGAAAAGCTGGGCCACCGCGCCATCGAGGTTTTCGACCAGCCTGATGCCGGACCTTGGGAACTGCGCACCAAGGCGGCCGTTCATACGTTTCCGAGCGTGATGTGCTGGGCGGCCTGCGATCGTCTCGTCAAGATCGCCGAAGCCATGGGGCGCGAGGACCGGGCCGCGTTCTGGCGGGAGAATGCAGACCATATGCACAGGGTCATCAACGAGCGTTCCTACAATGCCGAGACGGGGACTTTCGTCTCGTCCTTCGGCGGCGCCGATCTCGACGCGACGCTCCTGCTCCTGGCGGAACTCGATTTCGTGAAGGCGGAGGATCCGCGCTTCATCGCGACCGTGGAAGCCGTCGGCGCGAAGCTGCGGCGCGGCGATCTTCTTCTTCGTTATGATGTGGAAGACGATTTCGGCCTCATGCATACGGCTTTCATGATCTGCGGCTTCTGGTACGTGGATGCGCTGAACGCCATCGGGCGCAAGGACGAGGCGAAGGAATTGTTCGAGCACATCCTGAGCTTGCGCAATTCCTTCGGGCTCTTCTCGGAGGATGCGGATTTCACGACCGGGGAATTGTGGGGCAACTTCCCGCAGACTTATTCCATGGTCGGTCTCATCAACTCCGCCGTGCGCCTGAGCCGGAGCTGGGAGGAGGCGTTCTGATCGGGGTCGTTTGGCGTAAGGGGCAGAAAGGACGATAGGCTTTGATGTTTGCATTTCCTGTTCTGCTCGGGGATATCGGCGGGACCAATGCCCGCTTCGCCGTGCTCTCCGCGCCCGGAGCGGCCGTCAAACTCCTGCCGCGCAAGCTGACGGCTCAGACGCCCGATCCGGCCGGAGCGATCAGGATCGCGCTCGAAGCCTATGACGGGCCCGCGCCCCGCTCGGCCATCATCGCGGTGGCGACCCGCGTGGACGCGCCCGCGATCCGCCTCACCAATGCGAGCTGGGTGATCGACGCCCAGGCCATCGGCAAGGCGCTGAACCTCGAACGCGTCACCCTCGTCAACGACTACACGCCGGTCGCCGCCTCCGTGGCGGTACTCGACGAAGCCAAGGGCGATCTTGCCCCCATCGGCACGTTCCCGCCGCCGAAGCACGGCGCCCGGGTCGTGCTCGGCCCAGGCACGGGGCTCGGGGCAGGGGCCCTGGTCCCAGTGGAGGATCGCCTGGCGATCCTTGCGACCGAGGCGGGGCATATCGAATTCGGTCCGACGAACGACGAGGAGACCGCCATCTGGCCGCATCTGGAGCGGGTCGGCGGGCGGGTCTCGGGAGAGGTCGTGCTGTCCGGTCCCGGGCTCTTCCGCATCGCCAAGGCGCTGGCTGCCCATCGGTGCGTGGATTGCCCCTTCACGATCCCCAACGACGTGCTGGCGGCGGCCCGTGAGGGCGACGCGCTGGCGATGGATGCGCTGAGGCATTTCGCGCGCTTCCTCGGACGCTTCGCCGGCGATCTGGCGCTGACCTTCGAATCCTCCGGCGGCGTCTTCATCGCCGGCGGCATCGCGCCGCGCATGATCGACATCCTGCAGGCGGGCGACTTCCGGGAGGCGTTCGACCGCAAGGCGCCGCACGATGCCTGGGCCCGGAAGGTTCCGGTCTACGCCATCGTCAATCCGGAGCCGGCCCTGGAGGGGCTGGCCGCCATCGTGTCGAATCCGCAGCGTTTCATCTTCCAATCGCAAGGGTGGCAGGCTACCTGAAGGCACTGCTGACAACGCACCGGGACGGCTTGGCCGTCTCCCGCGTCGGAACCCTTTTGGTTACCTATGAAAACAGAACAGATTGCTCTTTCGCCGCTCGCCCCCGGGGCGAACCTGTCCCTGACGGTTCAGCGCTTCGGACAGGAAGGGGCCCGCCCTCGCATCTACGTCCAGGCCTCGCTCCATGCCGACGAGATCCCCGGCATGATCGCGGCCCACCACCTGCGCGAGCGCCTGACCGCGCTCGAAGCGGAGGGAAGGATCAAGGGCGAGATCGTCCTCGTGCCCGCCGCCAATCCCATCGGCCTCGCCCAGCGGGTCATGGGAGACCATATCGGGCGCTTTCACCTCGCCGACGGAGTCAATTTCAACCGGGGCTATCCGCACCTCGTCCCGAAGGTGGCCGAGCGGATCGCGAGCCGGCTCACGCAGGACGGGGAGGCGAATGTCCGCCTGATCCGCGAGGCCCTGCGGGCCGAGCTGGAGGCCTGGCAGCCGTCGAACGCCGCCGAGGTCATGAAGAAGGCCCTGCTGGGCCTCGCCCAGGAGGCGGACATCGTGCTCGACCTGCATTGCGACTCCGAAGCCGTGGTGCATCTCTACACCCATACCCGCTCGGCGGAGGAATTCGCCCCGCTCTCGGCGCTCATCGGCTCCCATGCTTATCTGCTCGCCGACGAGTCGGGCGACGAGCCCTTCGACGAGGCTTGCAGCCGCCCCTGGGCGGAGCTGGCCGACCGCTTCCCGGATCACCCGATCCCGTTCTCCTGCCATTCCACCACGCTGGAGTTCCGGGGCGAGCGCGACGTGACCCATGAAACCGGCCAAGCCGATGCGGCCGCCCTGATCGATTACCTGATCCTGCGCGGCGCCATCGCCGGCGAGATGCCTCAGGTTCCCGAGGCCCTGTGCCGGGCCACGCCCCTGGCGGCCTCCGAGCCGACGCAGGCCCCCGAGAACGGCATCCTGGTGTTCAGAGCTGAGATCGGCGCGACCGTGAAGGAGGGCGACGTCCTGGCGGAGGTGATCGACCCGCTCACCGGCGCCGTGACCCCGGCCAAGGCACCCACCGACGGCGTGATGTTCGCCCGCGTCGCCGTGCGCTTCGCCACCAAAGGCATGCGGATCGCCAAGGTGGCCGGCACCACGGCGAAGCGGACGGGCAAGCTGCTCGGGGCGTAGGTATCCGTTGAACCAAAAAGAAAGGCCGCCCCGAGAGGCGGCCTTTCCATTGTCGGTTCCACGGCCCTGAAGGAGCCGCTCCTTGACGTGCGTTACGCACCAATCTCGGCAGAGGCCAAGATCCAGGTCACGGCAACCGGGGACCGTAGGGTATGACAATGAGACACTGGATCACCTCCTTTCGCTGTTGACGGGAAACCCCCATATGGGGTGAGAAGAGCCCAGCAAAAGGGCGGGGCGCTGCGGCGTTCTGTCCTTCACCGTCGTTCCCAGAGAATTTTAGACCGCCATGACCGATCTTCCGGCCCCCGTGGGCCGCCGCCGCACCTTTGCGATCATCTCCCACCCGGACGCGGGTAAGACCACGCTGACCGAAAAGCTCCTGCTGTTCGGCGGCGCGATCCAGCTCGCCGGCGAGGTGAAGGCCAAGAAGAACCGCGTGTCCACCCGGTCCGACTGGATGGGCATCGAGAAGGAGCGCGGCATCTCGGTCGTGACCTCGGTCATGACCTTCGAGTATGGCGGCTGCGTCTTCAACCTGCTCGACACGCCGGGCCACGAGGACTTCTCGGAGGATACCTACCGGACCCTGACGGCGGTGGATTCCGCCATCATGGTGATCGACGCCGCGAAGGGCATCGAGGCGCGCACGCGCAAGCTCTTCGAAGTGTGCCGCATGCGCGACATCCCGATCGTGACCTTCATCAACAAAATGGACCGCGAGGCGCGCAGCCCCTTCGACCTCCTCGATGAGATCGAGAAGACCCTGGCGCTGGACACCGCACCCGTCACCTGGCCGATCAGCCAGGGCAAGAGCTTCGCCGGCACCTTCGACCTGCGCCGCAACATGGTCCGCCGCATCGATACGGACGAGGAGCCGACGGAGGTCGCGGGCCCGGAGGATCCGAAGCTGATGAGCCTGCTGCCACCGGAAGAGGCGGATGCGTGGCAGGAGGAGGTCATGCTGGCGCAAGAAGCCTGCAAGCCCTTCGACCTGCAGGCTTTCCGCGAAGGCCATCTCACGCCCGTGTTCTTCGGCAGCGCCCTGCGCAATTTCGGCGTGCGCGACCTCATCGACGCGCTGGCCGCCTATGCGCCGCCGCCGCGCGGCCAGGAGGCCGACAAGCGCCTTGTCGAAGCGGGCGAGCCCAAGATGTCGGGCTTCGTGTTCAAGATCCAGGCCAACATGGATCCGAACCACCGCGACCGCATCGCCTTCATGCGCATCTGCTCAGGGAAACTCCAGCGCGGCATGAAGGTGAAGCTCGTGCGCACGGGCAAGCCCATGAGCCTGAACTCGCCGCAATTCTTCTTCGCCCAGGATCGCGCCATTGCGGACGAGGCCTGGGCCGGCGACGTGGTCGGCATTCCGAACCACGGGACCCTGCGCATCGGCGATACGCTCACGGAAGGCGAGGACATCGTGTTCCGCGGCGTGCCGAGCTTCGCGCCGGAAATCCTGCGCCGCATCAAGCTGCAGGATGCCATGAAGGCGAAGAAGCTGCGCGAGGCCCTGCAGCAGATGGCCGAGGAAGGCGTCGTGCAGCTCTTCGTGCCGCAGGACGGCTCCGGCGCCATCGTCGGCGTGGTCGGCGCGCTGCAGCTCGACGTGCTGAAGGAGCGGCTCGCGGCCGAATACGGCCTGCCCATCGATTACGAGCCGACCCGCTTCTCCATCTGCCGCTGGATCACAGCGGACGATCCGCGCGAACTCGACAAGTTCATCGAGGGCCATCTGTCGTCCATGGCGCGGGATCTCGATGACGCGCCGGTCTTCATGGCGCCGAACATGTTCAACCTTCAATACGAGGTCGACCGCTACAAGGCGATCCGGTTCTCGGACGTGAAGGATTACCAGAAGAAAGCCGCCTGACGGCGTCGTGACGACGAGGCGCCCGGCCGCGAACTTGCCGCCGGGCGCAGGCCCCTTTATAGAGGATGCCGGACGCCCGAGAGGCGTCGCTTTCAAGAGGATGTGCCCCGCAATGGATTTCAACCGGACAGCAATGCCGATCTGCCTTGCCACCGGGAACATCCATCGCCATGCCTGCCTCGATTACGCTCTCCCATCTGTCCTGGACCGCGCCTGACGGCCGCTCCCTTCTTTCCGACATCGATCTGAACTTCGGTCCCGAGCGGACCGGGCTCGTTGGCCGCAACGGTGTCGGCAAGACCACGCTCATCAATCTGATCTCCGGCGCGCTGCAGCCCCATGCGGGCCACGTCACCGTTCATGGCAGCCTGGGGCTCCTCCGCCAGACGGTGCAGGCTGAGACGCGCGGGACCATCGCGTCCCTCTTCGGCGCCGTCGATGCGCTGGCGCTCCTGCGGCGCGCCGAAACCGGCGACGCCTCGGCCGAGGATTTGGCCCATGCCGACTGGACGCTGGAGGCCCGCATGGCCTCCGCCCTTGCGAAGCTCGGTCTCGATGCGCCGCCCGACACGTTGCTCTGGAGCCTGTCGGGCGGACAGAACACCCGGGCCCGTCTCGCGGCGCTCGTCTTCGCGGAGCCCGACTTCCTGCTCCTCGACGAGCCGACGAACAACCTCGACCGGGACGGGCGCGACGCTGTGCTCGGCCTTCTCGCCGGCTGGCGGGGAGGGGCCATCGTGGTCAGCCATGATCGGGACCTGCTCGACGTGATGGATGCCATCGTCGAGCTGACCTCGCTCGCGGCGACGCGCTACGGCGGCAACTGGAGCCGCTACCGGGAGCGCAAGGCGCTGGAACTCGCAGCCGCTCGGCGCGACCTGGCCGATGCGGAAAAACGCGTGGCCGAGATCGACCGGAAAGCACAGGAGACCGCCGAGAAGAAGGCGCGCAAGGACGGCGCGGGCAAGCGAAAGCGTGCCAAGGGCGACATGCCGCGCATCCTCATGAACGGGTTGAAGAACCGCAGCGAGGAGACGAGCGCCAGCAATGCCCGGTTGGCCGAACGCCGCCGCGTGCAGGCCCACGAGGAGGCCGCGTCCGCGCGTGAGCGCATCGAAATCCTGCAGCCGTTCTCCGTCGTGCTGCCGCCGACGCGTCTGCCGGCCGGCCGGACGGTGCTCGCCATCGAAGGCGCAAGTGTCGGCTACGGGCCGGGGCGGCCGATCCTGCGCGATGTCTCGTTCGCGCTCGTCGGGCCGGAGCGCGTCGCCATCACCGGGCCGAACGGTTCGGGCAAGACCACGTTGCTGGCATTGATCGCCGGGCATCGCCAGCCCTGGAGCGGGAGTGTGCGGGTCATGACGGAGTTCGCGCTGTTCGACCAGCAGGTGAGCCTGCTCGAAGCCTCCCTGTCGATCCGCGACAATTTCCGCCGCATCAACCCGGAGACGAGCGAGAATGCGTGCCGGTCGGCCCTGGCCCGGTTCATGTTCCGCGCCGACGCGGCTTTGCAGCCCGTCTCAACCTTGAGCGGCGGGCAATTGCTGCGCGCCGGCCTCGCCTGCGTGCTGGGTGGGCCGACGCCGCCCGCCTTCCTGATTCTCGACGAGCCGACGAACCATCTCGATATCGATTCCATCGAGGCCGTCGAGGCGGGGCTGCGGGCCTATGACGGCGCGCTGCTGATCGTTAGCCACGACGAAGCGTTCCTGGAAGCCGTCGGGATCACGCGACGGTGGGATCTGGCCACCGACGCCTCGAACGGCGGAGGCCGTTAAGGCTCAGGCGGCCAGCTTGCGCTCCGTGTAACGCTCCTGCACCTGGGCAATGTCCTCGATGGACGGAAGGCTCGCTTCGTTGCCGAGATGCTGGATCGCGTGGGCGGACGCCGCGCGGGCGAAGATGAAGTGCTCACGCCAGGGCAGGTCGGGACGGGCCATGGCGGAATAGACATAGGCACCGTGGAAGATGTCGCCGGCGCCGTTGGTGTCGACCACCGCCTCGCCGGGAACGTTCAGGGCCGGCAGGACGCTTTCCTGCCCGGTCTCGTCGTACCAGACGAGGCCGCGCTCGCCGAGGGTCACGCCGCCGATCTTGCAGCCGCGGCTCTTGAGGTAGTCCAGCATCCCGGACGGGCTCAGGTCCATCTGCTCGCACAGACGCTCGGCCACGATGGCCACGTCGATGAACTCCAGGAGCTCATGGGTGTTGGAGCGCAGGCCGCCGCCGTCGAGGGAGGTGAGAATGCCGGATTCGCGGCAGATCCTGGCGTAGTGCATGGCCGCATCCGCCTGGTGGCCGTCGAGATGCAGGGCCTTGCAGCCCTGGAGGTTCAGCGGCGGTACCGGATGCAGGTAATGGTCGTCGCGGCAGCGGACGATGGCGCGCTTGCCGCCCCGGGGCATGATGAAGGACAGGGACGATTCGTGGACCTTACGGTGGTGCACCGAGATCCCGTATTTCGCCGCCATGTCGATGAACATGCGGCCGAGCCAGTCGTCCGCGATGGAGGTCAGCAGGTCGGGGGCGATTCCGAGCTTGGCGCACGCGAAGGCGGCCGTGACCGCGTTGCCGCCGAACGAGATCGCATAATCCCGCGCCACGGTTTTCTCGTCCCCGGTCGGAAGCTCGTCCGCCAGGAAGGTCACGTCGATATAGGTCTGGCCCACGAAGAGAGCATGCATCGCTGAAATCGTCTCGGATCTGGATACGATGCCGGAAGTCTTGGACGAGCAGGGCCGATTAGGCAAGCTCTTCCAGGCTCGTGGGTTGGGCGACGCGCGCCCTCCCATGTCATCACCGGCCTCGTGCCGGTGATCCCGATGGATTGAAGCGGCGAGCCTCACCGGATCGGGATAGCCGGGACTGATCCCCGGATCCAGTCCGGGGACGGCCATGACGTGGAGGGCGTCATCTCCGGCGCACACAATGCGGGCAGGGGATCCATGGCGTTGCACTTGATCGTGGATCCCCGGCCTGGCCTACGGCAGCCGCACGGGGCGGTCTCGATCCTGCATCACACCTTGTTGAGCGTGGCCGCCAGCCGGGCGGCCGTAAGGGCGGCGTCCAGGTCGGTGGCGATGAACTCGACCGGCGCCACCAGCCGCTTCCGGAAGGCGTTCGACAGGACCGGGTGAAGGCGCGCCGAGCCGCCCACCAGAGCCACGGGCCGGGGGCCGAGGCGCTTGATCAGCGCATTGGCGAGGCGGGCCAGCTCCTCGCCTGCGTCTTTCAGGATCCGCAGCGCGGTTTCATCACCGGCCTGGGCCGCCTCGCCCACGGCGCGGGCGAGGGAGCCGATCTTGCCGCGATCGCCGCCATAGACGAAGGAGCGCACGATGTTCCAATCCGTGCCGCCCAGCGCCTTGGCGAGGCAGGTGCCGAGGATCATCGTCCAACCCGCTCCTGGGCTCTCCTCCTCGGCGCGCAGGACCGCCTTGAGGGCCTCTCGGGCGATCCAGAAGCCGGAGCCGCCGTCGTCGATCAGGTTGCCGCGTCCGCCGACCCGGATGACCTCCTTGTCGTCCGACAGGTAATAGCCGATGGAGCCGGTGCCGCTATAGACCAGGATGCCTTCGCCCAGGGCGAAATAGGACAGGTAGGCGATCCACATGTCCTCCGCGACGAAGACCTTGTCGGGCGCGAGCTCGAATGTTTCCGCGAACATGGAACGCATGGTCGCCTCGGCGGGGGTGTCGCGGGTCAGCCCCGTGATGCCCGCGATGATGCCGAGCGGCCGGCCCTGCTTCATCACCGCCTGGGCCATGTCGAGGACGATCTGGCGGGCGCGCTCCTCGGCGGCGGCGGAGAAGAGATGGCCGGTCAGGGGAGCGACGGAGCCCTGGGCCACGCATTGGCCGCCCATATCCGCCAGCCGCCAGCGCGTGGCGGTGCCACCCGCGTCGATGCCAAGCCCCAGCCCCATGACCTGTCGCCTCTTGTTTCAGCCGGGTGACCGGCCGGCCCTTATGCAGTCTTGCCGAAGTCTGCCAGGGCTTTGCGCAGATTGCCACCGTTTCGCGCGAGCGCGCCGCGCGCATCCTCCAGGCTCGCGCCGAGCGCGATGAGAACGGCGGTCTTCAGGTCGCCGTCCGATTGCCGGATCGCCTCGATGGCCGTGTCGTCGTCGCAATCGGTGATCTGCGACACCATGATCTCGCTGCGGCGGCGCAGCTTCGCGTTCGTCGCCCGCATGTTGACCATGAGGCCGCGATAGACCCGGTCCATGCGGACCATGATCAGGGTGGACAGGAGATTGAGAATGATCTTCTGCGCCGTGCCCGCCTTCATGCGGGTCGAGCCTGCGATCACCTCCTCGCCCGTATCGGCGAGAATCGGGTGCGAACAGGCATCCAGAATGGGCGTGTCGGGATTGTTGGAGATGCCGATGGTCTGCGCGCCGCGCGAGGCCGCTTCCTTGAGCGCCGCGATGGTGAAGGGTGTCCGGCCGCTGGCCGCGACGCCGATCACCACGTCGTCCGGGCCGATATTATTATTGCGGATTCCCGCGATGCCTTCCTCGACCGAATCCTCCGCGTTCTCGACCGCCTGCATGATGGCGCCCTGGCCGCCGGCGATGAGATAGACCACCCGGTCGTCGGGCCAGTTGAAGGTCGGAGGCAGTTCCGTTCCGTCCTGGACGCCGATGCGGCCCGAGGTGCCGGCGCCCGCATAGACGAGCCGCCCGCCCCGGCGCAGGCGCTTCACCGCCTCTTCCGCCGCGGCCGCGATGGCCGGGAGGGAGGGCCTGACGGCGGCTACCGCTGCAAGCTGGCCTTCATAGAAAGCCGAGAGGACGTCGAGGCTCGGCCAGGTGTCGAGATCCTGGTAGCGGGTGCTGAAATGTTCTGTCGCCATTGTGCCAACTTTCTTCCAGACCAATATAGGACCAGTTGGCGATCCTTCACAACGGTTTGAACGAGCCCAGACGGGGCTGCGATCAACTTTCTGTCGGCATCCTTAAAGTCATGCGGTTCGGTCGAACAACGCGATTACCTGCTCGGCCGTTGCACGGCGCAAGGGGAGGATCCCACTGTCCGTGTGACGGCTCGGATGGACGCGGTTGGTGAGCAGCGACCAGGCGAGGCCACGCTCGAAATCGAGCCATAGACCGGTGCCCGTGAAGCCCGTGTGACCGATAGTGTCTGAGGAGCAGGAATCGCCCCCGTGCCAGCCCGGATGGAAGCCCTCCCATCCGACCGTGCGCTTCTCCGATTCGCGCGTGCGGATGGCCTTGATGGATTCGGGCGAAAGGACTGAGCCGTCGAGAAGCGAATGGGCGAAATCGAGCACGCCGTCGATGGTGCCGAACAGTCCCGCATGGCCCGAGGCGCCGCCGAGGGCGAAAGCGTTCTCGTCATGCACCTCGCCGCGGACGATGCGTCCGCGCCACGTGTCCTTCTCGGTCGCGGCGCACAGCTTCGGGTCCGGCCGGAAGGAGAAACGCTCGGGCAGGGGCTGGTCGATCAGCGCCTGTCCGGTGATGCGCTCGATGGCGATGCCGAGCAGCATGAAGTTGATGTCGGAATAGACCGGAGGTCCGCTTTGCCAGACGCGCTGCAGGATGAAGGCGCGCAGGGTATTCGGGTCCTGACCGTAGGTGTAGAGCGGCTCGACGGCGGGCAGATGCGTCTGATGCGCGAGGCATTGGCGGAAGGTGAGCCGCCGCTCCGCCGCGTTCACGTCGTATTGGCGTAGGTCGGGAATGACCGTCACGAGCGGATCGTCGAGCGCGATCCGGCCCGCTTCCACCAGATGCAGGATGCGTGTCGTGGTGAAGATGACCTTGGTGAGGGACGCGAGGTCGAACCATGTTTCACGGGAAACATCGTGGCGCTCCGGCTCGATCTGCGCGTGGCCTGCCCATTGCACGGCCCGCTCGCCGTCGGCCGTGACGAGGCCGAGCACGGCGCCGGGGATCCTGCCGTCGCGAACGGACGCGGCGGCGGGCGCGAAGGCCCGGTCGATCAGGGACGTCAGAGCCATGATGCGTTCACGCCGCGCGGTTCAGTTCACCGCCGGGCATGGGATGCGGCACGCCCGTCGTGGTGGGAAGGCTGAGCGGCAGGCCGAGGGTGGAGCGCACGGCCAGATAGCCGAAGGCCTGCGCCTCCAGGAAATCGCCGTCCCATCCCACAGCCTCGACCGGGGCGACGGGCACGCCGAGTTCCGCGTGCAGGCGCTTCATGAAATGCGCGTTGCGCCGTCCGCCGCCGGTGACGAGCCAGCGTTGCGGCGCGCGGGGAACGTGGCGCAGGGACGCGATGACGGACTGGATCGTGAACTCCGCCAGGGTCGCGGCGCCATCCGCGTCGGACAAGGCCTCCACGCCCTTGGCGCGGGCATGAAAATCCTGACGATCGAGGGATTTCGGGGCCGGGCGGTCGAAGAACGGATTGAGCATGAACTCCATGACGAGCTTCGCATCCGCCCGGCCCGAGGCCGCGAGCTGTCCGTTCTCGTCGAAGCTCAGGCCCCGGCGGCGCAGGATGAAATCGTCGAGGAGCGCGCTCGCCGGGCCGGTGTCGAAGGCAATCACCGTATCGTGGTCGATATAGGTGACGTTTCCGACGCCGCCGAGATTGAGGATCATGAGAGGCTGGGCAAGCCCGCTCGCCAGGGCCCGGTGATAGAGCGGCACGAAGGGCGCGCCTTCGCCGCCCGAGGCCACGTCCGCATGGCGGAAGCGGTGGACCGTGTCGATGCCGAGCGTCGCCGCGACCCGGTCGCCGAGGCCGAGCTGGCGCGTGAAGCGCACCTCCGGCCGGTGATAGACGGTCTGACCGTGAAAGCCGATCAGGCTTACGTCGCCGGAGGCGATGCCGGTTTCCGACATGAAGCGCCGGATCGCCGCGATATGCGCGTCCGTCACCGCCCGTTCGAGCTCCTCGAGCGGCTCGCTCTGCGCCCGCTCCGGCTGGGCGATGAGCGCCTGGAGGGTTTTTCTCAGATCGTCCGGATAGGAGAAGGTCCGTCCCGGTCCCGGGTTCACGACGGTGTCGCCGTCCGTGTCCACGACGGACACGTCGATGCCGTCCATGGACGTGCCGCTGATCACGCCGATGGCTTTGACGAGGGGACGTTGCGACATGGGGGCTCCGGGATGCTCTGAATGACCGCCCGACCATAGCACAGGCGCTGAACTGGTCCAGAGTGGTATGAGATTGGACCATGACAGGCTCCCGCCGATGGCCTATAAATCCCCGGCGGCTTCCAAGGGAGAAAAGACGCATGGTCAGGTCAGCACTGCGCAGCGCAATCGGTGCAGGTTTCATGGTGGCGGCGATGGCCTCCGCCTCGGCTCAGGTTCTGGAGATCGGAGCGGATAACGGCCCCACGGGTCTCGATCCGCATCTCATCACGGCTTTCCCGAGCTTCATGGTGGTGAACGGCAACATCTACGAGGGCCTCACGGCCGTCGACAAGGACCTGAAGATCGTCCCGGGTCTGGCCGAATCCTGGACCGCCGCGCCGGACGGCAAGGGCTATACCTTCAAGCTGCGCCAGGGCGTGAAATTCCATGACGGCTCCGCCATGGAGGCCAAGGACGTGGTCGCTTCGCTCAACCGTGTGCTGAGCAAGGACATCGCCTCGCCGCTCGCGAGCCGCCTCTCGGCGATTGAGAGCGCCAACGCGGTCGATCCCACGACCGTGGAGCTGAAGCTGAAGGAGCCGTCAGCCGCGCTCCTGAGCTCGCTTGCCACCATCGCTATCGTGCCGGGCAGCATGGAGGCGAACAAGGACGCCCTGCAGAAGGCGCCCGTCGGCACCGGCCCCTTCAAGTTCCAGGAATGGCAGCCCAACGGCTTCATCCTTCTCACGAAGAACGAGGCCTATTGGGACAAGGGCATGCCGAAGCTCGCAGGCCTCAAGTTCAACATCGTGCCCGAATCGGCGACCCGCCAGGTCGGCCTGACCAACGGCCAATACGCACTCCTGCCCAACATCGACGCGGCCACGGCCCTGCAGCTCAAGGGCAAGCCGAACGTGAAGCTCTCCGAGACCATGGATCTCGCCTACACGCTCATCGGCATGAACGTGTCGAAGCCCCCCTTCGACAATCCGAAGGTGCGCGAGGCCGTGAACTACGCCATCAACCGCCAGGAGATCGTCGACGCGGCGCTCTTCGGCGCCGGCGTTCCCGGCGGCCCGCTGTCGCCGGCCCTGAAGAACTGGGCGCTCGATGTGAGCAAGTTCGCCTGCTACAAGCCCGATCCTGCAAAGGCGCAGGCGCTGTTGAAGGAAGCGGGCGTCGCCACGCCGGTTTCCGTCACCATGAAGGTCCTGCCGCGCCAGGACATCAAGGACATCGCCCAGGTGGTGCAGGAGCAGCTGAACAAGGCGGGCTTCAAGGTCGAGCTCGTCAACCAGGAGCAGGGCCAGTTCATCCAGGATTGGCGCAACAGCAACTTCGACCTGTTCGCCTCGATCAATGCCGGCCAGCCCGATCCGGACGATTACTTCTATCGCACGTTCCGCACCGGCGGCTCGACCAACGTGTTCAAGTATTCGGACGCTGAGATCGACGGGCTGCTCGATCAGGCGCGCACCCAGCAGGACCAGGCCGCGCGCAAAGCCGCCTACGACAAGGTGCAGCAGAAGCTCGCCTGCTCGGGTCCGGTGGCGCACCTGACCTACGGCACCCTGTTCTCGGCCATGAACAGCAAGCTGCAGGGCTTCGAGACGATGCCGAACCGCTCGCTCCTGATGCTGCGCAACGCATCCTACTGATCCATCCGCCATCATCCCGGCGCCGCCTTCGCGCGGCGCCGGGATCTTTGTTTGAAGAGAGCCCGTCCGCATGAACCGCGTCCTGCTCGCACGCCTCATCGACCTCGTCATCGTCCTTTTCGGCGTGTCGATCATCGTGTTCCTGATGATCCGGATGATCCCCGGCGACGCGGTGGCGATCATGCTGGGCGCGAACACCGAGATCACCCCCGAGCGCATGGCGGAGCTGAACCGCCGCGTCGGGCTCGACCGTCCGATTGTCGAGCAATACCTGCTCTGGGCCGGATCCGCGCTTCGCGGCGATTTCGGCACCTCGCTCTGGACTGGCCGTCCGGTCTCGACCGAAATCCTCCTGCACCTGTGGCCGACGCTGGAGCTCACCTTTCTCGCGCTCCTCGTCGGGGCGGTTCTCGCCGTGCCGGTTGGCTGCCTGATGGCGCAGACCCGCGGCGGCGCGGCCGATGTGGCCATGCGCGTCTCCGCCATCGCGGGCCTGACGATTCCCTCCTTCTGGCTCGGCATCGTGCTCATCCTGCTCCTCTCCGCCTGGGCGCCAGGCTTCGCGTCGCTCGGCTACGTGCCGTTCTCGGAGGATCCCGTCGGCAATCTCCAGCGCATGATGCTGCCCGCCTTCGCCCTGGCGCTGCCGATCCTCGCCAATCTCTCGCGCCTCGTGCGCTCGGCCATGCTCGACGCGCTGGGGCAGGATTACGTGCGCACCGCCCGCGCCAAGGGCCTGCCGGAGCGCCGCGTGGTCTACAAGCACGCCCTGCGCAATGCGCTGATCCCGTTTCTCACCAGCGTGGGCATCATGACCGGCTATCTGCTCGGCGGCGCCATCGTGGTCGAGCAGGTCTTCGCCATCCCGGGGCTCGGCCGCCTGATCCTCGGCGCCATCGCCGAGCGCAATTATCCGCTGATCCAGGCCACCATCCTGGTGGTGACGGCAGGCTTCGTGTTCGTGAACTTTCTCGTCGACTTCCTCTACATCGTCGTCGATCCGCGCGTGAGGGCCTGAGCCGTGAAGCAACTGGCCAAGAACAAGCTTCTCGCCTTCGCCGTCGTCCTGGTGGCGATCCAGCTCATCCTCGCCCTCGGGGCGCCGCTCTTCGCGCCCTATGATCCCATGGCGCAGAGCGTCGCGCGGCGCCTGCGCCCGCCCTCCTGGCTCAACTGGTTCGGCACGGATCAGCTCGGCCGGGACGTGCTGACGCGCATCCTCTACGGCTACCGCACCTCGCTCATCGCCTGCCTGATCGCGGTCGGCATCGCGCTCTTCGCCGGCGGCGCGCTCGGCCTCATCGCTGCGTATTACCGCGGCTGGCTCGACCGCATCATCATGCGCGTCATGGACGTGCTCTTCGCCTTCCCGGTGATGCTGCTCGCCATCGGCATCATCGCCGTTCTGGGTCCGCACACCTACAGTGCGGCCGCCGCCATCGCGGTGGTCTACACGCCGATCTTCGCACGCCTCCTGCGCGGCCCGGCGCTCGTCCTGTGCGAGAGCGAATACGTGGCGGGCGCGAAAGCCATCGGGGCCTCGGATGCTCGCATCATCTTCCTGCACATCCTGCCGAACCTCGCCTCCGTCATCCTGGTCCAGACGAGCCTTCTGCTGTCAGCCGCCATCCTGGTCGAGGCCTCACTGTCGTTCCTCGGCCTCGGCACGCAGCCGCCGACGCCGTCGCTCGGCCTGATGCTGTCGGAAGGCCGCAACTTCCTCATGCTCTCGCCCTGGAGCGCGATCTTCGCCGGCTTCGCGATCCTGTTCCTGTCCTTCGGGTTCAATCTTCTGGGCGATGCCCTGCGCGATACGCTCGATCCGCGCCTGCGGGGCCAATCGTGATCGTGCGACCGGCTAGGCCTGAGGACACCCCGGCCCTGTCGGCCATCGCCGAGCGATCCTACCGGACCGCTTTCGCGGACATCCTGGAGCAGGACGTGCTCGCAGGCCGCGACGCCGCCTTCTTCGCCGAGCGGTTCACCGCCTCGTGGCCGCGCATGCTGGTCGCGCTCGCCGATGGCGGCCCGGCTGGGTTCCTGCTCATGACCGATGGCCATATCGACATGCTGTTCATGGATCCCAATGCGAGTGGTAAAGGCGGCGGTGCGCTCCTGCTGCGCGAGGCGGAAGAACGCGGCGCAAGAAGACTCGAATGCTTCCGCGACAACCATGCCGCGCGCCGGTTCTACGAGCGCTACGGCTGGCGGGTGTCCCGGGAATACGAGCGGGAATTCGCGGGCCGCAGCCGCAGCTTCGTTCTCTATGAGAAAAGCTGATCTACAGTCGGCACCAAGGCCACTTACATTCACTCACCTCATCCTGAGGAGGCGCGTAGCGCCGTCTCGAAGGAGCATCCAGTGCTCTCTGGAACCTCCTTCGAGACGGATTGCTCGCGCAATCCTCCTCAGGATGAGGGTGGAGGTAAGTTCTAGCGTTTGTTAGAGCGAAATGACTCGTCCCGTGCGCACGGCCTCGTCGGCGGCGAGGACGATGCGCAGCGAGCGGACGGCGTCGTTCATGTGATCCGTCAGGTCCAGGTCCTCGCGGATCGCCCGTAGGAGGAAGCGCTGCTCGCGCTCGCAGAGGGCGTCGTGGTCGGGCTCGTCCGTGGTGCTGATGCGCTCGTCGGCTTTCGCGAAGCTGCCATCGTCCTTGAGCGCCGCGTGGTGCAGCAGGATCTGGTTGGTCTTGGTATGCGCGTTGACGTCGTCCGAGCGGATCCCGCCGGCCGTCTCGGCCATGACGATGCTCACGCTGCCCTTCGGGCCGATCACGTCCTTCACGAAATAGGCCGTCTCGCTCATCATCGGGCCCCATCCGGCCTCGTACCAGCCGACCGAACCGTCGTCGAAGGTCACGTGGAGGTGCCCGTAATTGTACATGCCGGCCGGCATGTCGTCTGTCAGGCGCGTGCCGACGCCATGGACCTGCACGGGCTTCGCCTTCGTGATCTGGCACATCACGTCCACGTAATGCACGCCGCAATCGACGATGGGGGAGAGGGATTGCAGCAGGCGCTTGTGCGCCTCCCAGGCCGTCCCGCTCGATTGCTGATTGAGGTTCATGCGGAACACGTGGGGCGTGCCCAGCGTCCTGGCAATCTCGATGAACCTGATCCAGGAGGGATGGTGGCGAAGGATGTAGCCGATGACGAGCTTGCGTCCTGTTCGCATCGCCGTCTCAACCACGCGTTCCGCATCCGCGACATTATCGGCGAGCGGCTTCTCCACGAAGACATGCGCGCCCGCCTCCATGGCACGGATGGCATAGGGCGCATGGGTGTCGGACCAGGTGTTGATCGACACGACGTCAGGTTTCACGGCCTCAAGGGCTTCCTCGAAATCGGAAAAACGCGGTGCGCCCTGCAAGGCGGCCGGAAGGTCCAGGCCATCGATATTGCGCGTGCAGAGCCCCGCAATCTCGTAGCCGTCGATCCGGCTGTAGGCGAGGGCATGGGACAGGCCCATGTTCCCGAGCCCGACCACGAGAACCCGTTGTGCGCTCATCGAAAGAATCCCGTTCAGTTGCTGTTGCCGCCGATCCAAGTCTGCCGCACCTGTAGGCTCTCGTCGAGGAGGACGAGGTCGGCGCGATAGCCCGGCGCAATGCGGCCCAGTTCGTGATCGAGGCGCAGGAACCGGGCGGGGATCAGCGAGGCCATGCGCAGCACGTCCGGCAGGCCGAGGCCCAGCCGCTTCACGCTGTTGCGCACGGCGCCCGCCATGTCGAGATCGGAGCCCGCGAGCGTTCCATCCTGCGTGGTGAGCCGGCCGTCGCGGCGGTAGATCGTGCGGCCGTGCAGGTCGAAGCTGGTGAGATCCGTGCCGGTCACCGACATGGCGTCGGTCACGAGCATCATGTGCTCGGTCCCCTTGGCCGCGACGGCGACCCGCAATGCCGCATCGCTCACATGGTGCCCGTCGACGATGAGGCCGCACCAGGTGTCCGGGCTGTCGAGCGCCGCGCCCACCGGGCCCGGATCGCGCCCGGCGAGTGGCGGCATGGCGTTGTAGAGATGGGTGAAGCCGCGCAGGCCGTGGCGCGCGGCTTCCATGATCGTCGCATAGTCGCTCGCCGTGTGGCCGGCGCAGACCAGCACGCCCGCCGCGGCGAGGCGCGCGATCGCCTCCATGCCGGTGCGCTCGGGCGCCAGCGTCACGAGGGTGCGGCCCTCGGTGAGCGAGGTCAGGATTGCGATGTCCTCCTCCTCCATCGGGCGGATGAAGGCGGGGTTGTGCACGCCCTTGCGCTCGGGGCTGATGAAGGGCCCCTCGAGATGGATGCCGAGCACGCCGGGCACGCGCGCGGCCAGGGCCTGGCGCATCGCCTCCACGGCTTCGGCCATGGTCTCGCGGGTGTCGGTGATGAAGGTCGGCAGAAGGCCCGTGGTGCCGTAGGCGCGGTGCGCCTCGGCAATGGTCCGGATGCCGTCGGGGCTGCGCACGTCGTTGTAGAGCACGCCGCCGCCGCCATTGACCTGCACGTCGATGAAGCCGGGCGCGAGCAGCCCCTCGATCCGGCGACGCTCGATCCCGGCGCCCAGGTCCTGCGCAGGCGGCAGGTCGAGGATGCGGCCGTTCTCGATCACGACGGCGCGGCCGTCGAGCATGTGCGCGCCGTCGAAGACGCGGGCTCCCACGAGGGCGATGGGCATCAGACGGTCTCCGTCACCTTGCGCAGGCGCGGCGGGCTGTCGGGATTGCGGCCGCGCGCCAGCGCAATGGCATTCACGAGGGGATAGAAGCTCTGGATGAGCGCGATGGGGGCGAGATAGGGATGCGCCTCGATGCCCGGCAGGGCGACGCTGGCGCGGCCCTCGGCGGCCCCGGCCACGATCACGGGCACGCCCTGCTCGTCGAGCTTCGTCACGAGATCGTTGACGCCGCTCAGGGTCTCGTCGCGCTGGCTGAGCACCAGGATCGGGAAGTGATCGCCCGCGAGCGTCCACGGGCCGTGCATCAGCTCGGCGGCGCTCATCGCCTCGGCGTGCACGCCGGAGGTCTCCTTGAGCTTGAGGGCGGCTTCCTGCGCGACGGCGAAGCCCACGCCGCGCCCCACGACGAACAGGTTGTCGGCGTCGGAAAGCGCAGGCAGCGCCGCCGACCAATCGGTGGCGGCGGCCTTCGCGAGCACGTCCGGCAAGGTGTCGAGCGCGGCCAGAAGCTCCTGATCCTGCGACCAATGCGCGACGAGCTGCAAGCCGGCGGCGAGCGCCGCGATGAAGGATTTGGTGGCCGCGACGCTCTTCTCGGCACCGGCATGGAGCGGCAGCACCACTTCGCAAGTGGAGGCGAGAGGCGAGGTCGTGTCGTTGACCAGCGCCACCGTCAGGGCGCCGTCGTCGCGACCGGCCTGGGCGAGGTTGAGGATGTCGGGGCTGCGGCCCGATTGGGACACGGCGAGGAACAGCGCGTCGCGCATGCGCGGGCGCGCCTCGTAGACGGAGGTCACGGACGGGCCGACTGAGGCGGTGACGAGGCCGGAATGAATCTCGAGCAGGTATTTGACGAAGGTCGCCGCGTTGTCCGAGCTGCCGCGCGCGCAGGTGACGGCGAAAGGCGGCGGCGAGGCGCGCAGGCGCTCGCCGAGCTCGCGGCACAGGGGCGCGTTGCTCTCGAGCAGGCGCGCCACGACCTGCGGCGCCTCCTGCGCCTCGCGCAGCATGGCGGTCGGGGAAGAAGCATTCATGTCAGGTATCATCATTGTGCATCCGTTCGGGCTGGCTGATGGTCAGCTCGGCCACGAAATCATAGGCATCGCCCCGGTAGTAGGACGAGGTGAACTCGACGACTTCGCCCGTGGCGGTGAACGAGCGACGTTCGATGTAGAGCGCGGGACTCCGAGGCGCAACGCCCAGCAGCGAGGCCTGTTCCTCGTTCAGGAGAACCGCATGCAGGCGCTGCAGGGCGCGGGTCGGCATGAAGCCGTGCTCGTGCAGCACCGCATAGAGTGACTGCTTGACGAGGGAGGGATCGGGCAGGACCTTCGAGGGAATGACCGCGTTCTCGATCGCCATGGGAATGCCGTTGGCGAGGCGCAGGCGGTTGACGCGGCTGACGAGGTCGCCCGGCGAGAGGCCGAGCGCCATCAGCTCGTCCGTGGAGGCCGGCCCGGTCGAGCGGCTCAGCATCACGGCCGAGGAGTTCAGACCCCGGGCCGACATGTCGTCCGTGAAGCTCGACAGGCGGGACAGGGGCTGTTCGAGGCGCATCTGCGGGGCGATGAAGGTGCCCGAACCCCAGCGCTGGACGAGCACGCCCTTCTGCACCAGGCCGGTGATGGCCTTGCGCACCGTGACGCGCGAAATGCCGAGCTGCTTGGCGAGGTCCCGCTCGCCCGGCAGCGCCGCGTCGGCCTTGAGGGCTCCCTTGCGGACAGCCTCCTCGATGGATTGCTGGAGCTGGAGATAGAGCGGCGTGGGATTGCCTTCGTCCAGGGGCACGAAGGCGAGCGGTTCGCTGGATTGCTCGTTCATGGCCGCGGCTCCCCGAGAGCCATACGGGCGAGCAGGATGGCCCCGTCGAGCGCGTCGACCATGGGGTCCGCGAGGGTGCGCTGCACGGGCGGCGACAGCCAGGGGCGGAGCGGCTCCGACAACCCGCCGAACAGACAGATCGCGGGAGCCCCGAGATCGAGGAGGCGCATGCCGATCGCACTCAATCCAGCGGCCGCGTCCTCGATGATGGCGATGCCGAGAGGGTCGCGCCGTTCCGCGTGCTGCAGGACGAGCGGCGCGTAGCGTCCGTAATCGGCCGGGCGGGCTTTTCCGACCCAATCGACCAGGATCTCGAGGTCGTTCTTGAACTCGGCCAGCACCGCATCGGAGAGCGGCGTCGCGGCGATGCGGCCGTCATGGGCCCAGATGCAGCGGCGCAGCAACTCGCGCCCGATGGCGGCGCCGCTGCCCTCGTCGGAAATCTCGTAGCCCCAGCCGCCGACGTAATGGCACTGGCCGCTGGTGCCGCCATAGCCGCAGGAGCCCGTGCCGACGATCAGGATGGCGCCGTCGCCGCCCTTGAAGGCGCCGAGCCAGGCCGTGTGGGCGTCGGTCTCGATCTCGAAGGACGCGAAGGGATGCGGGCGCGTCAGAAGGCGCTCGACCGCGCTGGTCTGCCCGGCGCCGGCCGCCCCCATGCCTGCATGGATGCGCCCGAGATCGCTCTCCTGGAGTCCCGCCTGCGCGAGCGCCTCGCGGCAGGCAGTCAGGAGCGAGGTCCAGACCAGTTCGGGTTCGAGCCGGATGTTGGACGGGCCGCCAGTTCCCTCGCCCAGAAGCGTTCCCTTCGCATCGCGCAGCCGCGCCCGGCACTTGGTGCCGCCGCCGTCAATGCCGAGGAACAGAAGGTCGGTCATGCAGGGGGATCTCGGAAAGGATCTTACGGACAGGCACCATGCCACTTAATGTCCAGTTCGGGAAGAGGCGCCGGGATGGAAACTCCAGTCGCGTTGTCCACAGCTCTGACGGTGGTCATCGGACAAGAGGGTGAAGCGTCGAAATAAGAGCGCCGGCAAATTGTACGCGGCGTCCACAAAGAGGAGTTGTCTTTGAATTTTGCCGATACCAATATGAGGTCACTTGTCCAAAGGGCTTTCCGGTGGAACAGTCAGGCTGGTCCGTCGAAAAGCATAAGAATGCAATAAAACCGGCACGGGACAATCAGAGGGCCATCATCATCGAGGGCGTCAGGAGCGCCTCTCGGTCACGGAGGACGAAGACGATGACGAAACTCCACTCGAAAGCTTTCCTGCGTCGCGCAGGACGGCTGCTCGCGGGCGCCTCGGTGGCCGCGTCGGCCCTTGCTTTCGCCCATGCCGCGTCGGCCCAGACGCTCACCATCGAGAGCTGGCGCAACGACGACGCGGATGTCTGGAACACCAAGATCATTCCGGCCTTCAACAAGAAGCACCCCGACATCAAGGTACAGTTCAAGGCCGATCCGCCGACTGAATACAATGCCGCCCTCAACGCGCGTCTCGCCGGCGGCACGGCGGGCGACCTCATCACCTGCCGTCCGTTCGACGCCTCCCTCGACCTGTTCAAGAAGGGCAACCTGGTCTCCGTCAACGACGTGAAGGGCATCGAGAACTTTTCCGACGTGGCCAAGAGCGCCTGGTCCACGGACGACGGCAAGACCACCTTCTGCATGCCGATGGCCTCGGTGATCCACGGCTTCGTCTTCAACAAGGAAATCTTCGACGAACTGAAGCTCACGCCGCCCAAGACCATGGCCGAGTTCCACGCGGTGCTCGACAAGATCAAGGCCGACGGCAAATACACGCCGATCGCCATGGGCACGGCCGATCAATGGGAGGCCGCCACCATGGGCTTCCAGAACATCGGCGTGAACTACTGGAAGGGCGAGGAGGGCCGCAAGGCGCTCATCGAGGGCAAGCAGAAATTCACCGATCCGGCCTATGTGGACGTGTTCAAGGAACTGGCGAGTTGGGCGCCCTATATGGGCGACGGTTACAAGTCGCAGAAATATCCCGACACGCAGAACCTGTTCACGCTCGGCCGCGCGGCGATCTATCCGGCCGGCTCCTGGGACGTGCCGATCTTCCGCAAGCAGGCCGACTTCCAGTTCGACGCCTTCGCGCCGCCGGTCGTGAAGGACGGCGACAAGTGCTACATCAGCGACCACACGGACATCGCGATCGGCATCAACGCCAAGTCTAAGAACATGGATGCGGCCAAGACCTTCCTGTCGTGGGTGGCCTCACCTGAATTCGCCGACATCTACGCCAACGAGCTGCCGGGCTTCTTCCCGCTCTCCAAGGCGAAGGTCGAGGTGAAGGACCCGGTCGCTGCGAAGTTCGTCGGCTGGCGCGGCACCTGCGAGAGCTCGATCCGCAACTCCTATCAGATCCTGTCGCGCGGCACGCCGAACCTCGAGAACGAGCTTTGGAACGTGAGCGCCCAGGTGATGAACGGCAGCATGAAGCCGGAAGAGGCCGCCAAGAAGGCCGAGGACGGCCTCGCCAGCTGGTACGAGCCGCACAAGAAGTAAGCGCCGACGCGCGACGGGGCGGGCCGCTTCCCAAAAGCGGCCCGCCTTTCCTTCTCCTTCGGCCCGGAGCAGCATGACCGATCTCACGGCTTCACAGGTTCAGTCGACGGACGCGGTGCGGGCCCGGTCGCGCTTTCCGGTCCATATCGCGGTCTTTCTCGCGCCGGCGGTGGCGATCTACACGCTGTTCTCGATCTATCCGCTGATCGATACGATCCGCCTGAGCCTCTACGCGGGTGACGAGACCGGTCTGCGCAGCTTCGTGGGCCTGCAGAACTTTCGAACCCTCCTGGCGGACCCCAACTGGTCGGGCCAGTTCTGGAACGCGCTGCGCAACAACCTGATCTTCTTCGCCATCCACATGGTGGTGCAGAACGGCATCGGCCTCGGGCTTGCCATGCTGCTCAGCCTGCCGCGGCTCACCGGCGGCAGCGTCTATCGCACGCTCATCTTCCTGCCGACCATGCTGTCCGTGGTCATCATCGGCTTCATCTGGCAGCTCATCCTCAATCCGCTCTGGGGCATCGCGCCGAGCCTTCTCGACGCCGTGGGCCTGAGAAGCCTCTTCGGCCCCTGGCTCGGCCAGGAATCGACGGCGCTGCTCACGGTCTCGCTCATCTCGGTCTGGCAGTTCGTCGGCATTCCCATGATGCTCATCTATGCGGCGCTTTTGAACATTCCCGACGACCTGCTGGATGCCGCGACCGTCGACGGGGCGGGGCCTTTCAGCGTGTTCTGGTTCGTGCGCCTGCCGCTCATCCTGCCGACGCTCGGCGTGGTGTCGATCCTGACCTTCGTGGCCAACTTCAACGCGTTCGACCTGATCTACGCGATCAAGGGCGCGCTCGCGGGACCGAACTTCTCCACCGACATTCTCGGCACGTTCTTCTACCGCACCTTCTTCGGCTTCCAGCTCCAGGTCGGCAGCCCGACCATGGGGGCCGCAGTGGCGACCGCCATGCTCGTCATCATCCTGATCGGCGTGCTGATCTATCTCTTCGGCGTGCAGCGGCGGCTGCAGCGGCATACGTTCTGAGGGCGCCATGGGACCAACCGTCAGAGGAACGACCGCCAGACCTGGCCGCATCGCCGTCCACATCGCCCTGATCCTCTACACGATCCTGGCGCTCGGCCCGATCCTCCTCATCCTGGTCAACGCCTTCAAGACGCGGCGCGCGATCTTCGCCGATCCGCTCGGGCTGCCCAACGGCCAGACCTTCACGACCATCGGGTTCGACAGGGTTTTCGCCAACGCGGATTTCGGGCTCTATTTCTTCAACAGCATGACGGTGACCCTGGTCTCCCTCGTGCTGATCGTGCTCATCGGCGCCATGGCCGCCTGGGCGCTGACGGAATACAGGTTCCCCGGCAACACCCTGCTCAGCCTCTATCTCGCCATCGGCATCATGGTGCCGATCCGCCTCGGCAGCGTCAGCATCCTGCGCATGATGGTGGAGCTGAACCTCGTCAACACGCTTACGGCGCTGATCCTCGTCTATGTGGCGCAAGGCTTGCCGCTCGCCATCCTGATCCTCGGCGAGTTCATCCAGCAGATCCCGAAGGACCTGCGCGATGCGGCCCGATGCGACGGGGTGAGCGAGTACCGGATCTTCTTCAGCATCATCCTGCCGCTCATCAGCCCGGCCATCGCGACGGTCGCCGTGTTCACCATGGTGCCGGTCTGGAACGATCTCTGGTTCCCGCTGATCCTGGCACCTGGCGACGGCAAGCAGACGATCACCCTGGGCGTGCAGCAATTCATCGGCCAGTACGTGACGGACTGGAATGCCGTTCTCGCCTCGCTCACCCTGGCGATCGCGCCCGTGCTCGTCCTTTATCTCGTCTTCTCGCGTTATCTCGTGCGCGGCCTCACGGCCGGCGCGGTGAAGTGACGGCTCATGGTTGGAATTGATCGCGATGGCTGAAGTTTCCCTGCACAAGGTTGCCAAGTCCTTCGGCGTGACGGAGATCCTGCGCGACATCGATCTCTCGGTCGAGGACGGGGAATTCGTCGTTTTCGTCGGCCCGTCCGGCTGCGGCAAGTCCACCCTGCTGCGCATCATCGCCGGCCTCGAGACGGTGAGCGGCGGCGAGATCAGGATCGACAGCCGGCGCGTGAACGAGCTGCCGCCGGCGGATCGCAAGATCGCCATGGTGTTCCAGTCCTATGCGCTCTACCCGCATATGAACGTCTACAAGAACATGGCCTTCGGGCTGAAATTCGCCAAGACGGACAAGGCCGAGGCGGACCGGCGCGTGCGGCAGGCGGCGGAGATCCTGAAGCTTACGCCGCTCCTCGACCGCAAGCCCCGGGAACTCTCGGGCGGCCAGCGCCAGCGCGTCGCCATCGGCCGGGCCATCGTGCGCAACCCGAGCGTCTTTCTCTTCGACGAGCCGCTGTCGAATCTCGATGCGGCGCTGCGCGTCAACACGCGCCTCGAGATCGCCAAGCTGCATCGCGACCTCGGCGCCACGATGATCTACGTCACCCACGACCAGGTGGAGGCGATGACGCTCGCGTCCAAGATCGTGGTGATGAACCACGGCCGGATCGAGCAGGTCGGCGCGCCGCTGGAGCTCTACCGGTCTCCCCGCAACCTGTTCGTCGCGGGCTTCATCGGCTCGCCGCGGATGAACTTCATCAAGGGGCAGGTCCTGCGCATGGAGGGCCCTCGCGCCACCATCGGGTTCGCCGGAACGGAAGCATTGGTGGATGTGAGACCCGGCAGCCTGTCGGCGGGCGACCCCGTGACCATCGGCATCCGGCCCGAGCACATGGAAGTGGGTGGAGCCGACACGGCCTCGCTGCGCGGCACCATCGACGCGGTCGAGCAGCTCGGCGAGTCGAGCTATGTCTATATGAGGCTCGCGAGCGGCGACGACGTGATCGTCCGCGCCCCGGGCGAAACCGACGCGGCGCCCGGCGGCTCCTACACGGCCCACGTGCCGCGCCGCGCGCTGCATGTGTTCGATGCGGCGGGTGTGTCGGTGCTCGCCGGGCGGGGGTGAGGTCCATTCCGCTAAAGGATGCCATACATAGCCCTCATCCTTGTAACTTGAGTGGCGCCTTGTCTGGTAAAGATGAGGTTGCGGTGGCGGG
>NZ_JALJRK010000169.1 GCF_024519725.1 Microvirga sp. Mcv34 | reverse complement strand
CGAGCCCGTCGAGGAGACGGTTGCGGATCGGCCAGAGACCGCTAAGGTGCCCGCCTTCTAACTCCGGCAGATGCTCCACCTATCCGGCCGAAAACGTTGCTCAAACAAACCGAGCCACCTCTGTTCCATTCCTGCCTCAAGCGGCAAGACCGTAAGCACTCGGTGCGCGCCCTCTTGTGAGAGTGAGGTTTGCGCGTGACGTTCTGACCTTAAGGCTAGCTTTAAGGTCAGCAGATCGATGAAGATCGAAGTTCTCGGCACAGAGCGCCGGCGGCGCTGGAGCCTCCAGGACAAACTCCAGATCGTGGAAGAGACGATGCAACCGGGCGTGACGGTGACCGAAGTGGCCCGCCGCCATGGGCTTGCCCCCAGCGTTGTCTTCACCTGGCGCCGGCTCGCCCGCGAAGGCCGACTGGGCGACGCTGGTCCCGCCTTCCTGCCGGTCGAGATCGCGCCCGTGCCGGTGCAGACCACGCCTGTGGGATCCTCGCCGCGGCGCACTGGCTTGATCGAGATCGTCCTGGGCCGCGGGCGACGCATTCGGGTGGACCGCGAGGTCGATGCCGAGGCGCTGCGGCGGGTGCTGCAGGTAATGGAGAGCCTGGCATGATCCCGATGCCGACCGGCACGCGCGTATGGCTGGCCACTGGCCACACCGATATGCGCAAGGGCTTTGGCGGCCTCTCCTTGCTGGTGCAGGAGACGCTCAAACGGGATCCGCATTCGGGCAACCTGTTCGTCTTCCGGGGACGCAGAGGCCAACAAGCGACATAAAGCATACGGTTTTCGATCTGCGATCATTGCTTATCCCTGGCATCCGCTGTTCGGACAGACCGTTCAGGTCTCGCGGTATCGGCGCGGTAAGGCCTTGAGCTTCGTCTATACCCAGGAGCGGCCGGACCTCTCGCGGGAATTGCCGGACTGGATGCTCGACCAGGCCTATTGCGCCGGCATGAGCTTGGGATCTCCCCAGGTCAGCCTCGCGGGCCTGGCCGAGCTAGCCGCTGTTCTTGCGTCGTGGACGACGAATCGCCGCCATGGTGCACGATCTCGTCCTTCGCAGAAGGAGATCGGTCATGCCAAGATCCCGCCACCGCTCCCGGGCACAGCTCACTCTGGCGCTGGAGCCCCACAAAGCACCGCCGCCCATGGCCCCGACCCTGAAGGGGATCGTCGAAGCCCTCGCCGAGCTTCTGCTCGACGCTGCTCAGGCCGAACGCCCGACACGCCAGGGAGGCTCCCATGACCGCCCGGATCACCACTGAGCATCTGCGGCGCGCGGCCGTCGTCTATGTCCGCCAGTCGACGATGGCCCAGGTCATGGGCAATCTCGAAAGCCAGCGCCGGCAGTATGATCTGGCTGGGGAAGCGCAGGCCAAGGGCTTTGCCTCGGTCACTGTGATCGACGATGATCTGGGACGCTCCGGATCAGGCCGCAGCGAGCGCCCGGGCTTCGAGCGGCTGGTCGCTCTGGTCTGTTCCGGCGAGGTCGGAGCCGTTTATTGTATCGAGGCGTCACGCTTGGCCCGCAATGGGCGTGACTGGCATCATCTGATCGATCTGTGCGCACTGGCCGGCTCGCTCGTGATCGATCCCGATGGGGCGTACGATCCGCGGCTGGTCAACGACCGCCTGCTGTTGGGGTTGAAGGGAACCATGTCGGAATACGAGCTGAGCCTGATGCGCCAGCGCGGGATCGCGGCCCGCGATGCGAAGGCGCAACGCGGTGAGTTCCGGTTCATGCTGCCGCCCGGCTTCTGCTGGAACGAGGAGGGCCGGATCGAGATCGATCCTGACGAGCATGTTGCCGACACGATCCGGTTGGTCTTCGCGAAGTTCCAGGAGTTGGGCAGCGCCCGCCAGGTCTTTCTTTGGCTCAGGGACGCGGCGATCAAGATGCCGGTCGTGCGGCGCAATGTTGATGTGTGCAAGCTCGTCTGGAAGGCAGCGGCTTATCACAGCGTCGTCCAGATCCTGCACAATCCACTCTATGCCGGCGCCTATGCATTCGGCCGCACGGGGCAGCGCACCCGCCTCACGGATGGCCGCGCCAGGACCGTCGGCGGACGCAAGGCCAGGAACGAGTGGAGCGTGCTCCTGCGGGATCATCATCCCGGCTACATCACCTGGCAGGAGTTCGAGGACAACCAGAAGCTTCTGCTCGAGAACGCGCATATGAAGAAGAACTGTGCCCGCAAGTCGGCCCGGGGCGGACGGGCGCTTCTGACCGGGCTGATGCGATGCGGCCATTGCGGGCGCATGATGCGGGTCTTCTACGGCATGGGAAAGGGCAATGCGCACCGCTATCAGTGCCGCGGCGACGATGCCCATGTCGGGTCCGGCCTGTGCATCGGCATCGGCGGGGGTCGGATCGATCGGGCGGTGGCGCATGAGATCCTGGATACCGTCTCCGAGCGGGCTGTCGAAGCGGCGATCCTGGCCGCCGAGCATGCCGAGCGGGTGCGTCAGGATGTGATCGCCGCTGTACGGCGCGAGCTCGAACAGGCCCGTTACGAGACCTCTCTCGCCGAACGGCGCTACGAGTTGGTGGATCCGGCCAAACGTCACGTCGCACGGGAGCTGGAGGCGCGCTGGAACGATGCTCTTGAGCGGGCCGCGCAGATCGAGCGTCGGCTGGAGGAGCTCTCTGCTTCCCTGGCGGCAGGCCCGCCCATCGACCGGGCCCGTCTGCTTCAACTCGCCCACGACCTACCCGCGGCCTGGAACGCAGCGGCAGATATGCGCAGCAAACAGCGCCTGCTCCACATCGTGATCCAGGAGATCGTCTGCAATCTGGATGACGCGACGAACGAAGCCGTGCTGTTGATCCATTGGACCGGTGGACGCCATAGCGAAGTCCGGGTGGCCCGTGTCAAATCCGGCCGTTACCCAACCGACAGAGCGCCCTCCGCCGTGGAGGCGTTGCGCACCATGGCGGGCCATTGGCCGGATCGGGAATTGGCGGTAGCGCTCAACCGGATGCGCTGCCAGACGGGCGATGGCAACACCTGGACGACGGTGCGGGTGCGGGAGATGCGCGAGCGCCTGGGGTTGCCGAACTACGTGGCGGATCCCGCAAGACCGCAAACCGTCACCCTGATGAAGACGGCCGAGCATTTTGGCATCTCCATCGAATCCGTCAAAAGGCTTGTGTCGCGCGGCATCCTGCCCGCGACCCAAATCATGCCGGGCGCTCCCTGGCTCGTTCCCGTCGAAGCGCTCTCGTGTGAGACCGTTCGCCAAGGAGTGCAGGCGGTCATCGCCCGCAGGCCGAAGAACTATGAGAATTATCAGGACATTAAGATGATCCGCCTCCCGGGGATCTGAAGAAAGGCTGCATTATGAAAGAAACTTCGGTGATCTGATCAAGGTCCTCTGGTACGACGGCCAGGGCCTTTGTTTGTTCTCGAAGCGCATTGATCGGGGTCGTTTTCTGTGGCCGTCGCCGGCCGACGGCACGGTGTCGATTTCCACCGCGCAGTTGGGCTACCTGCTCGAGGGCATCGACTGGCGCAATCCCCAGCAAACCTGGCGCCCGACCGCCGCCGGATGAGCCGCAAAGCCTTGCCATGCAACGGGTTCGTGGCACACTGGAGATGTGGCAAATCACCCTGATCCGCTTCCCACCAGTCTGGCTGACGCTCACGCGATGATCCGCGCCGAGCGCGCCGCCCGTCTGGCGGCCGAAGCCCGCGCGGGGGATCTGGAGATCGCTCGCGCTGCGTTGGAAGTCGCCCGGCTTGAGGCCACTCAGGCCCACGCTGCTCGCTATGCCCTGGAGCTGGAGATCGAACGGCTCAAGCTGCAGATCGCCAAGTTGCGCCGTCAGCACTTCGGCACCTCGTCGGAACGCAGTGCCCGTCTCGAGCAGCTGTTGCTCGCCCTGGAAGACCTGGAGGAGAGCGCGGCCCACATGGATGCCGAAGCGGAGGCGAAGGATGCCGCCGCGGCGCCGGCGGCGCCCCAGTGGACGGTCGAAGAGTTGAAGCGAACGAAGCCTGCCCGCAGGCCCTTGCCTGGGCACCTGCCGCGCCGGCGCGTCGTCGTTCCTGCCCCGACCGCGTGCGCCTGCTGCGGCGGAGGCCTGCGCAAACTCGGCGAGGTGGTGACCGAGACCCTGGAGCGCATCCCGGCGCGTTGGGTCGTGCTGCAGACGGTGCGTGAGAAGTTCAGCTGCGCGGCTTGCGAGACGATCACCGAGACGCCCGCACCCTTCCATGCCATTCCGCGTGGCCGCGCCGGTCCCCACCTGCTGGCCGAGATCACGGTCGGCAAGTTCGGGCTGCATCTGCCGCTGACGCGTCAGAGCACAGTGTTTGCCCAGGAAGGTGTCGATCTGGATGTCTCGACCTTGTGCGACTGGATCGGTGCGGTCGCGGTTGCGACCCGGCCCTTGAGCGCGCTGATCGCCGAGCATGTGATGAAGGCCGAGCGGCTGCACGCCGACGACACGCCGGTGCCGGTGCTGGCTAGGGGCCAGACGAGGACTGGCCGGCTCTGGACCGTGGTGCGCGATGACCGTCCCTTTGGCGGCGCCGATCCGCCGGCTGCGGTCTACTTCTACTCGGTCGATCGCAAGGGTGAGCATCCGCAGTCTTTCCTGAAGAGCTACAGCGGGATCCTGCAGGCGGATGCCTATTCCGGCTTCGGGC
>NZ_JALJRK010000168.1 GCF_024519725.1 Microvirga sp. Mcv34 | reverse complement strand
TCAGCCTTGAGGATGCGGTAGACGGCATCGCGGTTGAGATGCGGCAGGAAGTGCGTGACGATGAAGGTCAGGTCATCGAGCGGAAAGCCGGTGGCCTGGCGCAGGGCACAGACGATGGCGCGCTCCTCGTCGGTGGCTTTCCAGGGCAGCTTGTGCGGCCGGCTGCTGTGGTCCTCGCAGTCCTTGGCCCCACGCTTGCGCCACTTGCGGATGGTCTCGGGGCTGACGCTGAAGCGCTGGGCCAGCACGCCGGTGGGCTCAGACGAGCGGGCGATCTCCTGGCGAACGGCTGGAGTGGTGCGGGCTTGCGGATGAAGGGAGTGCATCAGATCCTCCACCAAGGACGCGGCGGGTGATGTCACGGTAACCTGAAGAGGCCGCAATAGGGCCCATTTCGCGGGTTTCACGCGAGTACGCCCGCCGTGGCTTTCCATGCCGCCATAGCTTGGAGGCGGTGAAGGTGAGTGGCGAGGGCAGACCGGTATGAGTGAGGCGGAACGAACAAGTTCCTGACGGCAGACAAGACTGAGGTGAACTGCTGCAGACCTCCTGCGGACCGGAAGCCCTGCATAATGCTCTCCCGCTTTCGCAACGGGAGATGCGAATTCTCAGCTCTGTTGTTTAAGCCCTTGTGGGACCGGTGCTCGACACCTGGCATGACTTGGCGCCTGGCGGCTCCGTATGAGGACAGCTTGTCGGTGATGATGCGCTTTGGCACCAAGCCTTGCTTCTTCATTAGCCGGGTCAGCAGGCGCTTGGCCGCCTTGGTATCGCGTCGACCCTGGACGATCTCATCGAGCACATAGCCGTCCTGGTCGACAGCCCGCCAGAGCCAGTGTTTCCTGCCGGCGATGTTGACAACTACTTCATCCAGATGCCAAATGTCAGTCGGGCGTGGCGGCTTACGGCGGAGGCGCCGGGCATACTCTGGTCCGAACTTCTTACCCCAGCGCCGGATCGTCTCATAGGAGACGACGATGCCGCGCTCGAGCAGCATCTCCTCGACGAGCCTGAGGCTCAGAGGAAACCGGAAGTACAACCAAACAGCATGGGCGATGATCTGGGGCGGAAAGCGATGGCGCTTGTAGCTGACGGGCTTGGTCATGCCGCAGCTATTAGGCCACAAGCTGCTGACCAAGAGTTACCGTGACATCACCCCCAAAACCCCGTTGTGATGATCCATATCATCGCGGGCGAGCTAGAGTCGGCTCTGGGTCACGAACTGCCCTTCAGCTTGGCCTTGTGAAGGTCCGCTCTTCGTTCCTGACCTGCCCTCCCCCTCCGACTGTTCGTCAATATCCAGCGAGCAGTTATCGGTCCCCTGCCCTACCCTCACCATCACAGCAGAAGCCACATCGATCTCAGCAAGGCTTCTCTCACTCAAGTTCTCCGAACCTCACGTAGTCCGAAAGCTACGCGCCGTCACGACAGCTAAGCATTTGATATAGCTAGGTTGGCTTACAACAGAGGAAGCTAAACCGGAATTGACTACGGCGTGGCCTTAGGGCGCGCGCTATTTTCTCGAACGGTATCGTAAGTGGCTTCGATTGGGATCTGATCGCGGAGACTTGTGTCGGCCTCTTGTCGTCCGCCGCTCCGCTAAAACCTTTGTTTTCAAAGCATTTTCGCCCGTCGTGGGGAAGCCCTTCCCATGTGCACTGGTTAGCGAATTGGATTAAAAGACGTCTTCAAACGATCGATTGAATGCCTTTTCCATCTTTGTACAGCCCGCTGGGCATGATTGACATTTCTGCGGCATCCTCCCCTCTTGCGCCTGCAATTAGATTGGTGGTCACCTACTACTGCTCGGATCAGTTCCACATTTTTGACAAATCAGCGCATTGCGTAATGCCAGAATGACCCTTGAGGACGGGCGCAACACAGAAGGGGCAGAACACCGAGGTCCTGCCCCAAGGCATCACTGCTTGTTGGCTTTGTAAGTTGCGTAGAGCTCGTCTAGTTTTGAGAAGACGAATGAACCAAATTCCGGATCGATGCTTTTATCGATCTGCAGGGTGTACTTCGTCTCTGTATCATTGACTTTTGCGAGACGACGCCCATCCGGATCCTTCCAGAAGCTGAACTCTGAGGGCAAATTCTGTGGGGCTACACGCTCCTTCTTTGACAGTTTCGCGAAGAGCGTCAGGAATCTCTCGTCGGACTCGAGTTTCAGAAAGTCTGGTTTCTTGATGATTTCACGGGCTCGGTCGACGCCGTTAGCCTCCAGAATAAGTGCAAGGAAGTCCAACCACCTCGGCCTTCCAATGCCTGGCGCACGCCCAATTGCATCGATGATGTCTGCAGGGATCTTGGTTGCGATGGACACAAGCGACGATAGATCACCCTTCCTGACAGAAAGAGCTGCCATAATCGTTGTGCGTGTGAACTTGCGCTCCTCAAGGGTTGCTGCAAAACGTGCCCGCTCAATGTAGGACAGATCCAGACGCTCGTTGTTCTCCTGCCCTTGGGCAATCACCAGATCTTCGTCGCTCAGATCTCTGATGACGGCTCTGACCTTGATGCCCAAGGCTGCCGCGGCGGCAACGCGGCGATGACCAAATGCAATCTGGTACCGCCCCACGATCTCTGGGTGAGGTCGCACAAGGATGGGGACGATTTGCCCGTGGCTCTTAATCTGCTCCTTCAGACTAGCCAAGGCGTCATCTGATCTGTCCATTCGGTCGGATACAAAGGACCCATCGATCTTGTCGGTTTCGATCTCAACAACGGTGTGGCCAGACTCGATCTGAGCTTTAAGAGCTGCAATCTCAGCCTCCGATTGCCCCTTCATGTTCTCAAGGGCGGCTCCCATCGCGCCTACAGGAGCACGGCCTTCAGACATCATCGCAGCGAACCTTGAACGTTTCTCGTCAACGGTCGGCTGCGGTTGCTTTGGCATCTGGACAACCGCCTTGGGGCTTTCTCCCTCGTCGGTTTGTTCCAGGCTAGCTTTCAAAATCGCCTGCAAGTCCCGTGCCATTAGACCCTCCCCCAGGCCTGTTTGATTAGTGATTCAATCTCGCTGTTCACATTGTTCATCGCATCGATCGCGCGGTCGAATGTGGATTTCGTGAATTGCTCTCGTGACACCTCATAGATGGTTTGCTTCGTCAGACCGGCGTCCGAAATCGCGGTGCTCTTTAGCATAGCGTTCGTCAGAACGTGCTGTCCGAACATCGTACGCATGAAATCGACCATTTGACTCTGAGGCCCGTCGCCTGGTTCGAACCTAGTGATCAAGTAACGAGTGAAATCGTACTTCATGCTGCTGCCATTTTCCCGGACGACGCGAAGCATTTCGGAGGCCATCGTCAGGAATTGGCACATCGACATAACATCGAGCATCTGGGGATGAACAGTCACGACCATCGACGTGGAGGCGCTGAGCGCCGCAAGCGTGAGGAACCCGAGTTGCGGTGGGCAATCGATTACGACAACGTCATATCTCTCCTCCACTGCTTTGAGGCTCATGCCGATGCGCTTAAAGAAGGGCGTCGATGGGTTCTGCCGATCCATCAGCGCCTTAGGCGTCTCGTGCTCGAACTCCATGAGTTCAAGATTCGCCGGGATTATATCGAGGCCGGGGAAGTAGGTTTTCCGGATGATCTCCTCCGGATGGCGCTGCTCCCCATCGTAGCGGATCGATCCGTAGAGAGTCTGGTTCGGATCTAGGTCGAATTCTGGCTGGATTCCATGGAGTGCTGAGAGGCTTGCCTGAGGGTCGAGATCGACAGCCAAGACTCGGTAACCTTGCAGGGCAAGATATTGAGCGAGATGCGCAGAGGTAGTTGTCTTTCCGCTTCCACCCTTGAAGTTTACGCAGGAAATGACCTGCAGATGCTCGTTTCCGGTTCGGTGCTTCATGTAGCGCCGGTCGGACTTGCCTGTCTCATCAAGGTACTGCCGAAGTGCGTGAAGGTCTTCCAAGCTATACTGCCTCCTCCCATTCGGCAGCATCTCGGCCTGAGGCCCCTTCCCTTCCAAGGAGAGTTGACGCAGGTAGGCGTCAGCAACACCGAGGATCTTGGCAGCCTCACCAGACGTGAACTTGCGAAGTGTTTTGCGAGCGAGCGGCGGATAGAGAGCAAGGCGTTGGGATTGAAGCTGCTTGGAGAGATCCCTTGCATGAATGCCAATCAGTTCATCCACCCACTGGGATTCATCGACGAGTCCCTCGGTTTTCTGCTGCGCGAGAGCCATGGCATTCCTCATGGATACGGAAACGGGCCAAAAAATTTGCTGTTTCCGTAGTTGGCCCTGAAATCCTTTCCAATTTGTTAACATTACCAGTCTGGCTGAGATTTTTTTATCGAGACGCCATCCTATGCGCGCCTTGGCGACGAATAGGCAGTTTGTAGCTGCAAACTAGGTCTTGCTAACTGGTCACGAGAGTTGCAGTTTAGGTCCTCTGCACGTTGCCTGCACATCAGACGTGGTTAGCGAGCCAGATATAATCAGTGCGACAGGTAACGAAACTTTGTTGCTTAAGCGGCGAGGCGGGCGTGCCGTAAAGGGACTTGGTTTGCAACTACAAACTAGCGAGTGTTCGACCTGCCGATGATGGTCTAGAAGCCCCCTTCCCTGCAAAATCGATGCGTTGTTGATGACTACATTGCCGGTTTGCAGCTACAAACTCCCTAGTGTTGTGTCACTGACGGGTGATTCCGAAATCTGGTGGGCTGTGCGATGCTG
>NZ_JALJRK010000167.1 GCF_024519725.1 Microvirga sp. Mcv34 | reverse complement strand
GTTTGGGCCTTCCACCTGGGGTGTATCTCGTATTGAGGACGGTGAGGACCACGGCCGAGCCGCTGGATCCTGTGTTTGCTATGGGAGAGAACAATCCCGTTGACGGTGGAAGCCACCTGGCTCAATCTGTTTGAAGCGCCGATCCAGCAAATCGGCGTGCTGAGATCTGCTGGCCCAGTGCCGCTGCTGCTCCCCCACATAGGACGTTGTCGGGTCGAATATGGCCGGGAACGCCGCGCAGGATGAACAGGTCGGAGAGTACGTCGATCACATCGGCAGCCTTCAGCTTCCGGCTCACCCGGATGACCAGGCATTCGCGCGTGAACTCGTCGATGATGTTGAGCATGCGGAACTTGCGCCCGTCATGGGTGCGGTCCTCGACAAAGTCGTAGCTCCAGACGTGATTGGGATACTCCGGCCGCAGCCGGATGCAGGATCCGTCGTTAAGCCAGAGCCGGCCTTTCTTGGTTTGCCTCTGTGGCACTTTCAGCCCCTCCCGCCGCCAGATCCGCTCGACCCGCTTCTTGTTCACCAACCAGCCCGCCTCCCGCAGCAGTGCCGTGATGCCCCGGTAGCCGTAGCGGCCATACTGGGTGGCCAAGGCGATGATGTCGGCCGTCAAAGCCGCCTCATCCTCCGGCTGCTGGGGGATCTTGCGCTGGGTGGAACGGGGTTGACCCAGAACCTGGCAGGCCAGCCGCTCGGAGACGCCGTATTTGGCAATCACATGATCCACACAGGCGCGACGGCGGGCGGGGCTTACCAGTTTCCCGACGCAGCTTCCTTCAGGATCAACTTCTCCAGGGTCAGATCGGACACAGCCCGGCGCAGCCTGGCGTTCTCCAACTCGAGGTCCTTCATCCGCTTGACCTGGTCGGACTTCAACCCGCCGTACTCATTCCGCCATCGGTAGTACGTGACCTCGGTGACGCCGATCTGCCGGATCGCTTCGGCTACCGTCCGGCCTTGTGCCGTCAGCACGTCCACCTGTCGTAGGTTGGAAACAATCTCCTCGGCCGTGTGCCTCTTCTTGCCCATCTTCAGTCCTCCTTCGGCTCAAAAGCCATACTTCAGGGAGGATCACTTTTCAGGGGGCAGACCAGCGTCACTTTCGCGGCTCAATGGCTGGCCTACATGCTCCCCTGTCAACGCTTCACGGGCGGCCTCACGACCGTCCGCGCATGACTCGGGGCCAATGTGGATCGCTACTCCTTCATTGTGATGGACTTGCACCATCTACTCCTTGCCGGTCTCCCGGCGCACTCTTGCGCTGACCCCGACACGGCGAAACTGCCCCTGTCCCTGATTGACGGGTCGTTCCTACTCTATTCCAGCACCTATGTTCAGTTCATCGGCAGCAGCTATGCGACCCTGTCCGGCAAAGGCTTCAAGGCAAAGTCCTGGGGGCCGCTGACGGCCGGCACCGTCAAGGACATTGACTTCTATCTCAAAGACAAATTCGTGCTGTCGGTCTCCAAGATCTCGATCCCTGCCACGAGCGTTATTGGTTGGGGCGACAAAGCTCCGGCTGACGTTGCACGGACAATCTTTGCCGGCAAGGATACGATCACCGGAAGCTCCAAGGGGACCGGCTGGACGGGTTTGCCGGCAATGACACGATTTCAGGCGGGAATGGTTCAGATCATCTGATTGGTGGCACCGGCCACGATCTCCTGTCCGGTGGTTTAGGCAAGGACACCCTGACAGGAGGTGATGGTCGCGACACGTTCATCTTCGATACGGATCCGACCTCGGCCAATACCGATAGCATTCGCGATTTCAAGCCGGCCGACGATACCATTCGGCTTGCGAAGTCCATCTTCACGGCCCTTTCACAGAATGGCTCGCTTGTCGCGAGTAGTTTTTGGGCTGGCAGCGGCGCGCACGATGAGGACGATCGGATCATCTACAACCCGACTACGGGCGTCCTCTTCTATGATCCTGATGGGACCGGTTCTGCGACGGCAGTCGCGGTGAGCAAACTCGCTCCCAAACTGAAGATGACCCATGCTGACTTCTTCATCTTCTAAGCCATGTATGATGAAGGCTTTAAAGTCCGTTCGAACCTGCCTCACTCACGAGCGACGCGTCAAATACAACGAGCCGAGAATGAAGGACGGACCTCAATGGTCCGCCCCCCTCCAGGATGTTTAGACCTTCCACCGAACTTAGGCTGAGAAGCGGAAGTCATCGGCTTGGAGACTTGCCAGCATCACATTTTTCAGCACGAGCGAGTTCTCGTCATTGACTTCGATGAGAACGTCAGAGTCCTTCTGCCTCGCCGCGCTCATGACACTTGCAAAATCCGCAAACGCCGTCCTGCTGAAGATGATGCAATCACTGGTTCCAGCAGGGTCGAAACCGATCAAGGTGTCGTGTCCGAACTGCTGACCAAACAGGAACCCGTCCTGTTTCTCGCTGGCCTCGAACGTCTCGCTGAGCGATGTGCTCATGGCAATCCGCGCGTTTGGCCTGTAGAGATCGTCGAGAACGGCGGGCGCATACGCGAGCGACGTATCGGCGGCACTGGTCTGACGGCCATCGCTCCACGTAACCACACCTGTTCCGGTGATCATCGAGGTGTCCGAAAGGCCCTGCGACTCTTTGGTGAGATCGAGACCAATCGAGGTGATGCCCCAGCTCTCCAAAGTGCGCAATTCACCTTGATCCGTCTGGCCGTTCTGGTTCACATCCTGCCAGATCCGGAATTCACGCCAGCGCGCATCGCGGCTGTCGAGCACACCGTCCCCGTTGTTGTCAAAGGCGGCCGCAAGCGCTTCCATATCCGTGTCGGTACCTGGTGCCCAGCTCGTAAAGGCAATCTCTCTGTCCTGATCGATGACGCCGTCGGCACCAGCGGTGCCATCAGCCGCCAAGTCGATCACCAGGAAGCCGTCCTGGCCGCTGATCCAGGCGGTACGCTCCTTCACACCGTCACTGCCTTCCCAATCGAAAGCCGCGCCACTCTGCGACAGGTCGACAAGATCAACGCCGTCTCCGGCCAGATCGATCGCGACCGGGGCCACGATTGTTCCCCACTGGCCAGTGTCCGCTTGAACGCGCCCGCCGGTCAGCGTGCCAGCTGCATTGTAGTTACGTTGTTCATAGTACCAGAAATAAGCATCGGCGAGGTCCCATTTCTCGACCATTTTTGTGCCGTTGTCATAGGTGTAAGTCTGCTCGTACAGCTTGCCGGCGCTGTTGTACTTGCGCTCCAGGGTCTTCCAGTTGACTCCGCTGGTGTAGTCGTAATCCCACGTCGTCTTGTTGCCGTTGTCGTAGTTGTAGATCTTATACGTCTCACGGTTGGCCGCGTCATAATCGGTGCGTTTGTCGCTCCAGGTGACCGAGGTGGTATAGTCCCAGTCGTAGATCCGCTTGGTGCCATCGTCATAGTTGTTGACGCGGTAGGTCTGGCGTCCGGCCGTATCGTAGTCGATGCGGTAGTCTGTCCAAGCCACGCCGCTGGTGTAGTCCCACGCCCAGACCTTCTTGGTCCCATTGTCATAGAGAGCGGTCTGGCTGGTCCGCCGGCTGGCCGCATCATAGTTGACCTGCGAGTGGCTGAGCTCATAGGCCGTATAGTCCCAACTGTAATCGATGAACGACCCGTCGTCGTACTGAACACGTTGGCTGGTGGCACGGCCTGCCGTATCGATCGCGGTCTGGATGTACGACCAGTTTGTTGCGCCATAATCCCAAGAGGTATCCGTGAATGTACCGTTGTCCCAACTGATACGCTGGTACGTTGCTCGGCCAGCCGCATCCATATTTGTCCCAACAGTCCACCAGGTCTGAGCACCGGCGTGGTCCCAGGGGTTCCGTCGCAAACCTTTTGTTTCAGAGTTTCAGCTAATGGGGTGGAGGTCTCAGCAGCGGAGGAACAGGTGTTCAAGGGCAGGCATTTTGATCGATCCGTGATCCTGCTCTGTGTCCGGTGGTACCTGGCCTACAACCTGAGCCTGCGAAACCTTGAGGAGATGATGGCCGAGCGAGGCATCTCCGTCGACCACGCGACCGTTCACAGATGGGTTGTCCGGTATTCCCCCGAGTTGCTGGAGCGGTTCAATCGTCGCAAGCGAGCCGTCACCGGCAAGTGGCACATCGACGAGACCTATATCAAGGTCAGGGGCCGCTGGATGTATCTTTACCGAGCAATCGACAGCAATGGGGACACGGTTGAATTCTGGTTCAGCGAGCGACGCAATCTGGCTGCTGCCAAACGGTTCCTGCGCAAGGCACTCAAGCGGCATGGTAGACCCGAGAGGATCGTCATTGATGGCAGCCAAACCAACCATGAAGCTATCTTGTCGTGCGATGCAGAAAGCCGCCTACAGGATGGCTCAAGACGTCCGCTCGTTCCAATTAAGATCCGGCAGAGTCAGTTCCTCAACAATTGTATCGAGCAGGATCATCGTGCCGTCAAAAGACGGATTCGCCCGATGCTCGGCTTCAAGTCCATGAACAGCGCTCGGGCAATCCTGGGCGGAATTGAGATGGTTCACATGATGCGGAAGGGGCAGGCGAAGTATGACCATAATCGGCATTGTTCGCTCGCAGAGCAGTTCGAGCGGCTCGCTGCATAAAATCTGCCGTTCACTCTGGCATTTCTTTGTCGATCGTCAGAAATTGCGACAGAACCAGCTTGGACAGTCTCCGCGCTGACGTGCCCGACGCTCCCAGCGTAATAGCTACGGCTCCACAAGGTCGGGAGGCGAGAACGCAGGGCGGGGAACTCCTGTCGCATCAAGCGGGATGACCGTCCCTTGAAGCGATTGACGATCTCAGCAACGGCA
>NZ_JALJRK010000166.1 GCF_024519725.1 Microvirga sp. Mcv34 | reverse complement strand
CCTTGGCAGCCTTGTGCTGATCCCAAGTCTAAACGCCTAAAAGAACCGTGCGTGACGAGCAGTTCGGCTCTCACATTTACCACTAGAGATCGAGCCGGACGGCCCATCGCGCCACCCTCGACCCTGCAGGCTCGCAGCGCAAGCTGCGGGCCCACAGGTGCTGGCTCTTTGACATGAGGAAGCATCACCCGCTGCGTCATGGCCGCACTCGTTGCGGCCACCCACGTCTTTGGAACCGCACCGTCACCACGGCGTGGATGCCGGGCCCAGGGCCGGGCATGACGATGGAGCGACAGCTCTGTCATCCCGTGGCCGCGTCAGCGGAAACCAGGACCCAGAACCGCCGATGCGGGAGAATGGGATGCCCCGCGGGATGCTTCATCTGAACCCTCGGCGGTTCCTGGGCCCTCTGCCGATGCGGTGCCGGAGACGCGGGGTCTTCCCGAGCCGATCAGAGGCAACACTGCCCACGAAACGCAGTCCTGCCATCTGAGCATTTGCGATTGTGCTCCGAAAGTCTTAAATCAGCGGCATGTCAGGAAGGGCGGGGCCCTTCGCCTCAGGGGTTTAGCTTCATGGCCGTCGTTCTCGACCTCCTCAACAAGGATCTGCGTCCTCGCCATCCGGAAAAGGCGCACCGGCCGGACCAACCCGTTCAGCAGCGCAAGCCGGAATGGATCCGCGTGAAGGCTCCGGGCTCGCCGAAATGGGCCGAGACCAACCGGATCGTGCGCGAGAACAAGCTCGTGACCGTGTGCGAGGAGGCGGGCTGCCCCAATATCGGTGAGTGCTGGGAGAAGAAGCACGCCACCTTCATGATTATGGGCGACACCTGCACCCGCGCCTGCGCCTTCTGCAACGTGAAGACCGGAATGCCGCAGGCCCTCGACCCGAACGAGCCCGAGAGCGTGGCGAAGGCGGTCGAGAAGCTCGGCCTCGAGCACGTGGTCATCACCTCGGTGGACCGGGACGACCTGGCCGACGGCGGGGCGCAGCATTTCGCCGACGTGATTCTTGCCATCCGGACCCGCTCGCCGAAGACCACCATCGAGATCCTGACGCCGGACTTCCTGCGCAAGCCCGGCGCGCTCGAGATCGTGGTCGCGGCCAAGCCCGACGTGTTCAACCACAATCTGGAGACCGTGCCGTCCAAGTATCTGAAGGTCCGGCCCGGCGCGCGTTACTTCCACTCCATCCGCCTGCTCCAGCAGGTGAAGGAACTGGACCCGACCATCTTCACCAAGTCCGGCATCATGGTCGGGCTGGGCGAGGAGCGGAACGAGGTGCTCCAGCTCATGGACGACCTGCGCTCGGCGGATGTGGACTTCATGACCATCGGCCAATACCTCCAGCCGACCAAGAAGCACCATCAGGTGATCCGCTTCGTGACGCCGGATGAGTTCAAGGCCTATGAAACCACCGCCTATGCCAAGGGTTTCCTCCTCGTCTCCTCGACCCCGTTGACGCGGTCCTCGCATCACGCGGGAGAGGATTTTGCCAAGCTGAAGGCGGCTCGTCTGACGAAGCTCGGCTGATATCGGGCGCGTAATTTCGGACGAGGCATGGAGCGCATTCTGGTCATCGGCAGCCCGGGCGCGGGCAAGAGCACCCTGGCGAGCCGGCTCGCCGGGCGCCTCGACCTGCCGCTGATCCACCTCGACCGAGAGTATTTCGGGCCCGGCTGGGCCACGCCCTCCCGCGAGGAGTGGCGCGAGCGGGTCCGGGGGCTCGCGGAGCGGCCCGCCTGGATCATGGACGGCAACTACGCCAGCACCTTCGACATCCGGGTGCCCCGCGCCACGACGATCGTCTGGCTCGACCTGCCGCGCTGGCAGTGCGCGTCGAGCGTGCTCTGGCGGGTTGCACGGAATTACGGCCGGTCGCGGCCGGATCTCGGCTCCGCTGGGCCGGAGCGCTTCGACTGGTCCTTCATGCGATGGATCTGGTCCTATCCCGACCGAATGCGGCCGAAGACGCTGCGCATGCTGGAGCGCCTGCGCTCCGACCAGCGGTTCCACGTGCTGCGGTCCCGTTCCGACATCCCGGCCCTGGAGGCCGCGCTTTCAACTGTCAAAGAGGCCGCCTGAGCATGCCGACCTTTCGCACCACGCGTTCCGTCCAGCACAGTCCGGCCCAGATGTTCGCCCTCGTGGCCGATGTGGAGCGTTATCCGGAATTCGTGCCGCTCTGCGAGGACCTGAGGATCATGCGTCGGGTTCAGAGCGGGGAGGGCATCGAGATGCTCGTGGCCACCATGTCGGTAGGCTACAAGGCCATCAACGAGACCTTCACGACCCGCGTGACCCTGGACGACGCGCGCCGTAAGATCACGGTCGAGTACGTGGACGGACCGTTCAAGTACCTCGAAAACCGCTGGACCTTCCGGGAAGCGCCCGGCGGCGGCTGCGAGGTCGAGTTCTACATCAACTATGAATTCAAGAGCTTCGCCCTCGGCTTGCTCATGGGCTCCGTCTTCGACAAGGCCTTCCGTAAGTTCACCGAGGCCTTCGAGGAGCGGGCAGACGAGATCTACGGGACAGCTTCGAAGGCGCAGGCCGGAGCGAGGAAGGCCTGATCAGCAAATGGCCTGCTCCAGCAGCGACAGGGCATCCTCCACGGCCCGGCGGCGCACGTTCCCGCGGCCGAGATCGCCATAGCGCCGCTCCAGGTGAATTGTCGGGGCTCCCTTGCGGGCGAGCCCGAAATGGACGAGCCCCACCGGTTTCGTTGCCGTTCCACCGGTTGGGCCTGCGACACCCGTGATGGCGACGGCCACGTCGGCCCGGGAATGGGCCAGCGCCCCCTCGGCCATGGCGCGGGCCACGGGCTCGCTGACGGCTCCATGACCGGCGATCAGGTCAGCCGGGACTCCGATCAGCTCCGTCTTCGCCTCGTTGGAATACGTCACGAAGCCGCGCTCGACCACCGCCGAGGAGCCGGAAATCTCGGTCAGCAGGGCGGCTACCAGCCCGCCGGTGCAGGATTCTGCGGTGGCGATCTTCAGGCCCTTTTCCCGATAAGTGTCGAGCAGTGCCGCGGCGCGCGTGGTCATTTCGGACGTCATGCGCTCACCTCCGGCAGGCGGATCGTCGCGGCCGCCTGGGCGGCGATGCCCTCGGAACGGCCAGTAAATCCAAGCTTCTCGGTCGTCGTGGCCTTGAGCGAGACCTGATCCAGGCGAAGCCCGGAGATCTCGGCGATCCGCTGCCGCATTGCCTCCCGGTGCGGGCCGAGCCGGGGCTTCTCGCACAGGAGCGTGGCGTCGAGATGATCGACGATCCCGCCGCGCCTGGCGACGAGCCCGACGGCATGGGCCAGGAACCGGTCGGACGAGGCGCCGCGCCATTGCGGGTCGCTCGGCGGGAAATGAGTGCCGATGTCGCCGTCCGCGAGGGCGCCGAGGATCGCATCCGTCAGGGCGTGAAGGATCACGTCCCCGTCTGAATGGGCGAGGACCCCGCGATCGTGGGGAACCTTGATGCCGCCGAGCCAGACATGATCGCCATCGCCGAAGGCATGGACGTCGAATCCCGTTCCGAGGCGGGTTATGTAAGTCATGGCGTCGCCTTTCAAACGCTGTTCGGCTTCTTGGAAATCCACCGGGTGGGTGAGCTTGATGTTACCGGTGTCGCCATCGAACACGTGAACCGTCGAACCGGCCCATTCCGCCAGGGCTCCGTCATCCGTGAAGGCGCTCAGGCCCGCGGCGGCGGCCCGGCGGTGCGCGTCGAGGAGAAGCGGAAAACGGAAGGCCTGCGGGGTCTGCACGGCCCTGAGCGTCGCCCGGTCCGGCGTGGAGAGAACCTCCGACCGGCTCCCGATCACCTTGATCGTATCGGTCACGGGCGTTCCAGGGACGGCGGCGCCCAAGCGCCCCGCCGCAGCGACGGCGCGGTCGATCAGTTCGGGGCCGGCAAAGGGGCGCGCGGCATCGTGGACGAGAACGAGTTCCGGATCGTGTCCCGCCAGAGCCTCCAGCCCGTTCCTCACCGAATCCTGCCTCGTGTCGCCCCCGTGGACACATGGCAGAAGCGCCGATGACGGGGCTGGCAGAAGCGCGACGGCCGCTTCATAGAGCGACCGGTCGTCGGGATGAATCACCACGACGGTATGACCGATCCCGGGGTGCGTGAGGAAAGCCGACAGCGTTCTCGACAGAACGGGGATGCCGCCGAGCCCCCGATACTGCTTCGGCACGCCTTCGCCCGCTCTGGAACCGCGTCCGGCAGCAACGATGAGAGCGGCGACTGACATTCAAGGACCTCTTTGTAACGAACGCTCTCCTAAGCGTGACACAAAGGGAAGGCAAATCCCTCCGGGAGGGGCTTGCACCCAACAGCAAATTGGCTATTGATTAGGCACAATGAGTTTTGATCAAAAAATAGGCGAAAGCGGTTTCGACATCGGCGCTGTCAACGTCGAAGCGGCAGCCATTCTTGCACCTTTGTCCGGGGTTACGGATGTCGCATTCCGGCGCATCGCCAAGCGCCTTGGGGCTGGTCTCGTCGTGTCCGAAATGGTGGCTTCTGACGAGCTGGTGCGAGGCTCGGAAGAGGCGCAGCTGAGAGCAGAGGGAGCCGGGATCGAGCCGCACGTCGTCCAGCTGGCCGGCTGCGAGCCGCATTGGATGGCCGAGGCCGCCCGGGTCGCCGAAGCGGCAGGAGCGCGCATCATCGACATCAATATGGGCTGCCCGGCGAAGCGCGTGATCGGCGGCTATGCCGGGTCGGCGCTCATGCGCGATCTCGATCATGCGGCCCGGCTCATCGAGGCGACTGTACAGGCCGCCAATGTCCCGGTGACGGTCAAGATGCGCCTCGGCTGGGATCATGGCACGATGAACGCGCCGGAACTCGCC
>NZ_JALJRK010000165.1 GCF_024519725.1 Microvirga sp. Mcv34 | reverse complement strand
ACCCGGTAACATTCTTCGGTGAGGCAACAGGGGGGTCCAGAATTACATGTCGCCCGACAACGTTGACGCGCTCACCACCCGTACCGTTGACGCGCGCCGTTATCCGGCATGATGGCCTCGGTGTCCTGACGTCCTGCTGATCCTGGGATCGGCGTTATGGTGAGCCCATCCGGGACGTGGGGCACCGGGAGCACGCGAGTGCGGGCAGGCCGACCCTTGAACGATGGGCTGCGAGCCCGAGCCGTTATCTGGCCGCCCCTGCGGCTCGCCCGGATGGCTGCGAGCGCGGATCCGTAGTTGCCGTGTTGCCCGCCAGCTCCCGTGAGATCGACACCACGAGGAGGCACTCTCATGCGGGTTGTGGGACTGGACATCCACCGCGTCTTTGCCGAGGCGGTGATGTTGGACGACGGCAAGACCCGGCGGCTGGGCCGGGTCGGCATGACGCGCGACCGCCTGGCAGCGTTCGCCCGGACACTGACCCACGATGACCATGTCGTCGTGGAGGCCACCGGCAACGCGAGCGCCGTGGCCGAGGTGATCCGGCCATCCGGCCGCACGTCGGTCGGGTGGTGATCGCCAACCCGCGCCAGGTCCGCCTGATCGCGGAAGCGCGCATCAAGACGGACGTGATCGACGCGACCGTGCTCGCCCGCCTCTATGCGAGCGGGTTCCTGCCGGAGGTCTGGATCCCGGACGAGGCGACGCTGGGCTTGCGGCGGCAGGTGACGCGTCGCACGCAGATCGTGCGGCAGCGGGCGCGGCTGAAGACCATCGTCCAGTCAATCCTGCACGCCCACCTCGTACCCCCATGCCCCCACGCCGACCTGTTCGGGCCTCGGGGAAGGGCGTGGCTCCTGGCGCAGCCGCTTCCTTCCGACGAGAGCGAAGCGGTCGCACGGCATCTTCGTGAGTACGATCGGCTCAGCGAGGACCTGCGCGTTGTGGAGCGCGAGCTGGCGCGTGATGCACTGGCAGACCCGAACGTGAAGCGGCTCATGACCATCCCGGGGATCGACATGGTGGTCGCGGTCGGGCTCATCGCAGCGATCGGTCCCATCGAGCGGTTCGCCGGTCCGGATCGGCTCGTCGCCTATCTCGGCCTGAACCCGAGCGTGCACCAGTCCGGCGACGGCCGGCCGCGGCACGGGCGCATCACCAAGCAGGGGCGAACGCACGCCCGCACCATGCTGGTCGAGGCGGCTTGGCAGGCCGTCGCGGGCCTGGGCCCCTGCGCGCCTTCTTCCAGCGCGTCTCTGCCCGCCGCGGGCCGCACGTCGCGGCGGTGGCGGTCGCGCGCAAGCTGGCGGTGATCATCTGGCACCTGCTAACGTGCAGTGAGGATTACGCCTGGGTGCGCTCCGCCCTTCACGCCAAGAAGCTGCGCGACCTCGAGCTGCGTGCGGGCGAGCCGGCGCGCCGCGGCCAGAGGGGCGCAGCCTACGCCTACAACCTGAGCCGCACCCGTCAGGAGGAACGGCGGCGGGTCGAGCAGGCGGAGACCGCCCACCGGCGCATGACCGAGGGCTGGAGCCGGCGCGGTCGCCGGGTGCCCACGGGCGCCGCAAAGGAGGAGCGACCCTGAAGACAGCGCGGTCGGGCTCTCACCTCACACCCGGCTCTTCGTCACGCGGTCACCCGTGGGCGACAACAAAATAGCACGATCAACGCAGAAAGGGGCTGTTCAACCTCATCCGTCGCTCACGGCAAGCACGGCACTGATGTTTGCCGTCGGTGCCGCGCCCCATCTCAGCGGCTGCCGGTCAGCCGCTTGGGATCGAGTCATGACGTGATCGATCCTCGGGTGAGCTCGGGAGATGCGCCTGCGTTGTGCTCCCAAGACCCTGCACGGCACCCTGGTCGGCTCGCGCTCCTTGGTGCGGAACTCCCATGCGACCCCATGGAGCGAGCGATGGCCCGGTCGGTGGCACCGCAGGCGTGCTTGAGGCGCAGGATCTCTCGGATACGTCGCATCGACACTCTCTTGGCTGGCATCGGGTTCTCCTCGTCGGAACGAGAAGGCCCGCTGCGTTCACCAGCGGTCGAGCGATCACCACCTCACAGGGCGGTCGACGTCATCTTGGAAAGGTGGCCGAGATCAAATCGGAATCGGTGGCCGGGTTCATCTCGGAATCCCTGGCCGACATCCCTCGGAATCAGCGGGTCTGCCAAAGGATTGTCCATTTGGCCCAACTCAGATCATTGCTCTCGGGTGCCGCCTCCTGTATATAGCAGTGCTATATACCAGTCTGGAGGCATCATGGACAAGGCACGCGTTTTCTGGTCCGGTCGCTCCCAAGCTGTCCGCCTACCGAAAGAGTATCGCTTCGCAGGCGAGGAGGTGCGCATCCGCCGGCATGGGAACGCCGTCATCCTCGAGCCGGTCGCCACCGACTGGAGTTGGCTCGATGCGATTGCCGGCCGGATGAGCGAAGACTTTCTCCCGAACGGTCGGGAGCAGCCCCCGATGCCCCTGGAGCACGCAGAGCTCGACGATTTGTTTCGGTGATGCGGTACCTGCTCGATACCAATGCCATGATCGAACTGCTCAAGGGCACTACCTCCCATCTTGCCCAAAGGGCCCGGCGCGAAGATCCGCGCCAGGTCGGCTTCTCCTCGATTGTCGCCCATGAACTCTATTACGGCGCCTACAAGAGCCGGCGGCGGGTCGAGAACCTGGAACGCTTGGACGCGATCCGCTTCGAAGTCCTGCCCTTCGATAAGGAGGATGCGATGGCGCACGCTTGGCATGCAGGGCATGGCGACAGGCGACCCCATGCCGGCCGCCACGCCCACCACGAGCTCGATGCCGGGGACGCCCATGCAGCACGACATGAGCACCATGGGACGGCAGCGGTAAGCTTGGCTCGACAAAAGGCGGCTCCGAACCGGGGAAGCGACGCGCATGATTGGGATTGCTTCGCCGTTCTGAACGATCCGGGCCTGTCCGGAGTTGAACTTCCTGATCGGCCCAACAGGAATGTGCGGCTGGTCCGCTCACGACAGGAGAGATCGATGCGTAAAACAGCCCTTCTTGCGACAGCTTTGGTGTTTGCGGCAACGAATTTGGCCCTTGCCCTCCCGGCTCCAATAGCGGCGGGTCAAGCCGGGATCGCAGCTTCTGATGGCCTTCTGACGCCTGTGCGGGACAACAAGAAAGCAAAAAAGGCGAAGACGAAGAAGAGCTCGAAGTCGGGCGGCGGCATGAATATGCAGGGCATGCCTCCCGGCCACAAGATGTAGAGCCGACGCTCGATGACGGCGCCCGGCCTATAGGCCCAGCGCCGTCGCTTAGGCCAAGCCGTTAAGCAAGGCAACGCCGGAGAGAACCGGTCCAAGTGTATCGCTGACATGCGCAACCTCCCGGAATTCAGCGGGAGTTCGCTGGGGGCGTCACCGGGCCGAGTGCCCCTTCACGCGGCCTTCTTGGCTGCCGCGTCCACAAGGGAGCTGATCGAAGCAACCGAGCCGGAGCGCACTAGCAGCACCATGCCTTTCGGCACCTCCCGCCAGCCTTGCCGGCGATCGTCGGTCGGCTCCGATGCAATAATGACGCCCTCTGGCAACTCACGATAGTAAAGGCTTGGAGGACGGTCGTCGCTGGCCCAGCGGTATGCCCAGATGCAGCTGCCGTTGGTGAAGGCCGCCGTCAATCGAAGCGGCTCTTCGATTGCAGCGTGTTTCATGAGCCCACGCACCTCATGAAGCGTACGCGCCATGGCGCCAACTGGGTCACAGGCAAGTCCATCGGCGAGAGCTGCAAGGAAGATCGCCTCCGAGTCGGTCGTGCCGCGGCGGGCGTCATAGAGGTTGTCGGGGATCATAGCCTCGAGGCGGCGCTTGATCCGCTGAAGCCGCCGACCTGGCCGTTATGCATGAAGAGGAAGCGGCCATGCGCGAACGGGTGACAATTGGCCCGAGTGGTCGGCGTGCCGGTGGACGCCCGAACATGGGCGAAGAACAGGGGCGAGCGCACCTGGGCGCAAAAGCTTGTGAGATTCTCATCCGACCAAGCGGGACGGATCTCGGCGATAGAGACCCGGTTCGGGATGCTCGCCATACCAGCCGAGGCCGAAGCCGTCGCCGTTCGTTCCTGTCTTGGCCTCGTGGGCGTGGCGCCACTGGTGCATGAGCGAACGAGCGGGGGCGCACACCAGATCCGACAGCAGAATGGGTTTGCCCTGATCAGCGAGAAAGCGGCACATCAGGGGTCCCGTTCAGCGTGCGTCGAGACTGTGCCGGTATGGTAAACGATGCGTTAAGACCCAAAGGTTCGCTTGGCGGATCGAACTTCACGAGCGTGCGCGAGGGGACCGAGTCGACGGTGCTCGCAGGGCACCGAAAGCTCCGGGGACCCGGTTTGGACGTCAAGACAGGGCATGGCCGAGTCAGTATGTCGCTCCAGCCGAACGCCTGTGGTGCGAGTTACTGAACGCGCAGGCGCTACGCCTGAGCTGGAAGGACAGGACCCGACCACCGCGTCATGATCTTGCCTGGCGAGCTCGGTATCGGCGCCGCTCGCGCTCGAATCGTCGAGATTAGGTCACGGTGGGCCAGGTGCTGCAAGGCGAGCCATCGCTGGATGAGATCTTGGCCGAGCCGATCGTGCAGCTGCTTATGCACCGTGATCGGGTCCGGATGGAGGACCTCACCGATTTGGCGAACAGATTGCGCCCGACCCTGCGGGGTAAGGCCTGCTGCCACTGGCAAAGCTCTGGGTGCAGCAAGTCAACGCCGGGCCGACAGACCGATCCTTAGAGCGTCGTGACACGATTGGCTGCCCCAAACTCGCCAGACCCGCACAGTCCTTCTCAAGGCGGTCAGCGCCTCCAAGCTGCTGTGCGCATCTCGCGGATCGTGAGCAGCTGTTTCACGCGATGGTGAGCGCTCATTTC
>NZ_JALJRK010000164.1 GCF_024519725.1 Microvirga sp. Mcv34 | reverse complement strand
CCCGCTCGCCGGGCCGGAACAGCCCCGTCCAGTTCTCGTCCGGCCCGTGACCGTTCACCAGATAGGTGTAGATCGCGCCGGTGACGTCCGAGATGTCCGTCGGGTCCATCCTCATCTTCTGCCACCGGAGCCGCTCCTCGAGCGACATCGCTTGGGCGGGATCGTTGCTGAAGAGGCCCGCGACCGTCAGCCTGTTGCGGTTGAAGTGCCCCTGCTCCTGCTTGAGCTGGACGATGATCCTTTCGGGATCCATGAAGCTCCAGTCGGACAGCACGACGACATGCTCGCGGTCGTAGCCGACCGGGTCCGGCTTGGCTGGGTCGATGATGACCGGCCCGTAATGGCCGAGCTGCTCCTGCAGCCCCGAATGGCTGTGGTACCAGAAGGTGCCGGACTGTCTGATCGGAAGCTCGTAGACGAAGGTCTCGCGCGGGCGGATGCCAGGGAAGCTCACGCCCGGGACACCATCCATGTGGAAGGGAATGAGAAAGCCGTGCCAGTGGATCGAGGTGGTCTCCTCGAGGGTGTTCGTGACGGCGATGCGGTGCGTCTCCCCCTCGCGCAGGCGCAGGAGCGGCGCCGGGATCGTCCCATTGATGGCGATGGCCCGGCCGGTCCGCCCACCGACGGTGAACGGAATATGGCCGATCGTCAGAGCGATATCCCGGCCCGAGAGGGTCGGCAAAGTCGGGGGAACGCCGCGGGTTCCGCTCCGCGCCCAGGCCGGAAGCATGGGGCTCAGCGCGGCCATACCGCCGAGAGCGGCGCCGCGGGCGAGGAGGCTTCGACGGTTCAGCATAACTTTCCTCAGATCGGGAGCTGCGGAGCTGCTCAAAGCATGAGCTAAGTAACCACGCTGCTCTATCCCTGGCAAGCGACGACCAGGAGGCCATCGACGTGTCATCCGGGTTGGGCACTTGATTGTCGGGATGTGTTGCGCGGATCCCACGCGGCGGTGGCGTGGGCTCGGAGCCTTGCCGGTCGAGCTGGTGGTGCTCGAGGCGACCGGCGGCTTCGAAACGGTGGTGGCGGCCGCGCTCGCGGCCGCGCGGCTGCCGCTGGCGGTCGTCAATCCGCGCCAGATCCGCGACTTCGCCCGCGCCACGGGCAGGCTCGCCAAGACCGACGCGCTCGATGCCGGCGTCATCGCCCGCTTCGCCGAGGCGATCAGGCCTGAGCCCCGCCCGGTGCCGACCGACGAAGCCCTGGCGCTCGGCGAGATGGTGGCCCGTCGCCGGCAGATCGTCGAGACCAGGGTGGCCGAGCGCAACCGCCGTCGCCACCTCACCCAGCCGCGTCTCCTCAAGGGCGTCGACCGGGTGCTCGCCGTGCTGCAGGTGCAGGCCCAGCTCTCCGAGCTCGAGGGTGACATCGACGGCGCCGTCCGCCAGACACCCGCCTTGCGCGAGCGGGAGATCTCCTCAAGAGCGTTCCCGGGATCGGGCCGGCCACCGCTCGAACCCTGATCGCCGAGCTGCCCGAGCTGGGCTCCCTCGACCGACGCAAAATCGCAAGCCTCGTCGGTGTCGCCCGATGAACCGCGACTCCGGCACCCTTCGCGGCCGCCGCACCATCACGGGCGGGCGCACAACCGTCCGCTCCGCCCTGTTCATGAGCATCATGGTGGCTATCCGCCCAAGCTGCCCCTCCACGCCACCTACGAGCGCCTCCGCCAGGCCGGAAGGCCGCCAAAGGTCGCCATCGTGGCCTGCATGAGGAAGCTCCTTACCATCGCCAACGCCATCATCCGGGACGCCAAACCATGGCAGCACGCTTGACCAACAAGACAGTCGCTCATTACTGCCGCCGAATTCCGCTAGCTTTCCAAGGACAGCTTGGCCGAGGGCTCCTCGTTGGTTCAAAGGTTCAAAGGCTCGATTCCTCGTCAGCGCTTGCGTCCCCGCACGACGGAGACGCGCCCCATCCCAAACGTGTGCGAGGACAAACGCCGAACACTCGTAAACCCAGCTTCGTCGAGCGCGGTCGTCCAGCTGCCATCGAAATGCGGTTCGACACCAGGACCGTAAGCGATTCGCGCGACATTCAGGGCGATCTGCTCGTTCAGATCAGTGGGCCGATCGAGGTCGGCAACGTACAAGCTCCCGTTGTGGCGCAGAGCCCGATAAAGTGGGCGCAGGAAAGAGGTCTTGTCAGCAAGCGTGTGCAACGTCATGCAGCACACGACCTTGTCGAAGGAGGCACGCGCGGACGAGGAAAGGACGCCGTCCCGCAAGTCAGCGCCGACGACGACCGTTTCCGGAAAGCGCGACGCGAGATCGGCCGCGAGCGCAACGCTTGCGATGCTGGCGTCGAGGATGCGTTCCCCTGGCTTGGGCGCCAGAGCGTCGAGCAGGGGTTCACGCCAGCGCTCATCCTCGCGGGTGAGGCCGGTCGCGAAGGCGAGGCCGCGGTCGGAGAAGCGCTTGTATTTCGAGGACAGCTTTCGAGCGACCTCGAGCATCCCTCTTCTTCCGCCTTGGATCGCGGTGCGCATGGCAGGCGCAACCCTGCTCGTGATTGGGAGAGGCGAGCGGAATTGAGAGGCGCTATCTCGCCTTCTGGATCTTGGTGACGGTCAATTGGCCGTTGACGCGGTCCGCACTGAACTGGACCTTGTCGCCCTGCTTGACGCTTTTCAGCATCGCTGGGTCCTGAGCGCGGAACACCATCGTCATCCCGTCCATATTGAGGTTCGGGATGGGGCCGTGGTCGATGGTGAGTTTGCTCTGGGCCGTATCCACCTTCTCGACAGTGCCGCTCACGAGAGGCAGCGGAGCTTGTGACGTTTGCGGCGAGGCTGTTGGAGTTTGCGCAGTCTGTGTCGGAGGTGCGGCCGGCGTCGGTGCGGGCGCGGCTTGCGCCTGCCTATCCAGCGGGCCGGAGCCCGGCGGAGACTGGTTCGGCTGCGCCTGGTAGCCGGGTTGCCGCATCCGAACCTGCCACTCCTTGATCGTATCGATCTGCTTCTGCTGATCGTCATGGATCTTCTGGGCGATCTGCCGAAGCTCGCGGTCACCGCCAAAGTCGAGCTGAGTCTTGGCGAGAAAGATGATGTTCTCGTAGTGGGCGAGAAGCATCGCCGCGAAGTCCTGATCGGGATCACCGACCAGCTTCATGTCTCTGAAGCGGTTGTTAGTTACCTCGCGGACGCGCTCGAACGAGGACGCCGCCCCCTTCGCGGGCTGGGCCTGGGCCAAGTGCTGCGTAGCAACGATGGCGCCGGTTCCGAAAACCAAAAGGGAGGCGAGGGTGGCACTGAGGCGCTTCATGGAACGTCGTCCTTCTCCGATGACAAAAAGGGCCGCCGCGCAAAGCGGGGTCTCGACACGCTTTAAGGCTGCGCGGCGGCCCCCAAAAGGCAGCTACTTCGCCTTCTGGATCTTGGTGACTGTGATCTGCCCATTGACGCGGTCGGCCGTGAACTGAACCTTGTCCCCTTGTTTGACGGTCTTCAGCATCGCCGGATCAGCTGCGCGGAATACCATCGTCATGGCGTCCATTTGCAGGTTCGGGATGGCCCCGTGCTGGAGCGTAATCTTCCCTTGAGCTTCGTCGAGCTTTTCGACCGTGCCCGAAACCATAGGTGCCCCTTGAGCAAAGGCGACTCCGGACAGGGTGAGGCCGGCGATCAGGCCGGCGGCGGCAACGTTGTGACCACGCTTCATCTGGCTTCTCCCTAAACGTGTGTTCCTGCTCGCACCCCACTGGGATGGAATCGAACGCCAGGCCAGCCGCGGCTTTCGTGACCATGCCGGCCCGGCAATCCTCAATAGCCCTTCACTTCACGACGACGGTGCCCTTCATGCCGGCTTCGTAGTGGCCCGGAATGAGGCAGGCATATTCGAAGGTGCCGGCGTTCGTGAACTGCCACACGATCTCGTCCGCCTTCTTCGGCTGGAGCCGCTTCGCGTTCGGGTCGTCGTGCTCCATGTCCGGGTTCTTTTCCATGGCGACCTTGTGCTTGGCGTTCTCCTCGACCGTCCCAATGACGAACTCGTGCTCGAGCTCGCCGCTGTTCTGGAGCTTGAAGCGGACCTGCTCGCCGCGCTTTACCTCAACCTTGTCGGGAAAGAACAGCATCTTGCCGGAGGCCTCCTTCATGGCAACCGGGACCATCCGAGCCGGCTTCTTCGGGTCTCCGGGCTTGCCGTAGGCCGCCTCCTCGTCATGGGCGTGACCGGCCCCGCCCGGCCCCGCCACAGCGAGCCCCGACGCGAAAAGAAAGGCACCGGCAGCGCCCGCGAGGCTCTTTGGTAATCTGATCATGGGTCGTTTTCCTTATGGCTTCAGGTTAGAGGTCATGAGCTGATGCTCAGTGGTTGCCGTGTCCGCCGCCGTTTGCGGCGGTGCGGCGCTTTCTCGGGTCGACGGCCCGGAACTCGGTGGCTTTGGCCCGCTTGCCTTTGGGCGTGTTCGGCGCCCGCGCCGGCTCGGCGAGCGGGGCGCCGGTCCACTCGTAAGCGACGGTGCCCTCCGGGTGCTTGTACCAGCCCGGGTCCTTGTAGTCCCCGGGAGCGATGTCCGGGCGCACCTTTACGACCGAGAACATGCCGCCCATCTCGACGGGCCCGAACTGGGCGTAGCCGGTCATCATGGGAAGCGTGTTCTCTGGGAGCGGCATCTCCATCGACCCCATCTCGCCCATGCCGCTGCCCCCCATCGGCATGTAACCCGGCGCGATCTTCCGAATGCCCGCCGCAGTTTCCTTCATGTTCACGCCGATGTAGGTCCGGACGCTGTGACCCATGGCGTTCATGGTGTGGTGGGACTTGTGGCAGTGGATCGCCCAGTCCCCCGGGACGTCGGCGATGAACTCGAAGGCGCGCATCTGTCCGACCGCCACGTCGATCGACACCTCGGGCCAG
>NZ_JALJRK010000163.1 GCF_024519725.1 Microvirga sp. Mcv34 | reverse complement strand
GCATCGGGCCTCCTCGTGGTTGAAGAGACATCCCGTAGCCGGTTGAGTTGTCGGCCGAAGCTCCCGGCACCTCCGAAAAGGTGCTCACGATCCTCTGGAATCGTTGCTCACGATGCCGCGAAATCGCTGCTCACGATCCCCTGAAATCCCTGCTCACGATGCGGTGAAATCCGTGCTCACGATCACGCGAAACGCGCACGGGGCAGCGGGCTTGTCCAGGAAACGCCCCATTCGCGCAGGAACAGGATTGGGCCAACGGGGATGCCATGCCGGGCAAAGAACTCTTCCAGCACCTCGTAGATGCCCCAAGGGGCTCGTGAGACATAGAGCATTGGGTTCTGCTGATCGCCTGAGGCGCCGGCGTGCAGGGCCCGGTACAAGGCCCCAACCCCAGGAAAAGCCACTCGGCTCTCGGCATCTTCGACGAACAGGCGCCAGAGCATCCTGAGCTTGTTGGCGACCCCGGTGTACATGATGGTGTCATCGATGTCGCTGATGACCACGTACCGACAATTGGCCGGCGGGATGAAGATCTGCGCTTGTGCCTGAACAGCCTGGGGTTGCTCCAAAGCTAGATCCATCGTGTGCCACAAACGATCCTCTGGCGGCGACAGGGCAGGGGAGAGATGAATCCGAAAGTAGCCATCTTGGTCGGTGGTGAAGGGTTCCTCCGCGCCGTAGAACCAGACTGTTCCGTCCGCATTCGGAACGGCGTGGCGGGCGATGCGTTGGCCGATATCCCGCAGGTCAGCGAGAAGGTTATCTTGTCTGGTCTCCGGGGGAGGTCTCGACTGGCGAAACACCCGGCCGATCAGGAACACCTCAGTGGGGGAACCATACCCACGGTAGGGCTGGAGGACCACACCGCTCTCGCCTTGCGCCTCACGCACAGGCCGAGCGATAAGGCCCGAGATTCGGGTGAGTGCCTTCAACCAGAGTTTCGCCGTGCCCGTGACGCTCATGGCGTTTGCTTTGTGCTTTTGTCTTGTCTCCCAATGAGGCAGAGCCCGGGAAAGATCCTTGGACTGGCACATGCGCTGAGGAACAGCCGCCTTTGGATCGCTTGGGCTCAGACCAGGAAGAGTGCCTGCAACGCGACCGCGAGTCGACCTTCACACGGGCGCGCTTAAAGACTCGAACCGACCCTGGGTGTGTCAAAACGCGGTTAGTGGTAGGATTGCCTGCTCTGTTTGGGGGATCCGATGAGACGCTTTGTTGAAGGCGTGGATCGCAGCCAGACCACCCTGTTTCCCGAAAGCCTGGATGACTGGATCGGTGAGGACAACCCGGTGCGTGTCATCGATGCTTTCGTCTATGCGCTCGATCTGAGGGCGCTTGGCTTCGACGGGGTGGTGCCCGAAGCCACAGGACGCCCGTCGTACCATCCGGCCGTCATGCTCAAGCTGTACATCTACGGCTATCTCAACCGGGTGCAGTCGAGCCGGCGCTTGGAACGCGAGGCCAGCCGCAATGTCGAGCTGATGTGGCTCACCGGCCGCCTGAGCCCCGATCACAAGACCATCGCCAATTTCCGCAAGGACAATGGCCGTGCCATCCGCCAGGTCTGCGTCCAGTTCGTTGTGCTCTGCCGCTGTCGCTTTGCCCCTAAAGGCGAGATAAGGAACTCAACAAAATCAAGGGGAGTACTTTGCCGCTAAATATGAGATTTTGCCTATAGAACCGAGATTTTTCCCTCTAAAAGTGAGACAGCGTTTACAGCAGCGTGCGGCTGGCTGCGATGGAGATGGAACGGGAACTGACAGGGTTCGCCAAGGCCGCCGTGCTCCGGACCTATCACATCGAAGACCGTTTGCTCGCCACCGTCGATCGTATCGCGCCAGATACAGCACCGCGTTCACACGCAGGGATCAAAGAGCAGCGAACAAACCTGATCGGCATCTCGCCTTTAAGGGCAAAGAATGTCGCTTTTTGACACCCAACGCGACGAATCTCAACGTTAAAGGCAAAATGACAGCGGTGAGCGGCTCCGGGCCCCAGTCGTCAATGATGATCAGATCCGTCCGCTCCAAGGTGCTCATCAGGCGCGCCACACGGCCTTCGCCGCGGGCTTGGGCCAGATCGGCAAACAGGCGCGGCGCCCGCCGGTACAGGACCGAGAAGCCATCGCGACAGGCCTTGTGGCCGAGCGCGCAGGCGAGCCAACTCTTCCCCGTCCCGGTCGGGCCGACAATCGCCAGGTGATTGTGATCGCGCACCCATTGACTGGTCGCCAGCGCCTGGAACAGGGCCCGGTCGAGACCGCGTGAGGTGCGGTAGTCAACATTCTCTATGGTGGCGCTCTGGCGCAGTTTGGCCGCGCTGAGGCGGCGCGCCAGACGACGGTTGTCGCGGAACGTCACTTCCCGATCGACGAGAAGACCGAGCCAGTCGGCATGAGGCATCGCGGCCGCGTCGGGGTTGGTCTGCAACTCGAGCAGCGTGTCGGCCATGGCGCTCAGGCCCAGGGCCCGCAGGCGGTCGACGGTGGGATGAAGCAGCATGAGGATCTCCTGATCAGTGGTAATAGCCGGGGCCGCGGATGTTGGCGTGGACGAGAACCGGCGCGTCCTGCGCCGGCTGGGAGGCCTTGTGCGTGCCGCTCTTCAGAATGGCGGCAACGGAGGTGTAGGACCGGGTGTTGATCGCCAGAGCCTGCGCGCAGGCCGCATCGACCCGCTCGGCTCCATAGCGCTTGACCAAGCCGAGAATGCCGATTGCCGAGCGGAAGCCCTGCTCGGGATGCGGCCGGGAGCGCAGGATGACGTCGATCAAGGTGGCGGCGTCTGCCCCGACTTTGCCCGCCTCGCGACGGATGCGCTCATGCGTCCAGTCGCGGTAGCGCCGATGCGAACTCGGCATGTGGTCGGCCACCGTGGTCGGCCGATGCGGACGATGGGAGCGCACATGCGAGGCCACGCGCTTGCCGCGCCAGAAGACTTCAACGGTTGTCGCCGTGATCCGCGCCTCGACCTCCTGGCGAACCAGATTGTGCGGCACGCTGTAGTAATGCTTGGCGATCTCGATGTGATAGTCGAGACCGACGCGGCAGCGCTTCCATTCGGCATACTCGTAAGGTTCGGCCGGCAGCGGCAGCAGCGCCGGGCGGTCGAGCGCCTCGAACAGCTCGCGCCGGCTGCGGCCCCAACCGCGCAAGGGCCGCTCATTCAGGTCATGCAGCAGATCCTGGATCGCCGCGTTGAGGGCCGGCAGCGAGAAGAAGCGGCGGTTGCGCAGGCGAGCCAGGATCCAGCGTCCGACCACCTGAACGCCGACCTCGACCTTCGCCTTGTCACGCGGCTTGTAGGGCCGGGCCGGCACGATGGCGGTGCCGTAATGGCGCGCTGCGTCGGCATAGGTGCGATTGACCATCGGCTCGTGGAAGCAGGCCTTGGTGATCCCGGCCTTGAGATTGTCGCTGACCGTCTGGCGGGTGCGCCGCCCAGGAAGGCGAAGGTGCGCACATGCGATCCAATCCAATCCGGCAGGCTCTGGGTGAAGCTGGCCTCGGCATAGGTGTAGTTGGAGGCCCCGAGCACAGCGACGAAGATCTGGACCGGGCGGACCTCGCCGGTGAGCCCATCGATCACCTCCATGGTGTGGCCGGAATAGTCGACGAAGAGCCTCTCGCCGGCGACGTGGACCTGGCGCAGAGTGGGCTTGAGCCGGCCCACCCAGTCCTTGTAGTGCTCGCAGAACCAGGAATAGCTGAAGGCCTCCGGCGTGCTGTCGCAGTATTCCTCCCACAGCAGCATGAGAGTGACGCCCGGCCGGCGCAGTTCGCGATGGACCAGGGTCCAATCGGGCTGGCTGCGTTGTTCGGCGGGCAGATCGGAGGGCGGCGGATAGAGCCGGTTCTCCAGCAGGACATCATCATCGAGTTCGGGCGGCAGGGGCCAGGTCAGGCCGGCGCGCCGGGCGCGGTTGATGTATTTGCTGATGGTGCCCTGGGCCAGGCCCAGGCTGGCCGCGGTGGCGCGCTGGGAGAGCCCGACAGCGTGGTGCAGGCGTAAGACTTCACGGATGTGGCGCATCGACAGTCTCTCGGTGGGCATCTTGGTCCTCGGCTGGAAAGCAAAAGCCAAGATTACCGTGGGTTGCGGACTGCCGTTGGCAAGCACCTCTTCACGATCTCAGAAGGCTGATCACGATCGCTGGAACGGGCGATCACGGCCCTCTGGAAACCATGATCACGCTGCCCTGGAATGGATGATCACGATCATCTGGAACCCAGAACCGACGCCCTTCATCTCGTCCCGCCACAGGTGGCCGGCCCGGTGACGGCAAGGGCGCTTGTCCAGACCGATCCGACCGCCGCTTTCGAATGCTCATCGCAACGTCCTCCTTCAGGGCGTTGCAACGACCGCTTGAACCTGCCTTCCAGCTAAGCCGGGTCAGCACGCATCCGCAACCACTCGGTCCGCCATTAGGCGGCGGGCACCTTAGCGGTCTCTGGCCGATCCGCAACCGTCTCCTCGACGGGCTCGAACGCGATGAACTGCCGTTCACGGGCCATGAAGGCGGTGGGCATCACGGCCTGCATCTCGGCCTCGGCCGCCCTCAGATAGGCGTCGTCATGGCCCGGATAGAGGTGGAAGATCGCCAGCGCCCCCACGCCGGCGGCCTTCGAGAGTTCCACGCCCTTCTGCCAGGTGGAGTGGCCCCAACCCCGGCAATAGGAATATTCAGCATCCGAGAACATGCCGTCGAAGATCATGAGGTCGGTATCGCGTACGAAGGCGGCAAGATCTGGATCCGGCCAGGGATCGCTGTGCTCCACGTCGCTGATGTAGCAGATGCTGCGGCCCCTGTGGCTCAGGCGAAACCCGGTGGCGCCACCGGGGTGGTTCAGGGGATGAGTCTCGATCCGGGTTCCGTCGTCGAAGGTGATCGGCTCGCCGGCTCTGAAGCCGTGATACTCGAACCGGGCCGGGAGCTGGCCGAGGCGCACCGGAAACA
>NZ_JALJRK010000162.1 GCF_024519725.1 Microvirga sp. Mcv34 | reverse complement strand
CGAGGGCGTTGTAGATGAAGGCCCAGAACAGGTTCTGACGGATGTTGCGCATGGTGGCCTGCGACAGCCGCCGTGCCCGCACGATGCCATTGAGGTCGCCCTTGAGCAGCGTGACGCCGGCGCTTTCAATGGCCACGTCGGTGCCGGTGCCCATGGCAATGCCGACGTCGGCGGCGGCAAGCGCCGGGGCGTCGTTGACCCCGTCGCCGGCCATGGCAACCACCCGGCCCGCGGCCTTGTGGCGGTTGACCACGGCACTCTTCTCCTCCGGCAGCACCTCCGCCTCGACCTCGGTGATGCCGAGCCGGCGGGCGACGGCCTGCGCGGTGGTCCGGTTGTCGCCGGTGAGCATCACGACGCGGATGCCTTCGGCCTTGAGCCCGGCTAGCGCCTCGGGGGTCGTGGCCTTCACCGGGTCGGCGATGGCGATGGTGCCCGCGGCGCGTCCGTCGATGCCGACGAAGATCGCCGTGGCGCCCTCGCGCCGGAGCTCGTCCGCGGCTTGCGACAGGGGAGCGACATCGATGCCCCGCTCCGCGAGGAAGCGGGCGTTGCCCAGCACCACGGCCCTGCCGTCCACCGTCCCGAGGGCGCCTTTGCCGGTGGGCGAATCGAACCCCTCCGGGTCGGCCAGGGCGAGGCGCCGCTGCGTCGCCGCGGCGACGATGGCCGTGGCGAGCGGGTGCTCGCTGGCCCGCTCGACGCTGGCGGCGAGGCGCAGGATCTCGTCCTCGCCGAACCCTGGCGCCGGCACCACCGCGGTCACGGCGGGCTTGCCCTCGGTGAGGGTGCCGGTCTTGTCGACCACGAGGGTGTCGACCTTTTCCATCCGCTCCAGCGCCTCGGCGTTCCTGATGAGAACCCCGCCTTGGGCGCCCCGCCCGACGCCGACCATGATCGACATGGGCGTTGCAAGGCCGAGCGCGCACGGGCACGCGATGATGAGCACCGCGACCGCCGCGATGAGGGCGAAGGAGAGCCGCGGCTCGGGGCCGAAGAAGAACCACGCGAGGAAGGCGAGCGCCGCGATCACGATCACCGCGGGCACGAACCATCCGGCGACCTGATCGACGAGCCGTTGGATCGGGGCGCGGGAGCGCTGGGCGTCGGCGACCATCTGCACGATGCGCGCGAGCATGGTGTCGCGCCCGACCCTCTCGGCGCGCATGACGAAGCTGCCGGTCTGGTTGAGGGTGCCCGCCGTCACCTTGGACCCGGGCTCCTTGGTGACGGGCATCGACTCGCCCGTGACCATGGATTCGTCGACCGAGCAGCGTCCTTCCAGGACCTCGCCGTCGACCGGCACCTTTTCGCCCGGACGAACCCGCAGCCGGTCGCCGACACCGACCGCGTCAAGGGCGATCTCCTCGTCGACGCCATCCGCACTGAGGCGCCGTGCTGTCTTGGGCGTGAGGTCAAGCAGGGCCCGGATGGCGCCGGAGGTCTGGTCGCGGGCCTTGAGTTCCAGCACCTGCCCGAGGAGAACCAGGACGGTGATCACGGCCGCTGCCTCAAAGTAAGCCGGGATGGCGCCGTCGGGCCCCCGCAGGGCCGCCGGGAACAGGCCGGGCGCGAGGGTCGCGACGGTGCTGTAGCCCCAGGCCGCGCCGACCCCGAGTGCGATCAGGGTGAACATGTTGAGGCTGCGCGCCACCACGGATTGCCAGCCGCGCACGAAGAACGGCCAGCCGGTCCAGAGCACCACCGGGGTGGCGAGGGCGAGTTGCACCCAGTTGGAGGCCTGCTGGCCGATCACGTGGGTGAGCCCCGTCAGATCGCCGCCCATGGACAGGAGCACGACGGGAACGGTCAGGGCCGTGCCGATCCAGAACCGGCGCGTCATGTCGACGAGTTCCGGGTTCGGACCAGCATCCGCGGTGATGATGTCGGGTTCGAGCGCCATGCCGCAGATGGGGCAGGACCCTGGCCCGACCTGCCTGACCTCGGGATGCATCGGGCAGGTGTAGATCGTGCCCTCCGGGACGGGCTCGTCGGTCTGCTTGACGGCCTGCGGGGACAGGTAGCGGGCCGGATCCTTTTCGAACTTGTCCTGGCATCCGGCCGAGCAGAAATAAAACGGGCGTCCGCCGTGCTGTGCCCGATGGGGCGTGGTGTGCGGGTCGACCATCATGCCGCAGACTGGGTCCTTCACGTGGAGCTCCGCGTCGGAAGCGGCCGGATGCATATGCGCGTCGGCCGAGCCATCCACATGGCCATGGGTGGAAGCATCATGGTGGCAACGCGGGTTCGCTTTGGCTCGGTCGTGGGTCATCTGAAGTTTCCTTGCTGGTCAGGTGCGTGAACCGTTGCGCCCGGCGGACAAACGCCCGGTGTGGGGCTTCGATCCCCTAATGGCGCGGGCCCTGTACCGCGGAGGCGCACAGTCGAGCGGTGGTGGGGGTGGGTCAGCCTCACGTGAAAAGCCGGGCAACGGCGAACAGCACGATCAGCAGGCCAGCCCCCAGGCAGAGAGCCATCGACCAGGGGGAGCTGCCGGCCATCGAGTGATGACGGGGAGCGGGGCCGGGTCTGCTCGCCGTCGGAGCTCGAATTCATGGGCTGTTCCTTGTCCAGGATGTCGGGGCTTATGGAAGGGTTTTCCCTGCGGAGAATCCTCCGGACCTGGACACCGCGTCAGGTGTTCAAGCGGGGCTCCCGCCGGGATCCCGGACGCCAGGCCCGGACGGGAGCCAGCGCGACGGTCGGCGCGCGGGACCACGCGGTGGCCGCGAGGAGGAGCAGGAGGGCTCCCAGTGCTGATACGAGATACATTGCCTTGTCTCCGTGCCGCGGTAGGCGGCGCATTCTTCTTATTATTCGGGGTCGGTGGGCCGAAGGTTACACGCCATATGCGCCTGCTGCCGTGCCCGGAGGCTGAGATCGCGGGCTGCCCTTACGGGTGTCAGTGTCACGATCATTGGACGGGCTAGAAGGTCTGGCGGGCCGTGCGCGGGACGCTGTAACCAAAGCGCCGTTCCCACCGAACTTAAGTACAGGAGCACCAAGGTTGCGCTCCCAACAAGATCGGAGGCTCATTGTCATGAAACAATTTCCCCTCGCCTTCGCCATTGCGGCGAGCATTTCAGGCGCCGTCCAGGCCCAGCCCGTCATGTCCGGATACCCTCCCGTCTCTGGCTACAACGATCCCGGACAAGCCTACTCGGGTGCGCAAAGACCCAGCCGCAATCTGACTGGGCAGTTCCCGGAGGGGAGCTTCCCCCCGGGGCACAGGCCGACGCCGCTGCAAGAGATGTTGGCACGGAACGGAGCCGCGGCAGTTGACGCCCAGCAGTACAACAGCTGGATCAAGCGCAACAACTAGCACTTGGCGGTCCGGGCGGACCTGGACCGGGTGCGCCCGCCCCCCGGACTGACTGAACATGTGCCGCCGACTGTCAGCAGGGAAGCGGCACGTTGGGGTCAAGAACGGAGGTCACTAGACCTAATTCTCCCCATGCCGCTCTACCATGCTTGCAGACACTCAGAACACAAAACCTGTGCCGACCAGATGCCTAACTTGGCTGCCCGTACAATGATTGTCATGCGGTCTTGAGCGCAGGTTTAATAGCATCAATCAGGGCGCCGGGAGTCGGATGGTTGCAGTGGCCTAAGTCCAACTATACGGGTTAGAGCGGCAAGTCACTGCAGCGGATGTCAGCGGGCGCGGGAGCTGCTGTTCACATCCTGGTTCTGCTTCAGTTCCGCGTGTTCGCGATGACCTGCTTCAGTGGCTCGGCCCCGACAGCGCCGGCGATAACCTCATTCCCGATCACGAAGCCCGGCGTGCCGTTGATCCCCAGCTTTTGCCCAAGTTCCATGTTCTGCTGGAGGGTGGCATTGATATCGCTGCTTTGCAGATCCTTTTCCAGGCGTGCCATGTCGAGCCCCATCTCCTTGGCGACAGCCTTAGCGGATTCCCCATTGGCCTGGCCGCGTCTCTCCATGAGATTGGTGTGGAACTCGTAGAGCTTGTCGCCGGAGAGCTGGGCCTTGGCCGCTAGTGCAACCCGGCTGGCCTCGACCGACCCCGGGCCGAGCACCGGAAAGTCCTTGATCACCACCCGCAGCTTGGGGTCAGACTTGATGAGCGCCTTCACATCGGCCATGGCGCGTTTGCAGTAGCCACAGTTGTAGTCGAGGAACTCGACCATGGTGACGTCGCCCTGCGGGTTGCCGAGCACGAAGTCATGGGGCGAGTTCTCGAGCTTGGCGCGCTCGGAGGTCAGCACCTCCGCCCGGCCTGCCTGCTCAGCCTCCTGCATGCGCCGCTGGAGTTCGGTGAAAGCCTCCTGCAGCACCTCCGGGTTCTTGACGAGATACTCTCGAATGATCCCGCCGATGGCATCGCGCTGCTCGGGCGTGAACGGAGTAGGCTGGGCCCATACCGCCGAAGGCAGAACGAGCGCGGTCAAGAGCGCAACGCGGTGGACGGCGGAGGAATTGAAGGGCATGAACGGAGATCCTTGCTGTAAGAGCGTTCTATTCTCGTCTCTGTGGTGGATCGGTCAGCTACTTGCTGAGTGCAAGCCCACCATGGCTACCGATTCGGATCCTCCCTGTCGATCAGCGTAGGCCCGCTTCGGTTCGGACGACCCCATGAGGGCAGTTCACAATCGTGCTAACGTCGTGCCGTGGAACAAGGGGCGTATAAAAGGCAATCCATGTGTGGCTCACAAGTTCGCCGTGCAATCCAAACGGTCGCAGGCCAAACACGGTCCGCTGATCGCTCGGGCAGGCGCGTTCATCACAAGAAGAGCCGGGGGATCTTGGGCGCGGCCAAGGTACCGGGCTGGTAGCAGGATTGGGTCAAGGAATAGGGTTCGAAGGTCCTTGGGCGAAAACCATAAAGATTGCGGATAGCACACTGGCCAGTAGAAACACGCTGATGACAAGAGTGCCGAACGGGATGTGGCGGCTTTTCCAAGCCAAGCGAGCAGCCTCCTTATGCTCTTCCGGGGTCTCGTCAGACATGATCAATCGTAAGCGCGCATTTCAAAGCACGTCGCAAGGCGGGGTTCAGGCTGGCCGCGTGTT
>NZ_JALJRK010000161.1 GCF_024519725.1 Microvirga sp. Mcv34 | reverse complement strand
CGCAAGGACACCGCCGCCTACGCTTCTCTTCCCTCTCAACAATGTCAAAGAGCAAAACCTCGAACCAGCCCGGCCATCCCCATGCAGGGCGCCAAGCCGCGAAGCCAGTGGCGAAGGGCCCGTTCGAACCGCCCCGCCGATGAACCCGATCTAGTCCCTGGCCGCCGCCCTGTCAACCGCCTTCTTGAAAGTTTTTGCAAGCTTTCGAGGCAATCTTCAGCGTTGTTCCACGGCCTCTCTCAAGTCAAGGCCAAGCAACAGCGTCCGCAAAAACGCTGCCGCGTCTGCGCCGCCTCGCCGGAATGCTCGAAAACACCCCAGTCGTTGCTGGAAAAGATCAGCGCCAGAGGAGCCGTCCAGCCGGTCCGATCCCTCGAACCGCCAACGCTCATGGCCCGAACCGGAACCGCCCCGGCTCGCCCACCCGACAGCACCCCGCCCCACAAACCCCGACACGGAGCCCGGACCCAAAGCAATCGCCATCCTGGTGGAAATCACCCCCCGCACCGACACCCGCTCACACGAACAGATCCCTCCGGAAGGAGGCGCTCATATAAACCCTCCAAAACACTTTGCAAGCGGGAAGTGACGCAGCGCTAATGAAATCCGCGCCGCGTCCGTAGGATGGGAGTTTCAAGGGTGTGCAGGTGATATAGTTCGGTTTCAAGCTCATTGCCGAGCCGCCGCAACAGCAGCCCGTTTCACCCGTAGTGCATTGTGGTGTTTAGCCTCTGGTGGAGCGGGGCTCCCGATTGCTATGCTCCGCCCGTTGCAGAGAGGTCTTCGTGTCGCAGTCAGGTTCCAAAGGTGGTCAGCCCATCATCCGCGATGGCTATGCCGAGCGCATCATCGATACCGTGACCGATATCGCGTTCATTCTCCTGGATGCGGATGGGAACGTCGCCAGCTGGAGCCGAGGCGCGGAGCATATCCATGGCTGGAGCGCCGACGAGGTGATCGGGCGCTCCGCCGCCATTCTCTACAGGCCGGAGCATGGCACGGAAGCGCTTCGGCGCGACCTCCAGTCGGCGCGGGAGAGCAAGCACCATCGGTCCCAGGGCTTAAGGGTGCGCAAGGACGGTTCCACGTTCATGGCACAAGTCACGTTGGCCCCGGTGAACGACGGGGAGGGCGCTCCAGACGGCATCGCCATAATCACGCGCGACATCACCGAATGGGTCATGGCCGACGAAGCGTTGCGGACCCGAGAGGCTCACCTGCGGTCCATCCTCGAGACGGTTCCGGATGCCATGGTGGTCATCGACGAGGAGGCGCGGATCCAGTCCTTCAGCGCGACGGCCGTGCGGCTTTTCGGCTTCGAGCCGGAAGAGGTGATCGGCGAGAACGTCAAGATCCTCATGCCGTCGCCGTACCGGGAGCAGCATGACAATTATATGCTGCGCTATCGTACGACGGGGGAACGGCGGATCATCGGCGTCGGGCGCGTGGTCGTCGGTCAGCGCAAGGACGGGTCGACCTTTCCCATGGAACTCGCCGTGGGCGAGATGCATTCCGGCGGCATCCGCTACTTCACCGGCTTCATCCGCGATCTGACCGAGCGGCAAAGGACGGAAACCCGCCTACAGGAACTACAGGCCGAACTCGTTCACATGTCGCGCTTCACGGCCCTGGGCGAGATGGCCTCGACTCTTGCTCACGAAATCAACCAGCCGCTGACAGCCATCACCAACTATCTCAAAGGGTGCCGACGGATTCTCGAACGCATGGAGGGAGACACGGTGCCCATGCTGCGGGATGCGGTCAACGAGGCGGGCGAGCAGGCCCTGCGGGCCGGACAGGTGATCCGGCACCTGCGCGAGTTCGTCGCCCGGGGTGAGAGCGAGCGCCACATCGAGAACCTGCCCAAGCTCATCGAGGAGGCGAGCGCTCTTTCCCTCGTCGGGGCGAAGGAGCAGGGTGTTCGGGTCGTCTTCGACTTCGATCCGGATGCGCCCTTCGTGCTCGCCGACCGCATTCAGGTCCAGCAGGTGCTGCTGAATCTGATCCGCAACGCCATCGAGGCCATGCAGGAGACGGAGCGCCGGGAACTCAAGGTCGCGACGCGCAGCTTGGACGCTGGCACCGTGGAGCTGAGCGTGACGGATACCGGGCCCGGCCTTGCTCCTGAAGTGGCGGCCCAGCTCTTCCAGCCTTTCGTGACCACCAAGAAACATGGCATGGGCGTCGGCCTGTCGATCTGCCGTACGATCGTGGAGGCCCATGGCGGGAAGATCTGGGCGGATTCCAAGCAGGGCGAGGGAACGGCATTTCGCTTCACATTGAGGACGGTCGGACGGGAGGAGATGGCTCATGCAGAGTGACGCTGCAGTGCATGTGGTTGACGATGACGTGGCAGTCCGCAAATCGCTGGCGTTTCTGCTTGCCTCCGAAGGACTGCCCGTCCGCCTGCACGAATCCGCCTCGGCCTTTCTCGACGGCGCACCGGGCCTGGAAGCGGGCTGCATCGTCACCGATGTGCGCATGCCTGGTATCGACGGCATCGAACTGATCCGCCGTCTGAAGGCGCGCAGCATCATGCTCCCCGTGATCGTCATGACGGGACACGCGGATGTTCCGATGGCCGTCGAGGCCATGAAGGAAGGCGCTGTCGACTTCCTGGAGAAGCCCTTTGGGGACGAGGTGTTTCTGGCGGCGGTCCGGTCAGCTCTGGCCCGCCAGGAGCGGAACAGCCATCACGGGCAGCAGGTCGCTGAAATCCAAGGCCGGTTCGACGCTCTGTCGGAACGGGAGAGGCAGGTTCTCGACGGGCTCGTGGCGGGCAAGGCGAATAAGGTCATTGCCTACGATCTGGGGATCAGCCCTCGGACCGTGGAGATCTACCGGGCCAACGTCATGGCCAAGATGCACGCCAAAAGCCTGTCGGAACTGGTCCGTCTCGCCCTGCTGATCGAGACCCGCTAGAGCATCTGACGCAGAAGTTGAACCCGGTTCTGCGTGCAAAGATGAGACACCAAAGCCTTGAAGCAACGGCCGTGAGCTCGCATTCACGGCCGGCGCTTCAGCCCCTTAAGGAATATTCCTGAATAGGGAAGAAGCCGTCGTCGTGCATAATCCGCGACACTGGCCGGTCGACCTTCCTCCGGCCGGAAACGAGGATGATGCAGGCTTTTCGGATGTCTCAGCCCCTGGGACCGGTCATCGTGGTGGACGATGACGAAGCGGTCAGGAACTCACTGAAGTTTGCCCTGGAACTCGAGGGCCTGACCGTGCGTGTGTTCAAGGACGGGGCCGAGCTTCTGTCCGAGCACGATCTGCCGCAGAATGGATGCTTCGTGATCGACTACAACATGCCAGGCATGACCGGCATCGAGCTGGTCGACCGGCTGCGGCAGCGCTGGGCCGATTGTCGGGCGATCCTCATCGCGTCCCGGGTCAGCGACGACCTCTATGTTCGGGCGGCGCGGTCGGGCTTCCGGAATGTTCTCGAGAAGCCATTGCACGACAGCGAGCTGCTCGACAGCATTCATGCCGCTTTGGCCTGAGGGCTTATTCGAAACCAGCCGACAGCATGGTGTCATCCGGCCCCGGATTCCCTCGGAACACGCTCAGCCCCGCCGTCGCTGTGACGGCAGGGCTTTTGATGCTTCTTCGGGTTGAAGGCTCTTTCCGTTAGATCATCCGACGTGAAATCGAAGTCACGTCTGATGCTCTGACTTTATGGTTTGACTCATCTTTGAACGCAAAACCGGCTGCCACTTTTGCGTTCGATGCGTCAGGCATTCAGGCGCTCGAGGGCGGCCCGGTTCGTCAGCACGACATGGCGGGCGGAGGGGAGCTCGATGATGCCCTGCCGCTCGAGCTGCGTGAAGGAGCGGGAGACCGTCTCGATCGTCAGCCCGAGATGGTCCGCAATATCCGTGCGCGACATGGGGAGGTCCAGGGCATCGTCGTCGGTCGTGCGCTCTGCTATATCGAGGAGGAAGGTCGCGATCTTCTCGAGGGCCGACTTGCGGCCGAGCAGGAGCAGATGATTCTGCGCCCGGACCAGGGAGCGCATCATGCCCACTGTCATGTCCTGGGCGAGCTGGGCGTCCTTGCCGGCCAGAGAGGCGAGATGGCAGCGGCGATAGGCGACGATGACGCAATCTCCGACGGACTCGGCGCAGAACCGGTGCTCGTCGCCGGCTTCGATGCCGAAGATGTCGCCCGCCAGGTGAAAGGCGTCGATCTGGCGGCGGCCATCGCTCAGAAGCTTGGAGGTGCGCACCACGCCCGAGAGGACCTTGTAGACGAAGGCCGCCCGGTCGCCCTCGGCGAAGATCTCCTCATCCTTGGCGAAAGACCTGACGGAGCCGACGGTCGGTGCAGCGTGGTCCGCATGGGGACGCAGCGGCGGGACATTCAGGGCCAATGGGAAGAGGGCCGAAGAAGTGGCTTGGGTGAGGAGCGCAGTGTGCATCGAACCCTCGTGAACCTTTGGTATTGACGTTGCAGTTCATGGGTACAGCGGCAGGGGCTGGGCTAAAATTCAGGTCTGATACCTAAGGGGTTTTCCTTAGGTCGCTTTGCAGCGGGGCGGAGGTATCGCGGAAGCGCGAGAGCTAGACGAAAAAGCCCGCTGCGAAGGTGCCCAGGATCGCTCCCGTCAGCAGGGTCGCGTCGTGGAGACCCAGGAGCCACCGTGAGACCTGACCGTCCCGGTGGATCCAGAGCGTCGTTCCCAGCATGGTCAGCGACCACCCGGAGCCCACCAGGGCCGCGGCGGTGGAGAAACCGCCGACGCTCCCGGAAAGCATGAAGGCCGTCGCTCCGGCGGCCAGCAGGAGGCATCCCGATGCCGACAGGGGGGCGGGGAGAGCCAAACGTGGGAAGAACGCCAGAAGCAGCGACGGGGCATACATGGCCATGACGTGCCAGGCCACGGCCCCCACGGCGGCCTCCGAGGGGGCGCAGCCGATGACCGCCATGGGGGTTGCACCCATCAACGTCGTCATGGCGAGCCATCCCAAGGCTCCGAGCGCCGTCGGCAGGAGGATGGATCCCCATCCCTGCAGGCCCGGCGCTTTGGTTTCCGGCGCCCGAATGCGTCGATAGGGCAGCGATGCGGTCGCAAGGAGCGAGGCCACATGCGCGAGGGCGGCGGCAGCGGCGGTGCCGGCGAAGGCCCATGGCGAGGCCAGCGA
>NZ_JALJRK010000160.1 GCF_024519725.1 Microvirga sp. Mcv34 | reverse complement strand
CCGTCACCTCTCATTCTGATTGCCGCTCAACTTCCACCCTGATCGCCGCGCCTCAGCCCGGACCTCGTCCCCGCCGTCTGTGATGAAGGTCAGATCCTGATCGGCCTGGCAGCCTTGGCGCCTGAGATCGTCAATGATGCGGCGCTGCGGCTTGCGGTCATAGCCGTGGACAAAGCCGATGTACCGAGCCTCCCCCTCTTCGGGCATAGACCGGCCGACGATCAGCTCGAAGTTCCGCTTTCTGTCGCGCCAATCGCGGATGTAGCCGCCATCCAGGCCGATGACCATCCGTCCATCAGGGATTGGCAGATCCTCCCAATCGCGAGGATCTGTGCCCTCGGTGAATGAGGTCCGCTGCTGAGCAAGATCGTCCTCCATCCGCTCGGCGGCGCGCAGGACGTGCTGGCGCACCGTCGTTGCGTTGACACCGCCGCCCACAGGAAGCACGTCAGCCAGGAGATCGGCGGTGGCCGCATAGGGCACAAGCGAGGCCCAGCGGGTCTCAAGGTACAGACGCTCCGGTGCAACATGGTCGGGAAGCAATTGCGTCAGTGGCGAGATCGTTGCTGGACCATTGGTCTGCCGCTCTTTGGGAACGTAGAAGCGTGGGCTCTTCAACTGGACGTCGCCAAAGAGGGTCCGGAAGGTGATTGGGTAACTACCTTTGCTCCGAAGCCGCCGACCAGTGATCTCGCAGTGACGGTGTTTCTCGAGCCAGTCATTGACCTGAGCCTCGACGATCCGCTGTTGAGCGGCTGCCAATAAAGTCTTGCTCTCAGCTAGGGATAGGCCCAGATCCTCGGCCTGCTCCGTGATCTTCGTCAGGGATGCGACCTCCTCCGCGTCTCCAACGGTGCCGTCGTCTCCAACGATCTGAAGCATGATCCTGACCTGCATGGAATCTCCCGTGCGCTTGTGGAGAGCCGGGCGCCTTCACTGGCCATTCGAGCGCACGGCTTCACCACTGTTGATGCATGAGGTTGAGATACTCGGTCTTGCTTAGCCGCTCGTTGACCTTTTTGCGGGAGAACGGCTTGCCCTGCCACCCTTGGCGTATCTCAAGGCGTTTCAGAGCCTCCCGGACATGATCGATTTCCTCGGCGTTGATGGAGGCGCCTTTGCTCCGCTTCAGAGCGAGCTGATCCACGAAACCGGCCAAGACGGCGAAGTCATGACTGGTCTCCAAAGTGATACAGGCCTCACGCCGGGCCAGAAAACCCGGCACCCCGCCGCAGTCCTCCGGCGGGCAGGATCCATCCCCGTCCAGGCAAACGGGATAAGTCCTCTCAGGGTCAGCCCCATGCCGGCTCTCGAGGCGCACCTCGTGCTCCCAAGGACCATTGAGGTCGTACTCGTAGCGAAAACGGTTGCCCGGACAGAGGCGAAGTTGTGAAAGCGGGATCTCCGGTGACCGGGCCGCCAATTCCCGAGAACCGAACCGCCGGGCCCGGAGCGTGAACTGGAACAGGTGGATGCCCTCCCAGCCCATCGCCACCTGAATGACACCGTGCAACTCCCGCAGCGTCATGCTGCCCGGAACCTGAACGCGCCGCCAGATCATGGGGCTGATGCCGAGCAGCCAGACTTTGAACTGCAGGATCTCCGGAGTTTGAAACGGATCAGACGTGTGGGGTTCGGATGGGGTGCGTTTCGGCAAATGAGGGTGTCCCGCAGCCTTATTTCGTCTGGTCGGATACCTTGTACAGCCGACCCGTTATCAAACTGCCCCACAACTCCTCATGCTCTCCTACTTCGGGTGCTCGGAGCATTCGCAGAAGGCGCAGAACATCGCCCGCAATCCCAAGGTGTCGTTCACGGTCAACCTTCCCTACGAGAACTGGGGCGAGATCCGTGGCATCTCCGCGGCCGGCCGGGCGCACCGCCTCACCAACCCGCAGGAGATCGAGCAGGCTGGACATCTCCTGCTGCAAAAGTTTCCCGAGGGAGTGGCGGAGTACGCCCCGAGCGGCTTGAAGGGCATCGCCCTGTTTCGGATCGTGCCGGAGGTGATCTCCATTCTCGATTACCGCAAGGGCTTTGGTCACGCCGATCTGGTGACCGACATCGGCAATGTCGAGGGACGGTCCTAACTGCTTTGAAGTGGGCACGTGAGGTTCTCGGTCGCCGTGGCCATCATGTGCTAGGCGAACAGGAGGCGCTTCAGTCGGCAAGACGCGTGAGGGTCGCCTCGAAGCTCAGGCCTGGGTGGTCCGGTGAGGTCCCCGACAGGTGCGCCGACTGCCCCTCAGCCACTCCCTTGAGATGCAGACGGGCCTTGGGGAGGCCGAGCACCGACATGATCCCTGGCATGACCGAGTGCGTATCGGCCACGAGCCGGGCATCGATCCCGCCCTGAGCGATAGTGTACTCCCCCGTGTAATACATCACGGAGTCTCCCCCTGTGAGACGTCCCTCCCGCACTGTGACAACCCCGGTTCCTTGCCCCAACTGGGTCTGAAACAGCACCTTGTACAAACCTTCTTCCATGTCCTCAGCATCCCTGTCTTTGTAAGCTTCGCTGCCACGCGAGGCGTCCGCGGAACGGGCCCCCTTGCCTTCTGGGCTCAGTGGCCAGAGCCCATCACGGCTCGCGCACATAAGACCCCGGTGCCTCGCCGAGAACCGGATAGGCTGGCGGAGCCCCAAGGGCCGGAGGGAGCACCGGCTCGCCGGATTCGGACGCCAGCCAATTGACCCATTCCGGCCACCACGATCCGTCGTGAGGCTGCGCCATGATTTGCCAGGTTTCGGGATCGAGGTGACGATCCCTTTCGGTCTTTGTCAGCACCCGATAGCTGCGATGAGGCCGGCCAGGTTCCGAAACGATGCCGGCATTGTGGCCGCCTGTGGTGAGCAGGAAGGTGACGTCCGTGTCGGTCAGGGTGTGGATCTTGAACACGGAGCGCCATGGCGCGACATGATCGCGCTCAGTGCCCACCGCAAAAATGGGAACGCGGATGTCGCCAAGAGAGATTGGGCGGCCTTCGACCTTGAAGCGCCCCTCGGCGAGATCGTTCTGGAGGAAGAGCTGGCGCAGGTATTCCGAGTGCATTCTGTAGGGCATCCGAGTCGCATCGGCATTCCACGCCATCAAGTCGATCATCGGCTCACGCTCGCCCATCAGGTAGTTGTGGACGATGTAGGACCAGATGAGATCGTTCGAGCGCAGCAGCTGGAAGGCTCCTGCCATCTGCTTGGCGTCGAGATAGCCTTGGCTCCACATCATGTCCTCCAGGAACCGGACCTGGCTTTCGTTGATGAACAGTGTCAACTCGCCCGCTTCCCTGAAATCCGCCTGGGCCGCGAATAGCGTGACCGACTTCAGACGGTCGTCGCCATCCCACGCCATCGCGGCTGCGGCAATCGTCAACAGCGTGCCGCCCAGGCAGTAGCCGGTGGCATGGACCTTCTGGTTCGGCACGATGGCATTGACCGCATCAAGCGCCGCGAGCACGCCCAGCCTGCGGTAATCCTCCATGCCGCGGTCCCGGTCTTCGCGCGTGGGGTTCTTCCACGAGACCATAAACACCGTGAAGCCCTGGTTCACGAGAAACCGGACAAGGGAGTTCTCCGGAGAGAGGTCGAGGATGTAGTACTTCATGATCCAGGCGGGCACGATCAGCACGGGTTCGGGCCGCACCTTCTCCGTCGTCGGTTCGTACTGGATGAGCTCGATCAAATCGTTCCGGTAGACGACCCGGCCCGGCGTGACGGCGACGTTCTGGCCAACCTTGAAGGCCTCCGTTCCCACCGCAGGCTTGTTGCGGATCAGGCGCATCCAATCTTCCAAGTAGTTCTGGAAGCCTTGAACGAGGTTCTGGCCGCCAGTTTCCAAGGTCCGCCGAGTCACGACGGGATTCGTCAGGATGAAATTCGAAGGCGAGAAGACGTCGAGCATCTGCCGTGTGGCGAACTCGACCACGTTCTCGTGCTGCCTTGTGACGCCGCCAACCCCGGTCGTGGCGTTGTGCCACCACTGCTGCTGCAACAGGAAGGACTGGTAGATCAGGTTGTAGGGATACCTGCCCCATTCCGGCGCGGAAAAACGCCGGTCCTGCGGCAGCGGCGTGATGCAGGGTTCGCAGGATCCCGTGGTCGCCGCCTGCTTGAGAGTCTGATCACCAAGGCGGGCAACTTTGCGGGCCCCCTTCACAGCCAGTTCGAGCTGCTTGCCGGGGGACGAGGCGAGATGGACCGCCCAGTCCATGTAGGCTCCCACCAGCGCCGCGGGCGAGAGCCCGGAAGTCAACCGGGCCGCCAAGGCGTGAACAGAGCGGTCCAGGATTTCGGCGAAGCCCTCAGGCCATGCGTCTGGAACCTCGGTAGAGGCAGGGGCCTTGCACGGAAGTTTCGTCGGCGCTGGAACAGTATTCTCGTTGACGGAATGCGGGATTGCGATCTGGCCTGAACTCGGTGCCCTCGAAGAGGATTGCAACTGAGTCGCACGAACTTGTCCAAGCGTCGCCATACCGGTTTATCCTTCGCTGCTTGTTGCTGCAGGAAATGAATGAGGCATCATCCATATATCTGCCATTAGTCAACAATCGTTGATATGGATCAAGGGTCTAGCACGCAGGAGATTGGATCGACGTTCTCGTGTGCACGACACGCGGCGGTGAACACAAAACCGTCCTACGTGGGCGCGTCTGCCGGGATCTGCTTTGTGGGCATGGATCTCGATCCCGAGGCCACAGCTCCCATGGCGCGGTGATTTCAGCTCAGCACAGCGTCGGCGGGCATCAGTAACCCTCGGCACGATACCTGGTCCGACCGATCATTGCCTGGTCCTGCTTCTGGTCCGGGATTTGCCTCGTGCTTCACAGGGTTGCTTGCTTCGGTCGCATCTTGTCGGCTCCTTCCTGCCGCTCCCCCTCGAAGGCGAAGGGCCTGGGACATCCGGCGAGCCAGCCGGTCGAGCAAGATTGACGGACCCAACCGGGCCCATCTCCCCAAGGCAGCTGTCCATGATCCGGGCAACCAATGGAGAGAGGACCTCCTGCCGCACATCCTTGAGGGCATCGCTCTGCAGGACGTACCGCATCATACCGATTCCGAGCATGCATCCGGCTGCCAAGGCAGCCCGCTGATCCGCAGGATCATTCAGGAGGGCTGACAACGGGCCAAGGAGATCCT
>NZ_JALJRK010000015.1 GCF_024519725.1 Microvirga sp. Mcv34 | reverse complement strand
TTGCGACGCCTCGCGAGCGCGCCCCTCGTCGGATCAGGCTGTGCAATGATATAGCCAAGGTTGAAGCATCTGTCAAGAACAAAATAAGAACATTCCAGCGCGTAACCAACCTGAGCCCTCATCCTGAGGAGCGAAGCGTCTCGAAGGACGAGGGCGCCCCCCGTGCTCTCTGGACGATCCTTCGAGACGGCGCTGCGCGCCTCCTCAGGATGAGGTCGGAGGGTTGGGGAGAGATGGCGCGGAGGGCCGGGACTGATCCCCGGATCAAGTCCGGGGACGGCCATGACGGGGCGGGCGCCGTTCCGGTAGCGACGCTGAAATACCGTCGACCGGAATTCCGAAAATTACTCCGCATCCGGCTGAGCGGATGGATGCGCTTTCCTGAAAGCCTCGTGCTCGCCCGCAAGCTTCTCGACGCGCAGGATGCGCGGATAGGCTTCCAGCGGCACGTTGAACCGTCGCGCCGCGTAGAGCTGCGGCACCAGATAGACATCGGCCATGCCGGGCGCGGGCCCGAAGCAGAATCCCTCGTCACCGATCAGCGCCTCGACGGCGGCAAGCCCCTGCCCCACCCATGCGGCGATCCAGGCCGCCACCTCCTGCTCCGAACGCTCGAAGTTCTTCCTCAGGTGGTTGAGCGGACCGACATTGTGCAGAGGATGGATGTCGCAGCCGATGATCGCCGCGACGGCGCGGACCTTCGCCCGCTGGACGAGATCGGACGGAAGCAGCGCGGGGTTCGGATAGGCCTCCTCCAGATATTCCAGGATGGCCGGGGATTGGGTGATGACATTCTGCGCATCGAGGGCAAGAGCCGGCACGCGTCCTTGCGGGTTGATGGCGCGATAGGCGGGCGCGTTCTGCTCGCCGCCATTGCGGACGAGATGCACGAAAGCCTGCTCGGCCTCGATGTTCTTCAAGGCCAAGGCGATGCGCACGCGATAGGAGGAGGTGGACCTCCAATAGGTATAGAGCTTCATGGAGGAAACCTCAGAGAGCAGGCAGGATCACGGCCCGGCATTCGCCGAAGCCGATGGGAGCGGAGCCCTCGCGGCGGCCGCGGGCGCGCAGGATCACCTCGTCCCCGTCCTCCAGGAACCGCCTTTCCTCGCCGGAGGCGAGCACGACCGGGTCCTTGCCGCCCAGCGTCGTCTCCAGGATGCTGCCGCAACTCTCCCGGTCGGGACCCGAGATCGTTCCCGTGCCGATGAGATCGCCCGGCTGAAGATTGCAGCCGTTGCTGGTGTGGTGCGTGATCATCTGCGCCACGGTCCAGTACATGTGACGCGCATTGGACAAGGCGAGCCGGTGCGGCGGCAGGCCCTTCTCCCGCAAGCCCGGTGTGTGGAGCAGGACTTCGAGTTCGAGGTCGAATGCGCCTTCCTTCCGGTCGGTGTCGTCCGTCAGATACGGCAACGGTGCGGGATCGCCCTCGGGCCGCTGCGGCTGGGGCATGCGGAACGGCGCGAGCGCTTCCGGCGTGACGATCCAGGCCGAGATCGTGCTGGCGAAATTCTTGGCCAGGAACGGACCCAGGGGCTGGTATTCCCAGGCCTGGATGTCGCGCGCAGACCAGTCGTTCAGCAGGCAGTAGCCGCCGACATGGCGGGGCGCCTCATCGATGCGGATCGGCTCGCCGAGGTCGTTGCCGGGGCCGACCCAGACTCCGAGTTCCAGCTCGTAGTCGAGCCGCTGGCTCGGACCGAAACCCGGAGCCGCGGCATCCGCGGGCTTCGCCTGACCGCGCGGCCGGCGCACCGGCACGCCGGACGGGCGAATGGACGATGCCCGGCCGTGATAGCCGATGGGAACGTATTTGTAATTCGGCAGCAGGGGATTGTCGGGGCGGAACTGCTTGCCGACATTGGTGGCGTGGTGAATGCCGACGTAGAAGTCGGTGTAGTCGCCGATGCGCGCCGGCAGGTGCATCGTGCATTCGGCCGCGTCATGCAGGCAGGCCTCGACCTTGTCCTGTTCGGGACTGCCCTGCGCGAGAAGCTCCGACAGGCGCGTGCGCAACGCCTGCCGCGCGCCGGCGCCAAGCGCCAGGAACCGGTTGAGCGCAGAACCGGACGCGGCCTCCGCCGCCTTGGCGGCCTCGCCGGTGAAGAGGCCGGCCGCGAGAGCCGCGGGCAAATCGAGGATCCTGTCGCCGATGGCCACCCCTCCTCGCGGCGCGCTGTCGCCGGGGCTGAAGACCCCCAGCGGCAGGTTCTGGATCGGGAAGTCCGGGTGGCCGTTGGCCGAGAGCACGAAGCTTTGGCGCTTCGGGTCATGGGTCTGGTCGAGCACTATCAAAACCCCTGTCAACGTTGGTTCGGGTTGAAGTGCTTCTTCAGCTTGTGGCCGTAGGAAGCGTAGTCCTTCTGCAGCGACTCGGTGCCTGCCGCGAACGCCGTCACCTTCTGCGGGAAGCGCGTCTCGAACATGAAGGCGAGCGTGCCTTCGAGCCGGTGCGGCTTCAGCTCCACGTTGCTGGCCTTCTCGAACGCATCCATGTCGGGCCCATGCGGCAGCATGGTGTTGTGGAGCGACATGCCGCCCGGCACGAATCCGCCGCCGGTCTTGGCGTCGTAGACGCCGTAGATCAGGCCCATGAATTCGCTCATCACGTTCATGTGGTACCACGGCGGCCGGAAGGTGTTCTCCGCGACGAGCCAGCGGTCCGGGAAGATCACGAAGTCGATGTTGGCGGTGCCGGGCGTCTCCGACGGCGAGGTCAGCACCGTGAAGATCGACGGGTCGGCGTGATCGTACAGGATCGGCCCGACGGGCGAATAGCGCCGCAGGTCGTACTTGTAGGGCGCATAGTTGCCGTGCCACGCCACCACGTCGAGCGGCGAGTGATCCATATCGGCGACCCAGAGCGATCCGCCCCACTTCACGTACATCTTGGAGGGCGCGTCCTTGTCCTCGTAGGCCGCCACGGGCGTGAGGAAGTCGCGCGGATTGGCCAGGCAATTGGCCCCGATGGGCCCGCGCTCGGGCAGCGTGAAGGCGCCGCCGTAATTCTCGCAGAAATATCCGCGCGCCGGCCCGTTCGGCAGCTCGACCCGGATCTTCACGCCGCGCGGGATCACGGCGATCTCGCCCGGCTCGATGTCGATGATGCCAAATTCCGTCCACAGCCGGACGTTGCCCTGCTGCGGCACGAACAGCATCTCGCCGTCGGCATTGTAGAAGTACTCGTCCACCATCGAACGGGTGATGAGATAGACATGGGCGCCCATGCCGGCTTGGCTGCCCGCATCGCCCGCCGTGGTGATGGTGCGGACGCCTTCCAGGAACGAGACGCTCTCCTCGGGCAGCGGGATGGGGCTCCAGCGCATGGGAGCGATCGGCACCTCCACCTCGGCCGCGGGGGCGGTCCGCCACAGGCCGATATCGGCCTTTTGGAACTCGCCCCAATGGGTCACGGTCGGACGGATGCGGTAGAGCCAGGAGCGCTCGTTGGTGGTGCGCGGCGCCGTGAAGGGCGAGCCGGAAAGCTGCTCGGCATAGAGGCCGTAGGAGCATTTCTGCGGCGAGTTGCGGCCGATGGGGAGCGCGCCCGGCAGCGCCTCGGTCTCGAAGCCGTTGCCGAAACCCGACATGTAGCCGGGCTGGATGGCGCTCTCGAGCCGATCGACGGCTTGGCCTTTGAGGGATGGATTCTGGACATTCATGGTCGTGACCTCCACAATTGGTCGCGACTGTAACTGTCTATTTTGTAACCAACAACGCCATGGCCAAACTCCAGCTCGAACACTTCCTGCCCTACCGGCTCAACCGGATCGCCTCGGCGGTGTCACAGGATTTCCGCTCCGTCTATGGGCCCCATCACGACCTGACGATCCCGGAATGGCGGGTGCTGGCGACCCTCGGGCAATTCGAGGAAATGAGCGCCAAGGCCATCGGCCGGCACTCGGCCATGCACAAGACCAAGGTGAGCCGGGCCGTCCGCGACCTGGAGGAGAGGCGCTGGCTCAAGCGCCGCGAGAGCGAGGAGGACAGGCGAGAGGAAATCCTGACCCTCACGGAACTCGGCCGGAAGGTCTATCGGGATATCGTTCCCAAGGCCGTGGCGTTCGAGCGCCGCATCCTGGACGAGCTCGGCCCGGGGGCCAAGCCGTTCCTGGATGCGCTGGAGCGGCTCGAAGAGATCTTCAGCGCGCGCTGATCCGGCGCGGCCTCACAGGCCGGCGACGACCTGACGGATGTCCCGGCCTTCGACGAAGGCTTCGAGCGTCGCTCCGAGTGTCCCGACGTCTTTCAGGTAGGGAAACGTGTTATGCCCCGTTTCCAGTTCGACCACATCGGTCTGCGGGAACGTGCCCAACTGGCTTGCGACATCCATGTCGAAGGCATTCTGCCGGCCGACGAGGATCGTGATGGCGCTTCCGGCATTGGCGGACAAAACGGGCGTCAGATCTCCGCATTCGACCGGCGTCTCCTTCAGATGCCGGACGCTCAGGCTGCCCGGCATGTTCAGGACATATTCCGGGGCAGACGCCAGGATGCGGTCGGCCCCAATCGTGACGCCGATGCCCAGGGCCGGGAAACCTCCCATCGAATGCCCCAGGCACAGGATCTCGTGGTCGGCGAAGTCCGACCTCACATCCCGAAGGAATGCGAGGAGACCCGTATAGGAGGATGCAACTCCCGGAATCCCCGTCTGGTACCAGGCGTTCCGGCCGGGGTTCAGGAAAAGCTTCTTGCAGTCCACGTGACGCAGGAAGCTCGAATGCGAGCGCGTTCCAAGTTTCTGGTCGATGTAAGCAAAAACAATCAAAAGCTTCTTACGGTCAGATTCAGGTTCGAAAATAACATGGTCCGAATTTCGGATGAAAATGGATTCGGTTCGATTCAGCTCTTGCAGCATTCCAGGATCGATCCTCTGCAATACGTATCGCCTGTTGTCGGCATCTATCTTATTCCTAGCGTTACCTTTGGCTTCTCGTCCGCAGACGAGCGATCCTTCGAGCGACCGCCGGAACGCCCTGCATCAAGCTGGATGAGGGTGTCGCGGTGCGACCGGATCACTCATCCGAGCCCATGTCGCGATAGCGGACGGCATTGCTCCATGTCTGCTCGATGCGCTTCAGCGTCCGGAATGTCGTCTCCAGGTCGCGCATCTCGGCTTCGTTGCGCGCCACGAGCTGCTGATAGGTCTTGTCGTTGCGCCGGATCATGTCGCAGAGGGCGCGCCCCTTATCCGACAGGCGAATGCGGGCGGACCGGCGATCCCGTTCCGACGCCGTGCGGATGACATATTCGGCCTCGACGAGCCGCTTGAGACTGTAGGACGCGTTCGACCCGAGATAGTAGCCGCGCTCAATTAGGTCGCGAACCGACAGTTCGCTCGACCCGATCGTGAACAGCATCATCACCTGGGAGGGGCTCAGATCGTCGATCCCGGCCTCGATCAGGTCGGCCCGTACGAGGTCGAGCGAGCGCCGGTGCAATCTCTCGATCACACGAACGATTTCGATATGGCTGATGCCTGACGGCTCCGCCTGGGGCGTCTCGGGCCCGTCTGCACGGCTCACGAGCACATCACTCCGGCGATAGAGGGCCTGCAGCGTTGCAGGCACTTGGGCGTCCAGCTCGTCCTGTGAGACGATCCAAGGCAAGGAGTTCGATATATTTTGCACATTATACCCCATTATGGACTAATTAAATTAGTTCGAAACTCGAACTAATTTAATAATTCTCTTAGCATTGGCGACTTACCCAAGAATTGATCTAAACAACCTTGGATAGCCCTTACTGTTGTTTCCTCTGCCAGAGCCTTTTATTGTTAGGCGAATCATACTTTATGGGTAGACGTTCTACCATCGGTGTTTCATAAATCCCTTCGAATATCTTTTAGGCAAAATTGAGATCTGCCGCATCATTGCCTCTTTTGGAGCCATCCCTGCATGAGCAAAACGGCTAATTCGGAAGCCGCCGATATCCTCCACCAGGGGCGCAAGGCCTTTGGGACCGGTGTGGCCTACGCGGCCGCCCTGAGTGCCGTCATCAACGTGCTTCAGTTGATCGTCCCTCTCTTCATGCTGCAGGTTCATGACCGTGTCGTGAACAGCCAGAGCACGGACACCCTGATCATGCTGATCATCGTCTCCGCCATCGGCCTCGCGATCTACTGCATCCTCGATTACGTGCGCGCCCTCACCTACCAGGTGATGGCGAGCAAGCTCGTCAGGAAGCTGAACCTCCCGGTCCTGGAAGCCGCGATCTCCGCCTCCGTGACGAAGGGCATCTCCAAGTCCAGTCAGGCGATCCGCGACCTCAACGACATCCGGTCGTTCATCGTCGGAAGTGCGATCAGCGTCCCGCTGGAAGCCTTCTGGGCTCCCATCTTCCTCTGCGTCCTGTTCGCCCTCCATTGGCTCTACGGCCTGGTGGCGCTGGTCTCAGCCACCATCATCATCTCCTTGAGCCTGTTGTCCGACTTCCTGACGCGCAGAGCCATGAAGCGCGCCAATGAATCGTCGTTGCAGAACATCAGCGAAATCGGCGGCACCCTTCGTCACGCCGAAGCGATCGAGGCCATGGGCATGCTCCCGGCCCTGTCGGAGCGGTGGCGGCATTCCCAGCTGCACACGCAGGATCTCCTGGACGTCGTGACGCGCCGGAGCCGCGCCATGGCGTCGTTCACCCGAACCTGCCGGTATGCCATGCAGATCACCGTCCTGTCGGTCGGAGCCATCCTGGTCATCAAGCAGGAAGTGAGCCCGGGCTCGATGGTGGCATCGAGCATCATCATGGGCCGCATGCTGCTGCCCTTCGACTCCATGGTCGACGGCTGGCGGCAATGGGTGCTGGCGATTTCGGCCTGGAAGAACGTGAGCGATCTCATCGAGCATCAGGCTCCCAAGCGCGAGACCAAGCCGACGCCGCGATCCCAGGGCGACCTCACGGTCGACCGGCTGGTCTATGCTCCGCCCGGTTCCGACGTGCCCGTGCTCAAGGGGATCTCGTTCACATTGTCACCGGGCGAAGTGCTCGGCATCGTGGGGCCTTCTGCGGCCGGCAAATCCACCCTCGCCCGCGCGCTGATCGGCGTGACCAAGCCCACATCCGGCGGTGTCTACCTCGACGGCAACAACGTCTATCTCTGGGAGCGCGGCTCGTTCGGCGACATGGTCGGCTACCTGCCGCAGAGCGTTTCGCTCCTCGACGGGACGATCCGCGACAACATCGCCCGGATGCGTGATTCCGACCCACGGCTCGTCCTGGAGGCAGCGCGCCTCGCCGATGTTCATGAGATGATCGGCCGCCTGCCGCTCGGATACGACACGCCCCTGGGCGACGGCGGCCTCGCCCTGTCCGGCGGCCAGCGCCAGCGGATCGGATTGGCGCGGGCGATCTACGGCAGGCCGCGCCTGGTCGTGCTCGACGAGCCCAATTCCAATCTCGACACGGACGGCGAGAGGGCTCTCGTGCGCACCATCGAGGCCCTGCGCGCCGACGGCGCCATCATCATCCTGATCGCGCACCGCCCGTCCGTCATGCAGGCGGCCGACAAGCTCATGGTGCTCCAGGAGGGCAGGATCAGCCAGTTCGGCCCGCGCACATCCGTCGTGAGCTCCATCACCCCCGGCGAGAAGCCGATTGCCGCCGTGAAAGGAAGCGCATGAGAAAGCGTTCTGAGATCATGGAACGAAAGCCGTCCATGCCGGCGACCTATGCGACCGTGCATGTCGAAGCCACGAGAGATCGCTTGCCGCCCCGGGATCCGGGCGAGCCGTCCTATCGCGGACCGGTGATCGCCGGTCTGGCGACGATCTTCCTCGGCCTCGGCGGCCTCACCACATGGGCCTTCTCGGCGCATCTGGACAGCGCCGCGATTGCCACGGCCACCGTCGTGGTCGATTCCAAGCGCAAGACCATCAGCCATCTCGAAGGCGGCATCCTCAAGACCCTGCTGGCTCATGAGGGCGAGGTGGTAAAGGCCGGGCAGCCGCTGCTGCGTCTCGACGACACGCGGGCGAAGGCCGAGCTCGAGCAGCTTCGCTCGAGACGGCTCGGCCTCGAGGCGCGGCTCGTGCGTCTGCGCGCCGAGCAGGCCGGGCTGAACGACCTCACCTTTCCGGATGCCCTGCTCCAGGCGGGCGGGCCAACGGCCGAGGACATCCTGAGCGCCGAAAGAAAGTACTTCACGGCGCGGCGCGAGATGTTCGAACGGCGCGTCGACATCCAGCGCAAGACCATCGCCCAGCAGGTGGCGGAACTCGAAGCCGTGAAGTCTCAGACCGAGGCGAATACCCGGCAGGCGGAACTGCTCGACCGGGAGCTCAAGGCCATCGCAGGCCTCGTCGAGAAGGGTTACGCGCCGCGTCCGCGCCTCACGGAAATGCAGACGCGCGAAAGTCAGCTCAAGGGCAATGCCGGCGAATTGCTGTCCCGCAAGGCGAAAGCCGAACAGGCCAAGGCAGCGGCGGAGCTGGAGATCCTTTCCCTCGGCAACGACTTCCAGCAGCAGGTCGCATCGGACATCCAGACCGCCCAGCTCGAACTCGCCGATACGGTCGGGCGGATCGATGCCGCCACCGACATTCTGCGACGCGTCGAGATCGTCTCCCCGGAGAAGGGCATCGTGACCAACATCCGCTCCCATACCCTCGGCAGCGTCATCGGCGCCGGCCAGCCCATCCTCGACATCGTGCCGGAGAACGAGCCGCTCATCGTCGAGGCCAAGATCGGCCTGCGCGACGTCGATTCGGTTCGCGTCGGCGCGCCGGTTCAGATCCGGCTGACCGCCTATAACAGCCGCAGCACGCCGCCTCTCGCGGGAAAGCTGACTTATCTCTCGGCCGATCAGCAGATGGACGACCGCAACAACTATGCCTACTTCGTCGCACGCGCCGAGATCGCGCCGGAAAGCCTCAAGGCGAATTCCAAGGTCACTCTCTATCCAGGCATGCCGGCCGAAGTCCTGATCGTCAACAAACCCCGGCGCGCCGTCGACTACCTGCTCGCCCCCATCACCGAAAGCTTCGACCGCGCATTCCGGGAGGAATGATCCGAAGCCCTTCAGAAGCGCTCCCTTTCAATGGCCTTTCGGCCGTGGGCGACCGCACGCAACACATAGTTCGAATTTCGAAACAAATCGAATTAATTCACGAAATACATTCAAATAAATTAAATACAATATTGTCTTATATATAATAGTAATTTGATGTCGAATGAAAATACTACTTTAGGATTTACAAGTACTTCTTGGTGATTTACTTAGTGTTCGCCGGGACATTCTCGATATAAGCACATCCCGGAAATCTCCTTGCGCAAATAGCGCTTCATTTTGGCTCGAACATGCAACCGGGTGCGTCGCGGCTTGCCCGGTGCCGACAACAAGGATGAGAGATATGGCGACTATTGGTGGTGGAGCCTCAAGCGACGTCTTGCACGGTACCCACGGTCCGGATGTGATCTTCGGAAACGGTGGCGACGACCTGATCTTCGGCGGCGCCGACAGCGACGCACTCTCCGGCGGAGCTGGAGCGGACACGCTTTTCGGCGGCAACGGCGATGATTGGCTCTCCGGTGGAGCCGATGACGACGTTCTGTTCGGCGGCAACGGCGCCGACGTGATCCAGGGCGATGCCGGAAACGACATCCTGTTCGGCGGCAACGGGGATGACATCCTGCTCGGCGGCGCCGGAGACGATTATCTGCGCGGCGGAAACGGCAATGACGTCCTCCTCGGCGGCGACGGGAACGATGTTCTCGAAGGCGGTTCCGGCGACGACATCCTCCAAGGCGGTGCCGGCGACGACATCCTGCGCGGCGGATCGGGCGACGACATCCTGGACGGCGGCGCAGGCGACGACATCCTTCAAGGTGGCGCCGGTCGCGACACCTTCGTGTTCAGCGGCGGCGGCGGCAACGACGTCATCCTCGACTTCAAAGCCGGCCAGGACATCCTGCAGATCTCCAAGGGGATCAACGGGACCGATATCGCTTCGGCGGAAGACCTTGCGAGCCGCGTCCACCAGGTGGGACACAACACGATCGTTGATCTCGGCAACGGCGATACGGTCACCCTTGTGAACGTGAACGCCGACGACATCAACAACAACCCGAGCGACTACTTCTCGGTTCACTGATCGGCCTCTGCGAAAAGTGGATGCCGCAGACGCTTCTGCGGCATCCCACAAGGACAGATGGAGACGAAAAAGCGATGGCGGATCTTGCCATGCTCACCTCAACAGCCGACGATCTCGCCACGCCCAAAGTGGCCTCGATCGGGCGCGACGTGGTTCTGCTCACCTGGGACGTGCCACACGCCGAGCGGGGCTCGCCCCAAAGCCTCAAGAGCAACGGCGAAGACATCTGGCCGTCCGCATCGCTGCGTCTCTCCCTGCCCGGCGGCGGAGCACGCCTCTTCTGGGTCTTCCAGCGCCCTAGCCATGAGCGATCGGATCTTGCTCTCCGCATCGAAACGCGCAGCCTCGGCACGTCCGTCACCATCAATCACGATGCGGCACCTGCGCCGGCGGATGCCGAGGACTTGATCGACGGCATCGACAGCCCCGGTCGCGTGGCCCTCGCGTCGGCCCTGTTCAACGTGTGGGGCGCGATGTTCCGCTTGCGTCGGGACAGGATCTTCATCGACCTCCTCGACGATCTTCTCTCGCGGATGGCCCCATCGCCCGGACAGGCGGTCGCCATCGCGCAGATCGCCGATGATTTCGTCCTGGCGCGGACATCGCTCGTCACAGGATTCGGCAAGATCGACGCGATCTATACGTTCGGCAGGAACGGACCGACGCGCATCCCGGCGCTCCCCCACAGAATTCGCAATGGCAAGGATGGGCGGGATGTCGTTCATCTTCTGATCGATCGCTCGCTCATTCCCACCGACGCCCCCCTTCTCATTCTGATCGGCCCCGGAGGCCTGTCCGTCCGACGACTGCTCAAGCCGGACGCACGGCTCCCCACCATCGAACGCTGGTTCCACGAGCAGGCGCAGGCAGCACCTGGACTGCGCGAGCACGTTCTGAGGGAGATCGCCGAACGTTCGGCCGCAGGGCCCGCCTATGCTCTCGAGTTGCAATTGCGGTCGCCCCTGCGCCCTCGCCGCTTGTCGAGCAGCCTCACGGCTCCGTCGGCCGAGATCGTCTCCGCCCTGGCGACATCCGCAGGGACTTTAGTCACGGGATGGTATCGCGACCCGGTCAATCTCTTCGCAGGAATCGAGATCGGCAGCGCGGAGAACGAGCCGCGGGATCTCACGAAGGAGCTTTTCACGTTTCCGGTCGAGGTCGCCGGGCCGGCGACAGGATCCCGCCTCGGAGCCACAGGATTCGCGGTTCTGGCCCCCACCAGTACGGGCGCGGCGCAGAACCTGCAGCCGCGCTTTCATCTGCGCCTGAAATCAGGCGCGCGGCATGCGCTCGTGCCGCGCCCGCAACCCGCCGACCCGTCCGAGGCTCGCGCCATGGCCCTGCGGGCCATCCCGGCGCAGCACGTGGATCAAACCGTTCTGGCCCAGGTCCTGCGCCCGGCCATCGCCGATCTTCACGCGCAGGTCCGCCATCGCATCGGCCATCCCACGATCCGCAGGATCGGCGTCTCTCCGCAGCGCCCGAAAGCGTCGATGATCATTCCGCTGTATCGGAACCTGGAGTTCCTTCGCTTCCAGATCGCCGCCTTCGCGGCCGATCCATGGATTCGCGCGAATGCGGAGCTCATCTACGTGCTCGATTCCCCCGAGCAGGCCCAGGAGGTCGAGCATCTCCTGGGAGGCCTTCATCTCATCTACGGTCTTCCGGTCATTCTCGTCGTCATGGAGAGAAACGGCGGTTATGCGCGCGCCAACAATGTGGGCGCATCCGTCGCCCAGGGCGACGTTCTGGCCTTGGTGAATTCCGACATCATCCCCGTAGCCTCTGGATGGCTCGAAGCCATGGCTACGCGGTTGAACGGCCGTCGCCGGATCGGTGCCGTCGGGCCGAAGCTGCTGTTCGAGGACGGATCGATCCAGCACGCGGGCATGTACTTCTCGCAGGATCATCGCGGCTACTGGCTCAACCAGCATTTTCACAAAGGCATGCCGCGCGATTATGCACCGGCCTGCGAGGAGCGCGTCGTTCCCGCTGTGACCGGCGCCTGCATCGTCACCACGCGATCCTTGTTCGAATCCGTTGGTGGCTTCACGGAGGATTATGTGGTCGGAGATTACGAAGACAGCGATCTCTGCCTCAAAATAACCATGACGGAGCGCAAGATCGCGTACGTCCCCGACATCGAACTCTACCACCTCGAACGGCGGTCGATGTCTCTCAACGCCGAGTACATGCGCGGGATCGCCTGGCAGTACAATTGCGCTCTTCACACCGAGCGCTGGCGCGATGTCATGATTGCCGCGATGCAGACCGGACGTCCTCGCAAAGGAAGGAATGTCGCCATATGAATGCGCAGTTCGATCTCACGAACGCCTCGCATGCCCAGAGCCTCGATCCGAATGCGGACGCGATCCTGCAGCATCTGATGGAACGGATCAGGCAGGATGTTTCCCTCCCGGCACCTCCGCCGGAGAACGTCTTCGTGGGCGATGGCGACTATCGCGCGATCGGCGCCGAATATCTCGGCCACTTCGTTCGCATCGGCGGGCTTCAGCCTTCCGACTCGGTGCTCGACATCGGTTGCGGCATCGGACGAATGGCCGTTCCGCTGACGCAGTACCTCGATCCCGAGAAAGCCCAGTACGAGGGCATCGATCCCGTGAATGCGGGCATCGAGTGGTGCGTGCAGAACATTACGGCGGCCTACCCGAACTTCCGGTTCTGCCGCGTGGATGTGGCCCACGAATTGTACAACCCGGGCGGAGCGATTGCAGGCCATGAGATCGTGCTGCCCTTCTCCGACGCCAAGTTCGACTTCATCACGATGGTGTCCGTCGCGACCCATCTGCCGGAAGCGGAGATTGCCGCCTACGCACGGGAGGTCATGCGTCTGCTGAGGCCCGGCGGGCGTCTGTTCCTGACCGCCTTCGTGGTCGCCGCGGGAGATCCGGACAGGCAGGCTGCCCGTCCGCGCTTCACGCGGGGAAAAAATCCCGGCACGTGGTACGGCGATCCTCTGGCACCGCTCGGCGCCATCGGCTTCGATGCGGGAATCATCGAAGACGTTCTCAAGAAGGCCGGCCTTCAGATCCGCCGCCTGAGCCTCGGCCATTGGCGTGGCATCGAGAGCGCCCACTACCAGGATGTCATCATCGCCGTGAAGCCGGAGTCGATCGCGTGACAACCCGCGTTCTGGTCGTTGCCCACAATCATCCGGATTTCCATCCCGGCGGGACGGAAATCCTCGCCCATGATCTGTTCCGCGAGTACCGCTCGCGCCCGGACGTGGAAGCCCTGTTCCTCGCGGCGACGAACAACCTTCATCGCGGACAAAGGCCGGGAACGAGCTTCCAGTCACCCGGAGGCGCGCCGGACGAAGTCGTCATGTGGTGCGGGCATTTCGACCAGTTCAACCTGAGCCAGATCGACGCTTACGGCGTCGTGCCTCATCTCGTCAGTCTGCTCGAGGACTTCCGCCCCGACATCGTCCACATCCACCATGTCCTGCTCATGGGCGTGGAGTTCATCGCATTGGTGCGCCGCATTCTTCCGAATGCCCGCATCGTCATGACGCTCCACGACTACTTCCCCATCTGCGCCCATGACGGGTTGATGATGCGGACATCGGGCAAGGAACGTTGCGACCGCGCGTCTCCCCATCGCTGCAACGGATGCTTCCCGGACATCGCGGCAGACCGCTTTCTTTTGCGCGAGACGTATATCCGGACCCATCTCGAACAGGTTCACCGTTTCATCGCTCCCAGCCGCTTCCTCAAGGAGCGGTTCGTGAGCTGGGGCCTCCCGTCCGGTTCGATCGAGATCGTCCCGAATGGTCGCCCTGCCGTTGTGCCGTCCGCGCACCGAGCGGCTCCGTCGGGCCGGCGGTCCGTGTTCGGATATTTCGGCAATCTCAACCCCTGGAAGGGCATTCCCGTTCTCCTCAAGGCGGCTCAGCGCCTCATCGCTGACGGCATCGAGGATTTCGAGCTTCGCCTGCATGGCGGCGCGCCGTTCCAGGCCAAGGAGTTCGTCGAGAAGATCGACACTCTTCTCTCGGAAACGGAACCTCAGGTCGTCCGGCTCGGCCCCTACGGGCGCGAGGACATTGCGGGCCTGATGGCGGCCGTCGACTGGGTGGTGGTGCCGTCGATCTGGTGGGAGAACGCTCCCCTGGTGATCCAGGAGGCGTTCGCGCATCGACGTCCTGTCATCGCCAGTGGGATCGGGGGAATGGCAGAAGCCGTCCGGGACGGGATCGACGGACTGCATGTCCGCCCCGACGACCCGTCCCTGCTCGCCCGCACCATGCGGCAGGCCATCGAGACACCCGATCTCTGGGAGACGCTGGTGAGCGGGATCACGCCGCCGGACGACATGACGACCGTCGCGGATCGTCACCTCTCTCTCTACCGCAGCCTCCTCAAAGGCGCCGACATCATTGAACTGAAGGCGAATGCGGCATGAGCACAGCACAGTCAAAGAATGCAGTGGCCGTACCGGCGGGTCCGCAGCTCCAGGGCCGCGTCGATGCCATCGAAGGACGGCGCCTGTTCGGATGGGTCTGGGATCGCGCCCGGCCGACGGAGCGTCTGCTCGTTCGGATCACCCTGAACGGAAAGAACCTCGCATCGACCACGGCCGACATGCCGCGCGTCGACCTGCGCCGCAACGGGATCGGCGACGGCGGCTACGCCTTCGAGATCGAGCTACCCGACAATGCCGGCCAAGGTACGGCAGACCTTTCGGTCATCGCAATCTCCCCGTCGACCGGCGAGGAACTCGTCCTGCAGGCTCCGAGCCAGGACGAGCGCGCGGCCGAGGCTGCGATCAACGCGCCGCTGAACCGGGTGTTCGATCGGCTCGAACTGCTCATCGAAGCACAACGCCGTTCGCAGATCCTGCAGCGCGAAGCCGTCGAGAGCCTTCGCGGAACCTCGACGCAGATCAACGAGATCGTTGCCGAGGAGAACGGCATCGCGGCGGCACTCGACGTCGTCCGGGCCAATCAGACAGACCTCGCCCAGAAGATCTCCGACATCGAAGTCTTCCACATGCGCTTCGACCGTGTCCTGGCGGATTTCGGAAAGCAGATCGATAACCTCGGATCCTCCGTCGACCGCCCGATGCGAAGAGCCGTCACGCTCCTGATCGCGTTCGGAGGCATTTCCGCCGTGAGCGCCATCGTGGCGCTCGTCGTCCTCCTTCGCCATCCTCCCTGGTAGCCTCGCCTCTCGAAGCGCGCGGAAACGGTCATCGAACGGAATTCAGGTCTTCCATGCAGTACAATACGCAACCCTTGGACATGCGCGAACTGCCCCTCGACGGCGAGAGCGCTCTCGTCACCCCGATCGGCGATGACCTTGCGCTGATCGCCGGCGTGGCAGACACCATGACCGATCAGGTCGAGACGTTGCTCAACGGCGATCCGTCCATGTCCATGAAGGCCGATACCTTCAGCTGGGCCCGCAAGGACGCGCCTGCGGATGCCGCGACGGGGTTCGTCGCCATCGTGCCGATCCGCCTCGCCGCCAAGGTCCGCCTGCGCTCGGTTGTGATGCGGCGCAGCGGGCCGCCGATCCGCTACACCCTCGTCAAGCCGGCGGTTCCGCTCGCCACGCTGATTCGTATCATCTCCGCCGATGCGGGGGATCGCTCGTCCGTCATCATCGACCGCATCGTTCATGCCCTGCTCGGCGGCAAGACCAGCCAGAAGCGGTTGGAAGCCGCCGTTTCGGTGCTCGGCGCCGCCGGCCCGACGGATGGCTGGATCGAGGTCATCGGCTCGATCGACACGGGCCAAGTGTTTCTTCAGGGCTGGGCCACCGACCTTCCGTGCGACCGGATCCGCGTCCTTGCGGCCCACGACGGGCTCACGGCCGGCGAGGTCAAGTCGGCATCGGTTCCCCGCAACGACCTGGGCGATCAGGGCAAGGGCTTCGTGGGCCTGCTCGACACGGGAGCCTCCGCGATCGATCCCGGCAAGCTCAAGAAGCTGTTCTTTCGTGGACGGGACGGGTGGCGGAGCCTCGAAGTCTATGAGCGCCGCGTTCTTCTGTCCCCGACCGACGTTCCCGCGCACATCCGGGACGGCCTGGTCCGCGCGAATGCGAACCCCGACACGATGCTGACGCTCCGGCGAGCCGGAGAGCGGTTCGACGGCCGCGATACCGTTTCGGATCTCAAACTGCCGGTTCGCCTCGGCATGGACATGGTGGCGGAAATTCCCGGCGGCGGGATGCTGGTGGCCGGCTGGATGCTCGATCCGGAAGGCCATGTGGATTCCCTCACCCTGCGCGTCGGCGCGACGCAGCAGCGGATCGACGAGACCTGGACCCGCCTGCCGCGGTCCGACGTCTCGTCGGCGTTCCAGCACAACAGCCTCTTCGCCGGACGCCTCGACCCGGCCCGCAACGATCACGGCTTCCTGGCCTTCGTGCCCGGCCCGTCGACGGCCGCGGACGGACCGGTCTATTTCGAAATGGCTGCTGGCGACAATGTCGCGTTCTATCCTCTCACGCCGCTACGCGGCATGTCCCGCCGATCCCTTGAGCGGCTCATCTCGCCTCTCGATCCGCGGACGGCGGCGGCCGGAGCCGCCATCGAGCGACATATCGGTCCCATGATGCAGGCCATGGCCGCGCCCGCGCCGGCTGTCACGGAAATCAGCGACTTCGGTTTCGTCGACAGTGAGACCGGCCGGGCTCTGGTGATCGGAGCCGGAATCGACGTCGAGGAAGCGGCCGTGACCTTGTCCCTTCTTGCGCTCGACGCCGAGACGAGGGATATGCCGATCATCGTGGCCGCGCCCCTGGAGGCCTTCGACAGCATCGCCCCGGAGGCGGAACGGATCTCGCGCTTCTACGGCATCAAGGTGCGGGTGATCGGCGCGACGGGCGTGCAGGATGCCTGCGACGCGTTCGAGGCCGCCATTCAGGCGACGAAGGCGGAAACGCTGATCTTTCTCGCCGCCGGCGTTCTGCCCCGGCAGGCCGGGTGGATCTCGTCGCTGGAGCGCGCCTATCGCAATCGCGGCGGCAAAGCGATGATCAGCCCCACGATCCTCTACGAGGACAATTCCATCCGCTTCGCGGGAACCTGGCTCGACCAGGAGGAGCAGAAACTCGTCGACCGCTATATAGGCTATCCGCGTGACGTGGTGCGCGGATCGCAGCCGACGGAGGTCATCGCCGGATCGCTCTCGTGCTGCATCGTCTCGCGCGAATCCATCGCGTCGGTCGGCGGCTTCACGCGCTCTTATCTGGGCGCCGGCGAGAAGGGGCGCGACCTCTGCCTCAAGATGAGGCTCGGAGGAACGCCCGCCGTCTGGCTCCCCGATGTCGAGATGATCTCAGCCGACAACGATGTCGGCCCTTCGACATTCCCCGCGCACCGCCTGGCCCAGAAAGTCGATCGCTGGAGCTTCGACCGCAAGTGGTCGCTCCTCATCAACAACATGAGGTAGTGAAAGCATGTCCAATCCCTCTCCCCGTGTCCTCATCGTCTCTCACGGCCATCCGAGCTTCTCCCTCGGGGGCGCCGAGATCGCCGCGTATAACCTGCACAAGGGCCTCAACCGGATCGGCAACGTCGAATCCCGTTTCCTCGCTCGCGTCGGCCACCCGGTCGCGCGGCACAGCCGGACGGCTCTGATGAGCCTCCGGCAGACCGAGGGCGAGTTCCTCTATCATGCGGACGAATACGATCACTTCCTCCTCTCGAACCGGAACACGGAGGAGATCGAGCGCGACTTCCTTCGCGTCCTGAAGGACCTGAGACCCGACGTCGTCCACTTCCACCACTTCATCGGCCTGGGTCTCGAAATGATCTATGCCGTCCGTCGGGCGCTCCCCGATTGCGTGATCGTCATCACGTTCCATGAGTTCCTGTCGATCTGCAGCCATCACGGGCAGATGGTGAAGACCGGCGGCACGAAACTCTGCGACCGGGCCTCTCCGTCGGATTGCAACGCCTGCTTCCCGGAGATCTCCCCGGCACGCTTCCTACGCCGCGAGCATTTCATCCGCGGTCTCCTCGACGTGGCCGACTTCTTCGTGTCGCCGAGCCAGTTCCTTGTCGACCGCTATGTGGATTGGGGCCTGGATCGATCCCGTTTCATCGTCATCGAGAACGGCCTCGACATCGCCGAGACCGCGCCGCCGCGCAGCCTGCCCCAGCGGGGAGGCCGGCGGTCCCGGTTCGGCTATTTCGGCCAGATCACGCAGTTCAAGGGCGTCGACGTGCTGCTCGATGCGGTCACGTGCATTCCGGATGCGGTCTGGGGCGACGATGCCCAGCTGATGATCTTCGGCGGCAACCTGGAGCGGCAGCCGGAGGCGTTCCAGGACAAGATCAAGAAACTCGTGGAGCGCGCCGGACCGCGGGTCCGGTTCTACGGTTCGTACCAGAACAGCGAGATGCCGCGCCTCATGCGCTCCATCGACTGGACGATCATTCCCTCCATCTGGTGGGAGAACTCGCCGATCGTAATCCAGGAATCCTTCCATCATGGCCGTCCCATGATCTGCAGCAATATCGGCGGCATGGCCGAGAAGATCGTCGACGGCGTCAACGGGCTGCATTTCCGCGTCGGTTCGTCCCAGGATCTCGTCGACCGCATGACCGAGGCCCTGACGACCCCGAAACTGTGGAGCGACCTGCGCGCAGGCATCGGCCAGCCGATCACCTACGAGGAATGCGCCCGGATTCATCTCGATCTTTACCAGGACCTTGCCGCGAAGAAGGCGACAAGCGCGTCAACGGTCGCGCTGACGGCCTAGTCGCCACGCAGCAGAACAACAGTCGGAGGCACCATCATGAAGCGTATTCTCGTCATCAGCCCTTCGGGCGAAGTCTACAACCACGACAATGTCCGCTGGTACCGGCACAAGGATGTCCAGCGCAGCATCAACCATTACCACAACATCGGTGACGCCTTCGTCTTCGACTCATCGTTGAAGCTTCTGAACTACGACAAGCTCGATGCGCTGGAGATCGCCAACCCGGACCTGACCCAGATCGACCGGATCAATGCCGAGTACGATTACGTGTTCCTGCGCGGCTCGAACTATGTCCACAAGGACATGGTCTGGAACCAGGCGGTCGACGTCCTCAAGAAGCTCAAGATCCCGGTCATCGCCTGGGGCATCGGCGCCCAGGCGCCGGTCAAGGGCAAGATCGAATTGTCGGAGGAAACCAAGACCGTCCTTCGCATGATGGCCGATTCCACCACTTCCATCGGCGTGCGCGGCGCCTATTCGGCGCAGGTACTCTGGGATCTCGGGATCAAGAACATCCGCATCGTCGGATGTCCGACCGCGTTCCGCCGCAACAATCCTGACCTGAACATTCAGCTGCCGCCCCTGGAGAGCATCCGGACGGCCGGCATCACGGTCCGCCGCGAGGTGTCGTCCACCTATGCCCGCGACATCCAGCAATACCTGACGTTCCATCGTGATCTCGTGAAAAGCCTGGCGGCCCGGTTCGACGTGGTGCTGATGGCGCAGGGCGAGGTCGAGGAAAAGAAGATCGTCCTCGGCACGGCCGAGCAGCGGGAAGAGGCGTTCAAGGCCCTGCGCGCCGACAAGCAGGTCAACGACTGGTATCTCGACGACACCATGGAGAAGCTCCACCGGGAGAGGCTGTTCTACTCCGACGTGGTGGCCGATTACGAGGATCTCGTGCAGCAGAAGGACCTGGTCCTCGGATACCGGCTCCACGGCAACCTGATGGCGCTCGCGAACGGCGTTCCGTCGATCTACTTCACCTATGACAGCCGCACCGTCGAATTCGCCGAGACCTACCAGATCCCGAGTTTCGACGTCTTCTCGGGCAAGGAGTTCAGGCTCGAGGATTACTGGGACCAGTCGCTCTTCGACAGGTTCAACCGCGCCTATCATCACACCTACCGCGAGATGCATCAGTTCCTGGTCGAGAACGGGGCGGATACGAAGATGCAGCCCGTGATGCGGCAGGGCGAAGTCAGGCAGTTGAAGGCCGCCTGATCGGCCCACATCGGGGATGCCGGCCGTCGTCCGGCGTCCCATTCATGTCTCATCACGTCACAGCAAGGAACGAGGGACGATCATGACTGTGTTGGTCACGGGGGGCGCCGGTTACATCGGAAGCCATATGGTTCTGGCATTGGTCGATGCCGGCAGGGACGTGGTGGTCCTGGACGATCTCAGCACCGGGTTCGACTGGATGGTCCATCCGGCCGCGACCCTGATCGAGGGCGATGTGGGTGACGAGACTCTGGTGGCGGAGATCATCCGCAAGCATTCCATCAAGGCGATCGCGCATTTCGCGGGCTCGATCGTCGTTCCGGAATCCGTCACCGATCCGTTGAAGTACTACCTGAACAACACGGTCAGGACGCGCTCGCTCATCAGCGCGGCAGTGCAGAACGGCGTCGAGCAGTTCCTCTTCTCCTCGACCGCCGCCGTCTATGGCGACGCCAGGGAGAGCCCGATTTCCGAGAGCGCGCCGCTCAACCCGGTCTCGCCCTATGGCACGTCGAAGCTCATGACCGAGATGATGCTGAGGGATGTGGCGCGCGCCCATCCCCTGCGCTTCGTGGCTCTCCGCTACTTCAACGTCGCGGGCGCCGACCCACAGGGCCGTAGCGGCCAGAGCACGCGCCACGCGACGCATCTCATCAAGGTCGCGACCCAGGCAGCCCTGGGCGAGAGATCCCACATCGACATCTTCGGCACCGATTATCCCACGCCCGACGGCACCTGCCTGCGCGACTACATCCACGTGTCCGACCTGGCCCATGCCCACATGCTCGCGCTCGATTACCTCGATGCGGGCGGCAACAGCACCGTGTTCAATTGCGGCTATGGGCGCGGATACTCGGTGCACGAGGTCGTCGAGGCCGTGAAGCGGGTTTCGGGCGTCGATTTCCCCGTGAACCTGTCGCCTCGGCGAGCAGGCGATCCCGCCACGCTGATCGCAAGCGCCGACCGAATTCGCGAGACCTTGAACTGGTCTCCCAAACTCGACGACCTCGAGGCGATCATCCGCCACGCCCTGTCCTGGGAAAACAGCCTGAAGCTGCGCCGCGCGGAAGCTGCTTAATCCCGGACGACACCTGATTTCAGAATGGATTTCATATGCTCGACGAAATGACCATGGACAAGCCGCTCAGCCAGCCCGCCCCCGCGCCGAAGGCTCCCGCCAAGCCCCTGCGGGTCGCGATTCTGTGGAAGTATCCGTCCCTCGGGCTCTACTCGAACGCCGCGTTCGAGGATCTCTACAACGGGATCGGCCACAACAACGGCAATCTGGCCTTCGTCTATGCCATCGCCAGCCACATCTCCAACCCGGTCAAGTTCTTCAGCTGGAGCGCATCGGCCGAGAGCCTGAAGGAGAATGCCGACATCATCGTCATCCCGTGCGCCAACCAGCTGGGACGCCACACGGATTACGGCACCATGGCGGACAACCTGGAGAAGTCGGGGCTGCCGATCGTCGCCATCGGGCTCGGCGCCCAGGCGGACAGCTACGATCAGGATATCCAGCTGACCGACGGCACCCGTCGCTGGGCCCAGGTCATTGCGCGCTCCAATCCGTCTTCGGCGGGCTCCAACATCTACACGCGCGGCGCGTTCACCACCTCGCAGCTCGACAAGCTCGATATCCACGGCTCGATTGCCGGTGGCTGCCCTTCGTATTTCACAAACCCGAATCCGGGCCTCGGCCAGAAGATCCACAAGCAATGGTCGGACCTCGCGCTGCCGCGCTCCATCTCGGTCGCCGCGGGTCACCAGGCGTGGCTGAAAACCCGGGAGATCGAGCATCAGCTGATCGGCCTCATGATGGACCCGATGTATCCGGGCCAGTATGTGGTTCAATCGATGGGAGAGATGATCCGCGTCTCGCGGGAGATCTTCGACGAGATCGACCCGCATGCGCTGAAGGAAATCCACAACCACACCGTTCCGCATTACACCTTCGAGGAATTCAAGGCTTGGTGCCGGAACTACGTCCGTTCCTTCTACGACGTCCCGGCCTGGATGGACACGCTGCGCCGTCATGACCTCACCATCGGCTCCAGATACCATGGCGTCGCCCTGGCCCTTCAGGCGGAACGCATGGGCCTGACGGTCACCATCGATTCCCGCACCCGGGAGCTCTGCGAGAACACGGGCGTCCCGCATGTTGCCGCGACCGACCTGACCGCGCCGCTCACCCGCGCCAGCCTGAAGAAGATGATCCAGTTCGATCCGGACGCCTATGACAGACATCGGAGTGCGGCAGCCTCGCGCTATCTGGACTTTCTCACCGCAAACAGGCTTCAGCCGGCCCCCTTCCTGCGCCGGATTGCGACCGGCACCTGAGCTGGCGTTCGCACGATGAGGATGAGATGCTGGAACGCCCTCGCATGGCCGGCGCTTCTGCTCATGATGATGAGCAGGGCCGTGCTCGCGGGCGAACCGCTTCACGTCTCGGTCTCTCCCGAGCCCGAGGTGGTCTACAGCTATGAGCGGCAGCGCTGCGACTGGCGCACGATCCCCGATTCGCCCGCAAGGGCCTATCGGCGCCAGGACGGGTCCGTTGCTCTGATCGCGGCGCATTTCCGGAACAGGGTTCTGCAGGGTTCGAGCTTCGACGATCTGCGCACGGATTGCTCCATCGTCTTCCAGGGCGAGGAATCGGCGGACCCCGCAGCGCTCAATGACCGGTTCTGGGTCCAAAGCCTCATCCCGCTCGAAGACGGCCGTGTTCTCGGCTTGGCGAGCCAGGAATTCTCCGGGCTCCGCCATGACGGCCTCTGCGCCAAGGGCCCCGGCAGGCCGGAATGCTGGTATCTCTCGCTCGTGGCCCTGGAGGCGAACGAGCGGGATTTCTCCTTCAAGCTCCTGCCCCGCGAGCGGCGCCTCGTCGCCGGGTCGAACAAGCGCTTCGACACGAACACCAAGGCCGCGGGCTTCCTCACCCTCTCGAATACCGTGTTCGATGACGAGCACGCCTATTTCATCGCCTGGACGGAGGATGCCGCCGAACCGGCCGGGCGTGGGAACTGCCTATTCCGCGCCCCGCGATCCGATCTCGTGACCGGCTGGCGGATGATGAACGCGGGCCGCTTCGTTCCTCCGCCGAACCCCTACCCGGTCGATGGGCAGCAGCCCGTTCAGGCCACCTGCGATCGGCTCGGGAACGGCGACATGACCGGCAAGGTGCGGTCCCTTGTCCGGCTCGAATCCAGGAACCTCTGGATGGTCGTCTGGTCAACGCGGGTAGACGACACCAGTGGCGTCTATTATGCGACCTCGCCGGACCTGCGGAACTGGTCGCCGGCCGCCCTGCTCGCTCCATTCGACCCGCCCTGGGGCACCACGGAGAAGAAGGCCTATTACGACTATCCCTCGATCATCGATCACGACAGTCCGTCGCCGGTGTTCCAGACGGCCGGAAGCACGTTCTACCTCTACCTGACCCGCTTCAACTGGCAGACGAAGCGCCCGACCATGAACAGGGACCTGGTCCGCTTCAAGGTCACCGTGAACTGACGGAATTGTCACTCGGCCGCGACCGCACCGGCCACGCGCCTGGGGCGAACGGTGGTCTTTCCCGTGTGTGAGCGGGCAACGATCCTGCGATGGAGCTCGTCCACGTGGCGGACGGATTGCAGAGCCGTGAGCATCGGTTCGCAGATCAGCCGCTCTCCGTCGGGGTCCCGGTGGCAGACAGGGTCCCAGAGCCCCATAGGGGTCCAGATCTCCGGGTCGTGCCATTCCGGCATGCCCAGGATCGGGTAGAGGCACACTCCGCGCAGGGGCACCCCGTCCTGAAGCAGGTCCTCCGCCTCCTGCGCCACCTCCCGCAGCCAGCGTCCGCGGCTGTCGCCGATATGGCTGGTTTCGGTGATCATCACCTCGCCGCCATAGCGCTCCCACACCGAGCGGACGAGGGAACCCAGAGGCCAGCGGCGGGGATCCTCGTCCGCCAGCGGCGGGATGACCCCATCGGCCTGCGGAATCCCGCCCCATTCCCACTGGTTGGTCCAGTAATAGTTGATCCCCACCACGTCCAAATGCCTGCGGCTGCCGCCGAGCTCCGGCAGCAGGCGGCCGCAGAGCATGTCCCAGCTCTGGAAGACGAGACGGTCGTTGAAGTCCCTCGCCTCGTCTTCGAGTTCCGGTCGATCCGGGGGCGTGGCCACGCGGCAGAGGGGATCGACATTGACCATGCGGGCGCTGGGACAGGCCGCCCACAAGGCGTTGATGCCCTCGATGGCCGCACGGGACAGGGCCACCTTGAGGTCCCAGCCGCGCCCCGTGACATGGGGGGCGAACAGGCCCTTCTCGCCGGCCGCATAGGACAGGAACGAGGGCTCGTTCACCGGCGTGAAGGCGCAGACGCCCTCCGTCCGCCGGGCGATGTAGCGCCCGACCGCGTAGCAGTAATCGGCAAAGCGCCTGGGAAAGTCCTCGCTCCACAGGTCGAGACTCTTCGGATAGCCGTAATGGAAGAGATCCCACACGACTTCCACCTTGTGGCGGCGAGATGCCTCGACAAAGGGCTCCACCGTGGAGAAGTCGTAGCGTCCACGCCCGAGGTCCACCAAAGGCCAGCGGATCGTTTCCCTAACGGCATGGATGTCAAGCCGGGCCAATTGCCGATAATCCTCGTCCACGGTCCTGTCATGTCCGGTCGCCACGACCTGGTCGAACCAATGGCCGTGCCGGTTGTAGCCTGTGGAGCCCTCGAAACCCGCGAGAAAGAAGCTTCTGAACATCCCGCTCTCCCCTTCCGCCTCAAAGCGCCGCCGCGGCGCGGGATGGGGCTTGGGAGAGCATGCCGACGCTCTCGGCCCCGCCTTGCACCAGGCGCCGGTAGACATCCACCCCCGCGGTCCTGACCCGCCGCAGCGGATCGGCCTCGTCCGGGACGATGTCCCACAACCCCATCTGGGCCAGATGCTCGGTCACGGGGCGCTGCCCCTGGCGGTAGGCCCATGTCACAAGCGCGAACATCGGCCACCAGGTATATCCGACCAATGGGATGCCATCTTCGCGCAGCTGCCGGGTGGCCGCGACCGACGCATCGAGCCAGTCGAGCCGGCGGCGTAGCGACCCCATCGAGGCCGTCTCCGAGATCATGAGCGGCGCCCCATAGCGCTCGTAGTAGAGCGGCCCGAGACGGGTGATGAGATCGGCGCCGGCATAGGGCATGCGGATCCGGAAGCGCCCTCCCACATCCCGCAGCAGCTTCTTCTGCGTGAACATCGGGTAGAGGTTCATGCCGATGACCGGCAGCGCCACCGCATTGTCCTGAAAGTAAGCGAGATCGGCCTCCCGCGCGCCGTTCTTCAAGAGCCAGGCCCAGAGGGAATGGCGCTCGTCGACCCGCCCCGAGACGAGATCGAGGGCGAGGAAGACGATGTCCTGACGGCGCCGGGCCTCGCCCTCGAAGGCCGGGTCGTCGGTATCGAACAGGTCCGTCGCATCGACGAAATACGGCACGATCTCGGGGTCGACGCTCTCCAGGGCCTTGACGGTTTCGACCATGCCTTTGGCAATAGCCAGCATCAGCGCCACGAAGCCGGGCCAGCTGCGCCGGAACGGCGGCCACCAGCCGAGGCGCCCGCAATACCAGCCCGTGATGCGCGGCTCGTTGAGAGGGGTATACCAGGTGATCCGGCCGCGAAAGCGCTCGGCGAGGCGGGCCGCGTAATCGGACACAAGCTTCGGATAGTCGGGATGAAGGAAGGCGTCCTCGATCCAGGCGGGCAATCCGTAATGCACGAGGTCGACCTGGGGATCGACGCCGAGGTCGAGCAGCCGCCCCAGAGTCTCGTCCGGGAATGTCCAATCCCATGTCGTCGGCGTGGGCTGGATGCGATGCCAGGGGACGCCGTAGCGGGCGCAGGGCACGCCGAGTTCGGCCACGAGGCCCAGATCGTCACGCCAGCGGTCGTAATGGCCGGTCAGCTCGTACTCGTCGAGAATCCGTCCCGTGACCGGGTGCGGGGCCGTGATGAAGGTATCCTCGATCCCGGTGGACCACCAGAACGCATCCGGGTCGGTGAGGCGATGAAGACGGGAACGAGGTGGCAGCGCTTGGGTCATGCCGAGGCCATCCCTTGAGCGTCAGTGCTTCCACTGCAGCACAGCGGTGAGGCCGCAGGCGAACCTCGGCCGTCATGTGATCCAAGTGAAGGAACGGCTAACCTAAGGGAAGGTTTCATCGCAGGACGCCCGTGAGAACCTCCTCGGCCCTCATGCGTTGGTCGGGAACGAGGGGTGAGCCTGCCTCCTGCCCGGCAGCGACAAAGCATGAAGCGGATGGGATATGACCGAGACGATCACCCCTGCCGACCTCCATCCTCGCCCGCAACTGCGTCGTCATCGTTGGACCGACCTGTGCGGACCCTGGGGCTTCGCTTTCGACAACCAGGACGAGGGGCTTGCGGAACGCTGGTTCGAGCGGACGGATCCCTTCGACCGCGAGATCCTGGTGCCTTTCGCGCCCGAGAGCCAATTGTCAGGTGTGGCCGAGACAGGTTTCCATCCGGTGGTCTGGTATCGCCGCGAAGTAAAGGTTGAAGAGGCCGATCGCCGGGATCGGCTCGTCATCCATTTCGGCGCCGTCGACTACAAGGCCACGGTCTGGGTCAACGGACGCATGGCGGTCGAGCACGCAGGCGGGCAGACGCCGTTTTCGGCCGACATCACCCCCCTGCTCGATCCCGGCGAAAGCCAGGTCATCGTGGTTCGCGCCGAGGACGAGCCGCGGGATCTCCAGCAGCCCCGAGGCAAGCAGTACTGGGAAGAACAGCCAGGGTATATCTGGTATCACCGCACCACGGGCATCTGGCAGCCCGTCTGGCTGGAGCCGCTCCCCGAGGTCGCTATCGCCGAACTGCGTTGGACGCCGGATGTCGACCGATTCGGCGTCGGACTGGTCCTGCGCCTCGACCGCAGGCCTCCCGCAGGCTGGCATGCGCGCGTTCAGCTCAAGGGGGACCGACCGACCCGCATTCTCGCCGACGATACCTATCTCCTCTCAGGCCGCGAGCTGCGGCGGGACCTTCTCCTCGATATCAACGATGCGGCGATCCGCCGGCGTCGCACCCTGCTCTGGGCGCCGGAGCACCCGAACCTCATCGAGGCTCAGATCGAACTGATCGACGGGAACGGCACCGTCATCGACCGCGTCGAAAGCTATTTCGGCCTGCGCCGCATCGAAGCCCGCGATGGACGCTTCATCATCAACGGCATTCCCACGTTCCTGCGCCTCGTCCTGGCGCAGAACTACTGGCCGGATTCCCTCCTGACCGCCCCGGATGCGGATGCCCTCAAACGCGAGGTCGAGCTGGCGCAATCTTTGGGCTTCAACGGGGTCCGCATCCACCAGAAGCTGGAGGATCCGCGCTTTCTGTACTGGTGCGACCGGCTCGGCATGCTCGTCTGGAGCGAGGCCGCCAATGCTTACGTCTACTCGGACCGCGCGGCTGAAATGCTCACCCGCGAATGGCTGGAGGCCGTCCGCCGCGACTACAACCATCCGTGCATCATCACCTGGGTTCCCCTCAACGAAAGCTGGGGCGTCCCCGACCTGGACCGCTCGGCGCAGCAGCGCAGCTTCGTGAGCGCCCTCTATCACCTCACCCGGGCAATCGATCCCACCCGCCCAGTGATCGGCAACGACGGCTGGCAGCACGCGGTCGGCGACGTCTTCGGCGTACACGATTATGCCCCCACCGGTGATATGCTGCGGGAACGCTATGCCGACCGGCAGACCATCGCGCGCACCTTCCGGGAGGTCCGCCCGCACCATCACCCTCTCCTGGAAGAAGGGGCCGTGATCGACGATGAGCCCATCGTGATCAGCGAGTTCGGCGGCCTCGGTTTCGTCCCTCAGGCCACCGAGGATTGGTTCGGCTACGGCCAGTTCGCAAGCCCGGAAGCCCTGCTCGCCCGCTATGAGGAACTCGTCGATGCGCTGCTCGCCTCCACGGCATTGGCCGGGTTCTGCTACACCCAGCTCACCGATACCGCGCAGGAAACCAACGGCCTTCTGACCATCAATCGCGAGCCGAAGTTCGAGGTCGAGCGCCTGCGCGCCATAAACGGCCGGCCATCGAAAGCGGTGCCGAGTGAGATCCTCGATGTGCTGATCAAACAGGCCGTCGAGCGGCGGCGGCGCGAGCGCGGTCAGGAATAGATTTACGCCGCGTTGGAATGCTGGGACGCCTCGCAGGCGATAAAGCCCTCTGGCTTGACCGGAACCTAGCGCTCCACGGATGATTGCCCATATGGACCCGATAGACGCCTCAGCCACGGAGCGCCGCCTGAATGCCCATTCCTCTGCCGAACCAGCCTTATCCGGAGCCGACGCCCGCGGATCCCAATCCGGCACCCGTGAGCCCGCCGACGCCGCCCGAGGGCCCTCCGTCCGAGCCCATCGGCGTGCCCCCGACGACGCCCGGAGACATTCCGCCCCCTGGGGAGCCGATCGGCGTGCCGCCGACATCGCCCCCTGAAATCCCCGTGACGCCGACCACGCCCCAGCCGACGGCTTGACGCGGATCAGGCGGGATCGGACGAGGGATTGTCGCTCCTGAATTTTCTAGGGAGAGGCCTGCTCAGAAGCGTTGTGCCGAATAGGGCTTAAGGTCAATCTCGCTGGGCATCTCGTCGATGAGATCCGCTACCAGCCGCGATGTGACGGCCGCCTGGGTCAGGCCGTGATGGCCATGGCCGAAGGCGTAGACGATCCGACGATCCCGTTTGGAAGGGCCTATCACCGGCAGGGAATCCGGAATGGATGGACGAAAGCCCATCCAGCGTCTCGCCTCCTGATCGGCCTTGAAATCGGGCAGAAAACGCCTGAGCCGCGCAATCATCGCCGATGTCCGGTCATGATTGGGCTTGGCCTCCAGCCCCGCGAACTCGACGGCGCCGCCGACCCTGTCCCCCGTATCGAGCGGCGTCGTCACGAAGCCCTCGCCTTCGAACATGACGGGGCGGTCAAGGCCGAACGATCCCTTGGGATAGGTGGCATTGTATCCGCGCTCGGTATCGAGAGGGACGCGGTCGCCCAGCATCTCCGCCAGCGGCCGGGACCAGACCCCCGCGGCGATGACGACCTTGTCGGCGACGATTGCGTCGTCTGCCTCTTCCGCCTCGATGCGGATCGCCGCATCGTCCGCCTTCACGGCCCGGGCACGAGCGGCCACTTGCCGTGCGCCACGTACGAGAGCGAGCCGTTTGAGATCCGATGCCAGATGGGCAGGATCGGAGATGTGGCACGCTTCCGGAAAGAGCACGCCTGCTTCGACATTATGCAGCGCAGGCTCCAGGCGTGCGAGTTCCTTCCGGTCGAGGATTTCGACGCCGATTCCGAGGTCACGCTGACGATCGAGAACGTCCTTGGAGCGCAGAAAAGCCTCATGCTGTTTCCAGACAGAGAGAATGCCCTTCTCGCGCAAATGTGCATTGAGATCCAACGAGGAGAGCAGACTCTTCCAGGAAGGCAAGGCCTCTGCGTTGATGGCCCGGATGGCCGCCATGCTGGCCTTGATCCGCAGGGGCGACGATGCCAGCACGAAGCGCATCAGCCACGGCGTCAGAGCGGGAAGATAGGCCGGCCTGATGGAGAGAGGTCCCAGCGGATCCATCAGCCAGTTCGGAAGATTCCTCCAAACTTTGGGAGAGGCCAGAGGCATGACGTCGGTATGGGCGATCCAGCCGGCATTGCCGTCCGTCGGTCGCGCGCTCTGATCGCCCGGATCGACCAGAATGACGTCATGCCCCCGGTCCAGAAGGGCATGGGCGGCTGCGAGGCCGACGATTCCAGCTCCGACGATCGCGATCCGCATCGTGCACCCATTCAGGAGAAGTTTGGTCCGCCGCTGACGCTCTCGCCTCAGGCGTGGGAGGGCCGATCCACGACCTGGAACCCTTTTGCGAAGGGATCGCGGTCGTCGATGATGATCGTATTGAAGCCCGTCACGCGCGCCCATCCTTCGATGGAGGGAATGATGGCATCCCGGTCTCCGACCTTTGCCCGCCCCTCGATGCGGCCGACGAAGGTGGATCCGATGATGCTCTCATGGACGAACGCATCGCCCTCCTTCAGCGCGCCACGCGCCGCGAGATGGGCCATGCGGGCCGATGTTCCCGTCCCGCAGGGCGAGCGGTCGATGGCCTTGTCGCCGTAGAACACGGCGTTGCGGGCCGTCCCGCCTTGGGTCTGCGCGCGTCCGGTCCACAGGACATGCGTCAGGCGGTTGATATCCGGGTTTTCTGGATGAGCGATCCGGTAACGCGCATTGAAGGCCTCTCGCAGCTTCGGGCTCCAGCGCAGGACGTCCGACGGATCGATGTCCGCCAGGTCGGAATAGAGCGGCTGCGGCTCGACGATGGCGTAGAAATTGCCGCCATAGGCGACATCCACCATCAGGTGCCCGAGCCCGTCCACTTCGACCTCGTAGCCGGTTCCATAGAGGAACGACGGAATGTTGGTGATGCGGACGCGCTCGATGAAGGGACCGTTCTGCTCATAACGGGCCTCGACCACGCCGGCCGGCGTGTCGAGACGCAGGAGCCCCGGTGTCTTGGGATGGATCAGGCCGTTCTCGAGGGCGATGGTCACGGTCCCGATCGTCCCATGTCCGCACATGGGGAGACACCCGGACGTTTCGATGAACAGAATCCCGACATCGCAATCGGGGCGCGTCGGCGGATAGAGGATCGAGCCGGACATCATGTCGTGCCCGCGGGGCTCGAACATCAGACCGGTCCGGATCCAGTCGTATTCTGCCAGGAAGTGCTGGCGGCGCTCGAACATCGTGCCGCCCTTCAACTGCGGGATGCTGCCGCCGGAAACCACGCGGACCGGGTTTCCGCAGGTGTGGCCGTCGATACAAAAGAAGGTGTGGCGTGCCATCGCTGCACTCGCTGATCGTGGGGTCGACAATGATAGAAGAGCGGGCGAAGGAGTTCAAAGCCCTTCGCCCGTTCTCGATCAGGCGGCGGATTTCAGGCCGACATCGGGAAGCACCGGACGGTTCTTCAGCGCCTTTTCCATGAGCGCCTCGACGTCAGCGCGTTCCTCGGCGCTCAAAGCAAGACGCGGGGGCCGCGTCAATTCCGAACCACGGCCCATGATTGCTTCGCACAGCTTGATGCATTGCACGAGATCGGGGCGGGCATCGAGGTGAAGCAGCGGCATGAACCAGTCGTAAAGGGCGCGTGCCTCTTCGTAGCGCTCGGCTTTCGCGAGCCGGAACAGGGTCTCGCCTTCCTGCGGAAAGGCGTTCGACATGCCGGAGATCCAGCCTTGCGCGCCGAGCATCACGCTTTCGACCACCACGTCGTCAAGGCCTGCGAACAGCACGAAGCGATCGCCAACCATGTTGCGCGTGTCGGTGAAGCGGCGCGTGTCGCCGGAGGAATCCTTGAAGCAGACGATTGTCTCGCAATCCGCCAGGGAAGCCAGAATGTCCGGCGTCACGTCGTTCTTGTAAATGGGAGGGTTGTTGTAGACCATCACCGGCAGATCGGTGGCCTTGGCGACGCCCCGGAAATGCGCGGCTGTCTCATGCGGCTTCGAGGAATAGACGAGCGCGGGCATGACCATGACGCCGTCGAGGCCCACGCGGGCAGCCTCCTTCGCGACCTCGCAGGCGAACGGGGTGGTGAATTCGGCGATGCCGGCAATCACCGGCACCCGGCCGCGGGAGACATCCTTCGCGGCTTCCATGACGGCCACCTTTTCAGAGCGGCTGAGCGACGTGTTCTCGCCGACCGTTCCGCAGACGATGAGCCCGGAGACGCCGTCCCGGATCAAGCCGTCCATCACCTTGGCCGTGGCCTCGATGTCCAAGTCGTAATTCGCCTTGAACTGGGTGGTCACCGCAGGGAACACCCCTTCCCAACCGATCCTCGCCATTTCGCCCTTCTCCCAATCTGGACATTTAATGCTATTATTGTAGATTGTATAAAATCTACGTTGTCAAGCCAAACTCTCGGGATGCTGCTATGGAAGCGTTCTTGGAACTTCAGTGATAGTTCGAGTCATGACTCTTGAAAGCAAGCCCTCCCCTAGGACCGCGCAGAAGTCCCTTCAGCATCGGACGATTGCAGCGGCCGTTGCGGAAAGTCTGCGCGAGCGGATTCTCGATGGTGAGTTCAAGGCAGGGTTTCCGTTGCGGCAGGATGCCTTGGCGGCCGAGTTCGGCGTGAGCCGCATTCCGGTTCGGGAGGCCCTGATGCAGCTCGAGGCCGAGGGGCTGGTCAAGATCCTCCCCCATCGCGGTGCCATCGTGTCGGAGCTTTCGACAGAAGAGGTTCAGGAGCTCTTTGCCTTGAGGATGCTCCTCGAGCCCCGCCTCCTGGAGGCCTCCGCCCGGCAGCTGACCCCGGGCGACTACGAGCAGCTCAACCGGATCCTTCAGGAATACAGCGCCGAACTGCGTGCAAACCATGTCCGGCGCTGGGGCGAGCTGAATACGCAGTTCCATATGCTGCTGTACCGTCATGCCGAGCAGCCGCGCACCTTGGCGATCGTGGCCAACCTCCTGCAGGAATGCGACAGGCATACCCGGCTGCAGCTCTCCCTCACGGACGGGATGAAACGCGCTGAGACCGAGCATGCAGCGCTCGTGCGTCTCTGCGAGGTCGGACAAGTCGCAGACGCCTGTGCTCTTCTCAGAACGCATATCGAGGATGTGGGGAAATCCCTGCGGACCTACATCGAAACTCACCAGAGGGTCGATGCGGGCCGTTGACCGGAGTCCTGCGACTCCGGTTCGGGCAACCTATTATTCCTCGCGGAATGCCTTCGCCATGTTGTCGGCGATGGGCTTCGTCAGATACGAGAAGACCGTGCGGTAGCCTGTCTGGATGAATCCTTCCACGGGCATGCCGGGCATCAGCTTGAGAGCGCCGAGGCGATCCCGCTCCCCGTCGGCGAAGGCCACCCGCACCGGGTAGTACTGGATGCCCGAGCGCTGGTCCGTCACCAGATCGGCCGCGATCAGGCTCACCCTGCCCTTGACCTCCGGCGTGGTGCGCTGGTTGAAGGCCGAGAGGCGCAGGACCGTGTCGAGCCCGGGACGCAGCTGATCGATGTCCTGCGGAGAAACCTTCACTTCGATCGAGAGCTCGTCGGACTCGGGAACGATCATCATCAGAGGTTCGCCCGCGTTGATGACGCCGCCCACCGTGTGGACCATCGACTGATGCACGAACCCATCCTGCGGCGCCCGGATGTCGATCCGCTTCAGTTGATCCTCGGCGGCAACGCGGCGCTCGACGAGTTCGGCGATCTTGGCCTGCACTTCACGCAGTTCCTTCGAGACCTCGCTTCTGAGATCCTGCTCGATCTGCAGGATCTGGAGCGCCGTCTCGCTGATCCGGCCCTTCGACTGTGCGATGTTCGAGATGAGCTGACCACGCTCCCCGCGCAGGCGCGTCTCCTCCCGTTTGAGCGCCGTCACGCGGGTGATCGGAACCAGGTTCTTGCGCCAGAGCTGCTCGACGCCGCTCAGCTCGCTTTGAATGAGCTGGATCTCGTCGGCCTTCGCGGCCGCCTGGAGATCGAGGCCGTCGATCTGCTCCTGCAATTGCGCGATCCGCTCCTTGAGCTGCGCCTTCTGCCCTTCGCGGGCTTCGCGGCGGGACTCGAAGACGCGGCTCTCGCTTCGCGTCAGTTCGGCGATCTCGGTCTCGTCGAGACGGCTTCTGAGGGCCGCAGGAAAAGTGATGTCCTTCCCTCCATCCCGCTCGGTTTCGAGGCGGCCCTGACGGGCCGCGAGTTCGTCGAGGCTCTTGGACACCATGGCGAGGTTGGCGCGCGCGACCGTCTCGTCGAGCCGGATCACGATGTCTCCCGCTCGAACGCGGTCGCCGTCCCGGGCATGGATCTCGCCCACGACGCCGCCGGTCGGATGCTGGACTTTCTTGACGTGGCTGTCCACCACCACGGCGCCGGGCGCCACGACGGCTCCGGACAGTTCCGTCACCACGGCCCAGCCGCCGAGTCCTCCGACGAGGACGAGAGCGGCCGACAAGCCGAGCAGCGTATGACGGCGAATGGATATGCGGGCGCTTGCTTTCGGTGCGGGGCTCATGAGGCAACTCCCAGATCTTCGACGACTTTCAAGGGTGTGACGGGAGTGGCCCGCGGTTCCGATTGCTGTGATGCCGGCACGGGGCGTAGAACCCTGCTCAGCACCTCCTCCTTGGGACCGAAGGTCTGCACATGCCCTTCGCCCATCACGAGGACCATGTCGACACCGGCAAGGGCGCTGGGCCGGTGCGCGATCACGATCACCACACCTCCACGGGCCCTGATGCTCATGATGGCCGCCGTCAGCGCCTGCTCTCCCTCGTTGTCGAGATTGGAGTTCGGCTCGTCGAGCACCACAAGGAACGGATTGCCGTAGAGAGCGCGCGCCAGGGCGATGCGCTGCCTTTGTCCGCCCGACAGAGAAGCCCCGGCCTCACCGACCTGCGTCTCGTAGCCGTCCGGAAGCTGCAGGATCATCTCGTGCACATTGGCGAACTTGGCGGCCTCGATGATGGCCTCGGGCTTCGGATCCGGATCGAACCGCGCGATGTTCTGCGCCACGCTCCCGGCGAAGAGCTCGACATCCTGCGGCAGGTAGCCGATGTGGCGTCCCAGATCCTCCGGCAGCCATTGCTCGAGCGCGGCTCCATCCAGACGCACCTTGCCCCGCCATGTCGGCCAGACTCCGACGATCATGCGGGCAAGGGATGACTTCCCGGATGCGCTCGGCCCGATGATGCCAAGCCCGCTGCCGGCATTCAGCTGGAACGCCACATCCTGGATGGCGAACCGTTGGCCGCCCGGTGCGCCGGTTCCGGCATTCTCCACGGAGAGAACGGATCGCGGCGCCGGCAGCTGCAGGGGCGCTTCGGTGCGCGCATTGGATTCGAGAAGCGTCTTGAGCCGGTGCCACCCCTGGCGGGCGCTCACGAAGCCTTTCCAGTTGGCGATGGCGAGTTCGACAGGCGCCAAGGCCCGCGAGGTCAGGATCGAGCTGGCGATCATGATGCCACCCGTCGCCTGGCCGTCGATGACGAGATAGGCGCCGAGAGCCAGAACCGCCGATTGCAGCAGCATTCTCAGCACCTTCGACATGGCGCCGAAACCGCCAGCCACGTCGGATGTCTTCTGCTGATAGGCCAGATATGTGGCATTGGCCTGGCCCCAGCGGGTCCCGATCCGCTGCGCCATGCCCATGGCATGGACGACCTCGGCGTTTCGGCGCGCGCCGTCGGAGATCCCGTTCCGGACCAGGGCGGCGCCGACCGCGGCCTTCGAGGCCTCCCGCGTGAAGAACTCGGTCAGCAGAGTGATGGCGACGAGGACGATCGCACCGCCCAGAGCGACGGCCCCGAGCCACGGGTGAAACGCGAAGCAGATGAACAGGTAGAGCGGCATCCACGGCAGGTCGAAGAGCGCCGACGGCCCGCCTCCGGCGAGGAAGGCCCGCAGCTGATCGAGATCCCGCAGGGGCTGCTGCCCGTCGCCTTCCGCCTTGCCATTGATCGGAGCCGCGAGCTGGCCCTGAAACACCTTCTGGCTCAGGTCTTCGTCGAGCGCGGCGCCGACCCGGGCGAGGATCCGGCCCCGCACCATGTCGAACAGGCCCTGGAAGAGGTAGAGCACGACGATGATGATGGAGAGCCCGACCAGCGTCGGGATGCTCCGGCTGGGCAGGACCCGGTCGTAAACCTCCATCATGAAGATCGAACCCGACAGATAGAGCAGGTTGATCAAGCCGCTGAGCACCGCGACGCCAAGGAAGGCGCCACGACAGGAAGCGACGATACTGAGACGGGCTTTAAGCGGATTGGTCATCGGCGTTGCCTCGGAAGAGCGCACCGGCTGCGGTGCTCTGCTTCGACATCGGGAAATGTGCAGCAGTGAATGGGTATGGGATCCCGCCGGGAGTATTTTGGGGGGCTAACGCTCCCGGCGGGACCATCGCGATCTCAGACAAACCGCATCAGAAGATGAAGTCGCTGTTGTCGAGATCGGATGCGTTGACGCCCTTCAGGATGAGGACGTCGGAACCGTGCGAGACCATCGCATCGTGGCCCATCTGCGCCACATTCAGGTCGGACACTTTGTCCACCCCGACAAGACCCCTTGCGTCGATCCTGTCCTGACCGTTCCGGAAGTCGGTGACCGTATCCCAGCCGCCGTTCTTCTCGAAGACGAAGGTGTCCTGTCCCGAGCCGCCGGTCAGCCTGTCGTTGCCGGCTCCTCCCTTCAGCAGATCATTGCCCGATCCACCGGAGAGTTTGTCATGCCCGGCCCCACCGTGGAGGCGATCGTCGCCGGCCATGCCTTTGAGCACGTCGTTGCCCGATCCGCCCTTGAGGACGTTATCCCCGGCATTGCCCGTGAGACTATTGTTCAGGGAGTTGCCGGTGCCGTTGATGTTGCCCGATCCGGTCAGGACGAGCTTCTCCACGTGAGTGCCGGCAAGGGAGTAGGACACGCTGCTCCTGACGGTATCGATGCCCTGGCCGCTGCGCTCGATGACCCGGTCTCCGGCGCTGTCGACGACGTAGACATCGTTGCCCCTGCCGCCTTCCATCCGGTCGTTGCCGGCGCCGCCGTCGAGACGATCGTTGCCGTCACCACCGATCAGACGGTCGTTTCCGGCATCGCCATAGAGCTTGTCGTGACCGCGCCCGCCGTCCAGCTTGTCGTTGCCTTCGCCACCCTTGAGGCTCTCGCTCCGCGAGGTGCCTTTAAGGACGACGTTGGCAGGCGCCTCCGGCTGGGTCGGAGAGATCGGGATCGGATTGCTCGGGCTCTCCGGCACCGTTGGCGTGACGGGATCCGCTGGCGGGTTCGGTTGCGTCGCAGTGTCCGGGTTGGTCGGTACCTCGGGCTGCGTCGGCGTCTCAGGCTGTGCCGTCAGCGGGACTTCGCAGAGGCTCGGCCTGCGTCCACCCTCGCACCGGAAGGTCACCCGATGGACGCCGGCGGTGATCGTCGTCGAACCGTCCTCGTTGTCCTCCCACTCGTACTCGTCCGCCTTGCGGCCGGGTTCGAGTTCGATCACGTCCTGCTCCCGCAGCGTCCCGATGATGGTATCGTTGCCGCCGTTGGAGCGGAACAGGATCCGGTGCGCCGAGGTGAGCTGGGAGATGTCGACCGTATCGGCGTCGCTGGTTCCGTTCACCGTGATGGTGTTCAGCGCCAGGCTCGTCCCCGTGAAGTCGCCGATGACCTGGACGGTGTCGTTCCCGCCGGCATTGCCGCCGACCGGCCCGCCCGGCACCGTGACCTCGCGGGTCCCGATGACGATCTCCTCGATGTTGTCGAGCTCGGCGATGACGGAGGTGTTGCCGTTCACCGTGCGGGTGATGACGATCTCCGTGGCGGCGACGAGATTGGTGATACCCGCCGCGATCGCGGCATCGCGGGAATACACCCGGAAGGTTTCGGACAGGCCGCTTCCGTTCACGTCGAAGGTATCGACGCCATCCCCGCCATCGACGAAGTCGCGCCCATCCTGAGAGGTCTCGAACGTGATGCCGAAGATGGTCGTGGAGGTCGCATTCCAGACGATGGTGTCGTTTCCGCCACCGGCCAGGATCGTGTCGTTTCCGGTATGGCCGTCGAAGGTGCTGCCGGACCCGTCACCGATCAGGATGTTGTTTCCTGCCGTCCCGTCGACCGGGTTCGTGTCCCGTGTCACCGTGACGCTGGCCGTGTCGGTACGGACCGGGCTCCCGCCATCGCTGACCGTGTAGGTGAAGGATCCACCGGCGGTACCGGTATCCGTGAAGGTCACGGAGCCGGGATTCGCCGTCAGCGACAAGTTGCCGAGGCCGTTCGGATTGCTGACGGCCGTGATGTCCAGCGCCGGACCATCCGGATCCGTGTCGTTCGACAGCAGCACCCATTCCGGAACCACGATCGGGCCGTTCACGATGTTGGTGATGATCGAGTCGTTGTTCGCGTTGACCGGATCGTTGACGGCGATCACGTTGACCGTGGTCGTCGCGACGTTGCTGTCCAGGACCCCGTCATTCACCGTCACCTGGATGACGCGGCTCCCCGCGACCGGACTGTTCGAGTCGTTGTCGAACGTTACCGCCTGGATCGCTCTCTGGTAGGCGGCGAGCGAGGCCGCGCCCGTCAGGTTCACGGTGATCCTGCCCGCCACCGAAGTGTCGATGGTGGCGGAGATTCCCGGAGGCAGCGTGCCGATATTGAGCTCGTCCGCCGCCTGGGCGTTCGTCAGCACGATCCGGGCCGACACCATCTGGGCCGCATCGTCGACGATCCCGGGATTGCTCGCGATCGCGACCGCCGCGCCGCCCTCGGTGAAGGAGGTCGCATAATTCACGCTCGGAGCGGCGGCTGGGACCAGGACGCTGACCGACAGGTTGTCGATGTTCACGAACTCGTTGGCCGCGTTGATGCCCGACGCCACGAAGCGGATCGCGGCACCTGCCGTGAATGGCCCTGAGATATCGAAGCCCCGGTTTCCACCGTTGGTGGTCCCACCGATGGTTTCGATCAGCGTCCACGCCGAGCCATCCCGGGAGAACCAGACCTGGACCTGCTCACCGTTGTCCAGCCCCTGCTCGGCAACCGAATAGGTCAGCCGTGCCGTGGCGACACCCGAAAGGTTGAGGCCACGCTGGATGCTGGCGCCGTCACCCTGATCGAACCGCAGGACGCCACCCGTGATCTGGATCTGCCCGCTGGTCGAGGTGGCGCTGCCGTCATCGTCGGTCTCGACCCAGTTGCTCGCCCAGGGACGGGAACCGTCGGACCGGCTGTAGGATGCCGTGGTGAAGTTGTCCGCATGGTTGCCGCCGGCGTCGAAGGCATGGAGCGACAGCTTCGGCGGGGTCAGGTTCACCTCGCCGTCGGCGAAGCGCAGCTTCTCGATGTTGAATAGTCGGTCGGTTCCGTCCGAGACGCGGTTGTTGCCCGTGGTCGGATCAGTCTCGACCGTCACCGTCACGTGCTGGACGGTGACGCTGCCGTCGGCATTGCTCGTAATGGTGTAGTTCGCCCGAAGGTCGCCGTAGACCGCCACGTCGATGGCGCTGTTGTCCAGGTCGCCGTCGACGATCTCACGGACGATGCTGAGCTGGCCCGGGTTGAGGGTCGCGGTGAGCATCAGGGCGTCGAGGGTCTTGCCGCCGAACTGGGCGACCGCTCCGACTTTCGGAGCCCCGTAGGCATAGTCGGATTCCAGGTAGACCTTTTCGGTCATCCCGTCGGCCGTGTAGACGACGCCGTCCTTGACGATCCGGATCCGCACGTTGAGCCACTTGTCGCCGTCGATGATGTCGTCGCCGGCAAAGCCCTTGATGGTGTCGCTGCCGCCGCCGCCGAGAATGATGTCCGCAGCCTGCGAGGTATCGAGCACGATCAGCTCGGGATTGCCGTTCTTGTCGAGCACCGGGTTGCCTTGCGCATCCACCACCGGGATCCGGGTGCGGTGCGCCACCAGCTGGTCGAGGCCGTCGATCAGGTGGACGTTCTTCTGCAGCAGGTCATTGGAGAAGGATTCGAGCGGCGAGTTCGGTCCCGGGATCGCGGCCGTTCCCGTCGCTTCCGCCCTGGTGTTCACGGCAGCGACACGCCCGGTGAGGATGTCGTTGTGCTTCCACCCCGACAGGCCCTCGACGAGATCGAAGCGGTCGCGGAGGATGAACGCCTCCTGGTTGTCGAAGATCGGGATGCCGAGGTCGGAATTCGCCGCGACGGCATCGCCCTTGTGGATCGCCCAGTCGAAGCCGGCCATGCCGTTGTTGCGCTGGATGCCCTCCCCCTGGAACATGATGTCGTCGCCGGATTCGGCATCGTAGTCCGTATCGCTGGCGCCGCCGTTGAGAACATCGTGGCCGATGATGGTGGAATTGAAGAACAGTTCCGAGTTCTCACCGGCGATGACGTCGAAACGGGCGCCACCCTCGATCCAGTCGTCGCCCTCGTTGCCGAGCAGGAAATCACCGCCGTCGCCACCGAGGAGGAAGTCGTTGTCCGCTCCGCCGAAGACCTGCTTTCCGTCCGGTCCCGCGATCAGGAAGTCCTGGCCCTGGTTGCCGAAGAGAAGAGCGAGGCCGCTGCCGCCCTGGATGACGTCATTGCCCTCCTCGCCATGGAGCTTGTCCGTCATGCCGATATCGGTGCCGGCATTCGTGATGATGTCGTCGCCCTTGCCGCCATGGATGATGTCGACGCCGTAGCCGGCCTCGATGGTGTCGTTGCCCTCATAGCCCCAGACGGTGTCGTCGCCTTCGCCGGCCACGATGTAGTCGTCCTCCGCCGAGCCGCCCATGACCACATGGTCGGTGCCGTTGTAGATGAGAACATCGTCGTCGCCGTCGCCGTCGAGGTCCTTGCGCACCACCAGAGGCGTGAGCGCCTGGAGGATGGGGTTGTCCCAAAGCGGATCGGCACCGATCTGCTTCGACCGGATGATCTCGAGCGTGTAGGCGGGCGTCGCGAAGATGTCTCCCGGAAGCGCCGTCCGTCCCTCGTCGCCGAGGTCGGTGTTGCGCATGATGATGTCCGTCATCGAGTTGTTTTCAAGCTCGTTGAGGAGGTTCAGTCCCTGGACGCGGGAGAGATAGTAGAACCGGTCGGCGTCCTGGAGGCTTTCCAGTTGCGCCTCGAAGACGAAGGAGAAGGTCGAGCCGAGCATGCCGCCGAAATCCATCTTCTTCTCGGCAAGGCCGCCGATCCAAAGGTCGATATCGTTAAGGCCAGAATTCTGGGCGGTCCATGCGCCCGTCGCGTTGAGGAAATCGAGACGATCCGCCGGAGCGCCGTTGCCACCGAGAACGAGAAGCGTCGCCGCGGCCCGTTTGGCCTCGAGAGTGGCCGCCGCCTCGATCAGCGGGTGCTTGCCGTAGGCCGCGATGAAGTTGATGATCGACAGCGAATTCTGCAGGTTGAGGGCGAAGTCGGTCCAGCTCACATAGGGCTTGAGCTGCGAATCCTGCCCGGACATCTGGTAGAACTGCGCCCGCGCCTCGTTCAGAGACGGCAGACCGAGATCGCGGCCGCGAGCGATGTTCAGGGCGGCGAGGTCGAGCGGGATGCCGACGAGCTGGTTGCGCAGCACGTGGGTGACGAATTCGTCGATCTCGTTGCCGTGCTGACGGGACATGCCCCGCATGATCGCGCCGGCCGCCTGCTCGTGGTCGAGGGTCACATTGCCGTCGGCATCGGTCGCCCCGAAGGCCAGCGGGTTGAGGAACCCGTCGAACAGCTTCATCGAGAACGGGTTGCCGTTGGCATCGATGGTGTCGATGTTCTCGTTGAGCATCGAGTGGCCGAAGCGGTATACGGCCTGGGCGAACTCGGCGAAGATCGCCGGGTTGATGTCGACCGACGGCTCGAACACGAAAGCGTCCACGTCGGGCTGCATCTTGCGGGCGAATTCCTCGAAGACGAGGTGCTGGTACTCCATCTCGTTCGTGAAGCGGGCCGCCTGGAACAGGCGCTCGCCGTCCCATTGCAGGGCGTCGATGATCGCGGGATCCGTGGGGATGGCCGAAACCGGCACACGCAGCCACTCGTTCAGGAAGGCTAGATCGCCGCTGGAGAGGACCACCGACTTGACTTGGTCGACGAGGTGGTTGTGCTCGGAGTGGAAGACGTGGTGGATCGCCGTCAGGCCGACATTCTCGTTGCCGCGGCCGTCGCCCGTGATGTAGTGCGCGTCGAGCAATTCATTGTCGTAGGCCGTATTCGAGCCGCGCGAATTGACGAGCCCGGTCGTGCTTCCGTCTGCATTCGCATAGCCTAAGGCGCTGTCGCCGTCCTTCTGCAGAACGCCCCCGACGATGACGGGCACCGCCGCGTGAGCGATGTCGTCGAGGAAGGCATGCCCGGTGAGGACCGCGTTCGCGAGGTTCACCGGAGCGTTCGGCGTACCCGAGATGACGATGTCGTCCGACGTGTTCGGAATACCGTCAGGGCCAAGGCCGACGATGACCTGCGCAAAGCCCGTCTGAGGATCGGGAATGAAATTGCCGTAGGGGTCCGTACGCAGCAGCGGAACCTTGCCGACATTGGCGTCGGTCAGATCGATGCCGAGCATGGTCCGCGCCTGCTCCTTGACGTCGGCCCAGGTGGCAAGGCCCCTGTCGCCGTCGAGCAATCGGCCGGTGGCAACCGTCCTGCCGCTCGCATCGGTCGTATATTCGCGCAGGAACACCTGGTGCGAGGCATGCGAGGTATAGGTCTGGTTCTGATCGACCCAGGGCGTAGTCACGTTGACGGTACCGCCGTCCGCATCGCGACTTGCACGGGTCATGACCATGAAGTTGGTGTGCGGCGTCGCCGGGTTGTAGAGCGGATCATCCGGCGAGAGCGGGATGTAGACCGTGCCGCTGCCGCCCTTCGAGATCAGATCGAGGCCATGGTCGAAGAACTGACCGAAGAGGGTGAACAGCGAATTGTAGGGCGCGGAATCGCCGATGTCGGGCGACACGTTCGGGATGAGGACGGTATTGCCGTCCATCACAATTCCCTTCTCGGCCAGGAGATCGGCCAGCGCGGTCTTCGCCGCATCGACGGCGGCCGTGGCTGACTGAGCATTCGTCTGGCCGGTAGCCAGGCTGTCCTGAGCCGTCGAGAGCTCCGCGTTCTTGGTCGCCAAGGTAGTCTGGGCGCTCGCAACCGCACCGGCGGAGGCATCGGCCGTCGCCTGCGCATCATTCTTGAGCTGCTGCTTGTCGCTCAGGACCTGCTGCACGACGAGCAGGTTGTCATTCGCCTCGTTGAAGGCGGACAGCTCTTCCGGCGTGACGCCGCCCTTGATGAGTTCATCGAAAATGGCCTTGGCTTCGTCGAAAGCCGTCTGTGCCGTGGCGAGTTCGAGCTGGGCGGCCGCAAGAAGGCCCTGGTTCGTCTGGTTCAGCTCCTGGGCTGTTGCCAGAGCGGCTTCGGCTTCTGCCACAGCCGTCGTCGCTGCGGCAACGGTATCCTGGAGCCCCGCAATGGCGCCGGATGCCGACCCGGATTCTGCAATGGCGTCGGAAATAGCCGTGCGGGCATTCTGGATCTGCTGGATGGCAGCCATCTGGGCCGCGCCCGTGATGCCGGCATAGGTCAGCGCTGCCCCGATGGCGGCGGGATTGTCGAGGGTCTGATCGGCGACGAGATTGGAGATCAGGCGAGGATCCGCGTCGACGACGGTGCCCGGCTCCAGCATCGGCGACCCCGTCGCCGATCCGGGCGTATAATTGTTGTTCGTGAGCCATACCGGATTGGCGGGCGTGCCGAACATCATGGAGTCGTCGCCCTCGTTCAGGTAGTCGGGGCTCGCCATGTCGGGAAACGGCTGATCCGCTGCGCCCCAGGTCTCACGTCCCTCGACAAGGTTGTTGTAGGTGCCGTCGACCGTCCGCAATCCGTAGGGCAGCAGGAATGCCTGGGTCGGCGTGGTGGCGGCATTGGGATCGAAACCTCCCGCTTCCGCCACGAGGTCCGTCAGGTTCTCACCGTCGGCGTGCCTCTCCGCAATCTTGATCTGCTTCAGGATGAACTCGAGATCGTGCTTGACCAGATTCACCATTGTCGTCCCCTCCAAGTCGTCGCCGCAATGTTGACGGCACCTGGACACATTCTGGGCAAATTAAGGGGCTCTTAACTATACGGTCTGAGGTCCGAATCCGGCCCTTCATCCCTTGGTCCGATCAGGGTCTCGACGCCCACTCGGACTATGGTCGGTCAGCCGACCAAGGTCTGATCTCGACCCCGCATCGCATAGGGGAATGGGCGAAATTCTCCGCCTTCCGAGTCCATGCCCGACAACGGGTCCCACGCTCGCAGGGTATGTCCGCCGGTCAGAATCTACCTCTTCGGGATAGTCTTTACCCACGAGGAGCCTGAGCCCTACCTTAGAACGATCTCTAGATCCTGACGCTATAGGAGCAGGCAACGGTCCAGGGCCGGGGGGATCGTGGCTGTGCGTGTTTTCGGAAACCTTGGGTTCGGAGGAAGATCAGGGGCAGGACGTCGGAAGAGGAGAAGTCTCGCCAGACAGTTCCTCCTGGTGGCCTTCGCCGTCATGCTGACTGGCATGTTCGCCATGGGCACTCTCGTCTCATGGCAGATCGAGAAGAGCGTCGCCGAGGTCAAGGCCGCATCCACGGCACTCTATATCAACACCTTCATCGCTCCACATCTTCAGGATCTTGCAGGGGGTGTTCTCTCGCCCGGCAGCATCCAGAGCCTCAACCAAGCGATGGAAAGACCCGATTTGCAGGCGAGCATCACCGCCGTCAGGGTCTGGAACCGCGACGGCGTGATCGTTCACAGCGGCGAGCCCGATCTCGTCGGCAAAAGCTTCACTCCTCCGGCAGCCTCTCGAAGGGCCTGGTCCGGAGCGATCGCTGCGGAATTCGACGACATTCCCGGTGACGAGGAAATCGCCGAGCGCTTCAGTGGGCTTCCCCTCCTCAAGGTCTTCGCTCCCATTCGGAATTTCGAGACCGGCGAGATCATCGCCGTCGTCGAGTTCCATGAACGCGCCGAGAGGTTGAACTCCGAACTCGTCGCTTCGGAATGGAAGACCTGGCTCGCGACCGCCTTGATCACCCTGAACATGATGGGTTGCCTGTTCGTGATCGTCGCCAACGGCAGCAAGACCATCGACAGACAGCGTGCTGCGCTGAAGGAGCGCGTCTCTCAGCTCTCGGAACTGCTTCGGCAGAACCGGACCCTGCAGAACCGCATCGAGCGCGCAGCCCAGAAGGCGACGGAAGACAATGAGCGTCTGATGCGGCGCATGGGCTATGATCTGCATGATGGTGTCGCACAGCTGATCAGCCTCGCGTTGCTGCGGCTCGACCGGGTCCAGGGAGGAGAAGGCGACCGTGACAATCTTCATAAGATCCAGAAGGCCCTTGTCGATGCGCTCACCGATACACGCAACATCTGCAAAGGCCTTCTTCTTCCCGAGATCCAGACGCTGACGCTCAGGGATGCGTTAATGTTCATGATCCGCCAGCACGAGCGCCGAACGGGGACGACGATCTCCTGCCGGATCGTCGATCTCCCGGACAACGCGCCGCAATTCGTCAAGATCGCGCTGTGTCGCTACGTCCAGGAGGGTCTCAACAACGCCTTCAAGCATGCCGCCGGTCAGGAGCAGCAGGTCGAAGTCAGCTGGGACGGGGCGACTGTGACCGTCGAAGTTGCGGACAAGGGACCGGGCATATGCGATGAGAGCCTTGCTACGAGCGAGCCTCGCCTGGGACTGGCCAGTCTCAAGGACAGAATTGAAAGCATTGGAGGAGCATTGAGCATCAAGAGCATTCCTGGCAGTGGAACGCGCATCCAAGCGTCGCTGCCTTTGGTCAACACCGGAGATGCGGATGCAGCCTAGAATTCGCGTTGGAGTTGTCGACGACCATCCTCTTTACAGGGATGGGGTCGTGTTCGCCTTGGAATCGGAGCCTGACATCGAGGTCGTGGGACAGGGGGAGAGTGCCCAGGATGCACTTCAGATTGCCCAGGACCATTCTCCGGACGTTCTTCTTCTGGATATGAACATGCCGGGTGGGGGCATCAATGCGGTGTCGAAGATCGCGCAGCGCTGTCCGACGACCCGGACCCTGATGCTGACCGTCGTCGATGATGAGGATGAAGTGCGGAGTGCCTTGAGGAAAGGAGCCAAAGGATACCTCCTGAAAGGCACGGGAAGCTCGGAGCTGGTGAATGCGGTCAGGTTGATTTATCGGGGCCAGAACTACGTCTCGCCGAGCTTCGCAGCCCAACTCATCATGTCGAGGGGCGCCGGAGAAAGCCCTTCTCCAGATACGATACGGCGGTTTCCCGAACTTTCCGACCGTGAAGAGCAGATCCTGATGCTCATTCTTCAAGGCCTCAGCAACCGATTGATCGGTGATCAGCTCGGGCTGACAGAGAAGACCGTCAAGGGGTACGTCACGTCCGTAATGGATAAGCTGCAGGTCCGCAATCGCGTGGAAGCGGCCATGTTGGCCTCGGAACGCATCTCCGAAAAACGATAAGCACCAGGGCGCCGCGTCCCGTCATCTGGCTTGTACCCCTTCGGAGATAACACGTAAGGGGATTACAGGGCCATATCTTGTCACTTCATAGATATTGCTGGATGCAACCGTGGGTCCATATTCTGAGAGCATGACGGGGCTCGATGAGGGCACCATTGATCACATGAGAGTTGGCTGCTGAGTTTTTGGCAGCACACCATATTGGAACTGGGGGGCTCCAATGACGGAACAGGTTCGCGTCGGCGTTATCGACAGACATCCGCTCTTCCGGGACGGAGTGACCCTCGCCCTGAACGCGCAACCGGACATCAAGGTTGTAGCCCAGGGAGCATCGGTCTGGGATGCGATCGATATCGCCCAGAGAGACGCCCCCGACGTGATCGTCCTCGATGCCGGCGTCCTGGATCGCAGCATGGGGGCGGTGGAATCGATCCTCCAGCACCATCCCGCCATTCGCATCGTCGTCCTCGCCGATGCGGCGGACGAAGAGCAGGTCTACAGCGCCTTGAAGCGTGGGGTCCTCGGCTACCTGCTGAAGGGCACATGCGGGAAAGAGCTGGTCCAGACGGTACGGGTGCTGCGTCAGGGGCAGAATTTCATCTCCCCCAGCCTTGCCGCAAAACTTCTCATGGCATCGGGCCCGTGCGGCGTCGGCGAGACGAAGGGCTCGGGCACGCTTCCCCCTCTGACTCCGCGCGAGCAGCAGATCCTGTCGATCCTGGTTCAGGGACGCAGCAACAAGGAGATCGGCAACACGCTTGAACTGAGCGAGAAGACGATCAAGCACCACCTGACCAACATTCTGCAGAAACTGCGCGTTCGCAATCGGGTGGAGGCGGCTCTTCTGGCCTCCAACCACCTTCCGCAAAGGGTACTCGCGTCTTGACGATGCGGCCTTGAAAAGGCCTCCGCATCGAGGGGCGATTGTCTATCGTCCCCTTTCCCTGCGCCAAGCCGCAAAGTCGGCGTGGGTCCGTTCGTCCGTTGGCGGATAGAGGCCCAGGATGGAGCGGCCCTTCATGACTTCTTCCTGCACGAAATCCTCGAACGCGGTCATCTCCACCGCCTCGCCGGCGATCTCATCCGCCAGATGAGCCGGAATGACGACAACACCTTCGCCATCACCGACGACCACGTCACCGGGCCACACCGGCACATCACCGCAGCCGATCGGAACGTTGATGTCGAGCGCCTGATGGTGCGTGAGATTGGTCGGAGCGGAGGGACGGTTGTGATAGGCCGGGATGTCGAGCCGTGCGATTTCGGGCGAATCCCGGAAGCCGCCATCGGTCACGACGCCGGCGACGCCCCTCTTCATCAGGCGCGATACCAGGATCCCGCCTGCCGAAGCCGCACGTGCATCCTTGCGGCTGTCGATCACCATGACTGCACCCGGCGGGCACTCCTCCACAGCCTTGCGCTGGGGGTGGGAGCGATCCTGGAACACGCTGATCGGGTTCAGGTCTTCGCGGGCGGGAATGTAGCGAAGGGTGAAGGCCTCACCCACCATGTTTCCCAGGTCAGGGTTGAGCGGGCGGACATCCTGGATGAACTGGTTGCGCAGGCCACGCTTGTAAAGTGCGGTACATAGCGTTGCGGTGCTGACGGCCCTGAGCTTCTCGCGGGTCTCCGGTTTCAGCGTGGTCATGATCCTCTCCATATGTCAGTAGATGGCGGGTTCGCCGGTGGGCGCACCGAAACTCGTTTCCAGGAAGTCGAAGTCGCAGCCTTCGTGGGCCTGCTTGATGTGCCGCGTAAACATCCAGCCATAGCCGCGCCCGAACCGCGGTTCCGGACTGATCCAGTCGGTACGGCGGCGCTCCAGCTCTTCATCTGAGACATCGAGGCTGATGGTTCGCGCCGCCACATCCACCGAGATCATGTCACCGGTCGTCACCAGAGCCAGCGGGCCTCCGATATAGGCCTCCGGCGAGACATGAAGAATGCAGGCGCCATAGCTCGTCCCACTCATGCGGGCATCCGACAGGCGCAGCATATCGCGCACGCCCTGCTTCACCAGCTTTCTCGGGATCGGCAACATGCCCCATTCGGGCATGCCCGGCCCGCCCTGCGGGCCGGCATTGCGCAGGATCAGGATGTGATCGGCGGTGACATCCAGGTTCTCATCGTCGATGGCAGCCTTCATGGACGGGTAATCGTCGAAGACGAGGGCCGGACCCGTGTGCTTCAGATAACGCGGGTCGCACGCGCTCGGCTTGATCACGCAGCCATCCGGGGCAAGGTTCCCTTTCAGGACCGCCAGCGCACCTTCGGCATAGATCGGGTTCTCGATGCCGCGGATCACATCATCGTTGAACACCTCCGCCCCGGCGATGTTCTCGCCCAGGGTCCGACCGGTCACGGTCGGAGCGTCAAGGTGAAGATGATCCTTGATCCGCGTCATCAAGGCCGGCAAGCCGCCGGCATAGTAAAAATCCTCCATGAGGTACTTGTCGCCGCTCGGCCGCACATTGGCAATGACGGGCACATTGCGGCTTGCCGCCTCGAAATCGTCGAGGCCGATCTCCTGTCCGGCCCGGCGCGCCTGCGCGATCAGGTGAATGATGGCGTTGGTCGAGCAACCCATCGCCATGGCAACGGCAATGCCATTCAGGAAGGCTTCGCGCGTCTGGATCCGACTCGGCGTCAGGTCCTCCCATACCATCTCCACGATGCGCCGTCCGCACTCGGCGCTCATGCGGACATGGTTGGCATCGGGCGCCGGGATCGACGAGGCTCCCGGCAAGGTCATGCCGATCGCCTCGGCGATCGCCGTCATCGTGGAAGCCGTGCCCATCGTCATGCAGGTGCCATGACTTCGGGCGATCCCCGCTTCCATATTGAGCCAGTCCGCATCCGTAATGGTCCCGGCGCGGCGCTCGTCCCAATACTTCCAGGCATCCGATCCGGATCCCAGGATCTTGCCCTTCCAGTTGCCGCGCAGCATCGGCCCGGCAGGCAGGTAGATGGCCGGCAGCCCCGCACTCGTGGCCCCCAGGAGCAGCGCCGGCGTTGTCTTGTCACAGCCGCCCATCAGGACGACGCCATCGACCGGATGTGAGCGCAGCAGCTCCTCCACATCCATCGCCAGCATGTTCCGATAGAGCATGGTCGTCGGCTTGACATATTGTTCGGCCAGAGAAATTCCCGGAAGCTCGACCGGAAAGCCGCCGGCCTGAAGCACTCCCCTCTTCACGTCATCGACGCGCAGCTTGAAGTGAGCGTGGCACGGATTGATGTCGGACCAGGTGTTGAGGATGGCGATGACAGGGCGTCCGACCCAATCCTCGGGAGCATAGCCCATCTGCATCATGCGGGAGCGATGCCCGAAACCCCGCAGGTCATCGGGCGCGAACCAGCGCGCACTCCTGAGAGCCTCAGGCGTCTTTCTATCGGTCATGGTGTCGATACTCATTGAATGAGATGGAACATGGAGGGCTTCGAGCGACGGCTCAGTTCTGGAGGCCCCACTTCCGAATGGTCCTGCGCTCGATCGTTCTGAAGATCAGGTTCTCGACCGTAAGACCGATGATGATGACGGTCAGAAGTCCTGCGAAGACGGATGGAATGTCGAGCAGGTTGCGGTTCTCGAAGATGAACCAGCCCAATCCTCCCTGCCCCGAGGAGACGCCGAAGACGAGTTCCGCCGCGATCAGCGTGCGCCAGGCGAAGGCCCAGCCGATCTTCAAGCCGGTCAGGATCGATGGGAAAGCGGCGGGAACGAGAATCTTGAAGACATAGGACAACCCCTTCAGGCCATAGTTCCGCCCGACCATGCGCAATGTCTGCGACACACCGAGGAAACCCGAATGGGTGTTGAGGGCCACGGCCCACAGGACCGAGTGGATGAGGATGAAGACGAGGCTGCCATTCCCGAGCCCGAACCAGATTAGCGCCAGCGGCAGCAAGGCGATGGCGGGCAGCGGGTTGAACATCGCCGTCATCGTTTCCAGGAAATCCGTTCCGATGCGGGTATTGATGGCAAGAATGGTCAGGACGGCCGCGATCACGACGCCCGATACATAGCCCATGAGGAGCACTTTGAGCGATGTCCACGCCCGAAGCGGAAGCGTTCCATCGGCGACCCGGTCCGCCAGGGTGACGAGGGTATCGCTGAGCGTCGGAAAGAGAAGCGGGTTATCGAGATACCGGCCATATGCCTCCCAGACGATGCCGAGGAAGATGATGATGACCGTCTTGCGGACGAATCCATTCCCCCAAGCCAGCTCGAGGGCGCCGAGCTTGCGCTCGACCTCGCCCGTATGAGGCCGCGCCGCTCCCGTATCGGCGCGCATTACGATCTGTGCATTGCTCATGAGCGCCATCCCTAATGTACGGCTTCGTCCGCGAAGAGAAGATCGTGGATATGCTTTTCAAGTTGTCCGGCACTGCCATCGGTCGGAGAGACGCGGTCCACGTCGTTCACTTCAGCCTTCACGCGCCCCGGGTGAGGAGACAGCAGCAGGATTCGGTTGCCGATCTTGATGGCCTCCGCAATGGAATGGGTGACGAACATCACGGTGAACTTCGTGTCCTCCCAAAGCTGAAGAAGCTCATCCTGGCAGGTTCTCCGCGTGAGCGCATCAAGGGCGGCGAAGGGCTCGTCCATGAGCAGGATGTCGGGTTCCATCGCCATGCCACGGGCAATGGCGACGCGTTGCTTCATGCCGCCGGACAGGGTGTGCGGATACGATTCGATCGCACGGGTCAGATTGACCTTCTCGATATAGGCGCGCGCCCGGTCCTCGGCCTCCTTGCGCGGAAGCTTGCGCGCCACGAGCAAGGGGAACATGACATTCTCCAGAACCGTCTTCCACGGGAGCAGCTGATCGAACTCCTGAAAGACCATCATGCGATCGGCTCCAGGCTCCGTAACCTCACGGCCCTTGATCCGGATCTTGCCTTCACTCGGGCTCATATAGCCGCCGACCGCCTTGAGAAGCGTGGACTTGCCGCATCCGGACGGCCCGAGCAGAACGAAACGATCGGATTGATTGACCTGGAAGCTGACCCTGTCGGTCGCCGTCACGAGGACGCTGGGCGTCTTGTAGCGCAGCGTCACGCCACTGACATCGAGAAGAGCGGACATGCATCGATACCTGAAAAGAAGAATGGATGTGCGCCCCTCCCCTTGCGGGGCGCACAGGCTCGTTTCGTCAGCTGCCGTTGAGATCGTGCGCGATCGGCAGGTAGAAATCCTTCCAGGATTTGGGCTGGGTCTTGAGCGTACCGATCTTGTAGAGGTGCTCGGCAAATTTCATCGTGCCCTGCGGCTCGAGGTTCCATTCCATCATGCCTGGCTCCTTGAGCCATGCGAGCAGATCGTCTGAACTGGTCTTGTCGCCGGTGATTTCCTTATAGATCTCCACCGCCGCCTTGGTGTCTTTACGAATGAAATCCTGCGCCTCCTTCGACGCCGCACGAACGGCTTCGATGATCTTGGGATTGGCCTCGGCAAACTTCGTCGTCGTGAAGAACTGGCCCTGCGTGAGCGGCCCTCCGATGATGTCCGGCGACTGCAGGATGATGCGCGCGTTCGGGACGGTCTTCATCTCGATGTACTGGAAGGGCGGCGCTGCGAAGTGGTTCTTCACCTCGTGCTGAGGATTGCTCATGGCGACGACCGCGTCCGGATGACCGAGCTGAACGGTGTTTGCATCGAGCTTCGACCATTGGTCCGCGCCGAACTCCTTGGCGCTCGCCATCTGGAGAAGGATCGCCTGGGTCGAGACCTTCACGGTCGGCACGGCGATCTTGTCGCTGGGGCCGAAATCTTTCAGGGATTTGATCTTGGGATCATGTGTGACGAAGGCCAACGGCAGGGCCGACGATGCGACGATGCCCTTGACCCCGCCTTTGGTCCGGTCCCAAAGGAGGAGCAGATTGCCGACGCCGGTATTCACCATGTCGACGCCGCCGGACAGCAGGGCATCGGTCTGTGCGCCGCCGCCACTGAAGGTGATCCACTTGGTTTTCAGCTCTGGCAGGCCGAGCTGAGCGGCATGCTTCTCGATCAGTTGCTGCTTCTCGATGATATGCGTCGGCAAATAGATGATGCCGGGCTGGCGGGTGATGGAAACTTCACTCTTCTGCTGCGCCGAAGCGGAGCTGGCCATCGCAACCAGACCGACGGCGGCTGCTACACCGGCGCACAGGCGCCACATCTGCTTCTTCATGGTGTTTCCTCAAGAATATGCTCCTCTTGTCGGGAGCCTTGTTGGGCACGTTCCGGCTACTGCCGATAGGTCATACACTAATGCATTAGTGCATTCGCTACAAGTGTGGTATAGAAGGGAGCGACGAAAGTTCAGGTTTGTTCGGATGGCGCCTTCTTCCAGAGCCCTTAGCCCACACGTTCCAATCATAGCCTCCGATCGCCTCGAGCGTGGACGCCAAGCGGCGCCTCAGGTTTTCGAGCGGTTGAGAGAGATGATCATCTCCCTTGCCCTGGCCCCGGGAACCGTCCTGAACAGGCTCACGCTCCAGCAGGAGTTCGGCCTCAGTTCGACGCCGATTCGCGATGCCCTCCTCAGGCTGCAGGAAGATGGGCTCGTCGATATCTTCCCGCAGCATGCGACCGTCGTGAGCCCCATTGATCTCACGCTGGCGCAACAGGCACATTTCCTACGACGCTCTCTGGAACTCGAGATCGTCCGAAGCCTGGCGCTCAATCCGGATCCCCGCCTCATCGCCAAACTTCAGGGATTTCTCGCGCAACAGCAGACGCTCATGGAGATGGAAGATTTCGAAGCTTTTTCCGCTGCCGACCAAGCGTTCCATCAGCATCTTTATGAAGCTGCCCGCATGAACGATCTGTGGCTGCTCGTGCGCAACCGCAGCGGGCATATCGACCGCCTGCGCCGCCTCCATCTTCCTAGTCCGGGCAAGGCACAGGACATCGTGCAGCACCACAGGCTGATCGTCCAGGCGATTGCCGAGGGAAATGCGCAAGACGCTCAAGAGCACCTGCGGCATCACCTATCCGGCACTCTGGCGCATGTTGACGAAATCAGGGCGAAGTACCCCAGTTACGTGCGAGGTTAGAGCATCCTGCATGCCCGATGCGCACGTGAGGGAATTGCGGACCCGCTTTCGGTCCAGTGCTAAAAAGACAGGGCGCAATGAAGAGCAGGGTCCAACGGGAAGGACCCTCTCCGACTATAGTGACTTCAAATCGGCCGCGGCATGTCTTGTCGCCCATAAGGCAGCCTGGGTTCGATTGCAGACGCCGATCTTCCTCAAAAGCGTTTTGACGTGAACCTTCACTGTCGCTTCGGAGAGGCTCAGCTTGCGTGCAATGACCTTGTTGGGAGCGCCGTCCCGCAGGCAGGCCAATATCTCGACCTCTCGATGCGATAGAGGTGGCGCCGCGACATGCCCGTGCTGAGCGCCACCCGTATATGCATGGCGATGATGGTGAGTATCCAGTCCTGCCATCGGCAGAACAATGGTTGCAGGGAGGACAGCTTCGCCCAGCATCACCAATTCCAGTGACCTGATGAAAACCTCCCGCCTATGATGCGACAGACAGAATCCGTGAACGCCTGCATCCCAAGCCATGCTCACGGTGTGTGGATCGAAGGTGTCCGCCACGATGACGATCCTTGCCGCAGGAGCATGAGATTTCAATCTCTTGACGAGGTCGATGGCTCCGTTCGCGAAGCTGCTCGCATCGATGATGAAAAGCGCAGCGACTCCAGCCTGAACGGCGGGCAGGCACGCGAAGCCATCGATGTTCTCATGCCAAACGGTAAAATCAGTCTCGGACAGGAGGCTTTCCAAACCGAGACGCAGCACATGGTTCCTACAAACAGGAAAAACGATGGCGGAGAAGCGGCCTCTGCCGTCGAGTTCGAAGCATGCTCCGTTCACACTATGCAGTGCCATGATCCGGCCACCCTTTCTTCGGGCAGGTCAACATTGTCCCCGCCCTATGACCTCGGGGCTTTCATTGTATGACGTAGATGATATTGCGGGATGCCGCGTCGACGATGAGCCGATGTCCGTCGACCATGGCATAGCGATAGGTTTCATGCCTCGGTATCGGATGCAGCTCGATGGAGTGGGAGAGACTTTCTCCGATAGAGATTCTCAGTTCGACGTCATCTGCCGCCGCTCCCTGCCGATTTGTGGTCAGTCTCGAGGACACTTCCGCGGCAACATGACTGACGATATCCGGGATGACATGAGCTTGGAATATCGATGCCGTTACCGGATCTGTCGCGTTCGGTGCCGTCGTAGGCGCCACAACAGCTCCCATCGAGAGAACAGCTAACGCCAGATGATACGCGGCTTTCATCCTCACACTCTCTCACGGTCCGGGCGTTAGCAGAGAACGGATCGGCGCGTGGGTTTATTCCAGCTTCCTCCAAATTTCCCGGACATACAGGCTAGGGACCTTGACGCTGAAGCTTAGCGGTTCGCCTCCGCAAGAGCCCGAGCTTCTGCTTCACCGACCAAGACTTCGCCTGCACCGATGCTCTGCAAATAGGTCGCCATCAGGTCGTCGCCCCCGCTTGGCGCATAATCGCCGTCGTTCACCACCTTCGCCACAGCGAAGGTCGTCTTCCATTCGTCTCTGCGGCAGGCAACAGCCTCGGCCGCCTCACGGGAAGCTTGCAGCCGGAATTCACGACAGAGGGATCCATTCGCTAGGTGGTAAGTCGAGATGACCCGCAGCCGGCCGAACGGCAGCTCCACGTCCTGGCCCGCGGCGCTCCTGCTCAAGGCGTTGTGGACCATGGGGCTCTCCAGCCTGGCCATGAGCCCCCCGGCCCCTACTCTCTCCCAGGATCCGGCGAAATACCCCAAGCCGATTGCAACAGCTGCGATCGATGCCGCCAGAGCCATGGGCACGAATGAGGACCGTCGCCCGAACCAGCCGCTCTTCAGCGGCTTGACATCCGCAGCCGGGCTGGGCTTTCGCCCACCCTCATAGGCCTCGATCTGAGCGGACACGGCCGCTCTCAGGTGCGGCGGGACATCGGGCAGAGAAACGGCCGAGAAGGCGGATCGCGCCAGGCGGCGACTTTGCTGGAATTCCACGACGCGCTTAGCCACCAGAGGATCTTCGGCCATCGCCTTGGCCATGGCCGTCGCCGTGGGCCCGTCAAGTTCACCATCGGCAAAGGCCATCAGGATCTCATCGCTGAGATGTAGCTGGGACATTCTATCGGCTCCCCTTTTCATACCGTCCGCGTCTAGGCGGCCGCCGTCAGTTCCATCAGCCGCTTGCGCGCCCGCGCCAGGCGGCTCATGACGGTCCCAATGGGAACACCGAGGATCTCGGCGGTCTCCCGGTAGCTGAGATCCTCGGCACAGACGAGCAGGAGAACCTCCCTTTGCTCTTGAGGCAAATGATCGATGGCACGCTGGACCTCGGACAGGACCAGCCTGCTCAGGATCGGCCCTTCGCCTGGATCGCCGACAAGTTGCGTTTGCTGCGATAGATCTTCCGCCATACCTTCGGTTCTCATCCGTCTCAGGTGATCGATCCAGTAATTGCGGAGAATTCGGAACATCCATGCGTCGAACTTGGTCCCGGGGGACCAGCTGTCCGCATTGGCGAGCGCACGTTCACAAGCGCCTTGGACGAGATCGTCCGCAAGGGGTTGCGAGCGACACAATACGAGCGCGAAGCGCCTCAGCCGTGGCAGAAGCGCCACCAGTTCCTGTCCTATGGCTGCCGGCATTCCTGCTCCGCATGGCCTATTGCTCCATAACGATGAACCTAGTCGCTTTATTCCAATCTCAAGTGGAAAAGAGCAATCGCTCCCGATACGAAAACGGGCGGCCGAGAGGCCGCCCGTCGTCGAGGTCAGAGAAACCGTGAAACTTAGTGGATGACCTGCACGATCTTGCGGGTGCTCGGCTCGACCAGCACGGGGGTGTCGTTCACGACGGTGTACTTGTAGCCCTTCACTTTGTACTGGGCCGGCACCTCGTGATAGGTCACGCCGGACTCGGGCAGAACCGCGCCCACACGCACCTCTTCCTTGTAGGTGTAAGACGGGACGGACTGGGTCGTCACATACTGGCGGAACTGCGGCTGCTGCTGGTCCGCGATACCGCCGACGATGGCACCCGTCACGCCACCCACGGCCGCACCGACCGGACCGCCGACGATAGCACCGCCGACCGCGCCCGTGGCGGCACCGGCCGCTGCGCCACCCGACTGAGCGAAGGCGGCCGCAGGGGCAAGAGCGGCGAGAACAGTAGCTGCGGCAAGGAACTTCTTCGACATGATCTTACTCCTGAATGAATGTTCGGGTTTCGCACCCGGCAACCGACAACGCGTCATTCACCAAGTAGTTTCAGAGCAAATTCGAGTTTAGTTCACTTAACCGGAACGCTGGGTTCGGCCGAATATGGACACCGGAGACTGCATAGCGCAATCATACCTTGCGGTTATTCATCTTATGTTCATCAAAGGACGAAATTAGACATCGTTTCAAGAATAGTTCCGGCAAGTCTATCCTTAGGACTGGCGGCTTTCCGATTTTCCCTGCGCCTCTCCGCGGGATGAAACAAACCCTATGCCTTGGCCGTTATTGCCAGTTGGATCCGGTGGACCCAATCTGCTCCCGAGGATCTCACCGGGAATTCCGCTGCAAGGGTGAGCGTTTCGATGAAGTCAGGACAACGCCATCTACTGATTGCCGTATCGTGCCTCACTGTCGTGTACCCGCTGGAGTTTCAGGTCGAAACAGCCAAGAACGGCAATCTCATTGTGCTAAACGCCTCCGCGATCGCCAGGGACGGCAACAACGGCGGCGGTCGGGGAAACAGCGGAGGCAACGAGAACGGCAATTCGGGCGGCAAAGGCAATGCCGGAAACAACGGGAACGGTAACGCCGGAAATAGCGGAAACGGCAATGCCGGGAACAGCGGCAATGCGGGCGGCGACGGCGCTTCAGGACGGAGCGACGCAGCAGGGAACGCCAGCAACAAGGGCAACGGCAATGGTGGGCGTGCGAGCAATGGAAACAGCCCCGGTGGCGGAAGCGCCAATGCCGGGCAGGGCAATTCCGGCTCCCGTGGCAATACATCCGGGCAAGGCGCCGCTTCGAGCGCGGGGAACCCGTCGGGACAGGGAAGTCCCGCCGGCCAGAGCGGTTCGGCCGGGCAAGGAAAGGGTGCAGACAACGGAAAGGCTCTAGGCCGGACAGCGGGAAGCTCTTCGGGCAAGAACCAAGCGGAGCCCACATTGACCGGGGGATTGTCGGCCCTGTTCGGAGCGATCTCCGAGAGCCTTCGCGCGCTGACGGCTCCATCGGCAGCCCCGGCCGGAAAAGCGAAACCGCAACCGAACGCTTCGAAAGCCAAATCCGCATCCTCAAACGTTCGTGCGAAACAATCCTCGGTGCATCCGGGCGAGGCGGCTAAGGCGCGAGCCGCGGCCAAGAGCATGAATGCCCGCCCAGCGAGCCCGGTGCAGTCTGCCGCTCGCAGAGTGCCCGTAGCCTCAGCCAGCCAGTCTCTTGCCAAACCCGCGCGAGCGAAGAACTCGCTTGTCGCGGTGGGCCTGACATCGAGCAGCTTGGCACGCCTGAGCGCGCAGGGTTTCCGGACGGAGAAGCAGACGAGCGGCAGTCTCGCGAGTGTCGTTCAGCTCATCCCACCGCGGGGGATGTCTCTCAGCCAGGCCGAGCGCAAGATCCGCATGGTCGATGGAAACGCGACGGTCGATCTCGATCATTACTATTATACGGATGAAGGGCCGGCGAACTGCACCGGCCCAAGCTGCGAGGCGATCTCGCTCGTCGGCTGGAGCGCGTCCGCTTCCGAACAATGCAGCCCAACCCCAACGATTGGCGTGATCGACACGGGCATCAATCCTGACCACGACGCGCTGAAAGGGCAGTCCATCGAAATCCTGCCGAGCCTCGATCTGCGTGGCAGCCCGTCCCAGCGGGATCATGGCACGGCGATCGCCGCCCTCCTCGTCGGCAGGAACGACAGCCCTACGCCAGGCCTCCTCCCCAATGAGCGTCTCGTGGCAGTGGACGCCTTTTACCGGGACAGCGGAACGGCGGACCGGACCGACGTGGTGACCCTCGTGCGAGCTCTGGAAGCCTTGGCGGAGCGCGACATCCGCATTGTCAACATGAGCCTGTCCGGGCCTTCCAATGAAGTTCTGAAGCGGGCGATTGCTTCCGCCCAGGCGAAAGGCATGATCATTCTTGCGGCGGCTGGCAATAACGGCGCGGGAGCGGAGCCGTCCTATCCTGCCGCCTATCCGGGCGTGATCGCCGTCACGGCGATCGACAAGAAGCTCACGATCTATTCGCGGGCGACGCAGGGCGAATACATCGATATCGCCGCCCCAGGGGTGGATCTATGGGTCGCCTCGTCGGACGGGAGCACCGTCAAGAGCGGCACCTCCTATGCGGTTCCGTTCGTAACGGCCGCGGCAGCGATCCTCAGCGCCTCCAGCATTTCGCCGAACGCGACGGATCTTCGGGCAACCCTGGAGAGCAGCACGCTCGATCTCGGCACACCAGGCCGCGACAAGACCTATGGGTACGGATTGCTGCAAGCCGCGAACCTCTGCGCGCCGAGCGGCAAAGAGACGCCCGTCGCACATTCGACCACGGGATCGGGCACGGACATTCCCTGACGGCGATTCCGCGCTCGAACTCACCGGTACCCCTCGTCGTGGAGCGTGGGCGATGGAAGCTTAGTGCCGGATCGCAAGCTGTCGTATCGTCACCCCACGCTAAATATGAAGCTCCATTCCCAGCGCCTTGAGCGCCGCCTCCTGGAAGGCCTCTCCTTGCGTCGGATGCGCATGGATCGTACCGGCGATATCCTCGAGGCGCGCGCCCATCTCGAGCGCCAGACTGAAGGCGGCTGCCAGTTCGGAGATGCCCTGCCCAACGGCCTGGATCCCGAGCACCAGGTGGTTGTCCGCGCGGGCAACGACCCGCACGAATCCGTCCTCGCCCATCCTGGTCATCGCGCGGCCATTGGCCGAGAACGGGAACTGCCCCAGCTTGATCTCGACGCCCGTTCGGCGCGCCTCATCCGGCGCCAGTCCGACGGTGACGATCTCGGGATCGGTGAAGCAAACCGCCGGAATACTGCGCTTGTCCCAGACGCGCCTGTGACCCGCGACGATTTCGGCCGTCATCTCGCCCTGCGCCATGGCACGATGGGCCAGCATCGGCTCTCCCGTCACGTCGCCGATCGCGTAGATTCCGCGCATCGACGTCTGGCACCGCTCGTCGATGCGGATGAAGGGGCCGTCCATGTCGAGGACGAGTTCGTCCAGCCCCCATCCTCGCGTGACCGGCCTCCGGCCGACGGTGACGAGGATCCTGTCGCCCTCCAGGGCCTTTTCCGAGCCGTCCTCCGCCTCGACCAGCAAGGAGCCGCCCGCCTTCGCCAAGCCTTTCGCCTTGGTGCCGGTCATCACCGCGATCCCGAGGGCCTGCAGCCTCTTGGCGACAGGACGCGTCAGCTCCGCGTCGTATTGCGGCAGGATGCGGCTCTGAGCCTCGACGACCGTCACCGTCGCGCCCATCTTTGCGAAAGCCGTGCCGAGTTCGAGGCCGATATAACCGCCGCCGACCACGACGAGGCGTTCCGGGACGGAGGTCAAGGAAAGCGCGTCGGTCGAGGAGATCACGGGCCCGCCGAACGGCAGGTTCGGCAGTTCGACGGGAGCCGATCCCGTCGCGATCACCACGTTCTCGGCCCGGATGATCTGAAGGCCCGTTTCCGTCTCGACCTCGACCGTCTTGCCGTCGCGAAAACGCGCATGGCCCTGGACGATCTTCACCTTCGCCTTCTTGAGCAGCCCGGACACGCCGCTGTTGAGGCGCCCGACGATGCCGTCCTTCCAGGCGATCGTCTGGGATAGGTCGATCTCAGGCTTCGCGGCCGTGATCCCGAGAGGGTTCCGGCCGTGCGCCAGATGAGCGATCCGGTCGTATTCCTCGGCCGCATGAATGAGCGCCTTGGAGGGGATGCAGCCGACGTTGAGGCAGGTGCCGCCGGGCTTGCCAGGGTCGACGATCACCGTATCGAGCCCGAGCTGACCGGCCCGGATGGCGCAGACATAGCCGCCCGGCCCGGCTCCGATGACGAGGAGCTTGCAGGAAATATCCTTCATCGGATTTAAGCCTCCACGAAGATCATGGCGGGTGTCTCCAGCAGCGTCTTGATGCGCTGCACGAAGACCGCCGCGTCCCAGCCGTCGATGATGCGGTGATCGAAGCTGGACGACAGGTTCATTATTTTGCGGGGGATGAAGGTCGAGCCGTCCCAGACCGGCCGCACCATCATCTTGTTGACGCCGATGATGGCGACCTCCGGATAATTGATCACCGGCGTGGTGACGATGCCGCCCATGGCGCCGAGCGACGTGATGGTGATCGTTGATCCGCCCAGTTCCTCACGGGTGGCGAGACCGGACTTGGCCGCCTCCGCGAGCCGGTTCAGCTCCGCCGCACATTCCCACAGGTCACGCGCTTCCGCATGCTTCACCACCGGCACCATGAGGCCGGAGCCCGTCTGCGTCGCAATGCCGACGTGGACGCCGCCATGCTGGTGCACCACGCCCGCTTCATCGTCGTAGACGGAGTTCAGGTGAGGCTGCTCGGCGATGGCCCTCACCATCGCGCGCATGAGGAACGGGAGCAGCGTCAGTTTCGGTCGGTCGGCGCGCTTGTTCGCATTGAGCGCCGCACGCAGATCCTCGAGCGCCGTGACATCGACCTCTTCCACATAGGTGATGTGTGGGATGTGCGATTTCGCTATCGCCATCTTCTCCGCGATCTTGCGGCGAAGGCCGACGACCTTGATGTGCTCCACGGACGTGTTCTGGGCGAGCCCCGGCGTCTTCGCGACTTGGCGCCCATGGGTGAAGAAGGCGTCCAGATCCTCGTGGGTGATCCGGCCCGCGGGACCGGAGCCCGGAACCTGCCGCAGATCGATTCCGGCCTCCCGCGCCCTCAACCGGACGGCCGGAGAGGCAACCGGCCTCTCGCCCTCGGCGCGCGTCACCGGTGCGCGATGCATTCTCGCGGCGGGAGCGTGCGGCTTCTCGGCAACCGGCTGCGGCGGCGTGCTTTTTGCCTGCCGTTCGACGATGGCGTCCGGAACTTTGACTGCGCCATCCGCCTGCGCCTCGATCTCGCCGGTTCTGGCAGGCGGCTCGGCCGCCTTTTCCGACGGGCCGCTCCCGGAGGATCCGCTGCCCTCCCCTTCGACCTTCAGCCGGATCAGGGGCGAGCCGATGGCCACCACGTCGCCGATATCGGCCCCGAGCCACAGGACCTCGCCATCGACGGGCGAGGGAATTTCCACCGTGGCCTTGTCGGTCATGACGGCGGCCAGCACCGCATCCTCGCGGACGAGGTCGCCGACCTTCACATGCCACTCGACCAGTTCGGCCTCGGCGATTCCTTCCCCGACATCGGGCATTTTGATCAGGTGCTCGCCCATGTCAGGCCTCCATCGTCTCGACGAGAGCGCGGCCGACGCGGGCCGGCCCCGGGAAGTAATCCCATTCCTGAGCATGCGGGTAGGGTGTGTCCCATCCCGTGACGCGGGCGACGGGCGCTTCCAGGTGGAAGAAGCAGTTCTCCTGGACGAGAGCCGCCAACTCCGCCCCGAAACCGGACGTGAGGGTGGCTTCGTGCACGACCACGCACCGACCCGTCTTGCTGACGGAGGCGGCAATCGTTTCCAAGTCGAGCGGAATCAGGGTTCGCAGGTCGATGATCTCCGCGTCGATCCCAGTTTCCGCTGCGGCCGCCTGCGCCACGTAGACCATCGTGCCATAGGCCAGAACCGTCACGGCGGCGCCTTCGCGCACGATGGAAGCCTTGCCGAGCGGCAGGTTGAAATGACCCGTCGGCACTTCGCTCAGATCGTGCTTCGACCACGGCGTCACCGGGCGGTCGTGATGCCCGTCGAAGGGACCGTTGTAGAGACGTTTCGGCTCCAGGAAGATCACGGGATCGGGATCCTCGATGGCCGCGATCAGGAGCCCCTTGGCGTCCCGGGGATTGGACGGCACAACCGTCTTCAGGCCCGACACGTGCGTGAACAGGGCCTCGGGGCTCTGGCTATGGGTCTGCCCGCCGAAGATGCCGCCGCCGGTCGGCATCCGAATGACCATGGGACAGGTGAATTCGCCGTTCGAGCGGTAGCGCAGCCGGGCCGCCTCGGACACGATCTGGTCATAGGCCGGGTACATGTAATCGGCGAACTGGATCTCGATACAGGGCAGCAGTCCATAGCTCGCCATGCCGATGGCCGTTCCCACGATGCCGGCTTCGCTGATCGGCGCATCGAAGCAGCGCGTCTTGCCGTATTTCTGCTGGAGGCCGGCCGTGCAGCGGAAGACGCCGCCGAAATAGCCCACATCCTCGCCGAAGACCACGACGCGCTCGTCGCGCGCCATCATCACGTCCATGGCGTCGCGGATGGCTTCAATCATCGTCATGCGCGCCATGGCTTCAAACTCCCGCCTGCTGGCGCTGCCGCCGCAGATGCGGCGGCATCTCGGCATACACCCCGTCGAAGATCTCGCGGGCGGACGGCTTGGCGCCCGCATGAAGCGTGCCGTAGCTCTCCGCCTCCTTCTGGGCCGCGATCACCGTGTCGAGGATCTCGGCCTCTGCCTGCTTGTGCCGCTCCTCAGACCAGGCGCCGCGCAGGATGAGATGGTTCTTCAGCCGCATGATGGGATCGCCCAGGGGCCAGGCATCGGATTCGGTCTTCGGGCGATAGGCGGAGGGATCGTCCGACGTCGAATGCGCGCCGACCCGGTAGGTGACGTATTCGACGAGCGTCGGCCCGAGATTGCGCCGGGCCCGCTCGGCCGCCCATTTCGCCACCGCATAGACGGCGAGATAATCGTTGCCGTCGACGCGCAGCGAGGGGATGCCGAAGCCCAGGCCGCGCGCGGCGAACGTTCCCGCCCCGCCCCGGGCAATACCCTGGAACGTGGAGATCGCCCATTGATTGTTGACGATGTTGAGGATGACCGGCGCCTTGTAGGTGGACGCGAAGACGAGGGCCGCGTGGAAATCCGATTCCGCCGTCGATCCGTCGCCGATCCAGGCCGCCGCGATCTTGGTGTCGTTGCGGATGGCCGAGGCCATGGCCCAGCCGACCGCCTGAACATATTGCGTGGCGAGGTTGCCCGAGATCGTGAAGAACCCATGCTCCTTGGAGGAATACATGACGGGGAGCTGCCGTCCCTTCAAAGGATCGCGCGAATTCGAATAGACCTGACACATCATGTCGACCATGGAATAGCCGCCGGCGATCAGGAGGCCGGCCTGCCGGTAGGTCGGAAAGTTCATGTCGCCCGGCGAGAGCGCCTTCCGGAAGGCGCAGCTGATGGCCTCCTCGCCCAGATGCTGCATGTAGAAGGAGGTCTTGCCCTGCCGCTGCGCGATCAACATGCGCGCATCGAAGGTACGCAGGGTCATCATGTTGCGCATGCCCTCGATGAGCTCCTCGTCGCTCAGGAGCCCGGCCCAGGGGCCGACCGCCTCGCCGGCGCGGTTGAGAACGCGGATGATTGAGAAGGCGAGGTCGCGGATGGTTTCCGGCTCCACGTCCACGTCGGGGCGCGGGACGGCTCCGGCCTTGGGGATCTTCACATTCGAGAAGTCGGGCGTGCCGCCCGGTCGAACGGCGGGTTCGGGCACGTGGAGGGTCAGCGGTCCATAATCCTGCATGGTCTTTCGTTCTCCTCCCGAGGAAACTAGGAACGAAACACCATTCGGCCATAGGCTGTGCCGTTTCTAAAGGCGCAAATGCCGGTTATCGACAGGCTCCGACAGCTCACACAAAACAGCTCGCGCCATCAAGGCTTCACTGTTGCCAAAATCTCCCCGGCCGTGATCTCCGGTTCGCCTTGAATCAGATCTGCCAGGCTGGCGCGAATCCACGACAGGGCCTTTTCATTGGCCGCAAGAGCCGTTTCGCGGCTGTCGAACAGGGTGATGGAGCCGCCCGCTCCGCCGCCGCAATCGAATACATGATATGCCTGGAACCCGGGGGACTGCCGCAGGATCTGGCCGATCCCGCTCTCCGCCCGCCGCGCCGCCTCAGGCACCGAGCGCATCTTGCTGAACTTGCGAATGACGACATACATGGCGGCCTCCACCTGCTGAAGAAGAACGCAACCGCGAGCACTAGTGAGCCATCAGAACCGGCATGCCCGCGTGGGCGATGATGTGGCTCGTGGCGCCGCCGAAGATCATCTGCCTCAGGCGGCTCTGGGTATAGGCGCCCTTGACGAGAAGATCCGCATGGAACGAGGCGGCGTCCTCCAGAATAGCCTCGCCCGGGGAGCGCGTGTTCAGTCGGCGGGAGGCCGTCTCGGCCCGGACGCCGTTCCGCTCGAGGCGGAACGCCAGTTCCGCGCCGCTCGGACCGTCCCCTCCCCAGCCGTCCAGCGACAGGACGATGACCCGGCCGGCCTTCCTCAGGATGGGCATGGCGAGCGCCACGGTTCGGGCCGTTTCCGTGCTGCCGTTCCAGGCGATCACGACCGTCTCGCCGATCGAGGCCGGAGACGCGGGCGGGACCATGAGGACGGGGCGTCCGCCTTCGAACAGGGCTGCTTCCAGGGTTGCGATCCGCGGCGGCTCGTCCTGCGATCCGGGGCGCCCGAGCACGATCAGGTCGAACACCCGGCCGAAGCTGCCGATGTAGCTGTCGCCGAACAGCTGCTGCCCGATGAAGTCGCAGGTGACCTCGTCCGGCGCCTCCGACTTCCGTGGCACCGCGCAAGAGAGCATGAACTCCTCGAAGAGGTGCTGGGATCGCGCCAGGTGCTCGCGCTGCTCTTTTTCGCTCAGGATGGTCCAGCCGACCGGGACGTCGAAGGCGATGACCTCCGGGATATCGGGACCGAGCGCCAGCCCCTCCACATGGCTCCCGAACCGGCCCGCGACCAGCAGGGCGGCGTCCAGGACCGAACGGATGAAACTGTGGGGTTCGACCGGAACCAGAATGGCTTTCATGACAGTGACCTCGGCCAACCTGTACGCCGATGCTCGGCGATTGATCATACTCCCAAAGCCCGCGTCCGGCACAGTTTATCTTCAACGTTCCTTCAGACATGCACATTGCCGAAGGCCAACTCCCCTTCGCCCTTGGGCCTGCGCAGGGTGGCGTAGAGGATCCAGCCGTAGAAGACGGCCAGACCGGCGATCACGGCCCATCCGGGGATCGGCCCGATGGCGACGTTGCGGACCCATTCCCCGACCGACCCGACGAGGTGGGCATCGACGGCGTTCTCCTGCATCCGGATGAAGGTGGTCTTCACCAGCCAAGCGAAGAGCAGGATCAGGAACATCCAGCAGTAATTGCGCCGCAGACGCCGGGTGATCGCCTCGCTGGTGCTGGTCAGGAACAGGGGGCGCCGGAGGTCCTCGCCCAGCTTCTGGACCCATTCGTCGGTCGTACCCTCCTCCGGGGCGAAGATCTGGGCGAAGTAGTTGCGCTCCATCCGACGGACGCGGTTGCGGTACACGTCGAAGAAGCGGTAGCGCCGCGCCTCGATCACCAGCAGCAGGAGAACCAGCACCATGGCGAAGATCAGCACGCCGTGATGGGCGGTCGAGGTGGAGAGGGAGACCGACAGCATGGCGGCCACCACCGTGATGGCCCAGTTGGTCGTCCGGTCGATCCGGTCGCGCCAACCCGCCATGCGGGCGATTTCGGCGCGGTGATAATGGGCCATGACGTTGATGAATTCGGTCGAATTGCTGGGAAAGACCGGCGCCTTCACGGTGGGGCGCAGGGTCTGGACAAGGCCTTGCTCGTTCTTCGGCAGCATGATCCTGCTCCCTCAAGCCCCGGCGGCGTCTCGACAGGCCCGGTCGGCTCTGGAGGCTTCCTTGTTTTTAGGGTCTCGCGGGACAAAATCATCAGCGCCCGTGAGGTTCCGGACGGATGAGGAAGACAGGTGGAAGGAGCTTCCAGACAGGCGCCTTTCACGTGGTATTCGGTCTGCCCGACCGGAGCGGGGCAATCCTTGAGGGCAAACGGTTCAGCGCGATGACAGCCGGTTGGCAGCGCCTGCCACACGGAATGAGAGACGCATCTATCAACCGCTTCCCATCGGCCAAGAGCATTGTCCCGCCCGAAAGTACCCTTACGGAAGTGACGCGCCGTCAGTCCCAGACCGAACGGGGGAGCGCATCGAGCGGGATCTTGAGGTAGCAGGTCCCATTGCTCTCCGGTTCCGGCAAACGCCCTCCCGCCATGTTCACCTGGAGGGCGTGCAGGATCAGCTTGGGCATCGGCAGCTTGGCGTCGCGGGCCTGGCGCATGGCGACGAACTCGTCCTCGGTGCGGGCCTGAGCCAGATGCACGTTGTGGGCCTTCTGCCCGGCGACGGTGCTCTCCCAGGCCGGAGGCCGTCCGCCCGGCATGTAGTCGTGGCCGGAGAACAGGCGCGTGTCCTCGGGCAGGGACAGAATGCGCTGGATGGTGCGCCACAGGGCCCTGGCGTCGCCGCCGGGAAAGTCGCAGCGGGCCGTGCCGAAATCGGGCATGAAGAGCGTATCGTGGATGAAGGCGGCATCGCCGACCACGTAGGTGATGGAGGCGAGCGTGTGGCCCGGCGAGAAGACGACCCGCACGCCTATGTCGCCGATCCGGAATTCGTCCCCGTCGGCGAACAGGCGATCCCATTGCGAGCCGTCCGCTTCGAAATCGGTGAGATTGTAGATCGTCTTCCAGAGCCGCTGCACGTCGACGACGCGCTCGCCGATGGCCGTCTTCGCGCCCGTGCGATCCTTGAGATACGCGGCGGCCGACAGATGGTCCGCATGCGGATGCGTGTCGAGAATCCACTCGACGGTCAGGCCCTTCTCCTTCACGCAGGCGAGTAGCGCATCGGCCGATGCGGTCGCGATGGAACCGGACTTCTCGTCGTAATCGAGAACCGGGTCGACGAGCGCGCAGCGCCGCGTGGCGGGATCGGACACCACGTACTGGACGCTGCAGGTGCGCTTGTCGAAGAACGCATCCACCTGCGGCCTTGCGGCGGAACGGTCGGGCGTCGATCGAGGGACGGCTGTTGTGCTCATGGCTTCTGCTCCTTCGAACGCGGATGCGCCCCACCGTTCATGCTTCTCGACCCGACGGGTCACGCATCGGGCTGCGGCACGATCCTGATATAGGGCTTCGGCGCCTTCCAGCCTTGCGGATAAATCTTCTTGGCCTCCTCGTCCGGCACCGACCCCGCGATGATGACGTCCTCGCCCTGCTTCCAATTCGCGGGCGTCGCGACGCGGTGCTTCGCCGTGAGCTGCAGCGAGTCGATGACGCGGAGCACCTCGTCGAAATTGCGCCCCGTGGTCATGGGATACACGAGCACGAGCTTGATCTTCTTGTCGGGCCCGACGACGAACACGTTGCGGACGGTCTGGTTGTCCGCGGGCGTCCTGCCTTCCGACGTGCCGCCCGCACTCGCCGGAAGCATCCCGTAGAGTTTCGAGATCGAGAGATCGGTGTCGCCGATCATCGGAAAGTTGGGCGCGGTGCCTTGCGTCTCGCGGATGTCCTCCGCCCAGCGCGCGTGATTGTCGATGGGATCGACGCTGAGCCCGATGATCTTCACGTCGCGCCGGTCGAACTCTGGCTTGATCCTGGCCATGTATCCCAGCTCGGTCGTGCAGACCGGCGTGAAGTCCTTGGGATGGGAGAAGAGCACGCACCAGGAATCGCCGATCCAGTCGTGAAAGCGGATACGGCCTTCCGTCGTCTCTGCTTCGAAATCAGGCGCGACATCGCCAATCTGGAGTGTCATGAAAGCCTCCTGTCATCGACGCATCGTGCGGATCGGCGTATCCGTGCCGAACGATGCGCCCACCAAAGAGTGAAGCATCGGAAACGACCCTGGAAGTGCAAGTCACTTTTCGGTCAGATGCTCACGTGCGCCCCGCCGCCTGCCGACAGGTATATACTGCACGGCGGCACCGGTGAAGGGGCGCGCGGCGAGCGCGAGGACACGCGTCGGCGGTACTTCGTGAGACGCTGGCACCGCTCAAGCCTGCACGAACACCTCGGCGTGCTCGACGGAGAAGCGCTCCAGTTCTTCCACGACCGCCTCCAGGTGAGCCTCCATGGCCCGGCGGGCCGCCGGGGCGTCGTGCACCTCAAGGGCGCGGAAGAGCTCCCGATGCTCGGCCAGGGTGACGGCATGGCGCCGGGGCGAGGAGAGCAGGCGGCGCACCCGGTCGATATTGGCCCGCGAGGCGTCGATCACGGCTGCGACCCGGGGCATCCCCAGCCCCTCGACCAAGATCGTGTGGAATTCCAGGTCCAGGGCATAGAAGCCGGGCCGATCACCGCGCGCGACGGACTCCTGCTGCGCCTCCAGGTTGCCGCGCAGGGCCTCGATGGCGGCCGGCGACAGGCGCGTGGCGGCCGCTTCCGCCACCATGCCCTCCAGGGCCCGCCGAATCAGCATCGATTCCCGGATCTCCGGCAGGCGGATGCGGGCCGCGCGGGAGCCGCGCTGGGGCAGGATCTCGACCAGCCCCTCGGCGGCGAGGCGCGTGAGGGCCTCGGAGACCGGGAACCGGGAGACCCCGAGCGCCGCGCAGACGGAGCCCTTGTCGATGAATTCCCCAGGGGCGAAGTCGAGCGCCACGATGGCGGCCCGCAGGGACGCTTCGACCTTCTCGGTCGTCTGCCCCCGAGCGCCCCGCTCCAGGGGAACGAGGAAATCGTATCTTTTTCTCTTGTCGAGCGCGTCCATTTGCCTAACATGTTAGCCGAACCGATGAGCCCACGCCATCAGCTTGTCGGATCCCTCGATCGGGCGAACCGCCCGCGATCATTCTTCAACCGGCCGCAGAGCCGGCTTCCCGGAGGAACGCCTATGCCATTTCCGACCCGCCGCCTAGCTTTTGGCCTCATCGCGGCCGCAACCGCCATCCTGCCCGCCTTGCCGGCCAGCGCCCAGACGAAGCTGAAATGGGCCCATGTCTACGAGACCTCGGAGCCCTTCCATACCCAATCCGTCTGGGCCGCCCAGGAAATCGCCAAGCGCACCAACAACCGCTACCAGATCGACGTCTATCCGGCATCGCAGCTCGGCAAGGAGAGCGACATCAACCAGGGCCTGTCGCTCGGCACGGTCGACATGATCATCTCCGGCCCGAGCTTCGCGGCGCGCAGCTACCCGCCCATCGGCATCGGCTACTATCCTTACATTTTCCGCGATTCCGGCCATCTGCTCGCCTTCGCGAAGAGCGACGTCTTCAAGGAGCTCAGCGCCGGCTACGCCGAGAAAACCGGGCACCAGATGGTCGCCCTCACCTATTACGGGGTGCGCCACACCTCCACGAACAAGCCCTTCAAGACCTGCGCCGAGATGAAGGGTCTCAAGATCCGCGTGCCGGACGCGCCTGCCTATCTGGCCATGCCTCGTTCCTGCGGGGCCAACACGTCGCCGATCGCCTTCGCCGAAGTCTATCTGGCGCTCCAGAACGGCACCGTCGACGCGCAGGAGAACCCGCTGACTACCATCGAGGCCAAGAAGTTCTTCGAAGTGCAGAAGCACATCGTGCTCACCGGCCATATCGTCGACCACCTGGCGACGATCATCTCCAAGCAGCTTTGGGCCAAGCTCTCGGATGAGGACAAGAAGATCTTCGCCCAGGTCGCCCAGGAAGCGGCCGTCCGCGCCTCGGGGGAGATTCAGGCGAAGGAGAAGGAGCTGATCGAAACCTTCAAGCAGAAGGGCCTGACGATCACGGAGGTCAACAAGGACGAGTTCAAGGACGCCGTGATGAAGAACGTCACGCTGGAATCGCTCGGCTACCGCAAGGCCGATTACGACAAGATCCAGGCCCTGAAGTCGGAAGGTCTCTGAGGTGCGGGGGGCCGCCTCCGGGCGGCCCTCCTTTCCCTGTTGTCCACCGCGAGGGAAACGCTCCGCGCTTGAGAGGCTGAAAAGACCGATGAAGACCGAAGTCCACACCCAGGTCAGCGCCGAGGAACTGGCGCAGACCTTCGACGAGAGCGAGCACGCACCGGTCGATCTCTCGGGCTATGCCTTCGAGGATTGGCTGGCCTTAGGCCTGTTCTGGGCCATGGCGCTCGCCGTCTTCGTTCAATTCTTCACCCGCTACGTGCTGAACGATTCCTTCGCCTGGACGGAGGAGATCGCCACTAATCTCAACGTGGCCCTGGTCTTCGTCGGGTCGGCCATGTGCGTGCGCATGAACCGCCACATCCAGGTCGACTTTCTCTATCGCTATCTTTCACCCGGCCTCGGCCGCGTGCTGGCGACGTTGATCGACATCATCCGCGTGTCCTTCTTCGTCTATGGGGCCTTCCTCATCTGGCGCTACATGAGCATCGTCGGCGACGAGCAGATGACGACCGTCGCTCTGCCGAAGAACCTCTCCTATGCCTTCGTCTTCATCGGCTTCGTCCTCATGAGCTTCCGCTCGGTTCAGGTTGCCGTCGCCAATTGGCGCCGCGGCTATTCCGTTCTCGAGCGGCCCGAAGCCTTCGATGCACCTGTAGTGGCGGAAACCTGATGCTCATCCTGATCGGCTCCTTCCTCATTCTGATGATCCTCGGCCTGCCCGTCGCCATCGCGATGGCCGCCGCGTCCCTGTGCTACATCCTCGCCACCGGAACCGTCCCGGACGTCATCGTGGCCCAGCGCATGATCGCCGGCGTCGAGAGCTTCCCGCTCCTCGCCGTTCCGTTCTTCATCCTCGCCGGCAACCTGATGAACATTGCCGGCGTGACCGGCCGCATCTACTCCTTCGCCGTCGCTCTCGTGGGCTGGATGAAGGGCGGCCTCGGCCAAGTGAACATCGTCGGCTCGGTGGTGTTCTCGGGCATGTCCGGCACGGCTATCGCGGATGCCGCCGGTCTCGGGACCATCGAGATCAAGGCCATGAAGGACCATGGCTACTCGACGGAGTTCGCCGTCGGCGTCACGGCGGCTTCCGCGACCCTGGGGCCGATCATCCCGCCCTCCCTGCCTTTCGTGATCTACGGCATGATGGCGAACGTCTCCATCGGGGCGCTTTTCCTCGGCGGCCTCATCCCCGGCATCGTCATGACTCTGCTGATGATGGCGACGGTGGCCTATTTCGCCTACAAGAACGGTTGGGGATCGGACACGCCGTTCTCGTGGCGCCAGCTCGGCAATGCCAGCATCGAAGTGGTCATCGTCCTGATGTTCCCCGTGGCCGTGTGGCTGATGATGCAGGCGGGCCTCTCCACCAATGTCGCCATCGGCATCGCGCTGGCCGTGCTTCTCGTCCTCGACTGGTTCTTCGACTTCTCGGCCGTGATGGCCCTGATGGCGCCGGTCATCCTGATCGGCGGCATGACGCTCGGCCTCTTCACGCCCACCGAGGCGGCGGTCGCGGCGGTCCTGTGGTCGCTGTTCCTCGGCCTCGTGCGCTATCGCTCGATGACGTTCAAAAGCCTCGCCAAGGCGACCTTCGACACCATCGAGACGACCGCGTCGGTGCTCTTCATCGTCACGGCGGCGTCGATCTTCGCCTGGCTCCTGACGGTCAGCCAGGCGGCCCAGATCCTCTCCGACGCGATCCTCGGATTCACGCAGAACAAGTGGGTGTTCCTGCTTCTCGCCAACATCCTGATCCTGTTCGTGGGCTGCTTCATCGATACCATCGCGGCCATCACCATCCTGGTGCCGATCCTGCTGCCCATCGTGCTCAAGCTCGGCATAGACCCGATCCATTTCGGGCTCATCATGACGCTGAACCTGATGATCGGGCTGCTTCATCCGCCCCTCGGCATGGTCCTCTTCGTCCTGGCGAGGGTGTCCAAGCTGTCGGTGGAGCGCACCACTGTGGCGATCCTGCCCTGGCTCATCCCCTTGATGCTGGCGCTGATCGCGATCACCTATATTCCGGAACTGACTCTCTGGCTCCCGCAGAAGATGGGATTGGGGCGGTAATGGACCGCCCGACAACCGGAAATGACCGACTTACGAGATATTCATGAGCACGCCCCGCACCATCCGCCTCTCGCCCGATGACAACGTGGTCATCGCCATCGACCTCGTGAACCAGGGCGCCGAGGCGGCGGGCCTGACGGCCCGCGAGCGCATCCTGCGGGGCCACAAGATGGCCGCGGAGCCGATCCGCGAAGGCGAGCCGATCCGCAAGTTCGGCCAGATCATCGGCTTCGCCAAGACCCACATCGCACCGGGCGAATGGGTGCACGAGCACAATGTCGGCCTGCACGATTTCGAGCGCGATTATGCGTTCGGCGTCGAGGCCAGGGAGGACGACCTGCTGGCGCCAGACCTGCGCGCCACCTTCCAGGGCTATCGCCGCGCCTCGGGCAGAACCGGTACGCGCAACTATATCGGGATCCTCACCTCGGTGAACTGCTCGGCCTCCGTGGCGCGCTTCGCGGCGGCCGAGGTGGAGCGTTCCGGTCTCCTGCGGGATTATCCCGGCATCGACGGCGTCGTGGCCATCGTGCACGGCACCGGTTGCGGGCACGCGGCCTACGGCGAAGGTTTCGACATCCTGCGCCGCACGCAATGGGGCTACGCGAGCCATCCGAACTTCGCCGGCGTGATCATGGTCGGGCTCGGCTGCGAGGTGTTCCAGATCGGCCGCATGAAGCAGGAATACGGCCTGACCGAAAGCGAGACGTTCCGCACCCTCACCATTCAGGAAACGGGCGGCACCCGCCGGACCGTGCAGGCCATCGTCGATGCGGTGAAGGACATGCTGCCCATCGCCGCCAGGGCACAGCGCGAGACGCGTCCCGCATCCGAGCTGGTGCTCGCGCTCCAGTGCGGCGGCTCCGACGGCTATTCCGCCTTGACGGCGAACCCGGCCCTCGGCGTCGCGTCCGACCTGCTGGTGCGCCATGGCGGGACGTCGATCCTGTCCGAGACGCCCGAGATCTACGGCGCGGAGCATCTGCTCACCCGGCGCGCCGCCACGCGGGAGATCGGCGAGAAGCTCATCGCGCGGATCAGGTGGTGGGAGGATTACACGGCTCGCAACGGCGGCGAGATGAACAACAATCCCTCGCCCGGCAACAAGGCCGGTGGATTGACGACGATCCTCGAGAAGTCGTTGGGCGCGGCTGCGAAAGGCGGGCGCTCCACGCTGCGCGCCGTCTACGAATATGCCGAGCCGGTGAAGGACCACGGCTTCGTCTACATGGACACGCCGGGCTACGATCCCGTCGCGGCGACCGGCCAGGTGGCGGGCGGGGCGAACCTGATCGCCTTTACCACGGGCCGCGGCTCGGCCTTCGGCTGCAAGCCGGTGCCGTCGTTGAAGCTCGCGACGAATTCCGACATCTACCGCCGCATGCTCGACGACATGGACATCAATTGCGGCGACATCCTCGACGGCGTCTCGCTCGAGGACAAGGGCCGGGAGATCTTCGACATCCTCCTGCGCGTCGCATCCGGCGAGCACACGAAGTCGGAGGAACTCGGCTACGGCGACCTCGAATTCGTGCCCTGGCAGGTCGGCGCGACCATGTGATCGCGCAGACATCGAGCCGCGCCGTTAACGGCCTGTTAACCATGTCGCCGTCATAGTCTTCATGCCGGTCCGCTTGGCGCATCATGCGGAAAAGTGGATCCGGTTTTCCGCTCGAACGATGCGCCAGCCAAGAGTTGGAGCGTCGGATGGATCCCAAAAGTGCAAGTCCACTTTTGGGTCCGATGCTCTAGCGGAAAGGCTCTCTCCCAAAAGCGACCGGGGCGCGGATGTACCGCCTCGCTCGCTTTGGGATGCAGGCCGCAGCAAGCATTGCCCCTGCTCTCACCCGAACACGAAATAGGCCGCGCCAAGCACCGCCAGCGCACCGACGAAGGCGTAGGGGTACCAAGTCGGATAGGGCTTGTCGTGACCGTCGTAGCTCAAGCGGAATCTCCCGGGTAAGAAGCACGTCCCGTCTTCCTCAGGCATCATGGTATTTTCGTGAAATCCGCTCGGCGCTCGTGGCCTTTCAACCGGCAATGTCGCGACGCCGCTCGAGAAAAATTACTTTGAAGCTCTTTTAAGGAAGCGGATTCCGTCCCGATCTCAAGGCCGTAGCGGGTCTTTTAGAACGCCTCTGATTTTCCTATAACCCCTTGATTTATCTACGTTCTTTCAGATACTTCATCGGCCTCCCGGAAGAATTCCGGGTTCGGGACATCCGGCCGACACGAAGGAGAACGCGTTCATGGGCACGAGCACCTGGAATGATCCCGGCCATGCGTCCGGCAGCATCCTCGCCTGCCTGGCCCTGCTCCTGCCTTTCGGCGGAACGGCTCTCGCCGAGGACAAGGCGTCGGATCCCCTGCGCATCGAGCTGAACCGGATCGAAGCCTCGGGCGACAATTGCCGGACCTATTTCCTCATCGACAACCAGAAGGGCGAAGGCTGGACCTCCCTGAAGCTCGACCTGTTCGCCCTCGACACCGAGGGCGTGGCGGCCAAGCGGCTCGCCGTGGAAGTCGGCCCGGTGCCGCGCCGCAAGACCCTGATCAAGCTGTTCGATTTTCCTGGCCTCGCCTGCACACGCGTCGGGCGCGTTCTTCTCAACGACGTCCTGACCTGCGAGGGCGCGAGCGCCGCGCGGGAGGAATGCCTGTCCGCCATCGAGACGGCCTCGAAGGTCGATTCCGTATCCTTCGTGAAGTGAGATCGCCATCGTGAACGAGATCATGCCCGCGGCCACGCACGACATGTCATTCCTCGGCCTGTTCCTGCAGGCCGATCCGATCGTCAAGAGCGTGATGATCCTGCTCGTCCTGGCGTCGCTCGGCTGCTGGACCATCGTGTTCGAGAAACTCCTGCGCCTCGGCAGCCTGCGTCGCCAAGCGCGCGCGTTCGAGGCCGCGGCGCGCTCGGGCGACAGGCTCTCGCCGCAGATGGCGGGCGCGACCGGGCGCATCGTCGGCGCGGGCCACGAAGCCTGGCGCGACCAGGACGCCTCCGAGAGCCGAGCCGAGCGGCGTGAGCGCATCGAGCGCGCCATGCGGGCCGCGCTCTCGGCCGACATGCGGCAACTCCAGGTCGGCCTGCCGTTCCTCGCCACCATCGGGTCGGCCGCGCCCTTCATCGGTTTGTTCGGCACGGTCTGGGGCATCATGAACTCGTTCTCGGCCATCGCGGCGAGCCAGGACACGAGCCTGTCCGTCGTCGCGCCCGGCATCGCGGAAGCCCTCTTCGCCACGGCCATCGGACTCGTCGCCGCCATCCCGGCCGTGATCGCCTACAACAAGCTCACGACCGATCTCGGCCGCCTGCAGCAATCGTTCGTGGCCGGCATCACGGCGCTCGGCGACCGCCTGGCGCGCGACCGCAAGTCTCCCCTGCGCGCGGAGGCGGCGGAATAATGGGAATGGGCCCCATCCAGCCGCAGGACACGGACGACGCGTTCGGCGCCGCCCCCCTGTCGGAGATCAACGTCACGCCCCTCGTGGACGTGATGCTCGTCCTGCTCATCATCTTCATGGTGGCCGCGCCCCTCATGACCGTGGGCGTGCCCGTGCAACTGCCGAAGACGGCGGCACCGAAAGTCTCGCAGCCGAAGCAGCCGGTGGTGGTCACCATTGACGCGCAGGGGCAGCCCTTCCTCGACAAGGAGCCGCTGACGCCCGACACCATGATGCCGCGTCTGCGGGCGCTCGCGAGCGCGGATCCTGGTCAGGTCGTGCTCGTGCGCGGCGACAAGGCTGTTCCCTATGGCCGCGTCATCGAGATCATGGGTCAGATCAATGCGGCGGGATTCGGCCGGGTCTCGCTGATCGCCCAGGCCCCGGGCGGGTCGGGTTCGCCCTAGGTCACACGCCATCCGATGTCCATTCAAAGCCTAAGATCGCCCCAGGAGCCGAGCCGGCTCGGCCTTGCCTTCGCGACGGCGCTCATCCTGCATGGCGCCGCCTTCACGGCTGTGACCTTCTGGCCGCGCGACAAGGCCGATGCGCCCGGCGAGCAGGAGATCACCATCGACCTGGCTCCCGCCCTGGAAGAGCTCGTCTCGGTGGCGCCGTCGCTCGAACCAGCGCCGGAGGTGTCGCCCGTCGAGACGCAGACGCAGCCGATGGAAGCGGAAACCGTCGAGGAGCAGCCGCCTGAGGAGATCGCCGAAGCCCAGCCTCAGGACGCGACCGAAGCGCTCCTGGTCGAGGCCGTTCCGGTCGAACAGGAAACAGCCACGACGGACACGGTCATCCTTCCGCCGCCGGAGACGGTGGTCGCCAAGCCCCTCGACGAAAAGCCTGTTCCCAAGCCCGAGAAGAAGCCACCGCCGAAGCCGGCCGAGCGCAAGCTGCCTCCGCGCCGGACTTTGGCCGAGCCGAAGCCGCTGCCCTCCGATGCTCGCCAGGGGCAGGCCTCCGCGTCGCGCGAGAACATGGGCGGCCAGGCGGCTGCGGCTGATCCGACCGCGCGCAACCGCTACCTCGCGAGCCTCGTGGCGTTCCTGCGCCATCGCCTGCGCTATCCGGATGTCGCGCGCAGCCAGGGCATCACCGGCATCGCCACCGTGCGGTTCACCATGGACCGGTCGGGCCGCATCGTCGGCGCATCCCTCGTGCGCAGCGCAGGACACGCGGCGCTCGACCAGGCGGCGCTGGCCGCCGCGAGCCCCGGCTCCTCCCTGCCGCCGATCCCGGACTTCATTCCGCAATCGACCTTCACCGTGCCGCTGCGCTTCAACCTGCGTTGAGCCCAAGCTCGGCTTCTGCGCCGAACTTGACGGTTACAATCTCAAGGCTGACCCTGTGCGTCAGCAGCGCAAACATCCGTCGGCAGCAGAAGGCCGATGGCAAGAACGGCGCGGAACGACAGGGAGAATCGTCATGGCCGAAAGGCGTATGCCTTGATCCGTCCCCTCTGTGCTACGGCCACGGGCCAAACCCACTCCGGCATGATCGACGACCGCACCCGCCTGATCGTCGACGCACAGGCCACGCCATGAACACTCGCAGGATTCTCTACCAGTTCGGTTATCGCCGCTGCGCCGACCAGGATCACCCCTCCCCCGCCCGTCATCCCGTGATCGTCGTCGGCGCGGGCCCGGTCGGGCTGTGCACCGCCATCGACCTGGCGCAGCGCGGCATCCCGGTGGTGCTGCTCGATGACGCGGACCGGATCGGCGAAGGCTCGCGCGGCATCTGCTACGCCAAGCGCACCCTCGAGATCCTCGACCGGCTCGGCGTCGCCGATCCCTGCCTGGAAAGAGGCGTCACCTGGAAGCTCGGCAAGGTGTTCCAGCGCGACGAACAGCTCTACGCCTTCGACCTGCTGCCCGAGGACGGGCATAAGATGCCGGCCTTCATCAACCTGCAGCAATATTATCTCGAACACGCACTCGTGGAGCGCGCCGCCGAACTGCCGCATCTCGAGATCCGCTGGCGCAACAAGGTCAGCGCCCTCAAGCGCCGCAACGACGGTGTGACGCTCACCATCGAGACGCCCGAGGGCTCCTACGATCTCGATGCCGATTGGGTGGTGGCGGCCGACGGCGCACGCTCGGCCCTGCGCGGCATGCTCGGGCTCGATTTCAGGGGCGAGGTCTTCGAGGACCGCTTCCTGATCGCCGACGTGAAGATGAAGGGCGACTTTCCGCCCGAGCGCTGGTTCTGGTTCGATCCGCCCTTCCACGACGGCCGCTCGGCACTTCTCCACAAGCAACCGGACGACGTGTGGCGCATCGACCTGCAGCTCGGCCCCGATGCCGACGCGACGGCCGAGCAGGCGCCCGAGCGCGTGATCCCGCGCATCCGCCAGATGCTCGGACACGACGCGTTCACGCTCGAATGGGTGTCAGTCTACACGTTCCAGTGCCGGCGCCTGGAGCGCTTCGTGCATGGCCGCGTGGTCTTCGCCGGCGACGCCGCCCATCAGGTCTCGCCCTTCGGCGCGCGCGGCGCCAATTCCGGGATCCAGGATGCGGAGAACCTCGCCTGGAAGCTCGCGTTCGTGATCGGAGGCGAAGCGCCCGAGAGCCTGATCGACACCTATGATGCCGAACGCTCGGCCGCCGCCGACGAGAATATCGGCCATTCCACCCGCTCGACGGATTTCATCGCGCCGCGCTCGGCGCAGGAACTGCGCTTCCGCGATGCGGTGCTCGCCCTCGCGCGCCATGCGCCCTTCGCCAAGCGCATGGTGAATTCCGGCAGGCTGTCGATGCCGTCGACCTACGAGACATCGCTGTCCACGCCCGATGAGGATGACTGGTCTGGCTCCGCCCGTCTCGGTGCGCCCGTGCCCGATGCCCCTATGCGCACAGTCAGCGGCGAGCCGATCTGGCTGCTCGAAGCCCTGGGCAGCGAGGAGACGCTGATCCACGTGCCCAACGGCAGCCCTCCGCCGTCCGGCAAGCACGTTATCGTCATCGGTCATGATCTGATCGATCCGGAAGGATTCTTCACCCGACGTTTCGACGCGACGCCTGGCAGCACCTATCTCGTCCGTCCGGATCAGCACCTCGCGGCGCGCTGGCGCCACACGACGGCGGAAGCAATCGCGCGCGCCTCGAACCGCATGAAGAATCTTGAGCATCGGACGTGAACTCGAGTGCACATCCGATGCTCTCATTTTTTGTTTTTACCGCATCTGTTCACGCAAAACCGGTTCCCACTTTTGCGTTCGATGCTTTGGATGAGAAACCCGCATGAGCGCCCTCGTGACCGAAAGCCGCTTCCCCGATCCGGATCGCGCCTACCGGGCGCTGATCGAAGCGCATCGCGGATTGTCGGACGAACAGAGCGCCGCGCTCAATTCGTCCCTCGTGCTGATTCTTGCCAACCACATCGGCGACCCGGCCGTGTTTCAGGAAGCGCTTGCGCTCGCAAAACAGAGTCTCGAACAGACACGATCGGCACCGGGCTAGAGCATCGTGCGGAAAAGTGGATCCGGTTTTCCGCCCGAACGATGCTCTCATTGATGGACGAAGCATCGGATTGAATCCCAAAAGTGCAAGTCCACTTTTGGGATTCAATCCGATGCTGTAGGACGGCTCTTCACTGATAGAAAGTCCAGAGGAGATTCTCGCTGAGCTCCTTCAGAGCCTCGACGGCATCGGGCCGTTCGCGGGCCACAGCGGCCACGATGGCGTCCGCAAGCGCGAAGGCGGCGGTCGGCGAGTTCGGCAGCAGCCTATTCCGCGCCGGCGCGAAGAGGGTGATGTCCGCGATGGGAACGAGCGGCGAACTCGGCCCGTCCGTCAAGACCATGACTATCGCCCCGCGATTCTTGGCGAGCTTCGCCAGATCAACGGTGCCACGCGAATAACGCGGAAGGGAGATGGCGAGCACGAGATCCTCCGGCCCCACATTCATCAGGTGCCGGACGGCTTTCTCGGCCCCGCCACGGGACGAGGCGAAGATCACGTTCGCATCGAGATAGAGCGTCAATCCTTCGTCGAGATGAGCCGCCACATGGTGGCTCGCGCCGGACCCGACGATGAAGATCCGGCGGGCGCGCAGCAGGACGTCCATGGCGCGGGTGCAGGTTTGCTCGTCGACGGCCGCGAGGGTCTCGTCGAGATTGGCCGCCTGGTCCTTGAGGGCCGTCACGAAAGTCGAGAAGGCGGAGCTTTTCGTGCTGTGGGCATCGGCGAAACTATCCACGGGAGCCATGGCCAGTCGCAGAGCTTCGGAGAGCGCCGCCCGGAACTCGCTGTAGCCGGCGTAATTGAGCGCGCGGACGAAACGCGTCACCGTCGCCGTCGAGGCGCCGCTGCGTTCCGCGAAGCCCTCGATCGTCATCGTGGCCGTCTCGAGAGGGTTCTGCAGCACGAAGTCCGCCGCGCGCCGGTGCGCTTCGCTGAGCGACGCGTAAACGAGCGCGATCCGGTGAGCCAGATCCGTCGTCGGCTTCAGAACTTGAGACACGCGCGCTCCCGACTGGTTGACGTCAGAAAATTTTCATGATTTTTAATCTGAGAAAATAAATCTGTCAAAAGGCAGCCACCAAGGGAACCGGAGAGACACTCAATGTGCCGTCCACTCATATTCGCTTTCGTCGCCAGCACCTGCCTGCTCAGCGCTCCCGCATGGGCCCAGTCGCTCAAGATCGCGCTCAGCTCGGAGCCGACCGCGATCGACCCACATTATCACGATCTGACGCCGAACAACGCCCTCGCGGCTCATATCTTCGACGGATTGACCAAGCAGGACGAGAATCAGAAAGTCCTACCCAATCTCGCAACGTCCTGGGAGAACGACGGCCAGAACCGTTGGACGTTCAAGCTCCGCCAGGGCGTGACCTTCTCCAACGGCCAGCCCTTCACGGCTGACGACGTGATCTTCAGCTTCTGCCGCACCCTGAAGAACGAGACGGCAATCGCGGGCTCGTTTGCCGACATCACGGGCAACTTCACGGCCGTCGAGGCGCCGGATCCGCAAACCATCGTCATCACCACGAAAGCGCCGGATCCGCTGCTGCCGAACTTCCTGTCCGGCCTCGCCATCCTGAGTTCGTCCGTTCTTCCGCATGACAAGCTGACCTTTGATGTCGCGAAGAACTGCGGCGTCACCGGAGCATGGCCCGTCGTCGGAGACTTCAACGACGGCAAGCTCGCCATCGGCACCGGCCCCTACAAGTTCAAGAGCTACACGAAGGGAACGAGCGTCGAGCTCGAGCGCAACGACAAGTACTGGGGCCCGGCGGAGCCCTGGGCCAACGTGACCTTCGTGCCGGTCCCCAATGCCGGTCCGCGCCTCGCAGGCCTGCTCGCCGGCGACTACGACGTGATCGAGAACCCGGCCGCGCGCGACGTCGCCCGCATCAAGGACGACAAGCGTTTCGGCCACGTGATCACGCCCTCGACCCGCGTCATCTACTTCCAGCTCGACGTGGAGCGTGAGCCGAGCCCGTTCGTGAAGGCCGAGAACGGCAAGAACCCGCTGAAGGATCCGCGCGTGCGCAAGGCGATGTCACTCGCCATCGACCGCGACGCCATCATCAAGCGCATCATGGACGGCGCCGCCGAGCCGGCCTACCAGTTCCTGCCCAACGGCATGTTCGGAGCGCTGGCGAACCCGCCGAAGATCGCCTACGATCCGGCCGCGGCCAAGAAGCTCCTGGCGGAGGCCGGCTATCCCAACGGCTTCCAGCTCACGCTCTCGACCACCAACGACCGCTACATCAACGACAGCCAGATCACCCAGGCCGTCGCCCAATACCTGACGCAGGTCGGGATCCGCTCCGAAGTGGACGCGATGGCCCGCGCCATCTACTTCCCGCGCCGCTCCAAGAAGGAGTTCAGCGTGGCTCTCGGCGGCTGGGGCTCCACGAGCGGCGAGGCCTCGTCCTTCCTGCGCCAGTGGCCCGCGACGCCTGACGAGGCGAAGACCATCGGCGGCTCGAACTATGGCGGCTACCACGATGCTGAATTCGACAAGCTGATCCGCACCGCCATCGTCACCCTCGACGACGCGAAGCGGGCGGAGATCCTCCAGCAGGCCGGGACGAAGGTTATCGAAGGCGGCGCGTTCATCCCGCTGCATTTCGAGAGCACCATCTGGGCCTACAAGGCGAACCTGAACTACGTCGGCCGCGCGGACCAGTTCACCATGGCCATGCAGGTCAAGCCCGCGAAGTAAGCAAGCCATGAACGAAGCCGCGAGCAGATCGGAACGCCTGACATGACGGCCTACATCCTGCAACGTCTGATCCAGAGCGTCCTGGTTCTGCTCGCGGTTTCCGTCGTGGTCTTCCTCGCCGTCTACGGCATCGGAGACCCGATCGAACTCCTGGTCCCGCCGCAGGTCAGTGCCGCCGAACGCACGGCCATGATCCAGCGCCTCGGACTCGATCTGCCCATCTGGCAGCAATATCTCGGCTTCCTGGGCAAGGCCCTGAAAGGCGATCTCGGAGTCTCCTTCGTTCACGGCGTTCCGGCGGTCGATCTGATCGTGGCACGGTTGCCGGCCACCTTCGAACTCGTCCTCCTGGCCATGGGCTTCGCCGCCCTCATCGGCATTCCGCTCGGCCTCCTGGCCGGCCTCAACCCCGAGAGCCGTCCGAGCCGCGCCATCATGGCTGGGACGATCCTCGGCTTCTCCCTTCCGAGCTTCTGGAAGGGCATGATGCTCATCCTGCTCTTCAGCGTCTTCCTCGGCTGGCTGCCGACGGCGGGACGCGGCGAGACGGTGTCCGTCTTCGGCATTCCGACGAGCCTGCTGACGCTCGACGGCCTGAAGCATCTCGCCCTGCCGGCCCTGAACCTCGCCATCCCGAACATGGCCCTGATGATCCGCCTCGTGGCGGCGGGCACCACGGAGGCGATGACTCAGGATTACGTTAAGTATGCCCGCGCCAAGGGCGTGCGCCGCAAGCGCATCGTCGGGCGGCACGTGCTGCGCAACATCCTCATTCCCGTCGTGACGGTCGCCGGCATGGAATTCGGCAGCCTCGTGGCCTTCTCGACCATCACCGAGACCGTGTTCGCCTGGCCGGGCATGGGCAAGCTCCTCATCGACAGCATCTACCAGCTCGACCGCCCCGTCGTGGTCGCCTATGTGATGCTCGCAACACTCCTCTTCGTCGCCGTGAACTTCCTCGTCGACATCCTCTACGCGGCGCTCGATCCCCGCGTGAAGCTGACGGGAGAAATGGCATGATCGCTTCGAAGACGGCGCCCGTGGCGGCCGACGCCGATACGGCGCTGCGCCAGAAAGTCCTGCGCCGGATCAAGAGCCGCCCGACGACGCGCGGCGCGATCATCCTTCTCGGGCTCCTCCTCCTGCTCGCGCTGCTCGCGCCCTTCATCGCGCCGCAGAACCCGCACGACCTCGCGTCGCTGAGCGTGATGGACAACCGCCTGGAGCCCGGCGCGCAGGGCATGACCGGCATCACCTACTGGCTCGGCACCGACGCGCAGGGCCGCGATATGCTCAGCGCCATCCTCTACGGCCTGCGCACCAGCCTGCTCGTCGGCCTGACCTCCACCGCGGGCGCGCTCGCCATCGGGGTTCTCGCCGGACTCGTCGCGGCCCAGTTCGGCGGCGCCGCCGACGCGGCGATCATGCGCGTCGTCGATTTCATGCTCGGCTTCCCGTCGATCCTGATCGCCCTCGTACTTCTTGCCTCCATCGGGCGCGGCGTCGACAAGGTGATCATCGCCATCATCCTGGTGCAATGGGCGCAATATGCCCGCCTGATGCGCGCCGCGGCGCTCGTCGAGCGGCGTAAGGAATATATCGAGGCGGCTGTCAATTTCGGCCTGCCGACGCGCCACATCATGCTGGCCCATCTCCTGCCGAACTCCATCAGCTCGGTCCTCGTCGTCTCGACGATCAGCATCGCGAGTGCCATCACGCTCGAAGCCACCCTGTCGTTCCTCGGCGTCGGCGTTCCGGTCACACAGCCCTCCCTCGGGCTCCTGATCGCCAACGGTTTCGAATTCCTGCTCTCGGGCGAATACTGGATCGCGGCTTTCCCGGGCATTGCCCTCGTGCTCCTGATCATGTCGCTCAACCTCGTGGGCGAGCGCCTGCGCCGAAGCTTCAACGTGAGGGGCCAATGACCTCCCCGCTGCTCGAAGTTCGCGGCCTGCGAACAGTCTTCCACGATCTCGCCGGTGCATGGCCCGCCGTCGACGGCGTCGATCTCGTCGTGCAGCCCGGCGAGATCGTGGGCCTCGTCGGCGAGTCCGGCTCGGGGAAGTCTGTCACCGGCTTCTCCCTGGTCCAGCTGATCGACGCGCCCGGCGAGATCGTTGCCGGCGACGTCCTGTTCAAGGGAGAGGATCTCCGCACGGCGACCGACGAGCGCCTGCGGCATCTGCGCGGCGACCGCATCGCGATGATCTTCCAGGATCCGCTGATGACCCTCAACCCGGTCCTCACCATCGGCGAGCAGATGTGCGAGGCCATCCTGGAGCACCGCTCCTGCAGCCGGCAGGACGCCCTGGCGGAGGCGTCGCGGGCCCTGTCCCGGGTCGGCATTTCGTCCCCGGACGCGCGCCTGAAGCAGTATCCTCACGAGTTCTCCGGCGGCATGCGCCAGCGCGTCGCCATCGCGACGGCGCTCCTGAACAGGCCCGACCTGATCATCGCCGACGAGCCGACAACGGCGCTCGACGTCACGATCCAGAGCCAGATCCTGTTCGAGGTCCAGAAGCTCAGTCGCGAGACCGGCACGGCGGTCCTCTGGATCACGCACGATCTCGCCGTCGTGGCCGAGCTCGCCGACCGGGTCGCCGTCATGTATGCGGGGCGGATCGTCGAGACGGGAACCGTCGACGACGTGCTCGACCGCCCCCGCCATCCCTACACGCTCGGCCTGCTCGGCTCCTCGGCCGCGACGGTCGTCCCCGGCGAGCGTCTGAAGCAGATCAACGGAGCGGCGCCCAGCATCGATGCGCGCCCGAGCGGATGCCCGTTCCGTCCGCGATGCGAGCGCGCCCTGCCCGTCTGCGCGCAGATCGATCCCCCGCCGCAGGTCATGAGCAACGGGCAGAGCTATCGCTGCCACAACCCCGTGCCCGAAGGCGCTGCCCTATGACCGAACCCTTCTTCGAGCTGCGCGGCGTCAAGAAATACTTCCGCGGCAAGTCGACCTTCGCGCAGCGCCTTCTCGCCACGATCGGGAGCGCGCCACCGCCGCCCGTGCTGAAGGCGGTGGACGGTGTCGATCTCACCGTGAAGCGCGGAGAGGTGCTCGGCCTCGTCGGCGAATCCGGCTGCGGCAAGTCCACGCTGGCGCGCGCCGCCACCGGGATCACCAAGCCCAGCGCCGGCGACATCGTTTACGAGGGCCGGCGCGTCGCCGAGCTGCGCGGCAAGGACCGGCTGGATTATCTCCTCAAGGTCCAGATGGTGTTCCAGGACCCCTATGCCTCGCTCAATCCGCGGATGCCTGTGCGCAAGATCGTCGGGGAAGCCCTGCGGGTTCACGGTCTCCTGCCGAAGCATGAGATCGACGCGGCCGTCGACAAGGCCCTGACCGAGGTCGGCCTCGATGTCGCCTATCGCAACCGCTATCCGCATCAGTTCTCCGGCGGCCAGCGCCAGCGCATCGGTATCGCCCGCGCGCTCGCAGTGAAGCCGGGCTTCCTGGTCTGCGACGAGCCGGTCTCCGCGCTCGACGTCTCGATCCAGGCGCAGGTCATCAACCTGTTCATGGACATCCGCGAGAAGCACGGGCTGACCTATCTGTTCGTCAGCCATGACCTGGGAGTCGTGCGGCACATCAGCGACCGGGTCGCGATCATGTATCTCGGGCGCATCGTGGAGATCGGACCGGCCTCCGAGGTCTTCGCCGCGCCGGCCCATCCCTACAGCGCGGCCCTCATCGCGGCGAGCCCTTCGACGGAACGGCGCAAGCGCGCGTTCCAGCCGCTCAAGGGTGAGCTCCCTTCCCCTCTGGCGCCGCCCGGCGGCTGCCCGTTCCACCCTCGCTGCGAGCACGCGATGGCGAAATGCCGTGACGTTCGCCCGGTCCTGAAAGAAATCGCACCAGGACGCAGCGCAGCCTGCCATCTCCACACTTCGGACAACACATGACGACAATCACTCTTAGCCCCGAGATCGGACGCAGCACGCTCCCCTTCGTCGATCCGCACCACCCCGACCGGAAGATCGAGGTGAACGTCTACCGCCCAGCCGATCACGGCCCCGACGATCCAGTCGTCATCGTCCAGCACGGCATGCTCCGCAACGGCGACGAATATCGGGATTTCTGGATTCCGGCCGCCGAGAAGCACCGCATCCTGATTGCAGCGCCGACTTTTTCCGATACGTATTTTCCAGGCGCGGAATCGTACAATAACGGCCTCGTCGTCGAGGACGGGGGAAGCATAAGCCCCGTCGAGAAGTGGCTCTATGCCGTACCGGCCCGCGTCTTCGCGGCCCTGCAGAAAGGCGGCGTAACGCGCCGCTCCAAGGCGCGGCTCTTCGGCCATTCCGCCGGCGGGCAATTCGCACATCGGATGCTCGCGACTCAGGATCATGAATCGTTCGAAGCGGTCATCGCCGGCAATCCCGGCTGGTACACCTTGCCGACCTTGGAGCGCAGCTTCCCTGAAGGGCTCGGTGGCCTCGGCCTCGATGAGAACAGTCTGGCGCGCTGGTTCGCCTATCCCATGCACATCTTCGCGGGCGATCAGGATATCAGCACCGACGACCCGAACCTGCCGGCCCAGGCCGAGGCCCTGCGACAGGGGCCGCATCGCTACGGGCGTGCACAATTCATGTACGATTTCGCGCGCCGCGAAGCTGAGCGCCTTGGACTTCCCTTCCATTGGAAACTGATCCGCGTCGAAGGCGTGGGACATGACGGCGCCGCCATGTCGCGCGCGGCCGCCGCCTATTGGTTCGAGGGGCGCATTCCACCGGCTGAAGAGCTGATCACCGCCGAAGTGGGCGCCCTCTAACGCATTCTGCGGTGAACTGGATCCGGTTCACCGTCGACGAAGACGGCAACCCAAGGAAGAGAGATGATTTCGCGCAAGTGGAAGCATCTCCTTTCAGGCATCGCATCGACGACCGCGCACGACCGATTCTGGAGCAAGACATGAACGTTCGAAACGAGATCTGGCAGCATGTGGATGCCGCCAAGGACCGCCTCATTGCCCTGAGCGACCGCGTCTGGGGCATGCCGGAGGTTTGCTACACGGAAGTGCGCTCGTCCGCCGAGCATGCCGCGGAACTGCGGCAGCAGGGTTTTCGCGTCACCGAGGGTGTGGCCGACATTCCGACCGCAGTCATCGGCGAAGCCGGTGAGGACGGCCCGGTCATCGCGTTCCTCGGCGAATACGACGCCCTTCCGGGACTGAGCCAGGAATCCGGCGTCGCGGAGCATCGCCCCGTCGAGCCCGGCGGCCATGGACACGGGTGCGGGCACAACCTTCTCGGCTCTGGCGCCATGCTGGCCGCCGTCGCGTTGAAGAACTGGCTGGCGGAGAAGGGCATTCCGGGTCGCGTCCGGTACTACGGCTGCCCGGCCGAGGAAGGTGGCGCCGCCAAGGCCTTCATGGTGCGCGCCGGCGCCTTCGACGATGTCGACATCGCGATCTCATGGCATCCCTACAGCTTCTGGGAAGTCGCGCCGGCCCTGTCGCTCGCCAACACCCGCGCCGATTTCGCCTTCACGGGCCGCGCGGCTCACGCCGCCGCGGCGCCGCACCTGGGACGCAGCGCCCTCGATGCCGTCGAGTTGATGAATGTCGGCGTGAACTACATGCGCGAGCACATGCCCTCCGATGCGCGCGTGCATTACGCTCTCCTCGACACAGGCGGCATCGCGCCGAACGTGGTGCAGGCCTATGCCCGCGTGCGCTATTCGATCCGCGCCATGGACCTTCAGGGTATGCTCGACCTCGTCGAGCGTGTGCACAAGATCGCCCAGGGTGCCGCGCTGATGACGGAGACCAGCGTCGAGATGCGGATCGTCAGCGCCGTCTCGAACACGCTCGGGAACACGCCGCTCGAACAGGCCCTGCACAACGCCATGGAGGAGCTCGGCGCGCCGCCCTTCGACGAGGCCGACCGCGACTTCGCCCGCAAGATCCGCGCCACGCTGTCGGACCAGGAGATTGCGTCCGTCTATCGCGCCATCGGTCAGCCGAAGACCGATGCACCTCTCGCGGATTTCCTGACCCCGCTCGATTCGCCGCGCAAGCCCATGATCGGTTCTACCGATATCGGCGACGTGAGCTGGGTGGTGCCCACTGTTCAGGCTCATGCGCCGACTGTGGCGATCGGCACGCCGTTTCACACGTGGCAGGTGGTGGCCCAGGGCAAGATGCCGACGGCGCACAAGGCGATGGTGCATGTGGCCAAGGCGATGGCCGCCACCGGCATGGCCGCGATCACCGACCCGTCCCTCATGGCCGCCGCCAAGGCCGATCTCGCGGAGAGGACGCGGGAAACGCCGTATGTGAGCCCGCTGCGCGAGGGCGTTGAGCCGCCGCTGGACATGTCGCGCGGCTAGAATATGTTTCGGTGAAGCGGATCCGCTTCACCGAAAAATGCGCCTCGGCAAAGACGAGAGGCTGTTATGGATCTTGGTTGAGGTCATAGCCGTTGGGACGAGATGGCCTCAACTCGCAACCCTCATCTCTCCGATGAGGATTAAGCGCTGGGGGCCCAACGCGTGAAGGCCCGAGCGCGGGACCGGCGACGATCAGCGGCGTTAGAGTTCCCAGGACGGCGGAAGCGGTTGGTAATCTGATCATCCACTGAAAGAAAGCGCTGGGCCTGTCCGGTCGATTTGAAGCGTTCATGATCCGCTCGCGCCTCCGGGCCGGCTAGCGGCTGTATCAAGACGCTTCTTGAGCTCGTTCAGAGCGCATTCTCGATGACGATGCTCGATAAAGGGTCCGAACTCTTGACGTTCTTTGTTATCACGTAAGTAAAGTATCGTTCGATCCCAAGATCGAGCCGCAGCAGCTTGTCGATCAATCTCTGATAGGCATCGATGTCCTCAGACACGATCTTAAGAATATAGTCCACACCGCCGCCGGTGGCGTCGCAGGAGACGATGGCGGGCTCCTTGAGGATCGCTTCCTCGAAGCGATTGAAGTCCGATTGCTGATGGCTCCTCAGAGTGATCTCGACGAGGACGGCGGTCCGGCGCAGAAACCTGTCCGTGTTGATGCGCGCCGTATAGCCGGCGATCACGCCGCTCTTCTCAAGGCGGCTCAGGCGTTCCCAGCACGCCGTGGGAGACAGATTGACGATTTCAGCGAGCCGGAGCTTGGTCATCCGGCCATCCGCCTGCAGGGCTGCCAGGATCTTCAAGTCGATTTTGTCGAGTTTCATGGCTATCTCGAAGGTCCAGCACAATATAAAGCTTTATCCATTACAATCGTTCGAGACAATCCCATGCGCGAGCTGCCTCGCCCCCGCGACCGCCAAGAGGCCTCCATCCGCCCGGAGGAGGCACAGATCGCCGACTGGTATCCCTCGCTGACCAAACGGAAGGGTGTCACGAAGCACAAGCTCCTGACGGAGCGGATCATCGCGGATATCGATGCGGACATCCTGCCGGCCCATGCTCGGATGCCGACGCACCGGGATCTTGCCCGGCGGCTTGGGGTGTCCGTGCAGACCGTGAGCCTCAGCTATCAGGAGGCCGAGCGGCGCGGCTATCTCCGGGGTGAGGTCGGGCGAGGGACCTTCGTGCGCAGCCGGGTCACGGAACGGGCCGACCGGTTCATGCTCGATCAGGACCCTGGCGAGACTGTGGATCTCTCCATCGTCCGGGCAATCTACACTGAAGCGCACGAAGACGCCTCTCGCACGATCATGCGACACCTGGCCCAGAGCGACAACAGCGCCTTCATGCGTCCCTGCCGCCCGATTGCCGGGCTGGAGCGCCATCGGGCCGCGGCCCAGGCCTGGCTGAAAGGCCTCGGCGTCGAGGCCGGGAAGGATCGCATTCTGATCACGAACGGGGCCGCCCACGGCCTCTTCCTGGCGGTCGCGGCCATCGTCCAGCCCGGCGATGTCGTCCTCACCGAGAACCTGACGGACCATGGCATCATCGGCCTCGCCAATGTGCTGGGCTTCACCCTGAGGGGCCTTCCGACCGACCGCGAGGGCATTCTCCCGGACGCCTTCGAGGAGGCCTGCGCGGCCGGCGGGGTGAGCGCCCTCGTGCTCATCCCAACTTTGGGCAACCCGACCAGCCACGTAATGGGACCCGGGCGGCGGCAGGCCATCGCCGAGATTGCACGACGCTATGGCATCCATGTGGTGGAGGATGAAGTCTACAAGCCGCTCCTGGACGCGCCGCTCCCATCCTTTGCCGCGCTGCTGCCGGATCTCGGCTTTTTCGTCACCAGCTTCACCAAGACGGTCCTGACAGGGCTGCGGGTCGGGTATCTCGTGGTGCCGCCGCAATATTCGATCCGGGTCGCGAGCATCATGCGCGTCACGAGCTGGAGCGCCACGAACCTGCCCGCCGAGATCGCGACCCTGTGGGTCGAGGACGGCACGGCCCTGAACCTGGTCGAGCTGCAGCGCCGGGAGGTGCGGGCGCGCCAGGCCATCGTGTCGGAGGTCCTCGGAGCCCACATTGCCGGGTCCCACCCCCTGTCCCTGTGCGCCTGGCTGCGAGTGCCGCCGCGCTGGACGGAGGACGGGCTCGTACGGATGCTGGCCCAGAAGAACATCGCCGTCACGCCGTCCGACCCGTTCATGGCGGGAGCGGACGGAACGGGTGGCATCCGCATCTGCATCGGCGGCCGCCTGTCGCACGCGACCCTGGCCCGCTCGCTGCGGACGATCGCGGAAACCTTCGACCAGTTGCCGCCGGTCTTCGACACCAGTTCCATTGCGTAAGATTGGCAGAGATCCGGCAGGAGCTGCCAGTCGCGTTGGCGAAAGCAGCAGCCGTCTTCCATCCGCTAAGCCACCATGATTGTTTCATGACAATATAATGATTGACATGAAAATTGGTGCATCCCACCATCGCCTTGTCCTAACGGGAGGGGGTGCATGCACGCGGTTCCCACGCGAAGGCTTAGCCTCAAATCAGTTCAATCCAGCACCCGAACCGAGCGCGTGAGCGGCCGCCTTCGCGCCGGATCCGCCCCGGCGAGGCCTCGCCGATGAGCGGGATCGGGCTCGACAGGATCGCGGCGGCCCAGGAGCGGATCTCCGGCCGCGTTCGCCGCACTCAGCTGGCCCTCTCCGACAGCTTGTCCGCCCGGTGCGGTCATCCCGTTTATCTCAAGCTCGAAAGCCATCAGCCGACCGGCAGCTTCAAGCTGCGCGGCGCCACCAATGCGGTTCTGTCCCTCGGCGACGATGCGAAGAAGCGCGGCCTCGCCACCGCCTCGACGGGCAATCACGGCCGCGCCCTCGCCCATGCGGCGAAGGCGGAAGGCGCCCGGGCCGTGATCTGCATGTCCGCCCTCGTGCCCGCCAACAAGATAGACGCGGTCAAGGCTCTCGGCGCCGAGGTGCGCATCGTTGGCCGCTCGCAGGATGATGCGCAGGAAGAAGCCGAGCGTCTCGTGCGCGAGGAAGGACTGACGGCCATCCCGCCCTTTGACCACCCCGACGTGATTGCCGGACAAGGAACGATCGGGCTTGAAATCGCCGATACCCGTCCGGAGACCGAACTGGTCCTCGTGCCGCTCTCCGGCGGCGGGCTGGCGGCGGGGGTCGCCGCGGCGATCAAGGCGCGGCTTCCGCGGGCGCGCGTGATCGGGATCTCCATGGCGCGCGGCGCGGCCATGCATGAAAGCCTGCGCGCGGGAAAGCCCGTCCCGGTGGAGGAGCTGGAAACCCTGGCCGATTCCCTCGGCGGCGGAATCGGCCTGGAGAACCGCTACACCTTCGCCATGTGCCGCGATCTTCTCGACGATGTCGTGCTGCTGTCGGAGGAGGAGATCGCCGAAGGAATCCGCCATGCCTTTCATGAGGAAGGCGAGGTCGTGGAAGGGGCCGGCGCGGTCGGCATCGCGGCTCTCCTGGCCGGCAGAATCGACGTCCGGGGTCCCACAGTCGTGCTGGTCTCGGGCCGCAATATCGACGAGACCCTGCACCGACGGATCGTGAACCCCGGCGATGCGGCGCAATCCGCAGGAGCGCGAGGCCGATGACCGAGATGCTCGTCCTCACCGAACCCGATCTCCGCCGCATCGTGCGGCTCGACGCCAGCGCCGTAGCGTGCGTGGAGGACGCCTTCGCGGCGCTCGCCACAAAGCCGGTCGTCATGCCGCCCATCCTGCGCCTCGACATCGTCGAGAACCGTGGCGAGGTGGACGTGAAGACCGCCTATGTGCCCGGCCTCGACGGCTTCGCCATCAAGGTCAGCCCCGGCTTCTTCGACAACCCGAAGCTCGGCCTGCCGAGCCTCAACGGCCTCATGATCCTCCTGAGCACGAAGACCGGTCTTGTCGAGGCCCTTCTGCTCGACAACGGCTATCTCACGGACATCCGCACCGCCGCCGCCGGCGCGGTGGCGGCAAAACACCTGTCGCGCGCGGATTCTCAGGCGGCCGCCATCCTCGGCGCCGGCATCCAAGCCCGGCTTCAGCTCGAGGCGCTCACCCTCGTGCGTCCGATCAGGCGCGCGCGGATCTGGGCACGGGATGTCGCCAAGGCCGAAGCGGCCGCGCAGGATCTGACCGCGTCCCTCGGGATCGCGGTGGAAGCCGCGCGGGATCCGGAAGCCGCCTGCGAGGGCACCGACATCATCGTCACGACGACACCGGCCGAGCAGCCGATCCTGAAGGCGGCATGGCTGCGGGCGGGTCAGCACGTCACCGCCATGGGGTCCGATTCCGAGCACAAGAACGAGATCGAGCCCGCCATCCTGACGCGCGCCGCCTACATCGCCGACAGCGTGGTGCAGACGCGCCGCCTCGGCGAACTGCACCATGCGATCCGGGCCGGATTGATCCCGCCGGACCAGCCCTTTCCCTCGCTGGGACAGGTCATCGCCGGGCAGGCGCCCGGCCGCGACGATCCACAGGCCGTCACCCTGTGCGATCTCACCGGAACCGGCGTGCAGGACACCGCCATCGCCACCCTCGCCCATGCCCGCGCCCGACAGGCCGGAGCGGGCCGATCCATCAACACAAAAGAAGCATCCGGAGGCCTTTCGTGAGCGCGCCCAATCTCAATTTCAGCCGAGCCGAATACGCCGAGCGTCTCGCGAAGACCCGCAGGGCGATGGACAGAGCCGGCATCGATCTCCTCGTCGTCACCGATCCGTCCAACATGCATTGGCTGACCGGCTATGACGGCTGGTCGTTCTACGTGCATCAATGCGTGCTCGTGCCGCCGGAGGGCGAGCCGATCTGGTTCGGCCGCGGCCAGGATGCCAACGGCGCCAAGCGCACCGCCTATCTCGCCCACGACAACATCGTCGGCTATCCCGACCACTACGTTCAGTCGACCGAGCGCCACCCTATGGATTTCCTGTCCGGGATCATCGCGGAGAAGGGCTGGGACCGGGGTACCATCGCGGTCGAGATGGACAATTACTATTTCTCCGCCGCCGCCTATCTCTCCCTGGTCAAGCACCTGCCCAACGCCACGTTCAAGGATGCCCTGTCGCTCGTGAACTGGCAGCGCGCCGTCAAGAGCCCGACGGAAATCGAGTACATGAAGGTGGCGGGCCGCATCGTCGAGGCCATGCACAAGCGCATCCTCGACAAGGTCGAGCCCGGCATGCGCAAGAACGATCTCGTGGCGGAGATCTACGACGCAGGCCTGCGGGGCGTCGATGGGTTCGGCGGCGACTACGCCGCCATCGTGCCGCTTCTCCCGTCCGGCGAGGAGGCATCCGCCCCGCATCTGACCTGGGACGACAAGCCCATGCGCAGCGGCGAAGGCACGTTCTTCGAGATCGCCGGCTGCTACAAGCGCTATCACTGCCCGCTCTCGCGCACCGTCTTCCTGGGCAAGCCGACGCAGGCCTTCCTCGATGCCGAGAAGGCCGTGCTCGAAGGCATGGAGGAAGGGCTTGCGGCCGCCAAGCCGGGCAATGTCTGCGAGGACATCGCCAACGCCTTCTTCGCCGTTCTCAAGCGCTACGGCATCGTTAAGGACAACCGCACCGGCTATCCCATCGGCCTGAGCTATCCGCCGGATTGGGGCGAGCGCACCATGAGCCTGCGCCCCGGCGACAGGACCGAGCTGCAGCCGGGCATGACGTTCCATTTCATGACCGGATTGTGGCTCGAGAACATGGGCCTGGAGATCACCGAGAGCATCGTCATCACCGAAACCGGCGTCGAATGCCTCTCGAACGTGCCGCGCCAGCTCTTCGTGAAGCCATGAACGTCATGACGCCCCTCCAGCGCCCCTCCCCCATCGCGGCCAGCATCGACTTCGATGCGGACGGGGTGCAGCACGGTTTCCTGCGCCTGCCCTACAGCCGGGACGACTCCGCCTGGGGATCGGTCATGATCCCGATCACGACCGTCAAGCGCGGCGAGGGTCCGACGGCGCTGCTCACCGGCGGCAATCACGGCGACGAATACGAAGGCCCGGTGGCGCTCTTCGACCTCGCTCGGACCCTCAAGGCGGAGGCCGTGCAGGGCCGCGTCATCATCGTGCCCGCCATGAACTACCCGGCCTTTCGCGCGGGAACCCGCACGTCGCCGATCGATCGCGGCAATCTCAACCGCAGCTTTCCCGGCCGGCCGGACGGCACGGTGACCGAGAAGATCGCCGATTACTTCCAGCGCACGCTGCTGCCGCTCGCCGATATCGTGCTCGACTTCCACTCGGGCGGGCGGACCCTCGACTTCCTGCCGTATGCGGCCGCCCACGAACTGCCCGACAAGGGGCAGGAGAAGCGCTGCTTCGACGCCGTCGCGGCCTTCGGGGCGCCTTACTCCATGCGGATGATCGAGATCGACGCGGTCGGCATGTACGACACCGCCGCAGAAGAGATGGGCAAGGTTTTCGTGACCACGGAACTGTCGGGCGGCGGCACATCGTCGGCCAAGACCGTGGGCATCGCCAAACGTGGCGCGATGAACATCCTCAAGCATGCGGGCATCGTCTCCGGCGCGCCGGAGACGGGGCGGACCCGCTGGCTCGACATGCCCTCCGCCGAGTGCTTCCGCTTCGCGGAGGATGACGGCCTCGTCGAGTCCTGCGTCGATCTCGGCGATCCGGTGCGGGCGGGGGACGTGATCGCGCGCATTCATCCCGTCGGCCGGACCGGACAGGCGCCGGCCGAGTACCGGGCCGCCCTCGACGGTGTGCTCGCCGCCCGGCATTTCCCCGGGCTCGTCAAGACGGGCGACTGCCTCGCGGTGGTCGCGACCATCGAGGAGGAGACCTGACACAAAATTCCGCCAGCAAGAACGCTGCAAGCCGGATCAACCGGAGCGCGGTACCCATAACACCAGAGGAGAAGACACATGAAAAGATCGATCCGTTACGGCATGGCCGCCCTCGCTCTCGCGGCCGGCATCGGCGGGGCGCAGGCTCTGACGCTCGACGAGGTGAAGAGCGCCGGCTACATCCAGGGCGCCACGGCCAACGAAGTGCCCTACGGCTACATGAAGGAAGACGGATCGGCTGCCGGCATCGGACCCGACGTGGCCATCGCCGTGTTCAAGCGGATGGGAATCAACGAGGTGAACTGGACGGTGACGCCGTTCGGCACGCTCATCCCGGGTCTCAAGGCCCGCCGCTTCGCCTTCGCGGCGGCCGAACAGAACATTTCGCCCGAGCGCTGCAAGCAGGTGTCGTTCACCGAACCGAATTCCAGCTACGGCGAGGGACTGCTGGTGAAGAAGGGCAACCCGAAGAAGCTGACCACCTATGCGGACATCGCCAAGGATCCGTCGCTCAAGGTCGCCGTCGTGTCGGGCGCCAACAACATCGACTTCCTGCGCGCCGTCGGCGTGAAGGACAATCAGATCGTCATCATCCAGGCCAATGCCGATGCGCCGTCGACCGTGCAGTCCCGCGTGGACGCCTATGCGGCGACCGAGCTCACCGTGTCCAAGCTCGTGGAAGGCAGCCAGGGCGTGGAGCAGGTCAAGCCCTTCACGGATCCCGTCGTCGAAGGCAAGCCCGTCCGCAATTACGGCGGCTTCGCCTTCCGGCCCGAGGACAAGGAGCTTCGCGACGCCTTCAACAAGGAACTGGTCGCGTTCCGCAAGACCGAGGATTACCAGAAGATCCTCATGTCCTATGGTCTGAGCGAGGAAAGCATCAAGGCCGCCATGGCCAAGGATGTCGCCGATCTCTGCGCCGGAAAGTAACCCGCCGCATCGCTTGAACCACCCGGTCGGGGCGTTGCGCTTCGGCCGGGTGGACTATCCGAAGGGAGACGTCGACGATGACATGGATGCAATATCTCGCGCCCCTGCTGAAGGGCGCGCAGGTGACGGTGATGATCTCGCTCGCCTCGATCGTCTTCGGCGTGATCCTGGCTTTCGTCGCCGGGATCGCGCGTACGTCGAGCAACCGCTTCGTGTCGGGCCTCGCCTTCGTCTATATCGTGCTGTTTCGCGGCACGCCGCTGCTCGTGCAGCTGTTCTGGTTCTATTACGCCCTGCCGCTGGTCGGCATCTCGTTCGACCCGATCACGACCGGCATCATGACCCTGTCGCTCCTGACCGGCGCGTTCGGGGCCGAGATCGTGCGCGGAGCCCTGCTCGCCGTGCCGCCGGCCCAGCTCGAAGCCGCGCGGGCGCTGAATTTCAGCAAATCCTACACGCTCTGGCACATCGCGATGCCCCAGGCCATCATCGAGATGATGCCGCCCTTCGGCAATCTCGCCATCCAGAACCTCAAGGATACGGCGCTCGTCTCGCTGATCTCGATCGCCGACCTGACCTTCCAGGCTCAGTCGCTGCGCAACATCACCCTGAACAGCACGCGGGTCTACACCCTGACCCTGATCGGCTATTTCCTCATCGCCCTGTGCCTGATGCTCGCGGTGCGCTTCATCGAGATGAAGCTGAGGCGCGGCCCGGCCTTTCCCAGGAGCGCGCATTCATGATGTACGGATACGCCTGGGACACGTCGACCCCGCTGACCTTCGCGCTCTCGATCCTGCCGATTCTTGGGCACGGCCTGCTGGTGACCCTGCAGGCGGCGGCCGTCGGATACGCCATCGCCCTCGTGCTC
>NZ_JALJRK010000159.1 GCF_024519725.1 Microvirga sp. Mcv34 | reverse complement strand
CCGTAGTAGTCCGCGACAGGGAAAGCCTGTCACATGGCGAAGGGGAACAGTTCAAACTGCTTGAAGTGCAAACTACCTGACCTAATGAGGTGAAGACCTTTGATAATCAGCGAAATGCAGCACAAGCTCGCAACATGGGCCGAGAGCGATCCAAACCGCAGGTTTGATCGGCTTCTCCGGCTCATTGCCGATCGGGAGTGGCTCGCCGAAGCCGCCCGGATCGTTCTGGCGTCAAGTGGCGCCCGAACACCGGGCATTGACGGAATGGATAAGCAACGACTGCAGGTCAGACTGGACCAGCATCTGGCCGACCTGCGGATGAGCCTGCTGAAGGGCAGCTACTGCCCCAAGCCGGTCAAGCGGATCTATATCCCGAAAGCGAACGGCAAGCTACGACCATTGGGTATTCCGACCCTGACGGACCGCATTGTCCAACGCGCCATGCTGATGGCCATGGAGCCGATCTGGGAAAGCGATTTCCATCGGCTTTCCTATGGCTTCCGGCCTGAACGGAGCGTGCATCATGCCGTCCGCACCGTGAAGATACAGCTTCAGGATGGAACCGATACGAGAGGCCGCTGGATCATCGAAGGTGATCTGGCAAGCTACTTCGATACGGTCCATCACCGGCTGTTGATCAGATGTGTGCGGCGGCGGGTGCAGGACAGGCGATTTGTCGATCTTCTCTGTCAGTTCCTGAAGGCGGGTCACATTGACCGTGACCTATTCGTGGCCTCCAGCGAAGGCGTTCCGCAAGGTGGCGTTCTGTCACCGCTCCTGTCCAACATCATGCTCCATGAGTTTGATGCGTGGCTTGAGGCGAAATACCTCAGCGACAAGGCGCGTAAGGATCGATGGGCCTGGAACTTCGGCATCAAGCAAGGCCGCCCCATTACGGTTCGTGAGAACCGACAATGGAAGCCGGCTATCGCCTACTGCCGATACGCTGACGACTTTGTCGTGATCGTAAAAGGATCCAAGGCTCAGGCAGAAGAGATCCGTGAGGAATGCCGTGTCTTTCTGGAAGGTGAACTGAAGCTGACGCTGAATATGGACAAAACCCATATCACTCACGTCAACGATGGCTTCGTCTTTCTGGGGCACCGGATCATTCGCAAGCGAGGGGCGCACGGACGGATGTCTGTCGTTACGACGATACCCAAGGAGAAGGCCAAGGGGTTTGTTCGCAAACTGACCGAGACCCTCTCCGGCAATCATAGTGTCAGCACGGTCGATATGATCGCCAGTCTCAACCGACAACTGGCCGGTTGGGCAGCGTTCTACAAGTTCACCGACTTCACTGCGTACGTATTCCGGCACATCGACCATGTTGTGTTCTGGAAACTGGCGCATTGGCTGGGGCACAAATACCGATCCCGCATCAAGCCTCTGATGCGCAAATGGTACAAGGCTCCGGAACCGGGCAAGGCGAAAACCTGGCTCGTTTACGGTCGCAATGAACGCGGGGACGCCATCGGCAAAGCGCTCCACAGGCTTGTCTCGAGCCCCAAGGCGCAATTCCGGTGGCGCAATCCGGAGGAGAACCCATACATCTTCCGGAGCGAAGCCCGCAACACCGTCACATCGCGCTATCAGGATGTTGCTATGGCCATGGGCCAAGCTTGAATGGAGAGCCGTATGCGCTGAAAGGTGCATGTACGGTTCGGGGAGGAGAAGCGCACTTGCGCTTCTTACTCCACTGGCGACCTGGTCGGGCTTCGTCTATGTGGCCTTCGTGATCGATGCCTTCGCCCGCAGGATCGTGGGCTGGCGAGTGTCGCGCTCGGCCCGGGCCGAGTTCGTGCTCGATGCCCTGGAGCAAGCTCTCCATGACCGGCAGCCCTGGCGAGCCACCCTCATCCACCACTCCGACAGGGGAGTTCAATATGTGTCACTGAAGTACACCGAGCGCCTCGCTAAGGCGGAGATCGAGCCATCGGTCGGCAGTGTTGGCGACTCGTACGACTGTGAGAATGTGAGAGCCGCTCGGAAGGCCTGACCCTTCGTACGATTGACTGCGTGTCATTGCATTGACGTGTCGGTCCTCCGGGCGGCACCTGACGGTCTGCTGTCGCGTGACTTGATAGGAGCTTGAGGGTCTCGTCCCATCACAGTCCTGTCCGCTCGCAGGAACCTGTCAGGTTCTTACCTGCGGAGGACGAGGAATGCGCAAGGCTGATCCTGCTGAGATCATCATCGGCATTGACACCCACAAGGAAGCCCATACCGCTGTCGCCATCAACGGGCTGGGAGCCCGCCTCGGGGCAATGACCCTGCTGGCGAGCAGCAGAGGCTATCAGGAGCTGGAGAGCTGGGCTCAATCCTTGGGTCCCGTTCGCGCCTTCGGGATCGAGGGGACAGGCTCTTATGGGGCTGGCCTGGCACGCTTCCTGCACGAGAGAGGCCACAATGTCATCGAGGTCAACCGCCCCAATCGCCAGATCCGACACCAGCATGGCAAGAATGACCCGCTTGATGCTGAGAACGCGGCCCGCGCCGTTCTTAGTGGCCAGGCAAGGGCGGCTCCGAAGTCGGGCACCAGCTCCGTGGAAATGATCCGCCATCTCAAGGTGGCGCGAGACACCGCCGTCAAGAGCCGCACCCAGGCGATGGTCACCCTCAAGACGATCATCGTCAATGCTCCCACTGCCTTGCGCGAGAGCCTTGACGGCCTCACCGGCAAAATGACCCTGATCCGCCATTTAGCCGCCCTGAGACCGGGAGCGATGACTTCACCAACAGCCTCAGCCAAAGCAACATTACGCGCTCTCGCCCGGCGCTGGCTGATGCTCGATGCTGAGATCAAAAGCCACGATGCCGATCTCGATGCTCTGACCACCGCCTGCGCGCCGATCCTGAAGGAGGCTCATGGCATGTCGACCGGTACGGCGGCCGAGATGCTGATCCTCGTCGGCGACAATCCCGAGCGCATCCGCTCGGAAGCAGCCTTCGCCAAACTGTGTGGCGCCTGTCCCATTCCGGCCTCGAGCGGCAAGACTTCACGTCACCGTCTCAACCGCGGTGGCCATCGTCAGGCTAACGCGGCTCTCTATCGCGTCGTCATTATCAGGATGCGCAGCCATCCACCAACCCTTGACTATGTCCGTCGACGAACGGCAGAGGGCAAGGGCAAGATGGAGATCATTCGTTGTCTCAAGCGCTTTGTCGCACGGGAGATCTTTGGCTATCTCTGCCGAGCCAGCAGGCCTCCCACAATGCTCTCTTCGGCCTCTTGACCTCTATAGGAGCATCAATGCCCTGGCGGAAACTGTCATCGGCCTGTTCAAGACCGAGGTGATCCATCGGCGCGGGCCGTGGCGCTCGTTTGAGGCCGTTGAGTTCGCCACCCTCGAATGGGTCGATTGGTTCAACAACCGCCGTCTGCTCGAGCCCATCGGCAACATCCCGCCCGCCGAGGCGGAAGCCGCCTACTATGCGAAGCTTGAGGTCATGCCGATGGCCGCGTAGAATCCAAGCCAACCAGCCTCCGGAAAACTCGGCGCGGTTCACCCACCGAATGGGTGCCCTTCTTGAGCAGCGCCGTGTCGTCGATCACCAGGATGGCGTCGGGCCCGCCGACAAGTCGGTTGGCTTGGGCGAGGAGTTCGGCCTCCAGCGGCCCCTCGTCCCACGGGCCGACCGCCACAAAATGATGCAGTTGATCATAATCGGCCGGCGCCACCCGAGCCGCCATCGGCTGCAGGCTCTTGCGCTCGCCGGGGCCGATCAGGCCTGCCACATAGAGCGGGCACATGCGCCGGCGTGCCGGGTGACGAAGTGGGGTGAGAAAGGGTTCGAGCCAGGACTGGAGTTCGTGCTCCCACGCAACTGAGGTGCTCATGACAACCTCCTGCGGATATTCCTTTAGGAGGAGACGTCGACCGGCCTCGCCCGGTTCCTCATGCCTGCCAAAGTAGTGTTAGTCAGCGCCATCACGCCGGTGACGATCGAGCTCGCGCTCAAAGCGCTGACGAACCTGGAAGAGCGGGATCGCGAGATCGGCGCACAGTGGCGGATGCGGGTCGAGCGGGCGCGCTATGAGGCCGAGCTTGCGGAGCGTCGCTACGAAGCTGTCGATCCAGCAAACCGGCTGATCGCCGCGACGCTCGAAACACGTTGGAACGATGCCCTGCAGCGCCTGCATGAGCTCGAAGCCGAGCTCGCGGCCTTTGAACAAAAGACGATGCGCGCCGTCACCGCCGAGCAGAAGCGACAGATTCTCGAGCTGGCCGAGAACTTCCCTCGCCTCTGGTCGGCTCCAACCACGACAGCACGGGACCGCAAGCGCATCCTGCGCTTATTGGTGCGCGACATCACCGTGATGCGGGGACCAGAGCCGAAGCTCGTCCGATTGCAAGTTCGCTGGCAAGGAGGCGCAACGGAAGTCCTGCAACTCCAACTGCCCCCGAACCGGGCTGAGGCCATTCGGTATCCTGAGGCCTTTGTCGCGCGCATTCGAGAGTTGGCGGTCGATCACCATGATGATGAAATTGTCGCCCTCCTACGTGCTGAGGACCATCGCAGTGCGACAGGAAAGCCGTTCACGTCAGGCGCGATCAAATGGATCCGCTACAAGCATCGCATTCCTGCGCCCAAACCGCCGGTAGGGAGCCTCAGCGTGCGACAAGTGGGAGAACGATATGGCGTTAGCCTCTGGGTCGTTCATTATTGGATCGCACACGGTATCATCTCTCCTGTGCGAAGCAGGCCGAAAGGCCCGTACGCGATCACGATCGATGCCGCATTGGATCACCGCCTCCGGACCTGGATCGCCAAATCAGGACACCTTCATCCGACATCCCCAACGCTTACTGCATGAGGTGCATTATGCCTCCTACATCGCAATACCCAGTGGTCGTAGCTTGCCATTAGACTTCGGGATATAGATCCGCTTCACTGGGTCGGGGTGATAGCTCCCTTCCAGCAGCTTTATTCTCAGGTCATCCAGATGCTGATCCAGTCTGACCTGGAGTCGTTGCTTATCCATTCCGTCAATGCCCGGAGTTCGGGCGCCACGTGACGCCAGAACGACCCGGGCAGCCTCGGCGAGCCATTCCCGATCGGCAATGAGCCGGAGAAGCCGATCAAACCTGCGGTTTGGATCGGTCTTGGCCCATGTTGCGAGCTTGTGCTGCATTTCACTGATTATCAAAGGTCTTCACCTCATTGGGTCAGGTAGTTTGCACTTCAAGCGGCTTGAACTGTTCCCCTTCGCCATGTGACAGGCTTTCCCTGTCGCGGACTACTACGG
>NZ_JALJRK010000158.1 GCF_024519725.1 Microvirga sp. Mcv34 | reverse complement strand
GGAGGGCGGCAACCATCCCATCTCATCTGGCAGTCGGTGATGTGGCGGCCGGGCAAAGGGCGAGTTCCTCATTTGGTCGTGAAGAACTCCAATCCTTATCCGGCCGGCCACGACAGCCAGACGGTGCGGTCCTGGCGGATCGCGCCGTCGCCGCTGCCGCCCCTCCGGTCGGGCCTCGGCCCTCCCTGCGGAGCGGCAGCGGCGTCACTTCTCAAGATGATCGCCGCTCAACTTCCACCCTGATCGCCGCGCCTTACGTACGACGCCTTGCCACCAGCCTCATGTTGGTGGCGATGGCTGCGTTCGCGCTGCACAGCGCTGCTGTGGTCGGCATGAAGGTCCACAACACTGTTTCGCACCATGCCGAAGGACGCGTCCACACGGGCGTGTCACAGCCGTCGCACCATGAGAGTGGCGAAGGCATAGCCCTCGTGAAAGCCTCCGATAGTTGCACCCACTGTCTCAACTCTGGTGAGCCCGACGGCGCGGGCACGACTTACGGGTCCCATTGCGCCAATGCCTGCGGAGTGGCCCTGCCGTTCGGCGTACCGAGCGAACCCGCTCATTCCGCAACGGCCGGCATCCAGGCGCTCGTGAGCCAGGGGGGAGCCGGTATTGACCCGGCTGGCCTGAAGCGTCCGCCACGAACTTCCTTCATCGTCTGAAAGCGCGACCGGCTCTGCCCGTTTGTCGCTCCCCAAGTCTCGTTTCGTCATCCCAGGGATTTTCATCGCCCGCCAATCTCTGGGCGTGCGATGCCCCAGGCTGCCTGTTAGCCCAGGTCCCTGGTCCCGTACCCGATGATCCATAGGCGCCGTTCGCTTGGCATCATCAGCAAAAATGTCACCCAAGCATGCGTCGTCAACAACCGACGTCCATGTCGTACCGAGGAGAACCTGTTATGAAGTCGCTCATTCTCATTGTAACTGCTGCCGTTGCCATTGCTGGTCCCGCTGTGGCTCAGGCACAAAGCAGCGGTCAGCAGCACCACACCACCGGAGCACCCGCAGCGACAGCCCAGTCCCAGGGGCAGATGACGCATGGCGGTGGCATGATGCAGGGGCCCGGAACGCAGGCCGGCAACCAGTCCGAAGCGACAAGAGCTTACTCGGCGGCGGTGGACAAGATGCATGCGCCAATGGCACAGGCCATCCAGAACGCTGACCCGGACATCGCCTTCGTGAAGGGCATGATCCCGCACCATCAGAGCGCCGTCGACATGGCCAAGGTCGTTTTGCAGTACGGCAAGGACGAACAGGCCAAGAAGTGGGCTACCGATGTCATTCGCGAACAGGAGCGTGAGATCGGCGAGATGAGGGCTTGGCTCAAGGCGAAGGGAGCCGAGTGAAACGGAAACGTGAAAGTCGAATCCCTGGCCATTGGAGTGGAGGTGCGCCTGTGGCGCACCTCCATCCAGCCCGTGCTCCCTGGACGGAACTCCGCCCTTCACCGGGATACTTCGATGCTTAAGGCGCACTCGCACAGGCGTCAGGCATTCCCACGTCACCGTTTCGATAGAGAAATCCCATGAGTTCTTTGCTTTTCACCCGTCGCGCCATTCTTGCAGGGCTGACAACTTCGGTCATTGTCGGCTCTCCCCACCACTTGCGCGCCCAAACCTTGCCAACGGTCGTCGTGACCAAGGATCCATCATGCGGATGCTGTTCCGGTTGGGCTGACCATATCCGGGCGGCAGGCTTCCCCGTCGAGATCAGGGAGGCCTCCGAGGTCAATCGCCTCAAGGTCAAGCTCGGGGTGCCTCCGGCCCTCGCCTCCTGCCACACCGCGGAAGTGGGCGGCTACGTGGTTGAAGGGCATGTGCCGGCGGATGCTATCAAGCGGCTGTTGGCCGAGAAGCCTCAGGCGAAGGGGATTGCCGTCCCTGGCATGCCCATCGGTTCGCCTGGCATGGAGGTCGAGGGCACCGCACCCGACACCTACGAGGTTGTGCTGTTCGGACCCCGTGGATCCACAACCTTTGCACGCTACCAGGGACTGCGGGTGCTTTGACGCGACATCGTCAAGCGCTCCAAGCCTCGGAAATCGCTTCTTGGCTGAACTGGGCTGCGAGGAGAGCGCTCCGCAGCTGCTTGGTCTTCTTGGGGACCGCTGAAGCCGGCTCTCTTATTGGGAGCAACAGGACTTCCTCCAGTGGTTGACCGTCCTGTAATGCGTGCTTTCTGCGCCGTGCTCGTTCTCGTCAGTGTCGGAGCGGCGGTGACCTTCTCTCCAGGCCGCAATGTGTCGGACCACTACACCTTCGAACTGGTGGATCGCGAAGTGAAGCACGGTTCCGGCACAACCGTCCTGGTCCGGCGGGTTGATGAGCAGACCGGAAAGGTGGCACCGGATGCTACCTTGTTCATCAGTCGCCTCGACATGTCGCCCACAGCGTGAGCGCGATGAAGGCCCGCTTGAGCCGCTGCCCGACACGCTGCCCGGCTACTACCGTTTCGAACCCGACCTTTCGATGGTCGGCGGATGGGCGCGCACGCTCGCCGCCAAGCTTCCGGGGACGGACCCAATCCACCGCAGGCTCGTCCTGCAGGCGACCCAGTGACACGCCGGTGAATTCGCCGTTTCAACGAGTTTGGCCGCATTTGAGAGGGCGCATCGTCCGTCTCCAGCGGCGCCATTCAATACAAACATCCGACGGAAATGACGCAATCCTCATGGCGACCACGCGTCGGCTCCAACTCGGACGCGCACGCTTGAGACCGCTTGTCACAGACCGGTCTTGCCGATCCCGTCGCATCACCTTGTGCCCGCCATCTCCGTTTGACCTGTCCGGATCGCTGCCATTCCGATGACGCTGAGCCACCCGCACCGAGGCACGGCAGGAGGCTGTCTGGCTATTCCGAGAACGACCATGACCGGCGACGCATCCACTCGGCGCTTGGGTGCTTCACTCCCGGACGCACCAGATGGAAGGTGATCTAACCCGGTGCACGCCAGTACTGGGAGTGTTCGATGTACCGATCCCTGCAGGAAGTTCTGCTTGCAGCTTGATCCGGATCAAGGCGGCCGCCACGCTGCCTGCTATGTTCGTGAGCGCGGCAAACCAACCCGCCTGCTGCAAGTCATCGTCGCTTGTGCAAGACAGCGCCACGGATCCTGTGGCCGAGTGGAGGTAAGAATGATGTGGACATCGAAACTCAAGTTGGCGCTTTTCCTCGGGGCCGGTCTTGTCATCGCTCCCGGCCTCGGCGTGGCGGCAATGACCAGCATCGAGTGGCTCAGCCGCATGGAGCAGATCGAACTCAGCCGAGGGTCCATGGCGGATCATGTCCATGCTCAAGGAACGGTCCGCGCGGTTGATCCCGGTGCCGGCACGGTCACCATCCTGCACCCGGAGATGGGCAGCGTGGACAAAAGCATCTGGATGCCGTCCATGACGATGGTGTTTCACGTCAGCCGGTCTGAGGTGCTGCGAGGGGTCAAAGCGGGAGACAACGTGAGATTTGAGGCCACGCGGCGCCGGGGAGCCGTGATGGTGACGCACATCACCAAGATTGGCAGATGACGCCCTGAACGGCTTTGCATCTCCCAGAGATGGACAACCGCGGGCACTCGGTCAGTATCAGCGACGAGCATGTTCACGCCCAGGTCGACACCCGCCACAGCCGATTGTCCTGCCGAACCTCGGCCTCTCCAGAGGTGCGGAGGCGGGGCTGACCTGGCCGAGCTCCAGTCGCGCCTCCATCAGCCCTCCGGGCGGATCACCCGACCCACCTCATCAAAGCGGGCGCGCGCATCCGACCAGGCCTGCGCGAACTCGAACAGCTCGCGCAGGGACGGGTTGATCTCCTTGTACGCGGCAAGCGCGGCAACCAGCGCTCCAACCGACAAGTGGCCCTGGATGACAAGGTAGCCGCCGATTGTGAAGAAGAAGAACGGGGTAAGGTTGGAGGTGAAGTTAAAGAGGCTCTTGAGCCTCGCCTTCTGCTCGTTGATCTGGAGCCTGATTGCCTCAAGCGCCCTGATCTGCTGCAACCGCGCCCGGTTGGTCATAGCCAATGACGGCGCAGGGAGTTCCGAGGCGCGGGACAGGGCGGCGCTGAAGCTCCTCGTCGCATGAACCCGTTTAAGCACAGACGCATTGATGCGCAGCTGGAGCCGGGGCAGGATGGCAAGTTGGACCGGCAGCATCGCGACCGCCGCCAATGCCATCACGGCATCCTGCATGAGAAGGAAGGCGAGGCTCGCCGCCAGCGTGCCGCCCTGAAGAATGGGCACGCTCAGCATGCTGCCGGCGAAATAGCCGATGGGCTCGCATTCACTGATCGCCACGGCGGTCAGGGCCGGATCATCGGCGCGAGCCTGGGAGCGCGCTTGGGTTCGGACGACGGCGATCCGAAGGCGTCTGACAATCCGCTCGGAAATCCGGCCCTGGGCGACGTTGGCATGGTACTTGATGGTGCCGTTCAAGGCGATGGCGCCGAGGTACCCGGCGCAGAGCAGGACGAGGAGGCTGACCTGATCCAGCTTGAGCTCGAACAGATCCATCTGCGGGCCACCAGCCGCGAGGGCGTGGTTGATGATGTGCTTGGGAAGTTCAAGAACAAGATAAGTCGTCGGAAGCACAAGGGACGAGATCGCGACCAGCTTGAGCTGTCGCCGCAGCGTCCAGCGCAGAACCGCCTGCTCCAGAGGTGGCCGAAGGGGCTCCTCAGTGACCACATGCCGGGCCTGGCGGCTTGCCGTCAACTTCCTGGGCCATGACAGGAGAGTGGATAGGCAGTGGGTGCGCCACCTGTGAGCCATGCCACGTCGTCCGCCTTGATCAAGACATTGCCGCACAACGCGACAACGGCCGCTCGCCATAGATGGCGTTATGGGGCAGCCCCTCGAATAGCTGATGAATGGAACCGAGAAAAGGGTGGAGCAATGCTCACCGAACAGTCGGCTGCCTCCGATGCAGTAGACTTCGCCAAGTCACCGCGGTGGCCTGCTCACACAGGCTTCACGCCAAACTCTCAGTTCCGCTGTCCTTCCATCCGGCGAGCCTCTTCGAGACGCATCTGGCAGGCCGCCAGGGGGCCAGGCAGGCTGCAACGGAAGTCCCACGCCCGCGTTAGCGCACTGCAATGCAAGCTCCCTCCTGTGAGCGCCAGGAATCCAAAGGAGACTCCATGATGGCGGCGCCATGGTTCATGTTCGCGACCGGGATTGAGAACAGCTACCCCACCATTCATGAGGGCCGCACGCGCATCGATGAGATGGAGAAGTGCGGCCACTACAAGCATTGGAAGACGGACTTCGAGCTGCTCC
>NZ_JALJRK010000157.1 GCF_024519725.1 Microvirga sp. Mcv34 | reverse complement strand
ACAAGGCTGCCAAGGGCCTCCTGGCGCCGGCTGCGTGACCGGCGGACAGGACCGTGCCGGATCCCACAACTTGCGACGCCTCGCGAAGCGCGCCCCTCGTCGGATCAGGTGAGTAACGATATAGCCAAGGTTAAAGCATCTGTCAAGAACAAAGTAAGAACATAACGCTGCGCGTCTCACACCCGCTCACGTCATCACTGGCAGCCGCAGGCTGGAATGGGGCTCCACGACCAAGCGAACAGCCCTGGATCCCCGTCCCCTTCCGCTACGCGTCTTCCTGAGAGTTACACCGCAGAGCCTCAAGCACTCGCGATCGCCGCCCCCTCCCGCCTCAACTCCAGGGAGACAATGGCGGCTTCAGGTTGCATGTCGGCGGATGGATCGAACTTAGGTCAAACCCTCGGCGGTATCGTCGATCTGCCGACGGATGGCCGGGTCGAGATCGAGCGCCTCGGCCAGCTGGTGCAGGAACTCGCGCTCCTGGATCGTGTCGGGATCAATGGCGAGACGGGCGGCCGCATAGACCTGCGCGGCCTTGTCCGGGTCCTCGATGCCGGCGGCGAGCTCTTCCACATCGGCCGGCGAGGCCATCTCGGTCTCAAGCCACCGGCTCGCCTCCGGGTCGATGCCGGCTTCGGTCAGTCCCTTGACGATCCGGGACCGTTCCGCCTGGTCGATCTGCCCGTCGGAGGCCGCGGCCGCCACCATGGTGCGCAGGAACAGGAGCGCGTCGTCCTCGGTCTGCGAAACGGGGTGGAAACGGGATGTTTCGGGCAGGCTCAGAGCCGATTGGGCAACGGCCTCATCGGGTGCGGCAGGCGCAGCGGCGGGCACGGGTGTATCGCCTCCAGCCGCACCTTTGGCAGCCTGCTGGTTCTGGTAGGCCTTGTAGGCCAGCCCGCCAATCACCGCGAGGCCACCGAGCTTGACCAGATTGCCGGTCAGCTTGCCGCTCTTCTTGCGGCCCTTGAACAGAAGCCCCGCCAGGCCGACCAGCGCCGTCTGCGTCAGGCCCGGGTGCTGGGCGGCAAAATCCTTGGCCTTCTGCAGGAGCTGATCCGGCGTCTGTCCGGTGATCTGCGTCACGCTCCTCTCGGCCTGCTGACCGACGCCCCCCTCGCTGGGCGAGCCGGGATTGCGGAGATCGGGACGCCCGATGGCTCCGACGAACGCATCCAGAAGCTTCCTGTAATCGACCATGGGGTCCTCCCGTTGTTCCATCAGCAAGGAACAACGGGAGGACCGCCGAATGGTTCAGGTTCTCTCCGGCGCGTCAGGCCGGTCTCGGCACCAGGGGAGCGCGGGCCTTGAGGAGCTGCGACACGACCACGGGAGCGGCCATGGCCAGCCCGATCAGGGTCATCTGCACATTCGGCGCGATGATCGGCAGGGCGGCGAGGCCGATGAGCCAGCGCTCCCAGACGCGCATCTGCGTCAGCGCGTAGCCGGCGAAGGCTGTCGACAGGAACATGATGCCGACGACGGCTCCTGCCGTGACGAAGAGGAAGCTCGGCCACGTGAATTCGGGCGTCACGATCAGCATGGCCGGACCGTAGACGAAGACGAACGGCACGAGCGCCTTGCCCAATCCCAGGCGAAAGGCGGTATTGCCGGTCTTGAACGGATCGGCGCCCGCCATGCTGGCGCCCGCATAGGCCGCAAGCGCCACGGGCGGCGTGATGTCGGCAAGCACCCCGTAATAGAAGACGAAGAAATGCGCGACGATCGGCTGGACCCCGAGCAGACCCAGGGCGGGCGCCGCGACGGTGACCATGATGATGTAGTTCGCCGTCGTGGGCACGCCGCATCCCAGCAGGATGCAGACGACGGCCGTCATCAGCAGGGTGAAGAACAGGGTCATGGCCTTCATGTCGGCCAGGCCCGCCGGCACGAAATCCGTGAAGCCCTGGGCCATCTGGGCCGCGAAGGATGTGACGATGAACGAGATCTTGAAGCCGACGCCGGTGAGCGTGACGATGCCCACGATGATGCCGACCGTGGCAGCCGCCGCGCCCACGCCGATGGCGTATTTGGCGCCGACCACGAAGGCGTCGACAAGGTCGAGCACGAGCGCCTTGCCGGCGTCGCTCTTGACGAACGTATAGACGAGAAGCGCCAGGACCAGGCCGAGAAGCGGAACCGAGAAGACCAACTGCGTGAGCATGCCGGTGGCGATGGCGATCACGATGGCGGCCAGGAAGCCGAGGGTGATGGCGGGAACGCGCGATGCGCCCACCACCAGGCAGGCCGTGATGCCCCAGAAGGCGGCAAGGTAAGGCGTGAAGCCGGAGAACAGCACGATCAGCAGCACGGCCAGCGGCATGATCGTCTGCCATCCTTCGCGGAGGACCTTGGCGGCCTTCGGCAGCTCCTCGGCGGGCAGCCCCTTCAACCCGGCCCGCTTGGCCTCGAGATGGACCTGCATGAACACGCCGAAGAAATGCATGAGGGCCGGCACGAGAGCCGCAAGAATCACAGTCCGGTAGGAAACATTGAGGAACTCGACCATCAGGAACGCGGCCGCGCCCATGATCGGCGGAGTGATCTGGCCGCCGGTCGAGGCCGCCGATTCCACCGCCGCCGCGAAATGGCGCTTATAGCCGACGCGGATCATCGCCGGGATGGTCAGCGAGCCGACCGTCACCGTGTTGGCGATGGAGGAGCCCGAGATCATGCCGAACAGGGCCGAGCCGAAGATCGAGACCTTGGCCGGCCCGCCCGCGAAGCGGCCCGCCAGGCAGGTGGCGAGATCGATGAAGAGCTTGCCGAGCCCAACCCGGGTCGCCAGTACGCCGAAGAGCACGTAGTGGAAGACATAAGTGGCGACGACGCCCAAGGCGATGCCATAGATGCCCTGGCTGGTGAGATAGAGGTGGTTGACGATGTTGGACCACGAGGCGCCGGGATGCTGGAGAATGCCCGGCATGGAGGGGCCGAAATAGGCATAGGCCATCACCCCGAGTGCGATGACCGGCAGCGGCCAGCCGACGGAGCGGCGGGTCGCCTCCAGCAGAACGACGATCAGGATCGTCCCCATGATCACGTCCATTGGCGACGGGTTGCCGACCCGGAAGGCCAATTCGTTGAAGATCCATGGCACATAGAGGCTGGACGCGGCCGCCGCGACGGCGAGACCCCAGTCGAGCAGGGAAATGCTGCCCGGGCGCCACCAGTTCGAGGGAGCGATCCGCTCCTGCCCGCTCTTGAAGGCGGAGAAGACGAGGAAGATCAGGCCCAGCACGAAGGCCATGTGGATGCCGCGATGGGTGGCTTCCCGAAGGAGCCCGAAGCCCGCCGTATAATAATGGAAGAACGAGAGCGTCAGCAGGAGGCCGGCGACGAGCCAGGCGGTCGCCGGAGGCAGGGGGCGGAAGCGCATCTCGGGATCGAACTTCTCCTCAAGGCTGCGGTTCTCGATGATCACATGGGCGTCGGGTGAGGACATATCGGGCTCTCGTCACAAACAAAGCGCCTCCCGCGACGTCGGCCGCGGGAGGTCGAAACGGTCAGTCCACTGGGATCAGCCCTTCAGCAGGCCGGCTTCCTTGTAGAAGCGCTCGGCGCCCGGATGGACGGGGATGCCGGCGCCCGCGAGGGCATTCTCCTTGCGGATGATCTTGCCCTTGGCGTGGCCCGCGTCGAGCGCCGCCCGGGTTTTGTCGCTCCAGAGGCCCTTGACGACCTCATAGACGACCGCCTCCGGGACCTTGGCGGAGGTCACCCATTGGGCGCCCACGGCCAATGTCTTCACGGCACCCACATCCTTGTAGGTTCCGGCCGGGATCTCGTCGGCGGCGAAGAAGCTGTATTGCTTGCGGATCGCATCCGCCTCCGGTCCCGCAAGCGGCACGAGGTCGATGCCGCCGCCCGTCGCGGCCAGTTCCGTGATGGCGCTGGTCGGATAGCCGCCCACGAAGAAGAAAGCGTCGAGGCCGCCGTCGCGCATGCGCTCGGCCGCCTGGTTCGGCTTCAGGAAGTCGGCCTTCACGTCCGATTCCTTGATACCCCAGCCGGACAGGATGATCCGCGCATCCACGAGCGTGCCGGAGCCCGGCTCGTCCATGGAGACGCGCTTGCCCTTGAGATCCGCAACAGACTTGATGTTGGCGGACTTGGCCGCGACGAGGTGGATGCTCTCGGGATAGAGGTTCGCGAGAAGGCGCAGATCCTCGATCTTGCCCTTGCCTTCGAACAGGCCGGTGCCGGTATAGGCCCAATAGGCCACGTCGGCCTGAGTGAAACCGGATTCGAGCGCGCCGGAAACGATGGAATTGACATTGGCCACGGAGCCGTTGGAGGCTTGGGCCGTCAGCACGAGCTGCGGCGGATTGGAGACGGCATTCGCGATGAGGCCACCGACCGGATAATAGGTGCCGGCGGTGCCGCCCGTGCCGATCCGAAAGAAGGCCGGAGCCTGCGCGAAGGCATTGCGACCGAGAGCGGCGGCAGCTCCAAGTCCGAGGCCAATTTTGGCCAGTTCGCGACGGGTCAGTTTCGTAGACATTGTGTTCCCCTGGTGAAGGATGCGACCGCTTGCAATACGGCTCTGCTTCACTCTACCGGGAATTGCCGATGCGTCTACAGGTCTGCCCGAAACCTTTGTTAGTCAACGAATAAAACTGTCGTCGCCGTGTCGTGGCGCTTCGGCGTGGCGTGTCGTCCGTCGATGATCGGTCGAACCCGCCGGGTGTGTCACGCCGAACAAGCGATGGCCGACGATGATTCCGCGTTTATGTCAGGTGAGCCTCCGGGGACCAGCGCTGTGGCGTGCAGCGGACACAGGGGCCCCTCCCCTCGTTGCCGGGATGGTGCGTCGGTATCTGTCTTTTCGCTCGCCTCGGTTGTCTCGCCTGAACCTTCGCTTGTCCAGGTTCAACGAGCCACTGTGTGTTTGAGATCCGTTTTGGGCGGTGACCGTTGTGCGTTTTGACCGTTGTGCGTTGTGTGGCGGGGATGCTTTGGACATGACGAAGCCCCCGGAGGGTGTCTCGCGGGGGCTTGTGGTCTTGGTTGCGGGGACAGGATTTGAACCTGTGACCTTCAGGTTATGAGCCTGACGAGCTACCGGGCTGCTCCACCCCGCGTCAACGCGTGCGAGTTTGGCGTGCGCCAAACCCCAAGCTGTGGGCCTTGATCGCGGGCGATCAAGGCGGAAGAGGGCATTGGCAAGCGCTTGAGGCTTACACATGCAAACGCGGCGCTCAAAGAAGCGCCGCGAGAACATGTTCGATCGTATCAGAGGCAGCTGGCGTTGTCCTTGGCAGGTCCGGCAATGACCTACTCTCCCGGGTC
>NZ_JALJRK010000156.1 GCF_024519725.1 Microvirga sp. Mcv34 | reverse complement strand
CCCACGAGGTCGGGCACGGGCTTTACGAGCAGGGCGTCGACCCGGCCTATACCCGCACTACGCTGGCGACCGATCTTGTGGGGCTCTATGCGGTCGGCGGCACCAGCTTCGGCGCCCATGAATCGCAGTCGCGGCTGTGGGAGAACCACATCGTCCGCAGCCGCACCTTCTGGCAGCTGCACTTCCCCGAGCTGCAGGGACACTTTCCCGATCAGCTAGGCGATGTGAGCGCGGAGGAGTTCTATCGCGCGGTGACCCGCGTCGAACCCGGCTTCATCCGCGTCGAGGCGGACGAGCTCACCTACGACTTCCACATCATGCTCCGGGCGGACATCGAATGCGCCCTCATGGACGGCTCGCTTCCGGTCGCCGATCTGCCTGGCGCCTGGAACGCGGCGATCAAGCGCGATCTCGATCTCGTGGTGCCGTACGACGCCAAGGGCGTCCTGCAGGACGTGCATTGGTCGACGGGCTATATCGGTTCCTTCCCGACCTACACGGTCGGCAACGTCATGGGCGCGCAGGTGATGGAGACCCTGCGCCGGCAGAAGCCGTCCCTCGATGCTGCCATCCAGGCAGGCGAGTATTCGGCCCTGGCTGAAGAGCTGCGCACCCGAATCTGGCAGCACGGTCGCCGCTTCCAGCGAGACGAGCTGCTGCAGCGCGAAACCGGACGCGGCCTCGATCCGGCGCCGTACCTGGCCTATCTGCGGGGCAAATACGCGGCGTAGACAAACCTAGATCGTATGAACCAAGCCGCAGCAGAGAGGTCCGCTGCGGCTTTTTCAATGCTCGACTTGATCTGCCGTATGGCCTGCGCGCCAATAGGCGACGACTTGGTGCTCCGAGGTCGAAAGCTTCCACTCCTTGCGGAGGATCCGCTTCAGGCAACGACAGCTTTTCTGTTCGCATCCGGCCCAGATGAAGCGGCGTGCCGCGCTCGACGGGATGGCGATCCCACGGATGGCTTCCTCGAGCAGGGACGTCGTCCCGGCCGGAGCGCCGTTGCGGTGCATCCAGCGGATGTCCAGGGCCGCGGATGAGCGCAGCAGCTGTTCCTCGCTCGCATCGGCCACTTCGAGCAGGACGGTAGCCCGGCATTCCGCCGGGAGCTCCGCGAGAATCCGGCTGATGGCGGGAAGCGCGGTTTCGTCGCCGGCGAGAAGATACCAATCCGCATCCGGAAGCTCGCCACCCGCCGGTCCCATGGCTCCCATGATGTCTCCCGGACAGGCTCTCCGAGCCCAGGTCGAGCCGGGTGTCTCGTCGCCATCGTGCAGGACGAAATCGATGTCGATCTCGCCGCGCTCCACGTCGATCTTTCGGATCGTATAGATACGCATGACCGGCCGATCCTCGCCCTTGGGCCAGACGGGCCGCCCGTCTTCGCCCGTCACCGGCCATTGCGGAACTGCGCTTGCCCTGGGAGGAAACAGGAGCCGCACATGCATGCCGCCGGTGGCGAAGCGGGCGAGGTCTGGACCCTTCAGACGCACACGGCGCATCCGCGGCGTCACGTTGGCGGCGCTGACGACCCGCATCTCGCGGAAATAGGGCAAAGGCGACCCGGTCGCACCGTCACCGGTCCAGGAGATGCGGGGTGTCTCGCCCTCCGCGAAGCCGAGGATGTGCTCGGCGAGGCTCCACTTAACGTAGGCGAGACCTGTCGCGTCGGTTCCTTCGGCCAGGATATGAAGGCTGTCGTCGTCCGCTTCGACGGATGCGCTGCCGTAGATGAAGTCGATGCGGGCCGAACGTTCCGAACGGTTCATCCGCCCGTGTTCGACGAAGTAGTCGCAGAGCCTGTCCATGACCAGGGCGGGACCGGCAAGGGTCACCTTCGCCTCGGCGCGAAGGAGGGATGCTGTTATCGTCTGGTCCATGACGAGGGCGCTCCGCTTATCGATTACGACGCAGGAGCCAGATCAGATACGGTCCGCCGATGAGCGAAGCGAAAAGACCCAGCGGAAGTTGGTAGGGAAACGTGACGATCCGCGAGAGCCAGTCGGCTCCGGTTATCAGCCCAGCGCCGATCAGGATTGCGGCCGTGAGTTGCAGATGGACCCGGCTGAAGCCCAGGAGTCGCGCCATATGCGGAGCGACGAGCCCGACGAAGCTCAACGGGCCGACCATGAGCGACGCCGCGGCCGTGAGCCCCGCCGCGAACAGAATCAGCGTCATGCGGCTCACATGGAGCGGCAGGCCGACGGCGCGAGCCTGATCAGGGCCCAGGGTGAGGATCTCGAGCCAGCGGGTGGTGAGCGGCAGAAAGCTCAGCAGGATGAAAGCCGCCACCAGAGCCATCGCGGCCTCGGTCCAGGTCACCTGACCCGTCGAGCCGCTGATCCAGGCCAGGAGCTGGAAGGCACGGACATCGCCGGTGATCATGACGGCATTGACCAGGGCGCTGCAGAAGGCTCCGACGGCCAGGCCTCCGAGCAGCAGGCGCTCGGCGTTCTTCGCCTGCCGCCCGGCTACCCAGAGCAATACCGTCAGGGCCACCAGGACGCCGGTGGCGGCGCCGATCAACCTTGCGCTCATGGTCGGCGCGGGCATCGTGAAGAGAACGACCGCCAGTCCGACACCGGCGCCGGCACTGATGCCGAGCACTTCCGGGCTCGCGAGGGGATTGCCCGTCATCCGCTGCAGGATCATGCCGGCTGCGGCCAGCATGGCCCCGGCGGCAGCCGCTGCCGCGATGCGCGGTGCGCGGAATGGAAGGAGGTCCTGCAGAAGCCCTCCCGTCGCCAGGTTCCAGCCGTCAGGCCCGCGCCCGACGAGGAGCGCCAGGGCGATCAGGCCCAGGACGAGGATGAGGATCGCAAGCAGAGGCAGCAGCGGCCTTCTGATCCGCCGCGCCGGTGAGGGCGGAGTGAAGCTGGACATGTGCGCCGCGAGCCGAAGGCGCGGGAGCAGAGTGAGGAGCAGTGGTCCTCCAAGCAGGGCCGTGGCGGCTCCCGTCGGCACCATCTCGGCCGACCCGCCGGCGGCAAGCTGCACGAGGCCGTCCGTGAGCCACAGGATCGTCGCGCCGACGAGCGGTGCCGTCAGGAGGATGTCGCGCGGCGTCCGCGCTCCACACAGGCGGGCGAGGGCCGGGGCTGCGAGTCCGACGAAGCCGATGACGCCGATTTCCGCCGTAACGGTGGTCGCCAGCCACACGGCGACGGTGAGTGACAGGAGGCGCAGGAAAATGAGGTTGACGCCAAGGCCGCGCGCACTCGCGTCGTCGAGACCGAGGATCGCCAGGGGACGGATCAGCAGGAAGGCTGCGGCGAGGCCGATCGACAGCGTGAGTGCAATCGCCTGAGCATGGTCCCAGCCCTGCTGCGTGAGCGAGCCGCTGCCCCAGATGAGCAGGGACATCATGTATTCGCCGTTCGCAAGGATCAGCGTTGCGCTCGACGCCATGGCGATCAGCGAGATTACCATGCCGGCGAGCACGACCGTGATCGGCTCGAGACCGCGCTTCCAGGTGAGCGCCAGCAGAAGGGCGACGACGGCCAATCCTCCGCCCAGCGCGACGGTATCGCGGGTGGTTTCCATCCATGCGGGCGCGAACAGGGTGGCGGCCGTCATGGCGAATTGCGCGCCTGCCGAGATGCCGAGGGTCGAAGGATCTGCGATGGGGTTGCGCAGCACCTGTTGCAACAGGGCGCCGGAGAGACCGAGCGCGGCGCCAGCCAGCAATGCCACCGCCGCGCGGGGCAGGACGCTGTTGACGAGGAGAATGCGGTTGAGGTCGAAGCCCTGACTGCTCGCCCAGGGCAGCAGGTTCAGGATCTGGTACCAGCACAGGCCCATGGCAATGGTTGCCGCGAAGAGCCACGAGAGCACGGGTGCCCTTCCCGTCATCGCCCTAACCATGCCCGACCACGAGCTTCGACATTGCGTCGCTCAAAACGCGCGCGAAACGCCGCGCAGCAGGCAGTGCCCCGAATGGATTGACGGGGGGCAGAGTCACGACCCGTCCTTCGTGCACGGCTGGAAAGGCTTTCCACAAGGGGCTGCTGTCGAGTGTGCCTCGTGCATCCGGAGGAACCGGGGACACGATGGCGATGGTCGCCTCCGGCACCGCTGCGAGGGTTTCGAGCGGCATGGGCGCTGCCGCCGCATAGCTGGTCGGCTTGGGCCATGCGTTCACGAAGCCGAGGCGCTGAAGCACGTCGCCGAACATGCTGTCGGGGCCGAAGACCCGGACGTGGCGCGCGTCGCCGAGATTGATCAGGAACACGGGACGCGTCCTGTCTGCGCGGCCTTGCCCTGCCAGGGCGATCTCGCGGAACGTGGCATGCACATAGGCTTCCGCCTGCGGCTTGCGTCCGAGATGTCCACCAAGCGCCAATGTCGCGCGTTCGGCCGCCGCGTAGGGAGGATGGCCCGGTTCGTGAACCGAATGGGATACGACGGGAGCGATCCGCTCCAGATTGTCGTGCACCCATGTGTACCAGCCCGAGCTGACGATCAGATCGGGATTGGCGAGGCGCAGCATCTCGAGATTCGGCGAGCCGCGCAGTCCGAGATCGGCCACATGCGGCGGCACGCTTGGCTCGATGGCGATCTTCCGGAACTGCACAAGCTCGGTTGCTGCGACAGGCACGACCTCCAGTGCAAGCAGAGTCTCAAGCATGGCCCAGTCGAGGACCGCAATTCGACGGAATGTCTCTGCCTGGCTTTTGCCTGCGATGAGAGAACCGATCCCGGCTCCCAGGAGCCTGCGCCGGGTTAGGGCGAATTCGGGTCGTGCGGATTCGGGGTCCATGCGCGGTATCGGTGTGCCCTCGGAGATTTTTGATGGATATATTCTAATGATTACATGAGTAATACTTGAGGAATGAGGCGTGTGGCCAAGGGTGCATGTCCCAGTTCCCCAGTCTGCCGCTTCTTGCGCGATGCTCTGACTTCATCGTGTGTTCGGGGCGGGTTGATGGACCGGGAAGGAGGTCGCGTCAACATTTTTTGTGTTGAAAAGCTGTCTATATCAGTAGCTTAGAACCATTCAAAAGAATTGTGCCTTGTCACGAGGGAGCGGCTCGATCCCCGCGGTATGCCTCAAACCTCCGTCTCGTGGTGGGTAGTGAGGAGCCTTCATCGGCCGCTTCTATTCGCTTTTGTATCTGCGCTATTCGGCGGTGATAAACTCAGTTTATAGTGATTATAAAGAGTGTATCTGCTGATTATAATGATTTAAAACTGCAGTTTAGAGTAATTTAAAAATATAATTCTTGATTCAACTTTACGGGAACAATAGGGGAGGCGGAGCGGCAATCCGGTGATTGCGCATGCAGGTGAGGTCAGACGGCCTCCCTGCGATCGAAAGCCTTGGGGGCATCCAATGAAGCGTCGTTCTGCGTTGAAGATGGGAGTGAGGACGGATTCAAACAGTCGTCGCAACACCCTGAAGGAGGAGGTTGCGATGAGCAT
>NZ_JALJRK010000155.1 GCF_024519725.1 Microvirga sp. Mcv34 | reverse complement strand
CCCGTTCGAACGGCACCTACGGCAGTCCGCGCATGACCCGTGAGTTGCAGGATAAGAGGTATGGCGGAAACTGGGTGATGACGGTGTGAGAAGGGCGGCGTATCGAGGCGGGTGTCGAGCCTGCCAGAACCTCTTCGAGAGAGCGATACGCCATGAACGAGACTACCAACATTGTCCGCCTTCGTCAGCCCGATACGATTGACGATCCCCTGACCGATATCCTGCGCGCCGGCGCCCGCAAGCTGCTGGCCCAGGCCATCGAGATCGAAGCCGAGGCCTTTCTCGCCAGCATGCGCGACCTGAAGCTGCCGGACGGACGTGAGCGCCTGGTCCGGCACGGCCACGGCCCCGAGCGCACGATCCAGACCGGCATCGGTCCGGTGGCGGTCAGCCGGGTCAAGATCCGCGATCGTGGCACCACAGGCGAGGATAGGATCCGCTTTTCCTCGTCCATCCTGCCCAAATGGGCCCGACGGACAAAGAGCCTGGATGCGCTCTTGCCGATCCTCTATCTGCGCGGCCTCTCCACCGGCGACTTTCAGGAGGCGCTCTCAGCCTTGCTCGGCAAGGAAGCCCCGAATCTCTCGCCTTCGGTGATCTCCCGGCTGACCGGCGAATGGCAAGGCGAGTACGAGCACTGGCAGGCCCGGGACCTGTCAGCTCGCCGTTATGTCTATGTCTGGGCTGACGGCGTCTACCTCCAGGCCCGGATGGAAGATCAGGCCGAATGCATCCTGGTGCTGATCGGCGCCACGCCGGAGGGCAGGAAGGAGCTGGTCGGCTTCCAGGCCGGCGTGCGTGAGAGCGCCCAGAGCTGGCGTGAGCTTCTGGTCGAGATCAAGCGGCGGGGCCTGTCCATCCCACCCCGGATTGCGGTCGGGGACGGAGCGCTCGGCTTCTGGAAGGCACTCGATGAGCTCTTTCCAGGCACGCATCATCAGAGGTGCTGGCTGCACAAGACCGCCAATGTGCTCAACAAGGTGCCCAAGTCTGTGCAGCCGGGCATGAAGGCGGCCTTGCGGGAGATCTATCTCGCGCCCACCCGAGCCCAGGCTGAGGTCGCCATCGATCTGTTCGAGGACGCCTATCAGGCGCGCTACCCCAAGGCCGTGGAGTGTGTGCGCAAGGACCAGCGGGCGCTGCTGGCATTCTATGACTGGCCGGCCGAGCACTGGATCCATCTGCGGACCACAAACCCGATCGAGAGCGTGTTCGCGACGGTCCGGCACCGGACCGTGCGCACCAAGGGCTCACTGTCGCCGACCACCGCCCGGCTGATGGTGTTCAAGCTCATCATGGCGGCTGCGAAAAGCTGGCGGCGGCTGATGGGCGAAAACCAGTTGCCCAAGGTGATCGCCGGTGTCAGATTCCAGGATGGCACCGAAGTCATTCCGATGCCGACAAACAGCGCCGCCTTCTCTATTCGGCCGGTTCCAGTCAAGCTCCCTTTGGATTGGTTGCCACGATTATCTCTGCAGTCCTTGCGGGCTCTCGCTTCTCTCCGGAATCGGCACTTGGCCCTTCCACTATGGGGTCAGAAGAATGAAGTGGAACTATCTGATCGTCGTCCTTTGCGCCATAGGCGCAGGAGCAGGCGGCGCTACGAACTCACTTCATCCCGCGTCCCGCAAGGGACAGACATCCGCTCTGGCGCGGATTCTCGTGTTTCTTTGTAATCCGGTTGATCAATCGGGCATGATCAGGCCGCCTGAACCTCCCTGCTCCAGCGGAACTCGGTGCCTTCACACCAGATACGATGCATGATCACCGCCAACCGCCGGGCCAGTGCGACGACGGCCTTTCCACCGCCACGTCGCTGCGCCACCCTCATGGCCCAGGCCTTCAGCCAGGACCAACGGGTGGTTGGCCGCAGCATGACCTGAGCGGCTTCGAACAGCAGTGTTCGCATCATGGCGTCGCCGCAGAGCGAGATCCGCCCGACCCGGTCGCGTTCCCCCGATTGATCGCGGACCGGCGTCAACCCCAGGGCAGGTCCGACCGCCTTGGATCTTCGGAACCGGGCAGGCGTATCAATCGTCGCGACAAAGGCCAGAGAAACCACAGGACCAACCCCGGGGACCGTCATCAAGCGCCGGCACACCTGATCATCCCGGACGAGCGTCAGGAGCTTACGATGCAGAGCGGAAAAGTGCTCGCGTAGAGTCCGACGAGCCGCAAGCAATGAGTTCGTGATCTCAGCCAAATCTGGTAGGCCCGCGACGAGTTCATGGATGCGCTCCTCGAACTTGATGGCCCCGACGACGCCAACCTTGAGTCCGAAGTTGCGCAGCAGGCCGCGGATGTCATTCTCGATTGAGATAGCCTTCTCCTGCAGCAGCTTGCGAGCGGTCAGCAGAGCCCGTCGTTTCTGGCTGGTGAGTGTCTTCACATGAACTGGCCGAAACAGATTGACCCGCATCATCTGGGCGATGCCGCGGGCATCGTTGCGGTCACTCTTGTTCACCTGGGCCTTGAGGAAGGCCTTGGTGTGCCGCGTCTCAATGCACACGACGGGCAAGCCTGCCCCAGCCAGTCCCTCGAAGAGCCATTGCGAGAGCGGGCCTGCCTCGAGCCCAATCCGTTCCAGGCGCCAAGCGGGATCTTGCAGGAGCTTAAAAAGATCCTCCGGATGGCTGGTGACCTTGATCTCACGGCAGATCTTGCCCGTCTCGTCCACGATGCATACCGAGGTCTCTTTGACCGAGATATCCAAACCCGCGTAGTGCTTCATGTTGCGCTTCTCCCACTGAGGCCTGAGGCCGCTCTCCACGACCTTGTTGTACCATCAGCCTGAAGCGCGGCTCTTTACCCTATGGAAATGGGAGGCACCGACGGCAGGCCGAATACCCCATCTGATCGGACACGTCACCCAAAATCCGCTATAGCTCGCAGGATAATGGTCTGGAGGTCGGTCGCCGTCGGACCGCTCGGCTGATGCGGGAGAATGGGCTCAAAGCCCGGCAGAAGCGACGGTTCAAGCGCACCACCGACAGCCACCACGCCTTTCCGATTGCGCCCAATTTGCTTGAGCAGGACTTCTCGGCCGAGCGTCCAAACGAGAAGTGGGCCGCCGATATCTCGTACCTGTGGACGAACGAGGGTTGGCTGTACCTGGCCGTTGTGCTTGATCTGTTTGCCAGGCGGGTGGTTGGCTGGGCCGTCAGCGACCGGCTGCACAAGGAACTGGCTCTTGAGGCGCTACGCAAGGCTCTGGCGATCCGAAGACCCGGTGAGGGGCTGACCCATCATGCGGATCGCGGCAGTCAATATTGTTCGATTGAGTATCAGGCCGAGTTGAGGAAACACAACATCCGGATCTCGATGTCAGGAAAAGGAAATTGCTACGACGCGGTTGTCGAGACCTTCTTCAAGACCTTGAAATCCGAGCTGGTCTGGCGCACCGTCTTCCAGACGAGGGCCGAGGCCAAGAAGGCGATTGGGCGTTACATCGACGGCTTCTACAATCCCGTCCGGCGTCATTCAACGCTCGACTACCTCAGTCCGGCTCAGTTCGAAAGGCTGGCCTGATCGCTACCAAACCGCTCTCCACTAAACCGAAGCAAATCCAGAAGCGGCCTACCACGCCCAGCTTGAGGTCATGCCGATGGCTGCGTAGAATCCAAACCAATCAGCCTCCGGAAAATCCGGCGCGGTTCAGTGCAGCGTGGCAATGGTTCATGTCTGAGGCAAAGCAAGTCCATGCTCCGGTTGGGATGAACAAAGAGACGTGCGCCGCATTGTACGGTCACACGGCCCGCCTGATCAGTCCCGTCCGCCAACCTCCATCATTGCTCAAGAGCCAGGGAGGAGTGTATGGTCATGCGGCAACTCAGACTTGTTTAGGCTTCATGCTCGTGCTGTCCACGTCCTGCCCCCGCCACCACATCACCTTCTCGGGTGGGCTGCTCTGCGCCGCTTTGCTTCTGGCTTTTGGGTGGGTCGGCCCGGCGCAGGCCAGCGATGCCGAACTGCAAGCAGCGCTGCAACGAGCCGATTGTGGGTCACCAACGATCAAGCAACTCTTCCAGCGCGGCGATATCATCGCCTATGAGGCGAACTGCTTTGGCTCATCGCACCGGGTCGTGACGGTAACATGTACCAAGACCATCTGCCATGTCGACGAGCCCGTACAGGAGGATGAGAGGGGCCGATAAACCGACTTCTCAGATAGGGCCACATCGCCCATCCGAACTGAGACCGGGGTCGGGCTCCCTGCTCAGGTCGGTTGTAGCCTCACGTGAGGCAGGCAGAGTGGTTGCAGCACAACCAATGATATCAGCCACCCCGCTTTGCAGAACTTGACGCACACAATCCTTGGGTGCTGGCACCGGAGCATCAGGCAGCGGCAGTATCGGTGGAGCTGGGAGCCCTGCAACCACAGGCACCACGACGCCCAACGGAGGCGGCGGCACTCCAGTTCTGCCGAGGCGCGGCTCTGGTGCGAGTGGATCTGTGGGTCAGAGCGTCGGCATTCCGGCCGGAGGCAGCGACCCTGGCGCAGCGGTGTTTGGTCCTGGCATTTGGTGGAGTGGGTCGAGCCTGAAGCGTTGCGGCTCGCTTGTAAAGATCTTGCAGCTGTACTCGTAGGGGGTGAGGCCGCGCAGGGTCTTGAGCCTGCGGGCGAAGTTGTAGGCGGCGAGGAAGTCGCCAAGATGACCCCGCAGCTGGTCATGGCTGTCGTAGTGGTAGCGCTTGACCGTCGCATCCTTGAGGGTTCGGTTCATCCGTTCAACCTGTCCGTTCGTCCAGGGATGGCGCGGCTTGGTCAGGCGGTGATCGATCTCGTTCTGGGCACAGGCGAGCTCGAACGAATGCGCCCGGAAGATCTCGCCGCGGGCCATCGCCTCTTTGATCAGAGGGGCGGCCGAACCGGTGTTGCCGGGTGTGGTGAAGTGGGTGCCGTAGTACATGGGGAAGCAGCGCGGCGGAGCTGGTCCGGGTTGTGCAGCCGCGCTGCGTGGGGTGGTCATGGCCAGCCAGCAGGTCTCACAGTGATGTCGCTGAACACTCGCTGGAGGCCAGCCGACCATGACCGAGCTTAATCCTACACCTGCTCCTGCCACTCTGGTAGCAATCGACATCGCCAAGTACCGCCACGAGGTGCTCATCGAGGCTCCCGGACAGGCCCGACGCCGGCGGCTTACAATCCTGAGCACCAAGGCCGATCATGACCGCCTCGTCGAGGCTTTGGTGGCTTATGGTGGCCCGGTGCTCATCGGCTTTGAGGCCACAGGCGATTACCATCGCGGGCTGGCCTACCGCCTGCTCTCGGCAGGGTTCGAGTTGCGGCTGGTCTCATCCGTGGCGCTCGCCCGGACGCGAGAGGCTCTTCACAACGGCTGGGACAAGAACGATCCCAAGGACGCGCAGGTGATCCTGCACATGCTCCGGATTGGCGCGACCCAGCGCTATGTCGATCCTCTGGCGGCCGGGATCAACGACCTGCAGG
>NZ_JALJRK010000154.1:3706-5612 GCF_024519725.1 Microvirga sp. Mcv34 | reverse complement strand
TTGCTCTTTGACATTGTTGAGAGGGAAGAGAAGCGTAGGCGGCGGTGTCCTTGCGGGCGATCTTTTGGGATTGCCGAGAGAACATCGACCAGTCTTACGTTTTGGTGAGTACACCGCTTCAGGGAAACCTGGAGATGGAGGTGCTCTGTCAATTTGCGTAGTGACTATAGTCGAGATCAAATTTTCAACTTGAGAGTTTGATCCTGGCTCAGAACGAACGCTGGCGGCAGGCTTAACACATGCAAGTCGAACGGGCCCTTCGGGGTCAGTGGCAGACGGGTGAGTAACGCGTGGGAACGTGCCCTTCAGTTTGGAATAACCCAGGGAAACTTGGGCTAATACCGGATACGCCCGCAAGGGGAAAGATTTATCGCTGAAGGATCGGCCCGCGTCTGATTAGCTGGTTGGTGAGGTAATGGCTCACCAAGGCGACGATCAGTAGCTGGTCTGAGAGGATGATCAGCCACATTGGGACTGAGACACGGCCCAAACTCCTACGGGAGGCAGCAGTGGGGAATATTGGACAATGGGCGCAAGCCTGATCCAGCCATGCCGCGTGAGTGATGACGGCCTTAGGGTTGTAAAGCTCTTTCGCACGCGACGATAATGACGGTAGCGTGAGAAGAAGCCCCGGCTAACTTCGTGCCAGCAGCCGCGGTAATACGAAGGGGGCTAGCGTTGTTCGGAATCACTGGGCGTAAAGGGCGCGTAGGCGGCTATGTAAGTCGGGGGTGAAAGCCTGTGGCTCAACCACAGAATTGCCTTCGATACTGCATGGCTTGAGACCGGAAGAGGTTAGTGGAACTGCGAGTGTAGAGGTGAAATTCGTAGATATTCGCAAGAACACCAGTGGCGAAGGCGGCTGACTGGTCCGGATCTGACGCTGAGGCGCGAAAGCGTGGGGAGCAAACAGGATTAGATACCCTGGTAGTCCACGCCGTAAACGATGAATGCCAGCCGTTGGCGAGCTTGCTCGTCAGTGGCGCAGCTAACGCTTTAAGCATTCCGCCTGGGGAGTACGGTCGCAAGATTAAAACTCAAAGGAATTGACGGGGGCCCGCACAAGCGGTGGAGCATGTGGTTTAATTCGAAGCAACGCGCAGAACCTTACCAGCCTTTGACATGTCCCGTATGGGTTCTGGAGACAGGACCCTTCAGTTCGGCTGGCGGGAACACAGGTGCTGCATGGCTGTCGTCAGCTCGTGTCGTGAGATGTTGGGTTAAGTCCCGCAACGAGCGCAACCCTCGCCCCTAGTTGCCATCATTCAGTTGGGCACTCTAGGGGGACTGCCGGTGATAAGCCGCGAGGAAGGTGGGGATGACGTCAAGTCCTCATGGCCCTTACGGGCTGGGCTACACACGTGCTACAATGGCGGTGACAAAGGGCAGCGAACCCGCGAGGGGGAGCTAATCCTCAAAAGCCGTCTCAGTTCGGATTGCACTCTGCAACTCGAGTGCATGAAGGCGGAATCGCTAGTAATCGTGGATCAGAACGCCACGGTGAATACGTTCCCGGGCCTTGTACACACCGCCCGTCACACCATGGGAGTTGGTCTTACCCGACGGCGCTGCGCCAACCGCAAGGAGGCAGGCGACCACGGTAGGGTCAGCGACTGGGGTGAAGTCGTAACAAGGTAGCCGTAGGGGAACCTGCGGCTGGATCACCTCCTTTCTAAGGATGTTCTCTTATGAGCAGGCATTTGCCTTCTCTATCGGAACACTTGGAACACAAGAGCTTCAGTCAGAAGCTCACTATGCGGGACGCTGCCGTCTTCGCTTCTCTTCTCAATTCCGGAACACATCGGTCGGGCCTTCGGGTTCGATTGGGGCCTGTAGCTCAGGTGGTTAGAGCGCACCCCTGATAAGGGTGAGGTCGGACGTTCGAGTCGTCCCAGGCCCACCATTA
>NZ_JALJRK010000154.1:2500-3505 GCF_024519725.1 Microvirga sp. Mcv34 | reverse complement strand
GGGGCCTTAGCTCAGCTGGGAGAGCGGTAGCTTTGCAAGCTTCAGGTCGTCGGTTCGATCCCGACAGGCTCCACCATTTTTATGGGTTCCGGATGTCAAAGGAATTCGTGCCCTCCCCTTTGGGGTGAGCGGCGCGGATGTTTGAAATCGTAAAGAGGCAGCATCTTCGGCGAGCGGACAACCTAGTTCCGCGAACCAGCCCTGGCCCGCAGCCAGGGCGCCGGAGATGCTTGGCAAGCAAAAACGTCGTCGGCTTGAAAGAGCTGACGACAGGTCTTTCTTTTAGATCCGTGTTCGGCTTTTGCCGGGCGGACATGGATCATGAGAGTAATCAAGTGTCGTAAGAGCATCTGGTGGATGCCTTGGCGCTGAGAGGCGATGAAGGACGTGGTACGCTGCGATAAGCCTTGGGGAGCTGCGAACGAGCTTTGATCCAAGGATCTCCGAATGGGGAAACCCCCCTTCGACCCTTTGTCTTGTGACGTCATGGGTGACTGTGGTGTTGCAAGACGGAGGGTCAGATGAAGGGATTAGATCCTGAATAGATAGGGGTTTAAGGCGAACCCGGGGAACTGAAACATCTAAGTACCCGGAGGAAAGGACATCAAACGAGACTCCGTTAGTAGTGGCGAGCGAACGCGGACCAGGCCAATGCCAACCTGATCTTCACCGGAACTGTTTGGAAAAGCAGGCATCAACGGGTGATAGCCCCGTACGGATAAGGGAGAGGGTTGGATTTGAGTAGGGCGGGACACGTGAAATCCTGTCTGAACATGGGGGGACCACCCTCCAAGCCTAAGTACTCCTCAGCGACCGATAGTGAACCAGTACCGTGAGGGAAAGGTGAAAAGCACCCCGACGAGGGGAGTGAAACAGTTCCTGAAACCGGATGCTTACAAACAGTCGGAGCCCAAGGTTCGTCCTGGGTGACGGCGTACCTTTTGTATAATGGGTCAGCGACTTAAAGTAACGAGCAAGCTTAAGCCGATAGGTGGAGGCGCAGCG
>NZ_JALJRK010000153.1 GCF_024519725.1 Microvirga sp. Mcv34 | reverse complement strand
CACTTATCTCATCCTGATCGCCGCTTCGGTAGGCGGCCATGACGCCACGCTTACGATTAGGGGGCGATCTCGACCTGATTTCAATTACAATCCTCATTCTCCGTTTTGACGCTCGATTGGAACGGGTTTGACCATGAGACGCCCCACACGCCGGGAGATCACCGAACAGGACTGCCAGATGCTGGACCGGCAGGCCCGATTTCGTCTGGCGGCAGATGCCGTGACCGCAGCATTCGCCGGGGTGCCTGAAGTCGAGGCGGTGGCGTTGATCGGCTCGGTTGCCCGGCCGTTGTGGCGGGAGGTCCCGCGCTTCCAGCCGTTCCGACACTGGGACGTTCCGGTCTGGCACGAATGCAAGGATGTCGATCTGGCGGTGTGGCTCGATCGCCTTGACCGACTCCTGGCCCTCACTCGCGCCCGCGGTGTCGCCCTCCACGAGTTGTTCAAGGAAAAGCAGATCGGGGTGGCTCACCATCAGGTCGAGATCTTCATCCTGCAGGGAGAGGCGAACGCCTATCGCGGTCGGCTCTGCTCCTTCTCACAGTGTCCGAAGGGCAAGCGGGAGTGCTTGGTCCCAGGCTGCGGACAGGATCTGTTCCTGCAGCAGCACGCCGGCTTTACGTTCTGGCCGGACGCACTGGCACCAGATAGAATCCTGCACCTGTATGATCGGCAGCGCGGGATCCTGCGACGTGCTTCTGAGACACCCGCCGCAGGATAGGGTGATCAGCTTGCGACAGGGTAACGCCTCGTCGGACAGATGGAGGCGAGGCATGAGCATCCGTGGCGCATCCCATCGACCCATGGTGCCATGCCTCGCATTAGGGCCTGATTAGGCGGAATGGCAATGTTCCGGACGAGATCGACGCCAATGCTGACGAATTCCAGTGATTCCTTGACGAGATTTCAGCCGTGTTCGGTGGCTATTGTGGTTTTTTAGAACGGACAGCGCGAATTGAACTATATCGGAGCTCGCTCAACCACAATGCCTAGGATTGAGTTGCGTCTCACCCCGCGGGGACACCTCCTGCTGGAGGAGGCGAACGACGCGCCAACCCTGGATAATACAGCGGCGGCACGGCTGGCGGAAGCGTTCGGCCGTGGCACCGGGCATGGGCTAATGCAGCTTGGCGCACGCGAAATCGGCCAATTCTTGCCGCCTGCCTTCACCTGGTGGCGCGATTTCGCTGTGCGCTATGTGGAGGCGGTCTGTCTTCACGGATCAGATGGGGGCGGAGAGGGGCCGTCCGCCGCTTTTCTGTCCGCCGTCGCCCCACCGGCCGAGGCCGAACTCGCTACACTCATGCTGACCGCCCCGATGATGCCGGGGGCGGAATACCTGACCGTCGACATCCTGCGTAAGCTGTGGGCCGACCTTGGCACCGCGTTCACCGCCTCGTTTGCAGCAGCTGGCACTGACCTGCAAGCGTTCCTCAAGACGCTGAACCCGGCCTGGAACCTGATCGGTCGAGTCCACTTCAATCTGGCCGAGAACCGCCGCGACCCGGAGCGGCCCTTTGCCTTCCTGGCCACCTACACCACGCGCCTGTCGGCCCAGGCGAGAGCCCAGCATGTGCCGCTCGGCCAAGCCTTGCGCGAATACGCCGGTGCTGCCCATCGCGACAAGCTATTGTCGCTCTTGATGCCGGTGCAGCGGGCGGCAGAGCGCGTCAGTTGGCTCAAGGCCATGGTCGATGCCGGTGAGATCTTTCATCCCTTACGCTGGAGCCCGGCCGAGGCCGCACGGCTTCTGGACAGCGTACCGGACCTGGAAAGCGCCGGTGTGGTCGTGCGCCTGCCCACTCAATGGCGCGCAAGCCGCCCGTCACGCCCGCAGGTCACCGCCACGGTTGGCGCCCGTCCGCCCTCCGGGACAGGCCTTGACGCCCTGCTCGACTTCCGCATGGACGTGACCCTGGAGGGTGAGCCGCTCACGGCTGAGGAAATGGCCACCTTGCTTGCTGGCACCGAGACGCTGGTGCTGCTGCGGGGTCAATGGGTGGAGATCGACCGTCCGCGTCTGGAACGCGCGATGCGCCGCTTGCAGGAGGTGCAGGACCTTGCCGAGCAGGAGGGGCTCACCTTTGCCGAGGCCATGCGCCTGTTGGCTGGCACTGAGCCCACCGGCGACGACGAGCCTGCCGCGGCTGCCGAGTGGTCGCAGATCACGGCCGGAGCGTGGCTGACCGAGACGCTGAGGGCGCTGCGCAGTCCCGACGGCGCCGGGATTGATCCCGGCCCGGCCCTGAAGGGACGCTTGCGCCCCTACCAGCAAGCCGGCGTCGAATGGCTTCACCTCCTGAGCGGACTTGGGCTTGGCGCCTGCCTGGCCGACGACATGGGGCTCGGCAAGACGATCCAGATTCTGGCTCTGCTGCTGATCCAGAAGCGGAAGGGAGCGGAACGCAAGCCGAGCCTGCTGGTCGCTCCGGCATCGCTGCTGGCCAACTGGGCGGCGGAGATCGAGCGCTTCGCCCCTGGGCTGAACGCGAGGATCGTGCATCCCTCGGCAATGGCGGCCGAAGACCTCAAGCAGGTGACGGTAGAGGGATTGTCCGGCCTGGATCTGGTGATCACCAGCTATGGCTCGCTGCTGCGCCTGCCGGTGCTGGGCGAAACGTCCTGGCGCTTCGTGGTGCTGGACGAGGCGCAGGCAATCAAGAACCCTAACGCCAAGCAGACCCGGATGGCCAAGGACCTGAAGGCCGAGGCACGCATCGCTCTGACCGGAACGCCGGTGGAAAACCACCTCGGCGACCTGTGGTCGATCTTCGACTTCATCAATCCCGGCCTGCTCGGCAGCGCGAAGGACTTCGGCCGCTATACCAAGGCCCTAGCCGAGCGGCCGCACAATCCCTACGGCCCGCTGCGTGATCTGGTCCGGCCCTACATCCTGCGACGGATGAAGACTGACAAGACTGTCATCACCGACCTGCCGGACAAGACGGAGGTCAAGGCGCTGTGCCCGTTGAGCCGCAAGCAAGCCGCTCTCTATGCCGGGACGGTGGCAGATCTGACCCAAGCCTTGCAGGACGCCGACGGGATACGGCGCAAAGGCATCGTGCTGGCGACGCTGATGCGGCTGAAGCAGATCTGCAATCATCCCTCGCAGTGGCTCAACGATGGCAAGTGGGCTGAGGCCGACAGCGGCAAGTGGGCTCGCCTGCGCGAGATCGCCGAGGTTGTCGCTGCTCGCCAGGAGAAGATGCTGGTCTTCACCCAATTCCGCGAGATGACGGCCCCGCTGGCCGCGTACTTGAGCGAGATCTTCGGCCGGAGCGGGTTGGTTCTGCACGGCGATACTGAGGTCAAGAATCGCAAGGCGCTGGTTCAGACCTTTCAGGAGGACGAGGCTGTGCCGTTCTTCGTCCTGTCCTTGAAGGCCGGGGGCTCAGGGCTGACGCTGACCGCGGCGTCTCACGTCGTCCACTTCGACCGGTGGTGGAACCCGGCGGTGGAGAACCAGGCCACCGACCGCGCCTTCCGGATCGGCCAGACGAACAACGTGCTCGTTCACAAATTCGTCTGCCAGGGCACAGTGGAGGAAAAGATCGACGCGCTGATCGAGGCAAAGAAGGGCCTGTCGGACGATCTGCTGGCTAATGGAGACGAGATCAACCTGACCGAGATGAACAACGAGGAGCTGCTCCGCATGGTGGCTCTTGATCTGAAGTCGGTCCTGGCGGAGTAAGGCAGATGGCCCCTTGGTTTGATGGAGCATGGCCCTCCTACGTTCCGGTTGCGGAGCGCCGGAAGCAAGCCGCGCGCGAGGTGGAGAAGCTGCGCAAGAAAGGGCACCCGGTTGCCCCTGTCGTCCTGGAGGGACGCACCATCGCCCGGACCTTCTGGGGCAAGGCGTGGTGCGACAACCTGGAGAGTTATCAGGATTTCGAAAATCGCCTGCCGCGCGGCCGCAGCTATGTGCGCAATGGCGCGGTGATCGACCTTCAGATCTCGCCGCTGGAGATCAAGGCGACGGTCAGTGGATCGTCGATCTACAGGGTCAGCGTCAGCATCACGGCGTTGGCGCCGACGCTGTGGCGGTCGATCTGCACGGATTGTGCCGGCGGCATCGACTCTCTGATTGAACTGCTGCAAGGCCGGTTCTCCAAGGGCGTGATGGAGCGGATCTGCTGCCAGGACCGGGGCCTGTTCCCCAAGCCGTCGGACATCCGGTTCTCGTGCACCTGCCCGGACGGAGCTCTCATGTGCAAGCACGTCGCTGCGGTCCTGTATGGCGTCGGCGCCCGGTTTGATGAGGCACCCGAGCTTCTGTTCCGGCTGCGTGCGGTGGACGAGAAGGATCTGGTCGCCGATCTGGACACGGCGCTGTCCATCTCGAGTCGGCCGGTCGATACGGGCAAGGTCCTGGAGACGGACGACATCTCGGCCTTGTTCGGCTTGGACATGGCAGAGACCGGAGGTGCAACCCCCGGCCATGATGCTATCCCAACTGTCCCTGAGCCAGTGGCCAGAACTGGCCAGAAGCGGACCGGCACGAAGGTAGCGGGACGCAAGGCCGTCGTTCGGTCCCGCCCGGCACCCGCTGCTCGAAAAGCGAACCCGCACGCCGTACTGCCGGCACGGCAGATCCGGAAAACCAGCAAGGCCAGTAAGGTGCCTCATTCTGCTGAGCCGATCGCGCAGGCTCGGCCTCTCGACGATTCCCCGATCCGAAAGGCGTCCAAGCGAGCCCAAGATCCCAAAATCGTGAAAGGCAAAGGGAAGCGGACCATGCCGAAGCCCGAGATCGAACTGACCCCGGATGGGTTCGTGAAGTGGTGGAAATGATCTCCCAACCCACCGGAATCAGGAGGGCCTGGAACCTCTGTCCACGGTGCGGCGAACTCCCTCCAAGCTTGGATCAGAGCGGCCGAATGCCCATATGAAGCCCATGCCGCACAAGCGATCTTCGCCCCGCACCCCTGACCTGTTCGAGGTCACCCTGACTATCCCGACGCCTTTGTCCGAACCGGCTCCGGCCAAGCCGGCGGCGCTGGCCAGTTTGTCCGACACTCAACTGGCCCGGCAGCTCGGGCAAGTTCTGGAGGAGGTGCAGCGCCGGATGGAGAAGGGCAGGGGCAGCCGACCTGAGTTGAAGGCGGCGATCAGAAACACCAGCGTAGCCCTTAAGCGCCTCAGTCCGCAGCCCTCAAAACAACGGGTCAAGTCCTCACGATCCGGCAAGAGCTCATCCACCTTACAGGAGGGGCAGCGCAAGGCGGTGCGGGCTGCCCTTCTGGCGGGGGTGGCGCCGTCACAAGTCGCCAAGCACTTTGGCCTGCCACTGGCGGCCGTCCGCAAGGCGCTTGAGGAGACCGCGTAGGCATCCGGGGCAGGGCACGCTCCCAATCTGGATCACATCCGGATACTTGTTCCCCAGCCTCATTGAGAGCCTCTGACTTTTAATCAGCGGGTCGCAGGTTCGAGCCCTACATCACCCACCAAATTTCTCAAGAAAATCAAAGACATTGTTGGTTCGAGGCCGGTGGCGCTCAGCGTACCCAATTCTCGGGTAACGCCTAGGGTAACGCGCGCCAAGCTCCCCGATGTGCCCGGGCGAAGCAGGGTCATTAGGCCGTCCCGCTAGTGTTGTGTCACTGACGGGTGATTCCGAAATCTGGTGGGCTGTGCGATGCTG
>NZ_JALJRK010000152.1:4429-5656 GCF_024519725.1 Microvirga sp. Mcv34 | reverse complement strand
GTTCACTCGGCGGCCTGGCTGAGCGGCTTGTGCTGAACCTCATGCTGTTCCGGTGTGTGATGGGAATCCACCGATGGCCGGACCTTGTGGCCTGAGAAGCGGGCATAGAGCGCAGGCAGGATGATCAGCGTGAGCAGGGTCGCGCTGATCAGGCCGCCAATCACCACGGTGGCCAACGGCTTCTGCACCTCGGCCCCCGTGCCGGTCGCCAGCGCCATCGGCACAAACCCAAGCGAGGCCACCAAGGCGGTCATGGCCACAGGGCGAAGGCGCGTCATCGCGCCCTCGAAGATCGCTTCGCGCTTAGGCCGCCCCTCCTCCAGAAGCTGCTTGATATAGGTCAGCATCACGAGACCGTTCAGCACCGCGACACCTGACAGGGCGATGAACCCGACCGCCGCCGAGACCGAGAACGGCATCCCCCGCAGCCAGAGGGCGAAAATGCCCCCGGTGAGCGCGAGCGGCACGGCGCTGAACACCAGAAGCGCATCGCGCGCCGAGCCCAATGCGCTGAACAGCAGCAGAAAGATCAGGGCAAAACACGCCGGCACCACGATCATCAGGCGCTGGCGCGCCGCGGCCAGGTTCTCGAACTGGCCGCCCCAGGTCACATAATAGCCGGCCGGCAGTTGCACCTCCTGGCCGATCTTCGCCTGGGCTTCGGCTACCAGCGACGCGATATCGCGCCCGCGCACGTTCGCCGTCACCACCACCCGCCGCTTCCCGTTCTCCCGCGAGATCTGGTTGGGGCCTTCCGCAATCTCAATGGTTGCCACCTCCCGTAACGGGATTGTCGCAGGTGCCGTCCCCTGTCCCGTGGATGGCAAGGGCACTGGCAGGTTCATGAGCGCCTCGATGTCAGCCCGAACCATATCGGGGAGCCGCACCACGATCTCGAAACGCCGATCACCCTCGAACACCAGGCCGGCCTCACGCCCGCCAATGGCCGTCCCGATCACGTCCTGCACGGCGGACAGGCTCAAGCCACGGCGTTCGAGCTCCGCCTTGTCGATCCGGATCTCCTGGAACGGCAGACCGGTGGCCTGTTCCACACTCACGTCCGCCGCGCCCTCGATCCCGCGCAGGATATTGGCAATCTGGTTGGCCGCCTGCAGCATCGGCTCGAACTCCTCGCCGTAGACTTTGACGGCCAGATCGCCGCGCGTGCCGGCCAGAAGCTCGTTGAAGCGCATCTGGATCGGCTGGGTGAAGGAGAGATTGTTGCCC
>NZ_JALJRK010000152.1:0-4300 GCF_024519725.1 Microvirga sp. Mcv34 | reverse complement strand
GCCACCTCGGCTGTGCCGGTCTTCGAGAATACAAAAGCAACCTGCGGAAAGCGGCTGATCGCCTTCTCAACGTCGAACTGCATCGCTTGCGACTCGCTCAGCGCGGTGCTCGGGATGCGCAGTGCCTGCATGGCAATGTTCTTCTCATCGAGCTGCGGGATGAACTCCTGACCGAGCCGGGTGAACAGGGTGGCCGCGACAGCAAGCAGCAGAACGGCGCCAAAAACCATGGTGAGTGGGAACTGCAGAGCGCGTCCGAGCACAGGCCGGTAGACGGACTTGAGCGCCCGGACAAAGACGTTCTCCTTTTCCTGCACCCGGCCCGTGATCAGGATCGCGATCAAGGCCGGCACGAAGGTAATCGACAGAACGAAAGCCGCCACAAGCGCAATGATCACCGTGAGCGCCATGGGCTCGAACATCTTGCCCTCAACACCCGTGAATGTCAGGAGCGGGGCGTAGACCAGGATAATGATCGCCTGACCATAGACGGATGGCTTGATCATCTCCTCGGCCGACTCAATGACGGTGCTGAGGCGCTCGCCCAAACTCAACTTGCGGCCAAATTCGTGCTGGCGTTCGGCCAGGTGGCGCAAGGAGTTCTCCGCGATAATGACTGCACCGTCGACGATCAGGCCGAAGTCAAGTGCCCCTAAGCTCATCAGGTTGGCGCTGATCTGGCCTTGGACCATGCCGGTCATCGTCATCAGCATGGCAACCGGGATCACCAGTGCCGTGATCAGCGCCGCGCGGAAGTTGCCGAGCAGCAGGAACAGGACGACGATCACGAGCAGCGCGCCCTCGGCCAGGTTCTTCGACACCGTCTTGACGGTTGCATTGACCAAGAGGGTGCGGTTGAGAACCGGCTTGGCGTGAATGCCCGGCGGCAGCGACTTGTTGATCTCCTGCATTTTGGCGTCGACGGCAGCCGCGACCGTGCGGCTGTTGCCGCCAATCAGCATCAGGGCAGTGCCGACCACCACCTCCTGCCCGTTCTCCGAGGCCGAGCCGGTGCGCATCTCCCGGCCGATCGTCACCTCGGCAACGTCCCGCACCCGGACAGGAACGCCACCGCGGGTGGCCACGACCACGTTGCCGATCTCCTGCATGCTCTCCAGGCGTCCGGCCGAGCGCACCACATAGCCCTCGCCGTTGCGCTCGACATAGCCGGCGCCGCGGCTGACGTTGTTGGCCTCGACCGCATTGGCCACGTCCTCAAACGACAGCCCAAGCCCGATCAGCTTCGCCGGATCGGGCTGAACGTGATACTGCTTCACGTAGCCGCCGATCGTGTCGACGCCGGCCACGTTCGGCACGCTTTTGAGCTGTGGGCGGATGATCCAGTCCTGCACGGTACGCAGGTAAGCCGCCCGCAGGAAATCGTCGGTGAGGCGCTGCCCTTCGGGCGTAAGATAGGCGCCATCGCTTTGCCAGCCCGGCTTGCCATCCTGGACGGGCACGCCGGCTGCCGGCGGCGAATACTCGACCGTCCACATGTAGATCTCGCCCAGACCGGTGGAGATCGGTCCCATCTGCGGTTCGGCGCCCGGCGGCAGGCTGGCTTTGGCGTCGCTCAAGCGCTCGTTGACCTGCTGGCGGGCGAAGTAGATGTCCGTGCTCTCACTGAACACGGCGGTCACCTGCGAGAAGCCGTTGCGCGAGAGTGAGCGGGTGGATTCGAGACCCGCGATACCCGCAAGCGTCGTCTCGATCGGGAACGTCACCTGCTTCTCGATGTCGTAAGGCGACAGCGAGGGCGCGGTGGTGTTGATCTGGACCTGGTTGTTGGTGATGTCCGGAACAGCATCAATCGGCAGCTTGGTCAGGGAATAGATGCCAAAGGCTGCCGCCAGCACCGTGACGAGCACGACCACCCAGCGGTGATGCACCGAGAACGCAAGGATGTGCTTGATCATGATGGCTGTCCTTTAGTGCGCGTGCGAGGCTTCGGCCTTGCCGAGCTCAGCCTTGAGCCGGAAGGTGTTGGTGACCGCGATCTCCTCGCCGGGGTCAAGCCCGAACACCACCTCGGCGGCTTCGCCATCGCTGCGGCCGAGCGCCACTTCGCGCTTCTCGAACCCTTCCGGCGTGCGCACGAACACCACCTGGTCTTTGCCAACTGTCTGGAGCGCGCTCTTGGGCACGGCCAGCGGCACGGCCTGCTCCTCAACATTGATCGCAGCGGTGACGAAGGAGCCGGGGCTCCACAGGCCAGCCTTGTTGTCGATCTGCGCCACGACCCGGGCCGAGCGCGTCTCCTGATTGAGGAGCGGGCTCTTGAAGATGATCCGGCCCTCCCCGCGCTCACTGGTTCCTCCGGCCGTGATCTGGACCGTCTGGCCTTCCTTCACGGACGGCAGGTCCCGCAGCGGCACGGCGAGTTCGACCCAGACGGTGGACAGGTCCGCAACGACATAAAGCTCCTTGGCCTGGCCCTCGCCGCCCACAGGCGCGCCGAGATCAACAAGGCGCTCGACTACGCGGCCGGTGATCGGCGCGTGGATGTCATAGCGCTGGAGACCTTGCATGGGGGCCCGTGACAGGCCTGCCACCTCGCTCTCGCTGACCCCAAGCGCGGACAACTTCTGGCGCGCCAGATCAAGCCGCAGCTGCGCCTCGGTGAAGCTGGTCCGGGCGCGCAGGAACTGCTGCTCGGCCGAGATGCCCTTCTGGAACAGTGACTGCTCCCGCTCGAACAGGGTTTTTTGCAGGTCAAAGTTGACCTGGGCCGCAAGGTACTCGCTCTTGGCCTCGGCCACCTCGCGGCTCTCGATGATCGCGAGTTCTTCACCCTTTTTGACAGGGTCGCCCAAGCGTTTGCTCAATTCCGCTACGGTGCCGATCACCTTGGCGGCAACACGCGCAATGCGATCCGCGTCCGGAATGATGGAACCCGGCGCCGTCAGCCGGCGGGCCAGGGTGCCTCCCTCTGCTTTGGCGGTCTGGATCCCGGTCGCGGCGATCTGGTCTGGGCTCAGCTTGAGCAGGCCGTCCTTGCTCTCCTCCCCACCCTCCCCGCCTTCGGCATGCCCGTGCTCATCCGCCGTGCTGCCCTCCGCATGCTCATCCTGCGCCTCGGGCTTTGCCGATGCGGGGCCAGGCTCCTGGGCCTGCAGTGCGGCAAAGCCCGGCAGAGGGATCAGGCTTGCGGCCGATCGGACGGTTTGATGCACCCCCGGCACAAGGCTGCCGATGGCAATGCCGAGCGCCGCGACGGCGCCGATGGAAAGAAGACGAATAACCATGTCACGATTCCCGCGATGGCCGCTCGCAGCGGATCCATCAACAGCCTAACCCCTTCGCCAGGCTGGTCCTAAAACCAAATCATCCGCGCCTCTGACAACGCACGCGACAGGTCCGCGGGTCTGCTCAAAAGGAGCATCCGTCGGACCACCTTAGGTCACACGCGGGGCGGCTTGAACGGAGGGATGGCTGGATGGGGACGAGGGCTGGCTTCGGAGGAGACCGGGTAACCGGGGGTCTGAGCCGAGACTGGGGGCGCCGCGGCACCGGACGGGAGCCGGGCGGCCGCATGACAGGCACAATGGGCGTGGTGGAGCACGGCAAAACCGGCAGGCGCGCCGGATGGGTCTCCGGCCTCGGGAACCGTGCCCGTGACCGCTGGTGCAGCAGGCCCTGGTGCAGCCGCTGCGACCGGCAGTGGGGCGATAAGCGACAAAAAGAGGACCACGGCCATGGCGTGCGCTATCACCACCTGCCAGAAGCAGCGCGGATAAGAGCGTTGGGCGGTCAGGGAAGCCATGGCGGGGTGTGCCAATTCTGTCCTTAGGGTGCAGTAACGTCGAGGCTGTAGCGGCCCTTGCCGACCTCGCCGGTGCCGGTCTTCAGCGTCACCGTCGCCCGGAACTTGCCGTCGACTGCGAAGTCGGCCTTGCCTGCAAGCATATTGTCACCGGCAGGGGTCAGTTCAAGGGTCTTGGTCTCATTGCCCTTGGCCAGCACCACAGCGGAGGCCCTGAACTTGGAGGCGTCAACCTTTTGCTCTTTGTCGTCGAGGAGGTAGAGCCTGGCGTCAGCCCCCTTGACCACGAGTTCAACCTCATAGGCTCCGATCTTCTGAACTTGGCCACCATTCGAGGAGCCATGCGAATGGGCCTGCGCCAGGGCCAGCCCGGGAGCGAGGGCAAGGGCTGCGGTCAGAATCAAACGTCGGCTGAGCATCCGTCACCTCATGGACTTGCGCCCGGCCTGCCAAGCCGAGCCGGGATTGTTCCAGACGCCTATAGCGTTGATGAGCAGGCATGTCCATGGGACCCTTGTCGCAGCCCTCAGAACACAG
>NZ_JALJRK010000151.1 GCF_024519725.1 Microvirga sp. Mcv34 | reverse complement strand
GGCTATCCTGGAAAAGGTCGCCCGTGCGAAACAAGCGTTAGAGTCACAACACTAGGTATGCTGCCGAAATATTACCCTTTGGATTCATCCACAGTTTTATGGTGCGCAACCTCAAGACATATGATTGGTCCGCGGTGCAGCTTACCGCAAAGCTCGTCGATCCTATGGAAGGTAGGTCATTGAATCGCATCTGAAGCTTAGGGCCTATCGAGACCAAATCCCAATGTGCCCTCGCCTCTATGGCTGGTTTGCAGCTACAAACTTGGTTCTCTTGATTGACACTAGCTGTCGGACGGATAAAGAACTCTTCGGGCCGATTTGCTTTGAGCATGCTCTGGTCACCGCAACAGCTGATTGCACGCTGGATCGATTTCTCAGTCAATCGGCATGGTCCAGTAGCGAGATCCCATCCCGTCCGGCTGAGTTCTAAAGCCTGACCGCAGCACCGGGCGCTGTAACCCGTTAGATCCTCTGCTACCATCCGAAAGCGCTTCTTCAGGATGAGATTGACCAGTTGCAAAGCGAGAGGGTTTGCCTCAACGGAGCCGACCTTTGGGGCCTTGCGGAAGATCAACCCTGAAGCGATGCTGGTGAACTGCATCGACCCATGCAGGTGCCATAGCCGCCTGCCCTAGCGCCAAGACAAAGGCACCCCTGCCGCGATTGTTTTGTGCTACATGCGCCCTTGGAGAAAGCGGACTTTGTTTGAATTGCTTAATCAAATCGCTATCTGCGCTCGAATGGATCCAGCTGAACCCTTACTAATACTCGTCACTTTCAGGTTCTTGTCTTAGGATTAGAGCCCTGTGCTTCCAGATGAGGCTCTCCTACCTTGAAAATCCTACCAATGCCTTGGACCCGTTCTTCGTTGGTCAATCCATTATTTTGATTGGACTGTGTCGCGCAGACGCGACACTGGAGCATGCCTGACTGCAAGATCCAATATCTGGTGCTTGACCGTTGCAACCCGGATGCCAACATGGCCCGGCTCTTCGTACTATCCGTTGAGGCGAGCTTGATCAGCTACGCGGCTCTCATCTGCGAGTGGGGCCGTATCGGCACTTCAGGCCATCGCACGATCGAACTGTATAACTGTGAAGGCAGAGCGGTCGAGGCTGTTGAGACCTGGCTGCGCCGGAGGCAGAGACGGGGCTACGTCACTCAGCACCGCTCCCCCAAAACGGACCCTCATACGGCACAAACACAGCCCTTGAGCGTTGGAGTATTTGACAACACCCCCGATTGTTGGCATAAACTCCAACATGAAGGCTGAACTCCTGCTCCGTGAGCGTCACCAGACTGCGGACAACGCTTTCGTCGAACTTCGTGTCTGGCGGGTCCCACACCCGGTGCGCGGGTCGGAGCACGAGTACAAGTACGCGCTGGCCTATGTCGTCAAGGGCATTTGCGTGCTTCGCTACGACAACGAGGCCGGGAAGGGCGATCACAAGCACGTTGGACCGATTGAGACCGGCTACCGCTTCACCACCCCAGCCCAGCTGCTCGCTGACTTCTGGCGCGACGTCGACCAATGGAGGCCCGAATGACTACAGTGACCCTTTCCGTCGCATCTCGTGAGGACGTAACCCGGCGGGCGCTTGCCGCCTTCGGGGGCGAGGCTCAGGGCGCTCATATCTCGTTCGCTTCCGTCGAACTCCTCTGGCAAACGCTGACGAAGAAGCGCTGGGAGATCCTCAAGGTCATGACAGGGCAGGGCCCTCTAAGAATCCGCGAAATCGCCCGCCGCGTCGATCGTGACGTGAAGGCAGTGCACGGGGACGTTCATGCGCTTCTTGAAGCCGGCGTCATCGACAGAACGGGCGAGGGATTAGTTGTTTTTCCCTACGACGCCGTTCACGTCGACTTTATGCTCAAGGCTGCTTGAACCGAGTGAAGAACTGGTGACGCCGGCGCGATTGGGGCTCGCCGAGCCTCCTCGATCGGCCGGCGTTGGGTCTCAAGATTGGGTCAGTCCAGCGGACGAAACCGGGAGAGACCCACAATCACATTACATCCATATGTCCAAGGAAAGTCCTCCGGAAGAGTGAGGGGATTGCCGATTTAACTCTTCATCCGCGCCGCCTTGGCCATCTTGAACTACGCGATGACCTTCGTCCCACCCGGCTGCCTGAAGCGGGGGGGTGTCAACTCTCGCCCCGAACCTCTGGCGGGAGCGCAAGCCCGTGCTTCTTCGCTAGGTCAAGTTGCTTCTTCACTGAGGAGGCTGACCATGTGAGGCCGCCACGTGGGGTCCGCTCCCGCATGCGCTCCAGTTGCGCTCCGATGTCCCGCAATGAGAGGCGTGGGTCGGTCATAGCGATACCGGCGATCAGCGTCATGAGGCGGTCCTCCGGGTTCCTCCGCGGGGCGGGCCGGAGGAGGGCAGGGTCCGCCATGTGCTGCGTCACAAGCTTGCCGACGGCGCGCCGCAGCCGGGCTACTGTCCAGGATTGCCCGCTGTCACCCAGCACGCGAACAACATCCTCCCAGGGGCGCTGGGGCCGCATGCGGCGAACCGTCGGCATCCACTGATCTGAGCCGGCAATCAAATCATCCAAATAGACCTTCTCCCGGGCGAGGGCGATCTTGCGAATGGCCTCTGGTCGTCGCTCGCGTATGCCCGGATTGCCCGGCTTCTTGCCCCGTGCCTTGGCCGCCATGATCCCGGCCCGCGTCCGCTCTGAGATGAGGGAGCGTTCGAGTTGCGCCACTGCACCCAGGACCTGCAAGGAAAATATGCCTTGTGGGGTTGAGGTGTCGATCGGATCGCGCAAGGACCGGAAATGCGCCCTCTTGGCCTCCAGCGTCTCGATCACCTCAAGAAGGTGGCTCACTGAGCGGGCCAGACGGTCCAGACGCACCACGACCAAGACCTCGCCCGGCCTGATGTCACGAATGAGCCGAGCCAGCACGGGCCGGGCCCGACTTGCCCCGGAGCCATGCTCCTGGTGGATCTCGGCACAGCCAGCAGCGCGCAGTTCGTCGAGTTGAGCATCGTGCGCCTGATCCTCAGTTGAAACGCGGGAATAGCCAATCAGGTGAGCCATCGAGAGGGGAGGGGCCATTCATGAATTTCCTGGACCATTTTCAGGCCCTTTTGTACACTTTCGATAGTTGCGAGCAACTGAACGGTTGATGTCGCCGCCAGAGGCCTGTTGAAGCTGTTTTCCGGTCGTACTTTCTTAGGCATTTGCGGGAAATGTGCTCTCTGAGCGGGCCGGAACTGGCCAAAATCGGTCTTGAGCGCCCAGATAGGCGCTGGACAGGCAAAGACGCTCCTTTTTGGGCCGCTGATCGCACTCACCTCACGTCGTAGTAAAATCCCAAAACACTTCCGTTGCTCGAAGATGGTAGTTTCTTTAGAGTCTCTTACGAGCCCTAGAGGGCGCAGACATGCAGCGTAATCGGGGCACTTTGGGGGGCCAAGCCTCAGGCTGACCGGATAACGAGGTCAGCCAGCGGCGGGATCTTCGGCTGACCCGTGTCCAGTCCGAGCCGGTCCCCGAGATAGGCGAAGAACGACAGCCCGAGCTTGCGGCAGGTCTTTGAAAGCCCCAGCATCACATCCCGGGCCACGCGGCCATCGGCGCTCATCGTGCCACCGGAGATCTTGCGTTTGATCACCCAGGCGCGCAGGTCGTTCTCAGAGGCATTGGTGTGCAGCGGAATCTCCGGCCGCTCGAGCACCCGCAGCAGTTCGGCCTTGCGCCGCGCCAGCCGGGCCAGCAGTTCATCGAGTTCCTTGTAGCCCGTGCGCTGGCCATATGTGGACGGCCCCCGACTCGCAAGAAGATTTCGGCATAGTTTGATCGGATCGCTTGCGGTCATATGTCCGGCCTGTTGTTGCGGTCGCACATGACCGTTGGCCAAAATGGCTTCCGCGACACGAGGTCCAAACAAAGATGGCGACCTGTCAAGGCCATTGGCCAGCACGGAGTCTCTCGTGTCTTGGATCGATCGATCACACCATCTCCTCGTTTCCTTGCAAGACCCGGCTTCAGCCCGACACGGGAGCAGTATCGACGGTTTCCCGTGTCGGGCTGATTTCTAGGCGGCGCACACCGCTGCAGGCGGGGCTGATGAGGCTTTGTAGCCCTCGCCCGTGACCATGAGTTTCCACGCGATCCGTGCGATCTTGTTGGCCAACGCCACCGCGACCAGCTTCGGCGGTTTGCGCTTGAGCAACTCCACCAGCCAAAGCGGCGCCCTAGTGTGGCTGCGTTGAGCATGCCGGATTACCGCCGTGGCGCCATTCACCAGCACTCTGCGGAGAGCTTCGTCTCCGGCGCGTGTGATCACGCCCAGCCGCACCTTGCCGGCGGTGGAGTGATCCTTCGGCGTCAGGCCAAGCCAGGCGGCGAAGTGGCGAGCCGAGCGGAACGCCTCCGGGTTGGGGGTCTTCATCACCAGCATCGAGGCGCCAATCGGCCCTATTCCTGGGATCTTGGCCAGGCGTCGGCTGCACTCATTGGCCCGATGCCAGGCCATCAGCTTGTCCTCGACCTCCTCCAGCCGGGCCTGCAACTGGGTATATTCCTTGGCGTGGATGTCGAAGAGCTCGCGCGCCAGAGGCGGCAGCGTGGCATCGTCTCTGATCCGCTCCAGCAGCGGCTCGATCCTCACCAAGCCCTTGGCGGCCACCAACCCGAACTCCGCCGCATAGCCCCGGATCGCATTAGTCAGTTGGGTGCGCTGGCGGATCAGGCGATCGCGCAAGCCCACCAGCATCAGGGCGGCTTGCTGCTCGGCGGTCTTGACCGGCACAAAGCGCATGGTCGGCCGGCTCATCGCCTCACACAGCGCCTCCGCATCGGCCGCATCGTTCTTACCACGCTTGAGGTAGGGTTTGACGAACTGGGGTGGGAGCATCTTCACCGTGTGACCCAACGACTCCAGCACGCGCGCCCAGTGGTGCGACCCGCCGCAGGCCTCAATGCCGATCACCGTGGGCGGAAGCTTGGTAAAGAAGGTCACCATGTCCTGGCGCCGTAGCTTCTTGCGCAGGATCGGCTCCTCGGCGGCGTTCACCCCATGCAGCTGGAAGATGTGTTTTGACGTATCCATGCCAATGCGAATAATCTGATCCACGGACGGTCTCCTGTGTTTGAGATCAGCAACGACCTCATTCTGGCACAGCGATGCCGTAAGGGGGCCGTCCACACCAACAAAGCTGTTGCGCTCATCACTTGAACCCACCACGGCTTTTTTCGCCAAGGAGGGAAGTCGATGAAGTTCCGGTTCATCGATGCGGCGAAAGAGAGCTTCCCTGTCACACGCCTGTGCCAGGTTCTCGAAGTGAGCCCCAGCGGCTACTTCGCCTGGAGATCGCGTCCAGCCAGCCCGCGCCAGCGGGAGGATCTGGTTCTGTTAGCCCACATCTGCTCGGCCCTTCACCCTCTCCAATGAGACCTACGGCAGTCCGCGCATGACCCGCGAGCTGCAGGATGAGGGCCTGACGGTGGTTCGCCGCCGCACCGCCCGGCTGATGCGGGAGAACGGGCTCAAGGCCCGACAGACGCCGGTTCACGCGCACCACCGACAGCCACCATGCCTTTCCGGTTGATCCCAATCTCTTCGAGCAGGACTTCTCGGCCGAAGGACCGAACCAGAAGTGGGCGGCCGATATCTCGTACGGTGCGCCTCGTCCCGGATGGTCCGGGGTGCATATGTCTGGAATGTAATGAGAAAGGAGGAAAGGAGAATGCCTTGCTCTCTGCTGTGAGGGGGCATGAGCCCAAGCGGCGGTGACCTGCCGTCAACTGGCCGGG
>NZ_JALJRK010000150.1:2255-5717 GCF_024519725.1 Microvirga sp. Mcv34 | reverse complement strand
TCTCGCTGTCAAGAACAAAGTAAGAACATAATGCTGACCGACCATCCTGAGCCCTCGTCCTTCGAGACGCTTCGCTCCTCAGGATGAGGGCGGAGGGTTTGCGAGGGATGGCGCGGAAGGCCGGAACAGATCCTAGATCAAGTCCGGGATGGCCACGGCGTGGCGTCGTCCGAACCGCGCGCTCACTCTCCCAGGCGGGTGCGCAGCGTCGCCGGAGATCATTTGACAAACGCCTTGAGGTGTAGGAGCCTCGGTTCATCATGTTGAGCTTCTTACGATACCGTCGCGGCCTGCATCGGGCGGGCAACCTCATCGCGGGCAAGTAGCCCCGAGCTCAACGCGCGTCCGCGCCCCCGAGCTCGGGGCGCTTTCCCAGTGATCTGACATGCAGCACGTCCCACGGGGCCGGGTTGCCGCTACGTGCACCGCGCCTCTCGAGGCTCGCACCCTGCGCCGGATCACCCGGGCCCTTCGCCTCACCGCAGCGTCGCCGGCGAAGCTATCTGAAACTTCGATGCGCGAGCGCATCGCTCCCCCGAACGACCGGAATTCGATGACGGTTCCGGCGCCCATTGCAGCGCCTCGCGCTGCGGCACTTTCATGAGCAGGAGACAGGACATGTCCAGAAAAGCATCCGGCACCGCCAAGCCACGGATCACGCTGACGGCGGCCGATTATGACAAGCTGACAAAGCTGGCAGAGGCGGCCATGCACACGATGCCGGATGTCGCCCAGGAGCTCTCCGGCGAACTCGACCGGGCCCATGTCCTGGCTGGCGGGAAGCAGCGCCCGGACGCCGTCCATATGAGCTGCGAGGTCGATTTCCGGGACGATACGACCGGACGGGTGCAGACCGTGACCCTGGTCTACCCGCACGAAGCCGACATCGCGAAGGGACGGGTCTCGGTGCTGACCCCGATTGGAACCGCCCTCATCGGCCTCCCGATCGGTCAATCCATCGACTGGACCACGCGCACCGGCGAAACGCGCCGATTGACGGTCCTGCAGGTCAGGAGCCCGGCCGCGATGGAGCGCGAGCCGGTCTGAGCAAGCTGTGTTTAGACTTGCACAAGGCATGCCTGATGTCGTTCCAGCGAGGGCATCAGCCAAGCGGGATCCATGGCAGCTTGCTTGGTCATGGATCCCCCTCCTCGCTGAGCTCTCCTAAAATGACATCCGACGGATATGCACCACTTTCACAGGAGAAGCCTGGAGATGTTTCAACAAAAGTGGAGCGGCGATTGTCTCCTAAGGTCCGTCCTGGCCTATCCTCCAAGTTACGTTCACTGACGCGGTAAATTCGACGATCGATGGTGGAACGATCTGGACAGAGTAAGGACCGCCGCTACCCGCACGCCTAGCCGGAAGATCTGCTTCCCCCTCCGGGGACCGTGCTTCTCCGTCCGTGATCGCAACAATTTGGCCTAGCTTCAAGTTAACCGGTTCAGCATATGCCCGCGCTTGCTCGCGTGCATCGAGCATCGCGGCACGCCGAGCATGATTCAAAGCTGCGCGCTCCTGAAGAACATTGAACTGAACAGTCTGAAGATTGAAGAGGGCTGAAGCGGCCAATTTTGTTACGACCTGATTGAGGTTTTCAAGAGAGGTTGTCCTTAAATGAAACTCGGTCGTAGCTGTATAGCCTTGAATGATGCTCTCAGGACGCAACCCGCGTGCCAACTCTTCAGAGGTTACAGGTTTCAAGAACCTATTCTCACTCGTTCTGAAGTTGCTCTTCTCGATCTCCAGACCTGATGATCTTAACTCCTGTAGGACTGCTGCGGCCCGGGCAGCTCGTTCGCCGTGCTGTCGCATAGCTGCTTCCAAGCTTTTTTCTTCGGTTGCAACCGTGGCACGGAAACGGGCGACATCCGGCTTTGCTTCATAGGTGCCTCTCCCAAGTACTGAGAGGATAGGTTCTCGCCCGCCATCGGAAGATATCGGTTCAGCAGCGGCTGGAACAACACTACCGCAGGAAACAAGAGCTACGAGAACAGAGCGCAAAATCATGACCAGCCAGAATTATAAGAGAGACGGAGCGCCATATTCTAAATCTGTACAATTATTTAATGTTATTTCATACCATAAATTGATGCTAACTTTCTGGTGCTCTTCACCAATTTGCTCTCTCAGGCCCGCAGCAGCAGCGCCGTCGTGTCGTCGCTGGACTTGAAGCGCGGGAAGAGCCGGCCTTCCGGGTCGCGCTCGGTCTCGATCTCCCGCGCCAGCTTCGCCAGGCTTTCGAGGCCCGTGGCGAGGGCGGCTTCCATCAGGGCCTTGGCGTCCATGGCCCTGTAGAGATCGACGAGGGCCGAAAAGCCGTCCGAGGCGAGGAGGATCGCCGTTCCCTCTTCGCAGGGCGCCGTCTCGTGGCGCAGGCGGCCGACCGCATCGGGGTCGAGGCTCAGGAGCGCCGCCGGTACGCCGCTTTTGCGCTGGCGCTCCCGGCGCTCGCCGAGCCATGCGAGGAAGACGGGCTCGTCGAGGATGGCCGTCGGCCGGGAGCCTGCCTGCCGCATCAGTTCAGCCGCCTTCGAAGCCTCCGCCTCGCGCAGGCCGGGGGCATCGCCCAGGACCTGCACCGATCCGTCCGGCTGGCGGAGATAGGCCGTGGTGTCGCCGAAGGTCCAGGCGTCGAGAACGCTGCCGTTGCGGCGCACTAGCGTCATGGCTCCGAGAGGCCAGGCGACGAAATCCTCGTGCCGCTCTGCGGGCGCGACGGCCCGATAGGCGGTGCGGGCCTCCTCCATGACGTGCCGCAGGAGGGCGACTCCATCCTGCGCCTGCGGGGCGAGATCGGAGAGCCGCTCGTTCGCGAACCGGGCGAGCCAGGCGGCGTCGCTCTTCTCGTGCATGACGGGCTTGGTGCCGGGAAAGATCGATGTATCGATCACCCAGGCCCAGTCGCCGGAGACGCCGCAGATGTCCTCGTTGGGCTTGTCCGGGTGCCCCGGCCAGCTGATCCGATCCAAAACAGTGAACATTGTCGCATCGCCCCTCGTCAAATCCGCCTGATGACCCCATAAAGCAAAGCTTAAGGGAAGGTCCAGCCGATGCTCCTCGACTACATATCCGCCGCTCTCGTGACCCTACTCGTCACCCTCGACCCGGTGGCTCTGGCGCCGATTTTCGTCTCGCTGACCCGGGGGATGAACGCACAGGAGCGCCGCCGGGTCTCGATGCGGGCCTGCATGATCGCCTTCGGCATCCTGGCCTTCTTCGGTCTGGGGGGCGAGGTGCTGCTGCGGCTTCTCGGGGTCGGCATTCCGGCCTTCCGCATCTCCGGCGGCCTGCTGCTGTTCTGGATCGCCTTCGAGATGGTGTTCGAGCGCCGCAACGAGCGCAAGCAGCATACGGCCGACATCGCCATCACGGAGGATCATATCCGCAACGTCGCGGCCTTTCCGCTCGCCATTCCGCTGATGGCGGGTCCCGGCGCCATCACGGCCAAAAAAAAAAAAT
>NZ_JALJRK010000150.1:0-2246 GCF_024519725.1 Microvirga sp. Mcv34 | reverse complement strand
TGCTCATCCTGATCGCGCTCGGCATCCTGAGCTGCTTCGTGGTGTTCTCCGCGGCCGATCGCGTCTCCCGCTGGCTCGGCGTGACCGGCAACGTGGTGCTGACCCGCCTGCTCGGCGTCATCCTGGCAGGCCTCGCGGTCCAGTTCATCATCGACGGCGTGCTGGCCCTGGTCCGGGGATCGGCGGCCTAAACCTTTATCGCAACGTCTCCAGCAGGCGCGCCATGAGCTTCTGCCTTGGTGCGATGGAGGAGATCAGGCCGTATTCCTGGAGGGTATGCGCCCCGTCGCCGTCGATGCCGAGGCCGTCGAGGGTCGGGATGCCCAGCGCCGCCGTGAAATTGCCATCCGAGCCGCCGCCGACCCGGGGCGCGGAGACGAGGTCGAAGCCGATCTCGGCGGCCAGGGACTTGGCGTGGTCGAACAGCTTCGCGGTCGCCTCGGTCCTCTCGTAGGGTGGCCGATTCATGCCGCCGGTGACCGAGAGCTTGAAATCCGGGTTGGAGGATGTCAGCCCGAGGATCGCGGCCGTCACGGCCGCGCCGTCCGCCACCGTCTCGACGCGCAGGTCCACCGGGAAACGGCAATGCTGCGGGATGGTGTTCACCGCCGTGCCGCCGGACACCATGCCGACCGTGGTGGTGACCCCGCGCCCGTAATCCGTCAGGGCCTCGATGGCGAGGATCTGCCGGGCGGCCTCGTAGACGGCATTGCGCCCTTCCTTATGGCGCGATCCCGCATGGGCCGGGCGGCCCTCCACATGCACGTCGAAGCGCCCTACCCCCTTGCGGGCCGTCACGATCTGGCCGCCGTCGCGGGCCGGTTCCGTCACGAGCGCATAGGCCGAGCGACGGCCGAGATCCTCGATCATCGGGCGGGTGATCGGCGAGCCTATCTCCTCGTCCGGCGTCACCAGGAACACCATGGGCCGCGCCGCCGTGCCCTTGCGGGCGACCTCCTTGAAGGCCTCGAGTGCGAACCAGGCTCCGCCCTTCATGTCGTAGATGCCGGGGCCGTAGAGGCGATCGCCCTCGATCCGCAGCTTCAGGTCGTTGTCGATCGTGCCGACGGGATGCACCGTATCGAGATGCGACATGACCAGGGTGCCTGGCTCGGACGTCTGCGGCCCGGCACGCAGCACGAGAACGTCGCCCAATCCCTCCGTGCCCGGGAGCCGCTCGACCGCCACGGGGGCGTCCTGCATCTGGGCGACGACGAGGTCCATCATCAGGTTGACGCCGGCCCGATCATGGGTCGGGCTTTCGGTGCGGATCCAGGTGAAGAGCGCGTCGAGGGAGGGCGAGGAGGAGGTCATGATACCTTCGTCTTCGAATGATGGTGCCTGCTGGCTAACCATTCCTCGCCCGAAACATCAAGCCTGAGATTTCCCCCGTGCGGTCCTGGTCGCTACTGGGCTACGGCCATATGACGCGGAATTCCGGCATGAGGCCGCGCCTGCCGGAACGGCCCCGTTTCCCGCATTCTGCTTCTCGTTCGAGGTGGTTTCAGTGCTGCGCCACATTGAGCGGAATCGACAGCAGGACATTCCCTGCCTCGTCGACGACTTCGAGGTTCCAGCCGCGCCAATCGACCTCGTCGGCCTCGCCTTCCTGCCTCAATTCCTGAATGGCTTTCAGGGCTTGGTAATGGGCAGCTTCAACATCCGAGACTTCGATTCCTGCCTCGTCGATGATCCGTTCGTGCGTGTGCACAAGATGAAAGTAACAGTGCACGACAGGACAATCCCGGAATTCTTCACTCAACAGCCGAGCCGCAGCGGCCCCGGAAAATCTACCGCTAGATGAGCAGCTTCCATCATGTAACGCAAGGTAAGTTTTCAGCTTTACACTCTGCCTGAGGCGCATACCGGAGAATTGTCCCGGAATGCGCAGGCGATCCGCCCGAACCGTTTAAGGATGCCTTTCCCAGAGGCATGAAGGGTTCCCGGCGACCTCCAAGCCGGGCATTGCCGGCATGAAGGGCCACCCGGTTCGATGGCCCTCCGTTGTGTTGTCCATCTTGCCACCGCTTCGACGGCAGATGGGAGGTCGCCCGGAGACAGGTTCTAGAACGGGATGTCGTCGTCGAGGTCGTTGTAGCGGGAGCCGCCTCCACCTCCACCGCCACTGCCGCCGCCGCCGAAGGACGGAGCGGGCCGCCGGTCCTGCGACGGGGACGAGCGCCCGAAATCACCGCCGCGGCTGATCTGACCCGGCTCCTCGTCGCCGTACTCGGACGCGCCGCCGC
>NZ_JALJRK010000014.1 GCF_024519725.1 Microvirga sp. Mcv34 | reverse complement strand
GACGAGCAGTTCGGCTCTCACCTTCACCACTAGAGATCGAGCCGGGCTGCCCGACACGCCTCCCTCGACCACCGATGAGGCTCGCAGCGCAAGCTGCGGGCCCCAAGGTGCTGGCTCTTTGACATCAATAAGCATCACCCGCCGCGTCATGGCCTCCCCGGACTTGATCCGGGAAGCCGTGCCGGCCCTCCCGATCCGAAGAGCGCCGTGCCTTCCCGCGTTGCGATCACCGGCACGTCCCTAATCACGTCTAGGCGGCTGAGGACGTGCCCGATCAATGGCCGTCCGGGTTCTCACCTCCTCAAGGCGCGGTCTGCCGAGCCGACCGGACATAGGCCGTGAAGCCCGCGAGATACTGGCGCAGCTGCTCCTCGATCTTCTGATCGGCCAAGGTGCCGTCCTGGTTGAAGACTGTCTGGGCGCGCGACACCATCAGGCGGCCGCCGGCCCAGAAGTCCGTCCGCAGTGTCCGCAGAACCGGAAGCCATGCGTTCTGGGACAGAATCGTCCCGAACCCGCCCGGCGAGGCGCCGATTACGGCTACGGGCTTTCCGCCAAAGACGCGCTTGATGTCCGCATCCGGCCGGGACAGCCAGTCGATGGCATTCTTGAACACGCCGGGAATGGAATTGTTGTATTCCGGGGTCACAAGAAGCAAACCGTCCGCAGCCGCGATGGCGTCCTTCAACTCCGTGACCCGCTGAGGGATGCCCTCCTCGGCTTCCACATCGGCGTCGTAAAGCGGAATTCCGCGGATCGTTTCGACGATGAGCTCCGCATCCTCGGGCATCAGCCTGGCGGCATTTCGCAGCAGCGCGGTATTGTACGAGGCTTGGCGCAGGCTTCCCGAGAGACCTATCAGCTTCGTCACATCGACCTCATTTCCTTGCGAGAGTCCGGACCATGCTCGGCTCCCGGAGCACTCTCCCAAGGCTACCGGTTGGGTGCAAGCCCAGTCAAACGCGACGGCCCGGCGATCCATCGAATCAATGCCGCGTCCCCCATTTCAAACCAGGGCCTAGAAAAAGGAGGACTTCGTTTCATATGTGGCTTATGGACCCCAAAGCCTCCTGCCGAACTTCCTACTTTTCATGAACACTGTCCTTGTCTGCGTGCCGAGCGAGCCCACCCGATGCAGGAGCGTGTAAACCCTGGCCCCGACTTCCTCGCCCTTGAGGGAGCCATGGGTGAGCGCATTCGCCGCCACGATTGGGCGGCCACGCCCCTCGGTCCCATCGAGACATGGCCGCAATCCCTGCGCACAGCCGTGAGCATCATGCTCCACTCGAAGTTCCCGACCTACCTGCTTTGGGGTCAGGAGCTGACGAGTGTGTACAACGACGCGTACGCGCCCGTGCTGGGCTCCAAACCGGACGCCCTGGGGCGGCGATTTCGCGACGTGTGGGCGGAAGCCTGGGACACGGTCGGCCCGATTGCCGAAAATGCGCTTCTCGGACAGGGCAGCTACTTCGAAGACCTGCCGATTGTCCTGGAGCGCAAGGGCTATCCCGAGCAGACATGGTGGACATTCTCCTACAGTCCAATCCACGACGAGACGGGCGGCGTTGGCGGCATCCTGTGTGTCGTGCATGACACGACCTCGAAAGTGCTCAGCGAGCGCCGCCTTGAGTTTCTCGTTCGCTTGAGCGACCGTCTGCGTGGGCTGAATGAGCCGATCGAGGTGATCACAGCCGCGCAGGAAATGCTCGGCCTTCATCTTCAAGCCAGCCGCGTCGGCTATGGCGAGGTCGAAGCGACGGCCCGCTATTTTACGACGGAGCGCAACTGGACGGACGGCTCGGTTGCTCATCAGACCGGAACCCACGACCTCGCGGCGTTCGGGCCGGACATCCACGGTGCCCTCAAGCGCGGTGAGACGCTCGTGGTCCATGACGCAGCTGCGGACCCGCGCACCAACTCACCCGAACACCGTGCCGCCTTTGCGTCTCTCGAATTCTCCTCCGTGGTCACGGTCAGCCTGATCAAGCGCGGGCGCATGGTGGCGGCCCTCTACGTCCATCACAAGGAGCCGAGGCTCTGGAGTTCCGGCGAGGTCAAGCTCATCGAGGATGTGGCCGAGCGAACCTGGGATGCGGTCGAGCGGCTTCGGTCGGAGGCGGCCCTGCGCAAGAGCGAGGAACGGCTCCAGCTCGCTCTGGATGCCGCGAGCGTCGTCGGAACCTGGGACTGGGACATACAATCCGATCTCGTCTATGCGGACGAGCGCTTCGCTTCCCTTTATGGGGTGGATCCGGAGACCGCTGCAGCGGGAACCCCGATTGCCGACTTCATCGGCGGCATCCACCCGGACGACCGCGGCCGAATGCAAGACCTGATTAAGCGGAGCCTGGAAACAAGCGAGAGCTTGGCCGCCGAGTACCGCACGATCGACAAGAACGGGCGGCTCCACTGGGTCTTCGCACAGGGACGCTGCTATCGCGCGGCCGGCCAGCCCGTCAGGTTTCCGGGCATATCGGTCGACATCACCGAGAGGAAGAAGGCCGAGGAGCACCGGGAGCTTCTGATCAATGAGCTGAACCATCGGGTGAAGAACACCCTGGCGACCGTTCAGTCCATTGCCTCTCAAACGCTCCGCAACTCTGACAATCCGGAAGCCGCCCGTACGGCCATGGAAGCTCGCCTGCTTGCGCTGTCCCGCGCCCATGACGTGCTCACGCGGGAGAACTGGGAAGGCGCTGGCCTGATCGAGATCGTCAGGGGCGCCATGGCTCCCTATCGCCACGAGCGCGAGAACCGCCTCCATATGGAAGGACCGGATGTGCGCCTGTCGCCGCGCATGGCGCTCGCGATCGCGATGGCCTTGCAGGAGCTGGCCACCAACGCGGTCAAATACGGCGCTCTCTCGAATAGCGGTGGAGAAGTCCGGGTGGCGTGGCTGGTCACGCAGACCAGCGAGAAGCGCCTGCATCTCACCTGGTCCGAAAGCGGAGGACCGACGGTCGCGATCCCTCAAAAGCGCGGCTTCGGCACCCGCCTGATCGAGAGAAGCCTCGCCCAGGACCTCAATGGCGAAGTGCAGATCACGTTCGCCCCGGCCGGCGTCATCTGCACGGTGGATGCGCCGATCGCGCCGGCCTGAGAACGTTCAGTCGATGAAATCGACCGGCGTACCCTTCTCGACCATCTTGGACAGGGCCTCCACGTCCCAATTCGTCAGCCTCACGCAGCCGTGGGAATAGGCTTTGCCGACCTTCTCCGGTTCCGGCGTCCCATGGATGCCGTAAGATTCGATGGAAAGGTCGATCCAGGTGCTGCCGACGGGATTGTTCGGCCCTGGCTTGATCTCGAACTTCTCCTTCGACTTGACGCCCTTGAACGCGTAATCCGGATTGTACGTGTAGTTCGGGTTCGGCGCCACGGCGCGAACCTTGAACGATCCGCTGGGCGCCGGCTTCTCCTCGCTGCCGATGGATGCCGGATAGGTGGCGACGACGGATCCCTCTTTGTTGACGACGCGGACCATGTGCTCGCTCTTCACGACCTCGATCTTCGCGGCCTTCTCCACCTTGCCCGAGCCGGACGTCTTAGCCTCCACGTTTGCGACGAGGATGGACGTTCCGGCCTTGTCGAAGGATTTGCCCGGATTCAGCGCCTTGAGCAGATCCGTATCCATGTGAAACTTCTCGGACAGAAGCTCCTCCGCGCTCGAATATCCGAGGTGATCGAGCTTGGCTTGTTCCTCCATCTTCTCCGGGATGGCGACGAAGGGACCTTTCACGTCCTCGGCCGTGATCGTGTACTCGATCAGGGCGGGATCGGACGACGTCTCGTTGAGCTTGGCCCATGATTTCTCGTCGAGCCCTTCATCGCTCTTGAGATCGTGCGCAGCGTCGAAGGCCTTGATCGCGTTGCGCAGGTTCTCGCCATCATGCCCGTCGATGACGCCGGGCGAGAAACGGGCCCGGTCGAGCAGAACCTGTGCCTTGACGAGGGCCGGATCGATCTCCTTGCTCTTGCCGGTTTCGGCCGACCACGCGGCACTGTTCACAGTTTCCAGATTCAACGTCTGAGGAGCCGCAATAGCCGGACTCAACAGACACACGATCCCAAGGGCAACAGACGCAACGCGTTTCATGACGAACTCCACCGGCAATGTCGTGCACAGAAAAGGCGCTGGCGGCGTCCTCTGTTCCATGGATCTACTGGCAGATCCTGTAATCGCCCTTGCGCTGGCGCAGATCGAGATGGAGGTGGTCGCCGTGGTCTGAATCCGAGCCGGGCCCGAGCACCGTGTTGAAGATCGGACATGCGGCCTTCCGGATTGTCGATTGGAATGTCGCCTCCGGAGAATTCTCCTCGTGGCTGCCGATCGTCAGCGTAGGCCGCTTGGCGAATTCGAACCCCATGACGTCGAGGCCGTTGCCGAAAGCATGCTCGCTCAGCTTCGCTCCGTTGCGCTGGTCACGGCATTGGTAGGACGTGCCGATCAGGAGCTTCGTCGGCGCGCTCTGGAATTGACGCTCGGCCTCGGGAGCGACCGTGTCGCTCATCCAACGGGTGATGCTCTCGGCCACCGGGCACCCCATGAGCGACGCGGGCACGACAGTCACCCCGTTGGGCAAGGCGGAGACCAGAACAGGGTTCTCGATCGCGCAGTTGTTCTCCTTTACCGGCGGACGGCTCTCGAAGCGCAGCCCGAGTTCGGTGAGACGCTTGAGACAGGCATCGTCGGCCTCGCTTCGGGCCTGGGCCTTCTGTTCGGACGGCGCTTCCGTCTCCGGCGCTTTCTCGGCACTCGGTTCCGGCGTGGCGGGACCATCCGGCCGCGGCGGCGGCAAAGGCGGCGGCTCGGCCGGGCGATCGGGCCTGGGCGGAGGCAGCGGCGGCGCCGGCTCCTGGGCCCAGACGGCGGAAGCGAGCACCAGAGCTCCTATGATGCCTACAATCCGAACCGGCGTGCGGCAACCGCGATCCATGCCGCCTCCTACTCTCAAGCTACCTCTGCCTATAACCCCCATGCGCCAAGGTTGGGTTCCATACTGAGTCTTCATGGCGGCTTGCTCTCAGGGCGCGACGCTCCACAATGGGAGGATCAGAGGAGGGCCGTCATGAGGGCATTTCCGGTGACGCATATCGATTCCGCTACGAGCCTGTCGCTCGTTTCGACCTTGAGCGGGGAGCACGGGAGCCCCCGCACGAAGCGCGTCGCGGAGCTGGTGGAACGTATCGCCAAGCTTCGCACCGAACTTGGCGAAGCAGAGGCAGCTTTGGAGCTTGAGAAGACCCGAGTGCCGGCGGCAGGCGATTTCGTCCGCTGTCCCCTCACCCGCTTCTTCGGGCAGGTCACCAAGGTCACGCCCCGGCCCAACGGCAGGCCATGGGTGGAGATCGTCCCCTATCTCGGCCCGAACCTTCCCGGCCACTCGTCCATGGACTTGTTCGACAGTTGGGAATTGATCGACGTACCGGCGGATGACGTCTCCGAAGCGAATGCCGAGGGCTCCTTGAAGCTTCCGACCATAGCGCCGTTCATGCCGATGACCGGCGTCCTGCCCGCCCAGCACTCCGTAGAGGTCGAGGTGGAAGAAGCGCTCAAGCAGCTCTGGGCACCTCCGAGCCGGGCCACCGCGTAGCGTCGCGCCTGCAGGGCTGCGCCTGCAACAATTCCAGGTATGTGGCGTTGGCCCTGCGGTTTCGCCGCCTGCGAAGCCTGAACGCGTGGCACTCGGGAAGCCTTGGGACGCGTGCCCTTCCCCTCACCTGCCACCGCATCGGAAGCGCACGAACAAGGGATGACAGCCATGGCAGACGATGGGCAGAGTGTACGCCTTCAGGTCGCGAATGCCCGGTCGGACGATTCGGGCCGGGGCCTCGCACGCATGAGCCGGCAGGCCCTTGCCGAGATCGGCATCCAGGAAGGCCAAGCTGTCGAAATCGTCGGCAAGCGTCACACCACGGCCATCGCCGTCACGCCCTACCCTGAGGATGAAGGCCTGAACATCATTCGCCTCGACGGCCTGCAGCGTGTTAACGCGGGCGTAGGCAGCGGCGATCACGTGGAGGTGAAGCGCGCGGACGTGCGCGCGGCGACCCGCGTCGTGCTCGCCCCTGCCCAGAAGGGGCTGCGCCTCCAGGGCTCGGGCGACGCACTGAAGAGGACCTTCTACCAGCGCCCCCTGGCGGCGGGCGACGTGATTTCCACCTCGGTCTATTCGCAGCGCTCGTCAGGCCAGCGGCTGCCGGAGGAGATGCGAGGCTTTCTCAACATTCCGGCCTACGGCTTGCAGGAGATCCGCCTCGTCGTGGTCTCCACCCAGCCGCGCGGCATCGTGCATGTGACAGCCGAGACCGAGATCGAACTTCGACCGCAATTCGAGGAGCCGCGCGAGGCGCGCCGCGCCGATGTGACCTATGATGATATCGGCGGTCTCGGCAGCACGGTCGATCAGGTCCGCGAGATGGTGGAGCTGCCGCTTCGCCACCCGGAGCTCTTCCAGCGCCTTGGCATCGATCCGCCGAAAGGCGTCCTGCTCTACGGGCCTCCCGGTACCGGCAAGACTAGGCTGGCGCGAGCCGTCGCCAACGAGACGGAGGCGCAGTTCTTCCATATCGCCGGCCCCGAAATCATGGGCAGTCACTACGGCGAATCCGAGCAGCGGCTGCGGCAGGTCTTCCAGGAAGCGCAGCAGAACGCTCCCGCGATCATCTTCATCGACGAGATCGACAGCATTGCGCCCAAGCGCGAAGAGGTCACGGGTGAAGTCGAGCGGCGGATCGTGGCCCAGTTGCTCACGCTCATGGACGGCCTGGAGCCGCGCCAGAACATCGTGGTGATCGGCGCAACGAACCGGCGCGAGGCGATTGACGAGGCCCTTCGCCGTCCGGGCCGCTTCGACCGGGAGATCGTCATCGGCGTGCCGGACGAGTCCGGACGCCGGGAGATCCTTGGCATCCACACCCGCGGCATGCCCCTGGCCGAGGACGTGAACCTGGAAGACATCGCCCGCACGACCTACGGCTTCGTCGGCGCCGATCTGGCCGCACTGGCCCGGGAAGCGGCCATGGATTCCCTGCGACGCATCCTTCCTGGCATTAATCTCAAGGACGGGATCCCTTCTAACGTGCTCGAGAGCCTGCAGGTCACCCGGCAGGATTTCATGAACGCCATGAAGCGCGTTCAGCCCTCGGCCCTGCGCGAGATCATGATCCAGGTGCCCAACGTGACCTGGGATGATATCGGCGGCGTCGAAGAGGCTCGCACCCGGTTGCGCGAGGGCGTGGAACTGCCGCTCAAGAGCCCGGAGTCCTTCCGTCGCCTCGGCATCCGCCCGGCCAAGGGTTTCCTACTGTTCGGGCCTCCCGGCACCGGCAAGACGCTCCTGGCGAAAGCGGTCGCCCGCGAAGCCCAGGCCAATTTCGTGGCGACGAAATCCTCCGACCTTCTGTCGAAATGGTACGGCGAATCCGAACAGCAGGTATCCCGCCTCTTCGCCCGCGCCCGTCAGGTCGCGCCGACCGTGATCTTCATCGACGAGATCGACTCCCTTGCTCCCGTCCGCGGCGGCGGCCTGGGTGAGCCCGCCGTGACGGAGCGGGTCGTCAACACGATCCTGGCGGAGATGGACGGCCTCGAGGAGCTGCAGGGCGTCGTCGTCATGGCGGCCACCAACAGGCCGAACCTCATTGACCCCGCCCTGCTCCGGCCGGGCCGTTTCGATGAGCTGATTTACGTGCCAGTTCCCGACGCGCAGGGACGCCGGCATATCCTGGGCATCCACACCAAGACCATGCCTCTCGGACCGGACGTCGATCTGGATGCCATCGCCGAACGGACGAGTCGCTTCACTGGGGCCGACCTCGAGGATCTCACGCGCCGTGCGGGCCTCCTGGCCTTGAGGGAATCGCTCCAGGCAGAGCACGTGACCATGGCCCATTTCGAGCAGGCCCTGCGCGAGACCCGTCCGTCCGTTACACCGGAGATGGAGCGGGAGTATGAGGATATGCTCCGGACCCTCAAGCAGGAAGGACCGCAGCGTCAGTCGATCGGCTTCCTTCCTCTCAGGCAGGCGGCCGAATAATCTCCGGCTCGCGACGAACGAAACCCCATGGCAGGTGGTTCCTGCCATGGGGTTTCGCTTTGATGCGCTCACAAAAAAGCGCGGGCGTTGCAGCCCGCGCCTTTCATCGATGAGTCGTTGCTTAGTAGCCGCAGGACACGGGGATGCGGGTGTCCCGGGTGTTCGGGTCCAGAACCGTGCGGCACGGCACGCCGTTCACCGTGCGGATCTCATGCGGAGCCGCATAGGGGTCGGGCGAAGCCATCGGCATGGGAGCCGCCATCATGGGGCCAACCGGCGCGGGAACGATGCTGCCCGTCGTCACGACGTCTCCACCCATCGGGGCCACGACACCGCTCACCTGACCGGCGCAGGCGATCGGGATACGGGTATCACGGGTGTTGGGATCCAGGATCGTGCGGCAGGGAACGCCGTTGATCATGCGGATTTCATGCGGAGCGGCCTCCGGGAAGAGCGAGCCGGGCGTTCCGGAAATCGCCGGGGAGGACTGCGCAAGAGCGGCACCCATGCCGCCGAGGACCATAAATCCAGCGCCAGCGAAAATCGCGAGCTTCTTCATCAGTATCTCCAGTGCTTTCATTGAGAATGGCTGTTCGCCATGTAAGACAGAGACTAAACGCGCTCGAAGCAGATCGTTTCCAAAGCACATTCCACCACACAGAGTTGTGATTGTCGCACCAGAATAAAGCGAAGCTTCTTCACAGCTACGCTTTTGAGCTGCATTTTTTGAGATCTACAATATTTTACTCATTCGAATGAACATCGGTCGCCATCGTAATCTTACGATATGCGCAATAGAGGCTGAAATCCGATTGTCGTTTCAGGTCGTTCGGACGGGCGCGGAGACCGTGAGCACCTGAAACTCCGCCTCTAACCGAGAGGCCGCCGGCCCCGTGTGGCAAGCCAGAGCCCGGCCGCGACGCCGATGAGCCCGAACAGGACGCCGAACGTCAAAGGCTCCCCGAGAAGCCAGACGCCGAGGAGTGCAGCCGTGAGCGGGCTCAACGAGAGGAACACCGTGACCCGGGTCGGGGTGGTGTGCTTGAGCGCCCAGAGCCAGAGAACGTACCCGATCCCGCTCGAAAGACCGATGAACAAAACCACGATCCACCCGAATGACGCGAGGGTCGCTCCCTCGGTGAAAAGCCCCTCCACACCGGCGGGCACGGCGAGGAAAACGACCGAGGCCAGCATGGCCCAGGCGCCGACCGGCAGGGTCGGATAACGGACGAGGTAAGGTCGGTAGAGCACCGAGCATACGGCGCCACACAGGGCGGCTGCGAGCACCAGCAGCGCGCCCAACCATTCTTCGCTTGCGCTTTGTACACTCAGCCGCTCGCCCAAGGCCATGCCGACGCCGATGATCGTCAGGATGACGCCGGCGACTTTCGTCGGGCTGAGATCTTCCCGTCTAAGGAGCGCCGCGATGATCATGGTCATCAGCGGAAAGGTCGAGAACAGCAGTGCCGCCCGAGTAGACGAGATGAACCTGAGCCCGAGATTGAGAAGCGCGATTAGGATGCCGAACTGAACAATGCCCAGCCCCATGACGACCACAAGATCGCGAGCGGCGAACCGGACCCGCGCGCTCATCAGCAAGGGCGGAACGAGGCAGAGAACAGCGATGGCGTAGCGCAGGAAGGCCAGCGAAGCCGGGCCGATGTCCTGGACCACGAAGCGCGTTGCCACCATGGCGGCGCCGACCTGGACTCCCGTCGCGGCGGCCGCCATCAGGGCAAGCGCCTCCGGGCGCCTCACAGGTCCAGGTCCCAGGTCTGCCCAACGAGGTCCTTGCCGAAGGAACGGTGCGCCTCTTCCTTCACCAGCCTGAAGCCAGCCGCACGATAGATGCCGCACGCCGCCACGAGCACATCGTTCGTCCACAGGGTCAACGTCCTGTAGCCTTTCTCCCTGGCGAAACCGATGCACTCATCGACAAGCCGGCGCCCAAGGCCGAGCCCTCTGGCGGAAAGCTCCACGTAGAGCAGCCGGAGCTTCGCAACCTCGCCGGACGAGCGCACGAGGAAGACACTGCCGACGATCTCTCCCTCCCGCTCGGCGATCCAGCAACGTTCCCATTGCGGATCGAAATTCTTGACGAAGGACGCGGCGATTTCCGCCACCAGGGCCTCGAAGGTCTCATCCCAGCCATATTCCTGGGCGTAGAGCAGCCCTTGGCGGTGCGCGATCCAACCGATGTCTCCAATCCGGTGAGGCCGAAGGCTGTAGGCAGGATCAGAGTTCGGGCCATCGCCGACCAGACGCTCGACCGCGGCCATGGATTGGACGAGACGCTCCCTCTCGCCGGGAGAGAGTTCAGACAGCATGGCGGCCACCTGGGTTGCGGATGCCTGGTTCAGCGGCCCGAAGGCGGCAAAGCCCTGCTCCGTTAGGGACAGAAGAAGCTGGCGCCGGTCGTCCTGAGACGGCGTGCGCCGGAGCAAGCCTTTGGCGTCGAACCGCTTGAGCAGGCGGCTGAGGTAGCCGGCATCGAGTCCGAGGTCTCGCCCCAGGTCGGCGGCGGTCACCGGGTTGCCATGGGCCAGTTCGTAGAGCACCCGCGCTTCCGTGAGAGAGAACGCGCTCTCCAGCAGCCCCTCGTTCAACAGGCCGATATGGCGCGTGTAGAAGCGATTGAAGCTCCTTACCTTCTCGATCTGCTCGTCCGTCGGAGGTTTCGACTTGTGGGACATGGCGGCCTCCCTACGAAGGAGATTCCCGCATATTGTTGACTTAGTCAACTATTTCACTGATCGGGTTTCTTGGTCCTGGTAAGCTCCAGCGCGTCACCGCCGGGCTCGTGCCGGTGGCTCCTGATCGGAAGGCCGCAGCGCTCGACTAAAGCGAGATGGCCGGGACAAGCCCGGCCATGACATGAGGGATATTACTGGCCGTCTACGCCGCCGCGTCGATCGCCAAACGTCCCTCGTGGATCGCGTGGCAGGCCACTCCCCCGACCAGGGGCGGGATCTCGGCGCGGCACCGGTCATTGGCAAAGGGACAGCGCGGATTGAAGGCGCATCCGGTCGGCGGGTTGATCGGGTTTGGGATTTCGCCGCTCACGGGAATGCGCTGACGCCCCGTCATGCCCACATCCGGCACCGCATCCAGCAGCATGCGGGTATAGGGATGCTTCGGATGGGCGAAGAGTTCGCGCCCATTGGAGATCTCGACGATGCGTCCGAGATACATCACGCCGATGCGGCTCGCCATGTGGCGCACCACGGCGAGGTTGTGGCTGATGAACAGATAGGTCAGTCCCAGGCGATCCTGCAGGTCGCGCATGAGGTTCAGGATCTGGGCCTGGACGGACACGTCCAGGGCTGATGTCGGCTCGTCGCAGACGATGAACTCCGCATTGGACGCGAGCGCGCGCGCAATGGCGATGCGCTGGCGCTGGCCGCCGGAGAATTCATGCGGATATTTCCGACCGTCGGCCGGATGCAATCCGACCAGCGACAGGAGCTCGCCCACCCGGTCTGCAATGTCCTTCTCGCTCTCGATCAGGCGGAAGGCCCGGATCGGCTCGGCGACGATGCGATCAACCTGCCAGCGGGGATTGAGGCTGGCGTAGGGATCCTGGAAGATCATCTGAATGCGGCGCCGCAGGCGCTGCCGCTCGGCGGAAGCGGCTTTGCTCGACATGGAGACGCCGTCGATCATCACCTCCCCGCTCGTGGGCGGCAGGAGGCCGACGACCATCCGGGCCACAGTCGACTTGCCCGAGCCGGACTCGCCAACGAGGGCGAAGGTCTCGCCCTTGGCGATGTTGAAGGAGACGCCATCGACCGCCTTCAGGTACTGCTTCTCGCCCCCCTCCAGCACCCGGTTGAGCCAGGGCTTGGAGACGTCGAACACGCGGCGCAGGTCTTTGACTTCGACGTAAGAGTTCTCGGTCACGCGACGACCTCCGACCGGACGGAAGATTGATCGTAAAGATGGCAGGCGACGCGATGCTCGCTGTGCTGAACGGGCTCGGGCCGCTCGACCCGACAGCGGTCGAACACGAAGGGGCAGCGCGGATTGAAGGCGCATCCGGGCGGAATGGCCGAGAGCCGCGGCATCGAGCCTGGGATCTGCACGAGGCGATCTGTATCGCTCTCGAGGGACGGGATCGCGCCCATCAGACCCTTGGCGTAAGGATGGAGCGGATTCTGCACCACCTCGCGCACGGGCCCGATCTCCGCGATGCGGCCCGCATACATGACGGCGACCCGATCGGCTGTCTCGGCGATCACGCCCATGTCGTGCGTCACCAGCATAATGGCCGTGCCGTGCTCGCGCCCGAGCCGCTTCAGCAATGCGATGATCTGCGCCTGAACCGAGACGTCGAGTGCGGTCGTCGGTTCGTCAGCGATGATGAGTTCCGGCTCGGCGCAGAGCGCCAGAGCGATCACGACACGCTGGCGCATGCCACCTGAAAACTCATGTGGGTAGCTGTCGATCCGCTTGTCGGGCGCGGGAATGCCGACTTCGGCCAGCAATTCGATGGCGCGTTTCCTAGCGCCGGAGGCCGAGAGATTTGTATGCGTGCGGATGGTCTCGATCAGTTGCTCGCTGACCCGGTAGAGCGGGTTGAGGCTGGTGAGCGGATCCTGGAAGATCATGCCGATGCGCTTGCCGCGTACCTTACGCATTTCCTCCGGCGGAAGATTGTCGATGCGAAGCCCCGACAGGAGAACCTCGCCACCGGCGATCCGACCGGGCGGGTCGATGAGGCCGATGACGGCGGATCCCGTCACCGACTTGCCGGCGCCGGATTCACCGACCACGCCGAGCACCTCGCCCTTGGCGATGTCGAAGGAAATGCCATCGATGGCCTTCAGGATGCCGCGCCGGGTGACGAACTCGACGCGCAGGTCGCGGACGGAGAGGACAGGTTGAGCCATGAGCGATCCTCTCACCGCAGCTTCGGATTGAGCGCATCGCGGAGCCAATCGCCCAGGAGATTGATGGCGAGCACCAGCAACGCGAGGGCAACACCGGGAAAGGCAATGATCCACCACTCGCCGGAGAACAGGTAGTTGTTGCCGATACGGATGAGGGTGCCGAGCGAAGGCATCGTCTCGGGCATGCCGGTGCCAAGGAACGACAGGGTCGCCTCGGTGATGATCGCGAGCGCGAGATTGATGGTGGCGATGACGAGCACGGGACCGAGCACATTGGGCAAGACGTGCCGGAACATGATCACTGGCGCAGGCAGGCCGATGAGCTTCGCGGCTGCGATGTAGTCCTTGTTCTTCTCCACCATGACGGAACCGCGCACCGTGCGGGCATATTGCACCCAGAAACTCAGGCCGATGGAGAAAACCAGCACCGAGAGGGTCGTCATCCCATCGAGCTGCCCGCCGAGCACGGATTTCACCACGCCGTCGACGAGAAGCGCGATGAGGATGGCCGGGAATGTGAGCTGGACGTCGGCAACGCGCATGATGATCGCATCCGTGGTGCCGCCCACATAACCCGCGATGAGGCCAAGCGCGATGCCGAGCGTGGCCGAGAAGGCCACGCCCAAAAATCCGACGGCGAGCGAGATCCGCAGGCCGTAGAGAATGGCCGAGAAGATGTCGCGCCCTTGCTCGTCCGTGCCGAGCAGGAAGGGCGCCTGCCCTTCCGCATCCCAGAGCGGCGGCAACCGGCTGTTCAGCAGATCGAGCTGCGCCGGATCGAAGGGATCCTGCGGCGCGAGGCCAGCGAGAACGGCCGCCGCCATGAACAGGAACGTCACGAAGGCTGCGACCATCGTCAGCTTGGATCGCTTGAAGCTGGCCCAGATATCGCTGTCGAGAAAACGGCCGGCCCATGTCGTCGGCTGCGCCTGAGGCGCGGGCGCCGCTTGAATTGCTTCCGCCATCTCTGCCTCCTCAGGCCGGCTGCCGGATCGACGTCCTCAGGCGAGGATCGACGATGGTGTAGAGGATATCGACCGCGAGATTGATCGCCACGAAGATGAGCGCCACGAGCATCAGGTAGGCAGCCATGATCGGGATATCGACGTTCTGCACGGCCTGGACGAACAGCAGGCCCATGCCCGGCCACTGGAACACGGTCTCCGTGATGATCGCGAAGGCGATCACAGAGCCGAACTGCAGGCCCACGATGGTGATGACAGGCACCAGGGTGTTCTTGAGTGCATGTCCAAAATGGATCGCCCGGGTCGTCAGCCCCCTCGCCCGCGCGAACTTGATATAGTCGGTGCGCAACACCTCCAACATCTCGGCCCGAACGATGCGCATGATCAGCGTCATCTGAAACAGACCTAGCGTGATCGACGGCATGATGAGCGCCTTCAGGCCCGACAGGGTGAGAAGCCCGGTCGACCACCAGCCGATCTTCACGGTGTCGCCACGCCCGTAGGACGGCAGCCATCCGAGCGTGACCGAGAAGAGATAGATGAGCAGAATGCCGATCAGAAAGGTCGGAAGTGAGATGCCGACAAGGGAGACGGTCTGGAACACCTTCGCAAGCAAACTGTCCCGCTTCAGCCCCGAATAGACACCCATCAGCACGCCGAATCCGGTGGCGAACAGTGTGGCGCACAAAGCCAGCTCGAGCGTCGCCGGCATGCGCTCGGCCAAGAGATCAGCCACAGGCTGCCGGAACTGATAGGAAACCCCGAAATCGCCTTGTGCGGCCTTGGCCAGATAATGGACGAACTGCAATGGCACGGGGTCGTCGAGACCGAGGGACCGACGGACCTGCTCCCTCTCTGCGGCCGGTGTATCGAGCGAGACGATCTGATTGACCGGATCGCCTGCAAAGCGGAACATCGCAAACGAAATGATCCCGACGGCGAAAAGCACACCGATGGCCTGAAGGGCGCGTCGGATAATAAAAGCGAACATTGACAATCTCTTGATCGCACAGGCTCCGGCGAAACCCTCACCGAAGACCTCATAAGGAATTGTCCCGGGCAGCACCCTGCCCGGGACGAGCGATCAGGCGCGCATTACTCTTTCGTGGCCCAATACAGCAGTACCGAGTTGTCAGCCCGCTGGCTGAGCTTCACCTTGTTGGATACGCCCCAAGCCAGCGCCTGCTGATGCAGCGGGATGTAGCCATACTCGTCAAAGGTGATCTGGAAGGCCTCCTTGATCATCTGGTCGCGCTTCTCCTTGTTGCTTTCGACCAGGATCTTGTCCGTCAGTTCATCGTGCTTCTTGTTGCAGAAGTTGCCGAGGTTCGACTCGCCGCGGGACGATTGCGGATTGTCGCGGCAGCCTTCGATATCATGCAGCACGTTGTGGCTGTCGAACGTGCCCGGCGTCCATCCAAGCAGATAGAAGGAGGTGTTGTAGTTGCCCGACTTCAGCACCTTTCCGAAGTACTGAGCCTTCGGTTGGGCCATCAGGTTCACCTTGACGCCGGCGCGTGCCAGCATGCTGACGACGGCCTGACAGATCGCTTCGTCGTTGACGTAGCGGTCGTTCGGGCAGTCCATCCCAATTTCGAAGCCGTTCGGGTAGCCCGCATCTGCAAGCAGCTTTTTGGCGCCTTCGATATCATACTTCGGACGCACGAAATCCTTCGAGTAAGTGAAGAGGTCCGGCGCGATCATGAGAGCGGAAGGCGTGGACATGCCGCGCATGACACGCGATTTGATGGTTTCGATGTCGATCGCCTTGTAGAAGGCCTCGCGGACACGCTTGTCCTTGAACGGGTTCTTTCCTTTGACATTCGAGAACAACAGCTCGTCGCGCGTCTGATCCATTCCCAGGAAGATCGTACGCAGCTCGGGCCCGGACAGCACCTTCGCATTCGCGCTGCTGTTGACCCGCTGAATGTCCTGCAGCGGAACGGGCTCGATCACGTCCACCTCGCCGGAGAGCAGCGCGGCGACGCGTGTGGCATCCGAACCGATTGGCGTGAAGACGATCTCGTCGAGGTTGTGCTCGGCTTTGTCCCACCATTCCTTGTTGGCTTTGAAGACGGTCTTCACGCCCGGCTGATGGCTTTCGATCTTGAAGGGACCCGTGCCGTTGGCATTGAGGGACGCATAGCTCGGCGTCGTTGCGGCCGCGGGTGTCGGCGATACGGCATTGTTCGCCTCGGCCCATTCCTTATCCAGGATGTACCAGGTATCCCACTGGGAGTTCAGGATCGGGTTCGGGGACTTGAGCTTCACGTCGACGGTATAGTCGTCAACCTTCACCCACTCTGAATTGGTCGGTACGCGAGTCTGGAAATTGGAGCCTTGCGCGCGCACGCGCTCCGCCGAGAAGATCACGTCATCTGCGGTGAAGGGATTGCCATTGTGAAACTTGACGCCCTTGCGCAGGAAAAAGCGCCAGCTCAATCCATCCTCGCTGATCTCCCAGCGCTCGGCGAGGCTGGGCTGGATAGATAGATCCTTGCCGCGCCTCGTCAGCCCCTCATAGACATGGCCAAGATGGGCGTTGGTGGTCGTCTCATTGACCGTATAGGGATCGAGAGATTTCAGATCTCCCTGGTTGGCGTAGCGCAGGGTCACGGCCATCGCCGGAACAGCAACGCCAGCCATGAGCGTTGCAACGGCCGCGACGAGAAACTTCGAACGGATCGTCATAATGTGTCATTCTCCTCTGGGGGCTCGCGTCTTTGCGCGATGTTCTTTTGTCGGAAGCTCGGATTTCCCGTTGTTTCTTCCTTCGGGCATGAAGTTAGGCAGGAAAGTGGCCGACGGTCTAGCCCTCACTTGGACCGTCTTGCTCAGCATTTAGGCACAGAGATCCCCGATCAGACGGCGCAGGATCGCCTCCCCGGCCTGGAACTCGCTGACCTCGATGTACTCGTCCGGCTGATGGGCCTGCGCGATGTCGCCGGGCCCGCAGACCACCGTCGACCAGCCGACGCGCTGGAAGAGACCGGCCTCGGTGCCGTAGGACACCACATGAGTTCCGTTGTCTCCGGTCAGGCGCCGCATCAGGCGCTCGGCCGCTCCGTCGGTCTCCGGCCGGAGACCGGGCACCTCGGCGATGAGCTCGACGGAGACGCCCGTATCAGGGGCAATGGCCTTCATCCGGGGTTCAACAACGTCGCGGATATAAGCCTCGTAGCGAGCGAGGTAATCCATTGGGCTCTCCGTTGGAATCGCCCGTATGTCGCTGAAGAACCACGCGGAGGACGAGACCACGTTGGCGGCATTGCCGCCCCCCATCATACCGCAATGCAGCGTCGTGTAAGGCGGCTCGAACGGGTTTGTCGGATCCGCGTTCCGCCGGTTCTCCTCCATTACGTTTTCATGCCAGGCGATCAGGCGCGCCGCGTTCATGACGGCGCTCACGCCCTGGTCGATTCGGCTCGAATGGACGGCGTAACCCGTCACCTGGGTGCGCAGCTGCACGGAGGCTTTGTGGCCCGTCACCACCGCGTGCCGGGTGGGCTCGCCGACGATCACAGCGGATGGCGCCGGGATAGTCTCCGCCATCGCCTTCACCATCGATGGTGCGCCGCGACAGGCGATCTCTTCATCATAGGACAGGGCGATGTGGATCGGCCTCTTGAGCGGCGCGCGTACCATCTCGGGCACCAGCGCAAGCACGAGTGCGTCGAAGCCTTTCATGTCGGTGGCGCCGCGACCGTACAGGCGACCGTTCTTTTCAGTGAGCGTCCAGGGATCGGTGGACCAGTTCTGCCCTTCCACCGGCACCACATCCGTATGGCCCGACAATACGATGCCACCCTCCACCCGTGGCCCTATGGTGGCATAAAGATTCGCCTTGTCTCCTTCCGGGCTCATGACCATGCGGCTCTCGACGCCATGGCTGTTCAGCCAGTCCCGACAGAAATGGATGATGTCGAGATTGCTGCTGGTCGAAACGCTCGGGAAGGCAACCAGACGCGCGAGCATTTCGCGAGGTGACAGGGACATCGGACGCAACTCCTTGTGCATCGTGCGGATCAGACGATGCGTTGTTCGGGGGATTGAGCATCGGATGTCGCGGAAGGCGCAAGTCGACTTTTGGATGTGATGCTCTTGAGCAGAAGCGCAAGCATCCGATCCTATCGAGCCCGCGGTCAAGCCGGTTTTATCGGCGCTTATTTCGATCTCTGCCCGTTGACTAAGCAACGACGTCGCTCGCATGATCCCGTCGCCCGCCTTCTCGGCTCATCCGTTCCACTCGCGAACGCACCTCCCACGGACACATTCCATGACAGCATTCGACGTGACGCTTTCCGACATCGAAGCTGCCCGCAGCCGCATCGCGGGACGGGTGAGACGCACCCCGGCTTACGAAAGCGCCGATGTTTCAGCCCGGCTCGGCCGACGCACCGCGTTGAAGATGGAAGCGCTGCAGCTCGCGGGTTCGTTCAAGGTCAGGGGCGTCTTCAACAAGGTACTGACGTTGACCGACGAGGAGCGCGGCCGTGGCCTCGTGACCGTTTCGGGCGGCAATCACGCCATTGCGGTCGCCCGCGTGGCGGGAACGCTCGGGCTCGATGCCCTCGTGCTGATGCCCAAGACGGCGGCCAGATTCAACATCGACCTGACAACGAAGTTCGGCGCCCAGGTCGAGCTCTGCGACGATGCGGCGGAGGCCTTCGCGAAGGCCGAGGATTACCAGCGGCAGGGACGGCTTTTCGTGCATCCCTATGACGACCCGGCCATCATTGCCGGACACGGAACGCTCGGCCTCGAGTTCCTCGAGGACATTCCGGACCTGACCCACGTATTCGTCTCCATCGGCGGCGGTGGCTTCATGTCCGGCGTGGCGGCGGCCCTCAAGGCGAAGCGCCCATCCTTGACCGTCTACGGCGTGGAGCCGACCGGCGCCCAGACCATGACGGAAGCCCTCAAGGCGGATCAGCCGGTGACGATTCGCCCGACCTCCATCGCCCGGACTCTGGCGGCGCCCTTCGCCACCCATCGCACCGTCGCGGCAGCCAAGCTTTTCCTGAAGGAGATCCTGCTTGTGGACGACGAGCCGGTCGTCTCCGACGTGAGCTGGCTCCTCCAAACGGAAAAGCTCCTTTGCGAGCCTGCCGCGGCCTGCGTCCTGACCGCCGCCGAAACCGTCGCTCACTCCCTGCCAGACGACAGCGTCATCGGCCTCGTGCTCTGCGGCTCCAACCTGTCCTTGGAGGATCTCGACGCTTGGCGCCGCCCATCCGTCTAGACTAAGGTCCCGTCGCCCCGGCCCCACCGGCCGAGCGGGCGCTGGGGCTGCGCAGAGACCAAAGCATGCCGGATCTTTCGACTTTTCTCACCTTCTACGCCGCCGTCTTGGCCCTCCAGCTCGCTCCCGGCCCTGATATGGTCCTCCTGCTCAGCCGTGGCGTCGGTCAGGGCCGCCGAACGGCCGTCCTGACGGCCATCGGCATGACCTTGCTGGCCGGTCTCGTCCAGCTGCCCCTCCTGGCGCTAGGCGTCACATCCCTGATCAAGGCCTCGCCCCTCGCCTTCGAGGTGCTGCGGTGGGCAGGTGCCGTCTATCTGGTGTGGCTCGGCGCCAAGCTTCTGATTGGCTCGTTCGGTCCTCACCGCCTCGTCCGCAAGGCCCCGCAACCCGTCTCGGACCTCGCCGCCATGCGGCAGGGCATGATCAACAACCTGACCAACCCGAAGGCGATGGTGTTCATGCTCGCCTTCCTTCCGCAATTTGTCGATCCGGGCAACGGATGGCCTGTGACGGCCCAGCTGCTGTTCCTAGGTGGCGTGCAGAAGATTTCGGGCTTCTTCATCCTCGGCGCCGTGGCGGTCGGGACTGGAACGATCGGCGAGTGGCTCGCCCGGCGTCCAGGCCTGATCGCCTGGCAGGAGAGATGCGCCGGGCTCATCATGGTGGGGCTTGGCCTTCGCCTCGCCTTGTCAGGCGACGCCTCGGCCCTGCGCCGCTGAGCGGTCCTCGCTTACGTATTGTTAAGGCTGTTTCGGAAACGGCCCGACCTCCATGGAGCCTCCAGGGACAGGAACCGTTCTTCCTCCAGCTTAAGTTCTTGTGAGGAAAGCCGCCATGAGAGGAAATTCGTTCTGCCTTGCGAGCCTGGCGCTCGCCCTGGCGGCCGGATGGCAGCCCGTCCAGGCCGCGAGCTTCGATTGCGCCAAGTCCGAGAAGGCCGACGAGAAGGCGATCTGCGCCGATCGGGCGCTGAACGACCAGGATGTTGAGATGGCCGTCCTTTACACGCAGCTCAAGCCCCTGCTGGGCATGGGCGCCCGCGGCGACATGGAGGACGCGCAGGTCGCCTGGCTCAAGCAGCGCGAAGCCTGTGGCAGCGATCGGGCATGCCTGGGGAAAGCCTACGAGGAACGGGTGCAGCAGCTGAGAAGCGGATTCGAGGCCTTGGCCAAGCGCGGTCCCTTCTGAGCCCATCAACAAAAAGCCCCGCACGGAGGCGGGGTCTTGCGCAACAACGCAGGAGTGAAGCAAGCGCAATGAGCGGTTGCCGAGAGCGCCGTGGCACTGGGGGCGCCGTGGGACGCTCTCAGGAAAATTCATATCCTTTCCCGGCGTTATAACCTACTCTTCTTCGCGGGAATGGTTAAGCTTCCGTCTCGTCCGATATGTCGGCAACGGCGATGACGTGTCTTGGCGCACGCCTGACTTGCCGTGAAAATGCCACCTTGGCCGCACTTCCTTAGCGTCAACCAAACGGGACGAAACATGCGCGCCATCCTCGCACTGCTTTGCCTCTTCTCCGGCCTGCCGGACGATACACCGGCGGAAGGCTTCGACGCGACCCAGGAGAAGACCGAGAGATATCGGGCATTCTTGTCCGAGCTTGCCTCCTCGGACACCCCGTCCGGCATCGAAACGGCGTTCGATCTCCCTGAGGGCCTGAAGCAGGCGATCGAGGACTGGACGGATCCACGCCCATAGACATTCCCGACGCTGGCCTCCGCCGAGGACAGGAGACCCGGACCCCGGAGGATCGGCGGCCGCGACTTTCCACCCCGCATGTGATTTCAGGGGTTGCGCGAGCGCCCGTTAAAAGTTAGAGGAACCAAGCCTTTCGGCAGTCGGAGCGTAGCGCAGCCCGGTTAGCGCACTAGTCTGGGGGACTAGGGGTCGGAGGTTCAAATCCTCTCGCTCCGACCATTTACTTCTTTAAGCTCAAAGCTTGTATGAGCCGGCCGCAAGGCCGGCTTTTTGCTGTCGAACCTTCATCGCCGGCGGGTCGTGCCCAGGATCGATCCGCGGCCGAAAGGAACGAAAAACCCGCCCTAACCGGGGCTGGAGCGGGTGAGTCTCAGGAGCAATCCTTGGGGGATCATTCCCCAACTAACGCCAAACCGGTATGTTTCATCGGCATGGGTGCGGCGTTCCGGCCCAATCGGCATGTCCCGGGGAATCGGCGCTATGGAGAGATGAACTTCTTCGAAGCGAAGGCCGTTCTTATCCAGCCGTAGGGGCTGGAGCGAAGGACATTGCCGTGAAGGAAACCCAGTCCGTGTCCAGAGCGGAGGAGGAGCGCCCCAGCCCGAGCGCCCCTCCCATCGAGCCCAACGTCCTGGCGTCCGTCCTCGAGCGCAATATCGACGCCCTGCATCACAAGCGACGCGAAGACGAGCGGAAAGCGAGCCTGCAGGATCGGATAGCGGAACTCATCACACGCTTCTCCGGCAGCATGGCCTTCGTCTATGTGCATCTGGTGCTGGTGGCAGGCTGGGTCGCAATCAATCTCGGGATTGTCCCAGGTATCCCGGTCTTCGACCCGACTTTCGTCATCCTCGCGACCTTTGCTTCCGTCGAGGCGATCTTCCTCTCAACCTTCGTGCTGATCAGCCAGAACCGAGCCGCCGCTGAGGCGGACCGGCGCGCCGAACTGGATCTCCAGACCAATCTGCTCTCCGAGCATGAGATCACGCGCCTGCTGACCCTGACCCGTGCCATTGCCGCTCATCTCGGCATCAGGGAAGCGAACGATCCGGAACTGGAGGAACTGGAGCGCCACGTCGCGCCCGAGAAGGTGCTAGACCGGCTCACCGAGAGCGAGAGAAGCCGCTCGCCGTGACAGCGAGCTCGATCAAGGCTCGGAGCTATTCTGCAAAATGGTGGGCGGTGAGGGACTCGAACCCCCGACCTGCGGTGTGTAAAACCGAAGCTCTACCAACTGAGCTAACCGCCCGATGGACCTGACATAAAAAGAGAAGGCCAACAACGCAAGCGTCGTCGGCCCTCTTTAGCGCATCAGACGTGAATTCACACGCACGTCAGATGCTCTCCGATTGTTTACCCCGCATGCTGACCCGCAAAACCGGTTCTCGTTTTTGCGTTCGGTGCCCGGGCAGGCGTAGACGCGATTACTTCGCGTTGACAGCGTCCTTCAGGCCCGCACCGGCGCGGAACTTCGGGGTCTTGGAAGCGGGAACCTTGACCTTCTCGCCGGTGCGCGGGTTGCGCGCCTCGCCGGCAGCGCGGTTGGTCACAACAAACGTGCCGAAACCGACGATCTTGACTTCGTCGCCCTTCTTCAGGGCGCCGGTGATCGCCTCGATGGCGGCGTCGATCGCGTCACCAGCCTGGCCACGCGAAAGGCCCACCTTGTCGGCGACGGCCGCAACGAGCTCGCCTTTATTCATAGTCATATCCTCCAGTGATCACGGCGTTCGCAAAGGAAATGGTCCACCGTTTCAGGGACAACTCGTTTGGCGCAAAGCTTGTCCGTACGCAAGACCCGAAGTGGCTGAAATCAGCCGATTTTTAGGGGTTTTCATCAAAAAAGAAGCCCCTGAACCGAGGTCCAGGGGCTTCTTTCGTTACGTAAGGAACAGGGCTTTAGTGAGCGATCACCCCGGCCGAATCGTCTTCGACGCTCGGCTTGTGGCTCTTGAGTTCCGCAGCCTCATCCCATTCGATCCGCTCCGGCATGCGCACAAGAGCATGCTGGAGGACCTGATCCATCATGGAGACCGGCACGATTTCGAGGCCGTTCTTCACGCTGGCCGGGATATCCGCCAAGTCCTTGGCGTTCTCCTCGGGGATCAGCACCTTCTTGATGCCGCCGCGCAGAGCCGCCAGGAGCTTCTCCTTGAGGCCGCCGATGGGCAGCACCCTGCCCCGCAGCGTCACCTCGCCCGTCATGGCGATATCGCGGCGAACCGGGATACCCGTGATGACGGAGACGATGGCGGTCGCCATGGCGATGCCGGCGGACGGACCATCCTTGGGCGTCGCGCCTTCCGGCACGTGCACGTGGATGTCCCGGCGGTCGAACAGGGGCGGCTCGACGCCGAAATCGAGGGCACGGGAGCGGACATAGGACGCCGCCGCCGAGATCGATTCCTTCATGACGTCACGCAGGTTGCCCGTGACGGTCATCTTGCCCTTGCCCGGCATCATGATGCCTTCGATGGTCAACAGCTCGCCGCCGACCTCGGTCCAGGCCAGACCCGTGACGGCTCCGACCATGTCCTCCGTCTCGGCCTCGCCATAGCGGTAGCGCGGCGGTCCGAGGAACTCGGGCAGGTTGTCTGTCGTAACCTCGACCGACTTGACCTTGGAGATCAGGATCTCCTTCACGGCCTTGCGGACGAGGTTGGCGATCTCGCGCTCAAGGTTACGCACGCCCGCTTCGCGAGTGTAGCGGCGGATCAGCATGAGAAGGGCCTCGTCGCCGATCTTCCACTCCTTCTCCGCCAGACCGTGCTTCTGCATGGCCGAGGGGATCAGGTGGGTACGGGCGATCTCGGCCTTCTCCTCTTCGGTGTAACCCGCGATGCGGATCACTTCCATACGGTCGAGGAGCGGAGCCGGGATGTTGAGCGTGTTGGCCGTCGTCACGAACATCACGTTGGAGAGGTCGTAATCGACTTCCAGGTAATGGTCGTTGAAGGTCGAGTTCTGCTCAGGGTCGAGGACCTCGAGCAGGGCCGCCGACGGGTCGCCGCGGAAGTCCATGCCCATCTTGTCGATCTCGTCGAGCAGGATGAGCGGGTTGGACGTCTTGGCCTTGCGCATCGACTGGATGATCTTGCCGGGCATCGAACCGATATAGGTCCGGCGGTGACCGCGGATCTCCGACTCGTCGCGGACGCCACCGAGTGACATGCGCACGAACTCGCGTCCCGTAGCCTTGGCGATCGACTTCCCGAGCGAGGTCTTACCCACGCCGGGAGGGCCGACGAGGCAGAGGATCGGGCCCGTGAGCTTGTTGGCGCGCTGCTGCACGGCCAGGTACTCGACGATGCGCTCCTTGACCTTGTCGAGGCCGTAGTGATCGGCGTCGAGCAGATCCTGGGCGGCCTTGAGGTCCTTCTTCATCTTCGAGCGGCGGTTCCACGGAATGCCGAGCAGCCAGTCGAGGTAGTTGCGCACGACGGTTGCCTCCGCCGACATGGGGGACATCTGGCGGAGCTTCTTCAGCTCGCCCAGCGCCTTCTCGCGGGCTTCCTTCGTGAACTTGGTCTTCTCGATCTTCTCCTCGAGCTCGGCCAGCTCGTCGCGACCTTCATCGTCGCCGAGCTCCTTCTGGATCGCCTTCATCTGCTCGTTGAGGTAGTACTCGCGCTGCGTCTTCTCCATCTGACGCTTCACGCGGGTGCGGATCCGCTTCTCGACCTGCAGGACGGAAATCTCACTTTCCATCATGCCGAGCACCTTCTCCAGGCGCTGAGCAACAGTTGGCGTCTCCAGGATCGCCTGCTTGTCGGCGATCTTGATGGCCAGATGCGAAGCGATGGTGTCGGCAAGCTTCGCGGGCTCGTCGATCTGGGTCACGGCGGTCACGACCTCCGGCGACACCTTCTTGTTGAGCTTCACGTAGTTCTCGAACTCGGACACGACGGAGCGGGCGAGAGCCTCGGCCTCCACCTGGTCGCCGAGGGAATCCGGAAGCGCCTCGGCCTCGGCCTCGTAATATTCATCCGTGCGGGTATAGGCCTTCACCTGGGCCCGGCTCGCGCCTTCGACCAGCACCTTCACGGTACCGTCGGGCAGCTTCAGCAGTTGCAGGACGTTGGCCAGGGTCCCGACCTTGTAGATCGCATCCGTGGACGGATCGTCGTCCGTCGCATCGATCTGGGTGGCCAGAAGAATGTGACGGTCCCCCTTGACCACTTCCTCAAGCGCCCGGATCGACTTCTCACGGCCGACGAAGAGCGGCACGATCATGTGTGGGAAGACAACAATGTCGCGCAGAGGCAGAACCGCATAGGTTCCGGTCGAGCCTGGGACGACAGGCTGACGTGGCTTCGATTGTGTCATGAGACGGTATCCTTTTGACTGCGTCCGACGGTCCCCTCGGATGAGCTGGAAGTCAGACGGATAACCGGAATGCTCAGGCTTTTGTTATGGGCTGCATCCGGTACACCGGGCTCTCCCTCGAACGATGAGCGGACAGCACCGGCGCAAGAGACAATGTGGCGTTGCGGGTCTTGGGTTTCAAGAATATCGCCCGCAACGCCCCTGTTCATGGGACAATCCCCCAACGGCCCTTAGGCGCTGGCGCTGGCCGCCTGATCGTTGCGCTCTCCGTGGATGAAGAGCGGCTTGGCCTTGCCTTCCACCACCTCGGGCCCGATCACAACCTGCTCGACGGAATCCAGGCCCGGCAGGTCGTACATGGTTTCCAGCAGGATGCCTTCCATGATGGAGCGCAGGCCGCGGGCGCCCGTCTTCCGCTCGATCGCCTTCTTGGCAATGAGTGTCAGCGCTTCGTCCTGGAACGTCAGTTGCACGTTCTCCATCTCGAAGAGGCGCTGGTACTGCTTGACCAGAGCGTTCTTCGGCTCCTGCAGAATGGTCTTCAGAGCGTCGATATCGAGATCCTCGAGGGTCGCCAAAACCGGCAGACGGCCCACGAATTCGGGAATCAGACCGAACTTCAACAGATCCTCAGGCTCCACCTCACGGAAGATCTCGCCCGTACGGCGATCGTCCGGGGAGCTGACCGAAGCGCCAAAGCCGATCGACGTACCCTTGCCGCGTCCGGAGATGATCCGCTCCAGGCCGGCGAAGGCGCCGCCGCAGATGAACAGGATATTCGTAGTGTCGACCTGCAGGAACTCCTGCTGCGGGTGCTTGCGGCCGCCCTGGGGAGGCACGGAGGCGACGGTGCCTTCCATGATCTTCAGGAGAGCCTGCTGCACGCCCTCGCCCGAAACGTCACGGGTGATCGACGGGTTGTCGGACTTGCGGGAGATCTTATCGATCTCGTCGATATAGACGATGCCGCGCTGGGCCCGCTCGACGTTATAGTCGGATGCCTGGAGCAGCTTGAGGATGATGTTCTCCACGTCCTCGCCGACGTAGCCGGCCTCGGTCAGGGTCGTTGCGTCCGCCATGGTGAACGGCACGTCCAGAATCCGGGCCAGGGTCTGCGCGAGCAGGGTCTTGCCCGAGCCGGTGGGTCCGATCAGCAGGATGTTGGACTTGGCGAGTTCGACGTCGTTGTGCTTCGTCGCGTGGGCGAGGCGCTTGTAATGGTTGTGGACCGCCACAGAGAGCACCTTTTTGGCGTGCTCCTGGCCGATCACGTAGTCGTCCAGAACGCGGCTGATCTCCTTGGGAGTCGGTACCCCGTCACGGGACTTCACGAGGGACGATTTCGACTCCTCGCGGATGATGTCCATGCACAGCTCGACGCATTCATCGCAGATGAAAACCGTCGGGCCAGCGATCAGCTTGCGAACCTCATGCTGGCTCTTGCCGCAGAAGGAGCAGTACAGCGTACTCTTGGAGTCGTTGCCGCCAGCCTTGGTCATTATCACATCTCCAATCCGTGCCGGGACAGCCCCTGCCGACCCAACACACCTAAGTTATAGGCGACGAAACTAACAAAATGTTCCGTCGCTAAGAATTGAACGCCCAAATCGCCATGCTCCCGAATCCATATGCAATCATGCGGAGGCCGCCTGATCAATAGAAACGAGGTTACCCGGCAAAAAGACGCACCTGGGGGAATTTTGTCCCCAGGTTTTAGGGGTTAAGCCGGGGTGGCGGCCGGCTCGGGACGCTTCTCGATTACCTGGTCGATGAGGCCGAATTCCTGGGCCGCCTGGGCGGTCATGAAGTTGTCGCGCTCGAGGGCCCGCTCGATCTCTTCGTAGTTCCGGCCGGTATGGCCGACATAGATTTCGTTCAGGCGGCGCTTGAGGGCCTCGCTCTCGCGGGCATGGATCATGATGTCCGTGACCTGGCCCTGGTACCCCCCGGAGGGCTGGTGGACCATGATGCGGGCGTTCGGCAGGGCGAAGCGCATGCCCTTCTCACCGGCGGTCAGCAGGAGGGAGCCCATGGAGGCCGCTTGGCCGACGCACAGGGTCGATACCGGGCAGCGGATGAACTGCATCGTGTCGTAGATCGACAGTCCCGAGGTCACGACGCCGCCGGGCGAATTAATGTAGAAGGAGATTTCCTTCTTGGGGTTCTCGGCCTCGAGGAACAGAAGCTGTGCCACGATCAGCGAGGCCGAGTAATCTTCAACCGGACCCGTGAGGAAGATAATCCGTTCGCGCAGGAGGCGCGAATAGATGTCGAATGCGCGCTCGCCGCGGTTCGACTGCTCAACCACCATGGGGACGAGCGTATTGTTAAAGAGCGCTACCGGATCTCTCATTGTCTCACTGCTCCAATTCGGCCGCGCGGATGCGCGGCCGTGCATTTCAGCAAGCAGCGAGACGCTTAAGGGAGCGTTACTCGCCCTTGCCGGCTTTCTCTCCGCCCTCGTCCTCGTCGCTGAAGAGGACGTCCTTGGAGACGGTCTCCTCGTCGACCTTCACCTGGGACAGGATCTGGTCCACGACCTTCTCCTCGAACAGAGGAGCCCGGATTTCAGCGAGGGCCTGCGGGTTCTTCTGGTAGAACTCCCAAACCTGCCGCTCCTGGCCGGGATACTGGCGGACCCGCTCGATGAGGGCCTGAGTCACCTCGTCGTCGGAGATCTTGATATCGGACTTCTCACCGATCTGCGCAAGGACCAAGCCGAGGCGAACGCGACGCTCGGCGATCTTGCGGTACTCGGCCTTGGCCTCGTCTTCTGTGGTGCTCTCGTCCTCGAACGTGCGGTTGTTCGACTTCATGTCGCCGACGACCTGCGCCCACACGGCCGAGAATTCCTGCTCGACCAGGGTCGGCGGCAGTTCGAAGCTGTACTTGGCGTCAAGGGAGTCGAGGAGATCCTTCTTCACCTTGCGGCGGGACTGGGCGTCGAAGTCGCGCTTGATGGCGTCGCGGATGGCGTCCTTGAGCTTGTCCAGGGATTCCATGCCGAAGCCCTTAGCCATCTCGTCGTCGATCTTCAGCTCGCCGGGAGCCTCGACTTCCTTCACGGTCACGTCGAATTCGGCGTCCTTGCCGGCCAGATGAGCGGCCATGTAGTTCACCGGGAATGTGACCTTCACGAGCTTGGTGTCACCAGCCTTCAGGCTGAGGAGCTGGTCCTCGAAGCCGGGGATGAAGGTGTTCGAGCCGAGCTCGACACGGATGTCCTCACCCTTGCCACCCTCGAATTCCGTGCCGTCGATGCGGCCTACGAAATCCACAACGACCCGGTCGCCATCAACGGCGGCACCTTCCTTCGTGTCGAAGGAGCGGTTCTGCTTGGCCATGCGCTCGAGCGATTCGTTGATCTCGGCATCGGTGACCTCGGCCACCGGCTTCTTGACCGTCACGTCGGAGAGGTCGGCCAACTCGAAGACCGGCAGGACCTCGATGGCGACGGTGAAGGCCAGGTCGCCCTTGGCCTCCATGGCCTTCTCGACCTCTTCCTGGCTCTCGGGGAACTGGATCTGCGGCTCGTTGGCGAGCTTCAGGTCGTTGTCCTCGACGATCTTGCGGTTGGCCTCGTTGACGGCGTTCTGCAGCACGTCGGCCATGACGGAACGGCCGTAGACCCGACGCAGATGTCCCACCGGCACCTTACCGGGACGGAAACCCTTGATCTGCACGCGATCCTTGAGGGTCGTCAATTCGCTGTTCAGGCGCTCTTCCAACTCGGTGGCCGGGAGCACGACCTTGAACTCTCGCTTCAAGCCTTGGGACAGTGTTTCCGTCACCTGCATGGTTCTGTTCGCCTTCATTAACTCGAAAATTTCTGTCAGGCTCCGGCCGATGCGGCGTTACGCCGTCAACCAGGCCACTCGGAGCCTCCGGATTACCAACCCTGACGGGATTGGTGCGGGCGGAGGGACTCGAACCCCCACAACTTTCGTCGCTGGAACCTAAATCCAGTGCGTCTACCAATTCCGCCACGCCCGCGCGGGAGCGGCGCGCGAGGCGCACCCCTCTTCCGGGACGCGGCTCTATAGCACGGTTAAAAGACAGTGCATCAAAAAAGTTCGTGTGGGGCCGGAAGGCAACCAAACTTGGCCGTTCACGTTCAAGGCTGTACCGATGTTTCTCATCCGCATGCCTCGAGGCGAGAATGTTTCCATGATCACCCGCCGCGCCGTCACCGCCGGTCTCGCCACGACTCTCATCGCCCTATCCCGGCCGACGCAGGCTCAGGGCTCGGGCGGCTCTGAGCAGACGTTTACGGCGAAGCCTACCCATTTGAAGCTCAGGCCCGACGCGGCGGCTGACGCCGAGACCTGGACCTTCAACGGGAGTCTGAGCCCGGTCGTCCGTGTCCGGCAGGGCGAGGAGCTGAAGCTCAGGCTGGAGAACGAGACCGCTCTGCCCCTGTCGCTGCATTTTCACGGGGTCCGGGGGGTGAATGCCATGGACGGGGTCGGCGGATTGACCCAGGACCCGGCCCTCCCTGGAAGAAGCCATGAATATCGTTTCACCCCGCCCGACGCCGGCACCTTCCTGATCCGCCCCTGCGTCCTCGGCGGCAGCGCCGATCCGTTGGAGCGCGGCCTGTCGGCTTTTCTGATCGTCGAGGAATCTCAGCCTCCGCAGGTTGATCAGGATCTCGCCCTGCTGGTCGACGACTGGCGCCTGAACGACGACGGGTCTCTTGCGCCGTTCGAGAAGGCAGCGGAGACGGCCCCTGCCGGGCGGCTGGGAAGCTGGCTCAGCGTCAACGGCAGGGCGACGCCGCAACGGATCGAAGCGCCGCCCGGCGGGCGTCTTCGCCTGCGGCTCGCCAATGCCTGCAACGCCCGGACCATGCGCCTGCGCTTCGAAGGCATGAAGGCCTATGTGATCGCCATCGATGGGCAGCCGACCAGCACCTTCGAGCCTCTGAAGGCCTCCCTGCCCTTCGCGCCTGGCACCCGCTACGACCTGCTGGTCGATCTTGCCCCGGAACCGGGCGCGTCTGGCGCCGTGACTGCGCTGATCGGAGACGGGATGCCCCTCATCGAGGTCGTGACGGCCGGAGAGAAGCGCCCCGAGCTCCCGGCCGTCGCGCCGCTGCCGCCCAATCAGAAGCTTCCCGAGGCGATCAAACTCCAGAACGCCGGCCGCAAGGACGCGGTGATCAAGAGAGATCCGAAAGCACCTCACGTGCCATGGACCGTCAACGGAGCGGCGGGAAATCCTAAGGCCCCGCCCCTGATCAAGGTCAAGCGCGGCACGCCAGTCGTCCTGGCCCTCAGGAACGAGACCGCCTTCGTCCAGCCCATGCACCTGCACGGCCATTCCTTCCGGCTGCTGCATCCGCTCGACGACGGTTGGGAGCCCTATTGGCTGGACACCGTTCAGGTACCGGAAAATAAGACGATCCGGATCGCCTTCGTGGCTGATAATCCAGGCAAATGGCTCCTCGCCTCGACCGTGATGGAGCGGTTCGACGCGGGCCTGTGGACCTGGATCGAGGTTACCTGAGCAGGTCCCGCAGCACGCCGGGAACCAGGTCCGCCAGGTCTTCCGAGATCAGCCCCGGGCCGAAGCCGGCGCCGGCCTCGCCGTGGATCCAGGCGCCGGCGCAGGCGGCCTCGAAGGCCGGGACATGCTGCGCCATCAGGCCCGCGATGAGTCCGCAGAGCGTGTCGCCGGACCCGGCAGTTGCCAGGTAGGGCGTACCATTGGCGTTGATAGCCGCTCTGCCGTCCGGTGCGGCGATTACGGTGTCGGGCCCCTTCAGCAGCACCACGCCCCCCGAATAGGCGGCGGCCCGGCGGGCGCGCTCGATTTTTGAGTCCGGATCGAGAATATCCGAGTGACCTTTGAACAGACGCCCGAACTCGCCGTCATGGGGCGTGAGCACCGTCGGGGCGTGGCGGAACGCACCGTGAAGCTCTGACGCCAGACCCTCGAAGGAGGTCAGGGCATCCGCGTCCAGGACGAGGCTCCTCCGCGCCTGGACGGCCACGGCTACCATGGCGCGGGTGCCGGCATGGACGCCGAGCGCCGGGCCCAGGACGAGGGAATTGAAGCGGGCGTCCTGGAGGATCGTGTGCAGTCCCTCGGGACCGTCGCACCCCTTGAGCATGATTGCAGTCAGGTGGGCTGCATTGACCCCGAGGGCTTCCGGCGGGGACGCCACGGTGACGAGGCCGGAGCCGATCCGCAGGGCAGCCCTAGCGGCCAACCGGGCCGCGCCCGTGCGGGTCGCGCCGCCGGAGGCCACGAGGGTGTGGCCGCGCTCGTATTTGTGGGAGGCGAGGCCGGGCCTTGGCAGGGAGGCCAGCCACAGGGCCGGTCCGTTGGCGAAGAGGCTCCCGCCCTTGGCCGCCAGGATTTCCCGGCCGATCCCGATATCCGCCACCTCGACCGGTCCGCTATGGGCCCGGCCCGGCATCAGGAGGTGGCAGGGCTTTCGGGCCGCGAAGGTCACGGTGCGGAGGGCCTTGACCGCGATGCCACGCACCGCCCCAGTCCCGCCATCGATGCCGGAGGGCAGGTCCACGGCCAAGATCGGCCGGCCCGAACCGTTCATGCGGTCGACCGCATGCCGGGCGGCGCCGTCAAGATCGCGGGACAGGCCGGTGCCGAAGAGGGCATCGATGATGAGGTCCGCCTCATGAAAAGGCAGCTCCTCGACAGGCATGATTTCTCCCGCCCAGTCCCGCGCCGCCAGGGCTGCGTCGCCTGTCAGGCGGTCCGGGGAGCCCAGGAGGCCGAGGCTCACCCGATAGCCCTGCCCGGCCAGGATCGTCGCCGCGACGAAGCCGTCGCCGCCGTTCTGGCCCGGTCCGGCGACGACGGCGACCCGGCTGCCCGGCGCGGCTAATTTTTCGGCAGAAGCGGCCACGGCGCGCCCAGCCCGCCTCATGAGCTCGATGCCCGGAATGCCAGTAGCCATAGCCGCGAGGTCGGCTTGCCTCATTTCGGAAGGTGTCAGAACGAGTTCAGGGGCTGTCATGGGAGCAAAATGGACCCGTTTTGGAGGATTTGGCGAGCTTTTCCGCAACTGCACAAACTTTGATCATAATATGCCCATCAACTCGGCAAATTGGCCCACTTTGAATCGATGACCACATGGAAGGCACTCCGGGCTGGTGCTAAAAGCGGCAAAACCTCGAACGAAACGGTTGACCGGGATGAAGAAGATCGAAGCCATCATCAAGCCCTTCAAGCTCGATGAAGTCAAAGAAGCTCTCCAGGAAGTTGGCCTTCAGGGCATCACCGTCATCGAGGCGAAGGGCTTCGGCCGCCAGAAGGGCCACACCGAGCTCTATCGCGGCGCGGAATACGTCGTGGACTTCCTCCCCAAGGTGAAGCTCGAGATCGTCCTGAACGACGACATGGCCGAGAGCGCCATCGAGGCCATCCGTAAGGCGGCTCAGACCGGGCGCATCGGCGACGGCAAGATTTTCGTTTCGACGGTCGAAGAGGCCGTTCGCATCCGCACGGGCGAGACCGGATCCGACGCGATCTAAGCTCGCTTTCCCAAGCCAAGGCCCGCGGGCCGAGGACTATCTCTAAGGGCAGAAGAGGACCAGACGATCATGCAGACCGCCAAGGATGTGCTCAAGGCGATCAAAGATAACGACGTCCAATACGTCGACTTCCGTTTCACCGACCCGCGCGGCAAGTGGCAGCATGTGACCTTCGACGTCTCGATGGTCGACGAGGACATGTTCGCCGACGGCATTATGTTCGACGGTTCGTCCATCGCCGGCTGGAAGGCGATCAACGAGTCCGACATGACCCTCATGCCTGACCCGACGACCGCCCAGATGGACCCGTTCTTCTCGGCCTCCACCCTGGTCATCAACTGCGACATTCTCGAGCCGGCCACGGGCGAGCCCTATAACCGCGATCCGCGCGGTATCGCCAAGAAGGCCGAGGCCTACCTGCAGTCCACGGGCATCGCCGACACGGTCTATGTCGGTCCCGAGGCCGAGTTCTTCGTGTTCGACGACGTGAAGTTCATGGCCGATCCCTACAATACCGGCTTCAAGCTCGACTCCTCCGAGCTGCCGATCAACGGCGACACGCCGTACGAAGGCGGCAACCTCGGCCACCGCATTCCGGTCAAGGGCGGCTACTTCCCGGTTCCCCCGCTTGATTCCGCCCAGGACATGCGCGGCGAGATGCTGGCCGCCATGAAGGCGATGGGCGTCACGGTCGAGAAGCACCACCACGAGGTCGCCTCCGCCCAGCACGAGCTCGGCACGAAGTTCAACACCCTCGTGCGCACCGCCGACGAAATGCAGATCTACAAGTACTGCATCCACAACGTCGCCCAGTCCTACGGCAAGACGGCCACATTCATGCCGAAGCCGGTCTATGGCGACAACGGCTCGGGCATGCACGTGCACCAGTCGCTCTGGAAGGGCGGCAAGCCCCTCTTCGCGGGCAACAAGTATGCCGACCTGTCCCAGGAATGCCTGTGGTACATCGGCGGCATCATCAAGCACGCCAAGGCGCTGAACGCATTTACCAATCCGTCGACGAACTCGTACAAGCGTCTCGTCCCGGGCTATGAGGCTCCGGTGCTGCTGGCCTACTCGGCCCGCAACCGCTCGGCCTCCTGCCGTATTCCGTGGACGACCTCGCCCAAGGCCAAGCGCGTCGAGATTCGCTTCCCCGATCCGACCGCCAATCCTTACCTCGCTTTTACGGCGATCATGATGGCCGGTCTGGACGGCATCCTGAACAAGATCGATCCCGGCCAAGCGATGGACAAGGATCTCTACGATCTGCCTCCGCGCGAGCTGAAGAAGATCCCGACGGTCTGCGGCAGCTTGCGTGAAGCCCTCGCCAGCCTCGACAAGGACCGCGCGTTCCTCAAGGCCGGCGGCGTGTTCACCGACGACTTCATCGACAGCTACATCGAGCTGAAGATGACGGAGGTCGCCCGCTTCGAGATGACGCCGCATCCGGTCGAATTCCAGATGTACTACTCCGTCTAATCGGACGCACTTTCCTCCCGGCTGCGGAACCGCAGCCTCCCTTCACCGGGGCTCGCTTCGAGCCCCGGTTTTTTATTGCCTACCTCCGGAGAAGAATCGCGAGGCTCGGCCTTCCGCGTAAGATCAGGCGGCAAATCCGATCGGACGAACCTTCGGATCACGTTCGAACCGAGGTGCCAATGTACCTGGGCATGATCACCCTGACGATGCTCCTCCTGCCCTTGCTGTCGATCGGAGGCGAATATGCCCTCGCGCCCGACGCTGACCTGGCTTTCCTGATCGGAAAATGGTTCGTGTTCTGGGCCATGGGTGTGCGGCTCATGCTCGCCGGACTGCGCCAGATCCTCGATCCGGCTTTTACGGCGGAAACGATCTTCAAGATCAAGGATCCGGACGCGCGCAAGGTCGTCGTTGAACTCGGCTTCGGCAACGTCGCGATTGCGTTGCTTGGGCTTCTTTCCGTCTACCGAACGGATTGGGTCACGCCGGCGGCTATCGTCGGGGCTGTCTTCTACGGCCTCGCGGGCCTGCAGCATGTCCGCAATCGCGCACGGACGGGCTTGGAGAATATCGCCATGGCGTCCGACCTTTTCATCGCGGCCGTGGCGATCTTCTACCTGATTGCGGCATGAGGCGACGGGAGAGCCGCGTCAGGCAAACAAGCGGGATGCCTTGCATCCAATGCTTCAATCCGAACCCCGGGTAGTCCTGTCGGACCTTGTCAGCGATGGACCAAGATGTTGACGAATCGTCCGAACGGATCACGGACATAGAACCGGGTCACGCCCCACGGCTCGGACGCGGGACCGTATTCGATCTCGAACCCCGCCTCCCGCATTTTCCGATGAACGTCGTGCAGGTCGTCGACCTCGATGGAGAGGTCGGGCACGGGCGTACCTGATCCGCCCTCGGTCATCACGCTGATCTGAGGCGTCATGCTGCCCTCGGCCGTAAAGGTCATGATCCACCCCAGATCCATTCCGACGTCCATTCCTAGCACGTCGCCATAGAAGGCTTTCGCGGCATCCATCCGGTCGGCCGCCACATTCGCAACGATGCGCCTCACTGCCATGGTCCATTCCCTCCCATGAGCCTGAAATGCAAAAAAGGCCCGGTGTTGCCACCGGGCCTTTTCGATCGCCGAAGCGATGGATCTTAGTAGGTGCCGAAGCGGAAGTTCAGACCAGCGCGAACCACACCGAACTCGGCGTCGCGGTTGATGCCCAGGAAGTTGTCGTCCTGGTCGAGGTTCACGTACAGACCTTCGACCTTGGCCGACAGGTTGTTGGTGAAGGCGTACTCGATACCGCCGCCGACCGTCCAGCCCGTGGCGCCGTCAGCAAAGGCGAAACCGCCGGTTGCGTAGATCAGAGCGCGGTCGAAAGCCACACCGGCGCGAGCACGAACCGTGCCGAACCAATCGCTGTTGTTGAAGTCAGCGACGGTGCCGTCAGCGAGGATAACATCATTGCCGCCGAAGTCGGCGTACTGGATGTCGCCTTCGAGACCGACCACGAACGAACCGATCTGGTAGTTGTAGCCAGCTTGGGCGCCGCCGACGAATCCGCCGTCATCGCTGAGGTTGTAACGAACGTTGTTGAAGATGAAGTCGTCGTTCGTGTTCCAGCCGTAGCCAGCGTTCACACCGACGTAGAAGCCGGTCCAGGTGAAGACCGGAACGGCAGCGATGATCGGAGCCGGAGCGCGGCGGGACGGGAGGTCAGCAGCCAGAGCGCCAGAGGCGAGGCCGAGGAGGGCAACCGAAGAGAGGAGGATCTTTTTCATTTGTCTTGGTCCATCTGTTAGAAGGATGTGACGCAGCTTGTAGCTCAGACCTCACGTATCGTCTGTCACTTTCCTGCCACAGTTAAGCCAAGAAGCACGGCTTTTCGCATCCGCAACCGAAAGTAGGCGGATCTTACCGTGCCTAGGGCCCTCTCCCAGCCCGCACCAATCCAAGCGGCCATTTAAAATAGGCCTTTTCTTTCAGGGCATTATGCGGATCTCGCAAGGGCCTTCAGGCAGGCAGCAGGCCCGGTAACTACTTATTGACCATGCTCACGACGAGTTTCGCAAGCGGCCGGCGGAATTATGGTTAATTGCGGTCGAGCCACAATTGCAGGGCCTGAGTCACCCGCTCCGGCTGCTCGAGGGTCGACATGTGCCCCGCTTCGGGCACCACGACCAGGGAGGCCCATTCGATCATCTCGGCAATTTCCCTGGCGATCTCGGGCGGGGTGATCGAATCGCCCTCCCCGACCAGCACCAGAGTAGGGATCTCGATTCCCGGCAGCGACGGGCGCGAGTCGGAGCGCGCCATGATCGCCCTCTGTTGCCGGATGTACGCCCCGGCCCCCGTTTCCCGCATCATGCCGAGCAGAACGTCCTGGAGGGCCTGGTCACTCCGGTGGTCGGGATGGACGAGGCGCGGCCAGAGAGCAGAATGAATCTCTTCGAATCGCCCGGCATCCGCCAGCGCCATCAGCCGCTTCCGGTCCTGACTGGCTTCCGGGGTATCGGGGCGTGCACTGGTATCGAGCAAAGCGAGGCGTTCCACACGGTCCGGCGCCTGCCGCATCACCTCCATGGCGACGTAACCACCCATGGAAAGCCCTGCGAGAGCGAAGGTCCCGGGCACGTCCGACAGGAGCCGGCTGGCCATGGCGGGGATCGAATCACCCTGGGTGTTGTCTGCCACCACGATGGTTCGGCCCGTGGACAGGGCGGCGATCTGAGGCTCGAAAAGCCGGGCCGTGCAGGCCAATCCGGGAATCAGAACCAGTGTTTCGGCCATTCAAACGTTCCTTTGTCGCCTCTCGGCAAGTTTCCCTGGATTGACAAGCCCATAGCTTGTCCTATGGTCCCGCCACTCCTTAACTTGAGCAAGAACCTCAGGTGAAACCAGTCTCGCGCCTGTTTGTTGCCGTAGAGCGCGGCCGGCACTTAAGAGCGCGCCTAGCCCCTCAACGGTAATTAGCATTCATGTCGTTCGCCGAACTCGGACTTAGCGATAAAGTTCAACAGGCCGTAGCAAGCGCCGGATACACGGAGCCGACTCCCATCCAGGCCCAGGCCATTCCGCACGTCCTCTCCCGCCGCGATGTCCTGGGCATCGCCCAGACCGGCACGGGCAAGACGGCGGCCTTCACGCTGCCGATGCTGACCCTGCTCGAAACCGGGCGGGCCCGGGCGCGCATGCCCCGGACGCTGATCCTCGAGCCGACGCGCGAACTGGCCGCCCAGGTCGAGGAGAATTTCGACAAGTACGGCATCAACCACAAGCTTTCGGTCGCCCTGCTGATCGGTGGCGTGTCCTTCGGCGACCAGGACGCCAAGATCACCCGCGGCGTCGACGTGCTGATCGCCACCCCGGGCCGTCTGCTCGACCATTTCGAGCGCGGCAAGCTCCTGCTGACCGGCGTCGAGCTGCTCGTGATCGACGAGGCGGACCGGATGCTCGACATGGGCTTCATTCCGGATATCGAGCGGATCGTGAAGCTGGTGCCGTTCACCCGCCAGACCCTCTTCTTCTCGGCCACCATGCCGCCGGAGATCCAGCGCCTCGCCGACGCCTTCCTTCACAATCCGGTGAAGGTGGAGGTCGCCCGCGCCGCCTCGACGGCGTCGACCATCACCCAGCGCCTCGTGGCGACGGGTCGCGAAGACTACGAGAAGCGGGAGACCCTGCGCGAGCTGATCCGGGGCGCGACCGACCTGCAGAACGCCATCGTGTTCTGCAACCGCAAGCGCGACGTGGCGGTCCTCCACCGCTCCCTGCAGAAGCACGGCTTCGACGCGGCGGCGCTCCACGGCGACATGGACCAGCACGCCCGCATGGCGGCCCTCGACAGCTTCCGCAGCGGCGAGATGCCGATCCTGGTCGCCAGCGACGTGGCGGCCCGAGGCCTGGATATTCCGGCGGTCAGCCACGTGTTCAACTACGACATTCCGCACCACGCGGAGGATTACGTCCACCGCATCGGCCGAACGGGCCGCGCGGGACGCAGCGGCCAATCCTTCACGCTCGTGGGTCCGGGGGACGAGAAGTCCCTGGCGGCCATCGAGAAGCTGATCGGCCAGCCGATCGAGTGGCAGGGTCCGACGCTCGCCGAACGCCCGGCCTCGGAAGGTTCCTCCCGCCGTCGCGGCGGCGGACGGGGCGAGGAGCGCTCGCGCGGTCGCAAGGTCAAAGTCCGCGGCTCCGGCCGGAGCCGCGGCCCCTCCGAGGAGGTCAGGGAAGAGGCACCCGCCCCGCGCGCGGCGCAGCCCGCCCGCGAGGAGCACGAGACCCGCAGGCCCCGCCAGGAACGTCCTGAGCGCCAGGAACGCCAGGAACGCCACGAGCGCCAGGAGCGCTCGTCGGATCGGGGCTACCAGGGACGCTCGCGGCGCGACGACGACATGGACGAGAAGGTGATCGGCCTTGGCGATCACGTCCCGGCCTTCCTCATGCGGCCGGTGACGACGAAGAAGGCTAAGTCGTAGGCTCCGCGGCCTTCTTCTTGCGAATCTTCCGCCCCGGGGCAGCCTTTGCCCTCCGGGCGGCCGCCACGGCCATGGCGGCCAGCTCAGCCGCCTCGTCGGGATCGTCGAGGGCCGATTCCGGCATGAGCCAGTAGCTCGTCAGCGTCGTCCGGCCATCCCGCGTCTGGAAGGAAAAGGGCCGGCACCCTCGCTCACGGAAGAACCCGACCGTCTCGTCGTCGGCCTTGAGATAGACCTCTCCCGAAGCCACGAGAGCGAACATCAGCTCGCCCTGGTAGATCCCCTGCCCGCCGAACATGCGGCGGATATGGACCGGGCCGAGGCTGCGGAAGATGTCGCGAAGGTCCTCGGCGTCCATGACGTGCTTCCGCTTACGCTAACTGGCCGATTGAAGGGCGGCGGGCGTCGCCGGCGTGATGGCGACCGACTCGCCGCAGCCGCAGGCCGAAGTCTGGTTCGGATTGTTGAACACGAACTGGGACGACATCTTGGTGGTCTGGAAATCCATCTCCGTGCCGAGCAGGAACAGCACGGCCTTGGGGTCGATCAGGACGGTCACGCCCTTGTCCTCGACCACCTCGTCGAGGGGGTTGACGCTTTCCGCGTATTCCATGGTGTAGGACATGCCGGCGCAGCCGCCGTTCTTGACGCCGACGCGCACGCCCACGATGGGGCGGTCCGCCTTGCCGATGATGTCCTTGACGCGGGTCGCCGCCGCGTCGGTCAAGGTGACGACCTTGAAGCCGGGTAGTGCCATAAGCCTTCTCTCCTGACGGCCGGGTTCAAGGCCCGGGCAGAACGAGTTCCATATGCCATAAATAAGAGCTGAAAGGGCAAACGTCGAGACCGTTTCAGGGTTGCTCCGACAGCCGAGCTCCCTCATACCCGATCAATCCCATCTCAGCACCCGCCGCTTCCCGAGGAGAGCCGATGCCGCATCACACGCCGCTGATTTCGACCATCGTCGTCGGCCTCGTGATGGCATTCACCCTCGGTGCCATAGCGCATCGCTTCCGCCTCTCTCCGCTCATCGGCTACCTTCTCGCGGGCGTCCTCGCCGGCCCGTTCACGCCCGGCTACGTGGCCGATCAGGGTCTCGCCAACCAGCTCGCCGAGATCGGCGTGATCCTGCTGATGTTCGGCGTGGGGCTTCACTTCTCGCTGAAGGACCTTCTTTCCGTCAAAGCCATCGCGATCCCGGGCGCCGTCGTTCAGATCGCCAGCGCGACGCTTCTCGGCATGGGGCTCGCCTGGGCGATGGGGTGGAACGTCACCGGCGGCGTGGTCTTCGGCCTGGCGCTCTCGGTCGCCAGTACGGTCGTGCTGCTGCGCGCCCTGCAGGAGCGGCGCCTCGTCGAGACCGAGCGCGGCCATATCGCGGTCGGCTGGCTGATCGTCGAGGACCTCGCCATGGTCCTGACCCTGGTCCTCCTGCCCGCCTTCGCGAATGCCACCTCCAGCGCGTCGGCCGACCTCCAGTCGATCGCGGTCTCGCTGGGCATGACCCTCGGTAAGGTCCTCGCCTTCGTGGCCGTCATGCTGATCGTCGGTCGGCGGGTGATTCCCTGGATCCTGCACTACGTCGCCCATACCGGCTCGCGCGAGCTGTTCCGTCTGGCGGTTCTCGCCATCGCTCTGGGAGCCGCCTTCGGCGCGGCGCAGCTGTTCGGCGTGTCCTTCGCGCTTGGGGCCTTCTTCGCCGGCATGGTGCTGAGCGAATCCGAGCTCAGCCATCAGGCCGCCTCCGAGACCCTGCCCCTGCGCGATGCGTTCGCGGTCCTCTTCTTCGTCTCGGTCGGCATGCTGTTCGACCCGATGATCCTCATCAACCAGTTCGGGCCGGTCCTGGTGACCTTCCTGATCATCGTGGTCGGCAAGTCGCTCGCGGCCTTCGCCATCGTCCGGCTCTTCCGCCATCCGGACTCGACCGCCCTGACCATCGCGGCGAGCCTGGCGCAGATCGGCGAGTTCTCCTTCATTCTCGCCGGGCTCGGCGTGGATCTCAAGCTCATGCCGGAAATGGGCCGCGACCTGATCCTGGCCGGCTCGATCCTGTCGATCCTGATGAACCCGTTCCTGTTCGCCCTGCTCGACCGGTGGACGGCGCAGCGTGAGCTCGCCAAAGCCCCGGCCCCGAACGCCGAACCCTCGACTCCCGAGAGCGTGATCGTGGCGGAGGAGCCCGCCCCTGCCGCCGAGCCGCTGCCGGTCACGCCTCTCACGGACCATGTGGTTCTCGTGGGCCACGGACGCGTCGGCAAGTTCATTACCGGCAAGCTGACGTCCGCCGGAACGCCCTTCCTGGTCATCGAGACCAATAAGAACCAGATCGCCGAGCTGCAGAGGGACGGTCAGCAGATCATCGTCGGCAATGCCGCCGCCCCCGACGTGGCCGCCGCCGCCAACATGAAGGAGGCCCGCTGCCTCCTGGTGGCGATCCCCGACGCCTTCGAGAGCGGGCAGGTGGTCGAGCAGGCCCGGAGGATCAACCCTGACCTGCCGATCGTCGTGCGTGTCCACTCCGACGCCCAGGAGGAGCACGTGATGAAATACGGCGCGTCCCGGGTCGTGATGGGCGAGCAGGAGATCGCCCGGGCCATGTTCGCCGCCGTCCCCGACGCGCCGCGCTCCCCCGTCCTGTCTTCCGTCGAGGATGCGGACGGGATGCCCGATGGCGATGAGCCGCTACCGGACGTGCTCGGGCCGGAAGCCGATGCCGATCAGGCGGGCGGGCAGCCGGCGGAAGAGCGGCCAATGGGCTAGAAGACGGATGAACAAGGGTGCTGAGACCCGTCCCTTGCTGTTCAGGACCGGCTCAATCAACCGGTTATGCAGCAGGACCTGAAGCCTTTGCGTCATTCGCGTCGGCCACTCACGCCGTTTCTGCACGAGGGCGAGAGATTCAGACCCGATAGGACCGTGCTTCAGCAGCGGTCCCAGAATATTGGCCGATGCAACCGCGTCCTGAATGGCGAGATTGATCCCGACCCCGCCGGCCGGCGACATGGCATGAGCGGCATCGCCGATGCACAGGAGGCCCGGCTTGAACCATTGCTTCAGCCGATCCACGGCAACGGCCAGAAGCTTGATGTCGTCCCAGGATTGCAGCTCCTCGACCCGGCTCCCTAGAAAAGGAGCCATTCCTGCGAGCTTGGCCCGGAAAGCAGGAAGTCCCTCCTGTCGGAGTTGCTCGACCGTTCCCTTCGGGATGAGGTAGGCGCATTGCCAGTAATCGCCGCGGTCGATCAATACCAGCATCTGCCCGGCCTCGATCCGCCCAAGCAACTGGGCGGGGTCGCCCGGCAGCTTCGGCACCTTCATCCAGAGCACGTCCATAGGGGCCCCGATATCAAGGACCTCAAGACCTGCCTTCTCGCGCATCACCGAGTGCCGTCCATCGGCCGCCACGACAAGATCGGCCCACACGTCGAAAGGACCGTCAGGGGTCATGACCCGCACGCCCGCCACCTTCCCTTGTTCCTCGATCAGATCGGTTGCTTCCGCCAGCAACTGCAAATGAAAATTCGGATAGGCACGTGCGTGCTCTGCCATGAAATCGAGGAAGTCCCATTGCGGCATGAAGGCAATGAACTTGCACCGGGTAGGCAGGTGCGAGAAATCGCCGATCTTCAGGATCTCGCCCCCAACGACGAGGCTGACATTCTGTGTCTCCTCATGCGGCCGGGCGAGAAACTCCTGCAGCAGGCCGAGTTCGTCCATAATCTCGAGAGTCGAGGGATGAATGGTGTCGCCGCGGAAATCCCGCAGAAAATCGGCATGTTTCTCGAGGACCACCACGTCGATCCCCTGCCGGGCCAGCAGAAAACCCAGCATCATCCCGGCGGGCCCGCCGCCGACGACACAGCAGCGGGTGTGCAGGGTTTCAGGAGATTGAGGCGTGTTCATAATGGCTTCCTTCCGGGATCGATACGGGTCGATCAAACCGTGATAACGTAGCACACCTCAACCGCATAATCTCCCTGTCGTTCCGTGTTCGCCTGCAGCGCCCGGAATGACATTATGAAGCATTTTAAAACGATCATGGCCGGGACAAGCCCAGCCATGACACAAAAGAGAAATTTGAAGCCTCAGCTTACCACATGTCGAGCGCGACGCGGGCCTCGTCGGACATGCGGCTCTGATCCCACGGCGGATCGAAGACCATGTTCACCTTGACGCTCTGGACGCCCTGCACCGACGCGACGGCGTTTTCCACCCAGCCTGGCATCTCGCCGGCGACCGGGCAGCCCGGCGCGGTCAGGGTCATGTCGATGACGACGTTGCGGTCGTCGTCGATATCGACCCGGTAGATCAGGCCGAGTTCATAGATGTCGGACGGGATTTCCGGATCGTAGACGGTCTTGAGCGCTGCGATGATGTCGTCCGTCATACGGTCGAGCTCTTCCGGCGGAATCGTCGAACCCGGCGACACCTGCGGCGCGTTGGGCCCATCCTGGGTCGGGGTCATATCGTTCACAGATCAATCCTCAAGCAAACAGGGCTTCCGCCTTCTGGAGGGCTTCGGCCAGCTTATCGACTTCTTGCATGGTGTTGTAGAGGCCAAATGAGGCGCGGCAGGTCGAGGTCGCGCCGAACCGTTCCAGCAGCGGCATGGCGCAATGGGTGCCGGCCCGGACGGCGACGCCCTGCCGGTCGATGATGGTCGCGACGTCGTGGGCATGGGCGTTCTGCATCTCGAAGGACAGAATGGCGCCCTTGCCCTTGGCGCGGCCGATGATCCGGATCGAGTTCATGGCGCCCAGGCGCTCGTGGGCATAGGCCGAAAGGGCAGCCTCGTGGGCCTGGATGTTCTCCCGCCCGAGCTCCATCATGAATCGCAGGGCCGCATCGAGGCCGATGGCCTCGATGATCGGGGGCGTACCCGCCTCGAACCGGTGCGGCGGGTCGTTGTAGGTGATCGCGTCCTGCTTCACCTCGCGGATCATCTCGCCGCCGCCCGAGTAAGGTGGCATCTTCGCGAGCCATTCGCGCTTGCCGTAGAGCACGCCGATGCCGGTGGGCCCATAGACCTTGTGGCCGGTGAAGACGTAGAAATCCGCATCGAGGTCGCGCACGTCCACCTGAAGGTGCACCGCGCCCTGGGCGCCATCGATCAGAACCGGGACCCCATGAGCGTGGGCGATGCGGATGATCTCCTTGGCGGGTGTCACGGTGCCGAGCACGTTCGACATATGCGTGATCGCGACGATCTTGGTGCGCGGCGAGATGAGCTTCTCGAATTCCTCGATGAGGAAGTTGCCTTCGTCATCCACCGGAGCCCATTTGATCACCGCGCCCTTCCGCTCGCGCAGGAAATGCCACGGCACGATGTTGGAATGGTGCTCCATGATGGAAAGGATGATCTCGTCGCCCTCGCCGATATTCATGCGCCCGAAGGAATCCGCCACCAGGTTGTAGGCTTCCGTCGCCGACTTGGTGAACACGATCTCGTCGATGGACCCGGCGTTGAGGAACGCCCGCACGGTTTCGCGCGCGCGCTCGAAGCCCTCGGTCGCCACGTTCGCCATGTAGTGCAGGCCGCGGTGAACGTTGGAATAGCCCGTCTCCATGGTGTTCACCATGGCGTCGATCACGGCCTTGGGTTTCTGGGCCGAGGCGGCGTTGTCGAGATAGACGAGCGGCTTGCCATAGACTTGGCTTGCCAGGATCGGAAACTCCGCCCGGATCGCTTCGACGTCATAGGGCTTCACAGGAGCGTTCATGGTTGCCTCGTTCCCCTCCCCCTTGCGGGGAGGGGTAAGGGGTGGGGGTGGCGCAGAAGGCAACCTGAGGTGTCCCATTCTGCACCACCCCCACCCGACTTCCGTTCGCTTGCGCTCACTCCAGCCACCCTCCCCGCAAGGGGGAGGGAAAATCAGGAGCGCGCCTTCAGCCAGCTCTCGACCGTGCCGACGAGCGCCTCGCGGGCGGCGTCGTTCTCCACGAATTCGAGCGCCTCGCCCAGGAAGGCCTGGACCAGGAGGCTTTCGGCCTCCTTCTTCGGCAGGCCGCGGGCCATGAGGTAGAACAGGAGATCCTCGTCGAGCTGGCCGCAGGTCGCGCCGTGGGCGCATTGCACGTCGTCGGCGAAGATTTCGAGCTCTGGCTTGTTGTTCATGGAGCCGCCCTCCTCCAGGAGGAGCGCGGCCGACATCATCCGGCCGTCGGTCTTCTGGGCGTGATGCGGAACGATGATCTTGCCCTGGAAGACGCCGGTCGCCTCGTTGTCGATGACCGTCTTGAACAGCTCGCGGCTCTCGCAATGGGGAGCGCCGTGCTCGACCACGAGCGTCGAGTCGCCGTGCTGCGAGCCCTTGAGCATCGTCGCGCCGTTGACGCGCAGGTGGGTGTTCTCGCCGTTGAGGAGGGCGAAGACCTGATGGCGCGAGGTCGCGGCACCGGCCGTCACGTTGATGCTGTTGAACACGGCCTCGCCGCCGATCTTGGCCGCGAGAGTCGACAGGGCGAGCGCCTTGTCACCCTCGGCGTTGACGCGCACGTGCTGCACGTTAGTGCGGTCTCCGGCGATCATCTCCACCACGTCGTTCGGCTGGTGGTTGGCGCCGTCGGTGCTCTCGTGCGTCTCGAGCAGGGTCACGGATGCGCCCTCCTCCACGACCACAAGCACACGGGTCGCCGTGGCGATTGCGGAACTCGCCGCCGTCACGAAGCGCAGGTGCACGGGCGTCTCGACGGGGCCGGCGACGCGGATCATGACGCCGTCGGCCATGAAGGACGTGTTGAGCTGGTAGACCGGGTTGTCGTTCGCCCACGGCACCGGGCTCAGCCGGGACAGCCATTCATGGCCGTTCGCCAGAGCTTCCGCCAGCGGCACGATCTCCAGGTTCTCGGGAAGCGCATGGAAATCCACCGCCTCACGCATGAAATGGCCATTCACGAAAGGCACCTGAAGCGCCTCGACGCCTGCCAGAGCCTTGGCGCCCGCGAGCGCGGCCTTGGCCTCGTCGGCAGAAGGAGCAGCGGCGAAGGGCGCGACCTCGCGCAGAAGAGCACGCAGGTCGGTGTACTTGAACTCCTCGACGCGGCGGTGCGGGAGACCGCGCGCGTTGAACTGCTCAAAGGCCTGGGCGCGCGACTCGCCGTTGCCCGGCAACGCCGTCTTCGCGCTCTCGAAAGCCTGCACCAGCGCGGTTTCCGCCGGCGTCTTCATGAGGGTCACGTCAGCCATCTCAGGCGGCCTCGCTTTCCCGGTAATCGGCATAGCCGTTGGCCTCGAGCTCAAGCGCCAGCTCCTTGCCGCCCGTCTTCACGATGCGGCCCGCATGCATCACGTGCACAGTATCCGGCACGATGTGGTTCAGGAGGCGCTGGTAGTGGGTGATGACCAGGAAGGCGCGGTCGGGCGAGCGCAGGGCGTTCACGCCCTCGGACACTATGCGGAGCGCGTCAATGTCGAGACCGGAATCGGTCTCGTCCAGGATGCAGAAGGACGGCTGGAGCAGCGCCATCTGCAGGATCTCCATGCGCTTCTTCTCGCCGCCGGAGAAGCCGACATTGAGGGCGCGCTTGAGCATGTCCTTCGGGATTTCGAGCTGCTGGGCGGCGGCGTTCACGCGCTTGATGAAGTCCGGCGTGGTCAGCTCCTCCTGCCCGCGCGCCTTGCGCTGGGCATTGAGGGTGGCCTTCAGGAAGGTCATCGAGGCGACGCCCGGGATCTCCAGCGGGTACTGGAAGGCCAGGAACACGCCGGCGGCGGCGCGCTGGTCCGGCTCCATCTCCAGGAGGTTCTGGCCATCGAGCAGGATCTCGCCGTCGAGGACCTCGTAGTCCTCCTTGCCGGCGATCACGTAGGAGAGCGTCGACTTGCCGGAGCCGTTCGGGCCCATGATGGCCGCCACTTCACCCTTGTTCACGGTGAGGTTGAGACCGTTGAGAATGCGCTTGTCCTCGATCTGGACGACGAGATTCTTGATTTCGAGCATTTTAAGTTTCCATCCGCGTCATCCCGGGTGAGCGTAGCGAGACCCGGAATCGCTATCCGAATTGAACTGGTTGGGACGATCCCGGCTCGCGTTTCGCTTGGCCGGGATGACACCCTTGGCTTCGATTACCCGACCGATCCTTCGAGCGAGATCGAGATCAGCTTCTGCGCCTCGACGGCGAACTCCATGGGGAGCTGCTGCAGCACGTCCTTCACGAAGCCGTTCACGATGAGCGCCGTCGCCTCCTCTTCCGAGAGGCCGCGCTGCTGGCAGTAGAACATCTGATCTTCGGAGATCTTGGACGTCGTCGCCTCGTGCTCGAACACGGCGGTGGCGTTCTTCGACTCGATGTAGGGCACCGTGTGCGCGCCGCACTGATTGCCGATGAGAAGCGAGTCGCAGTTCGTGAAGTTGCGCGCGCCGGTCGCCTTGCGGTGAGCCGAGACAAGGCCGCGATAGGTGTTCTCGGACCTGCCCGCCGCGATGCCCTTCGAGATGATCCGGCTCGTGGTGTTCTTGCCCAGATGGATCATCTTGGTGCCGGAATCGACCTGCTGCATGCCGTTCGACACGGCAATCGAGTAGAACTCGCCGCGGGAATTATCGCCGCGCAGGATGCAGGACGGGTACTTCCAGGTGATCGCCGAACCCGTCTCCACCTGCGTCCAGGTGATAACCGAGTTTCTGCCCCGGCAATCGCCGCGCTTGGTCACGAAGTTGTAGATTCCGCCCCGGCCCTCGGCATCGCCAGGGTACCAGTTCTGGACCGTGGAGTACTTGATCTCCGCATCGTCGAGGGCGATCAGCTCGACCACGGCGGCGTGAAGCTGGTTCTCGTCACGCTTGGGCGCCGTGCAGCCCTCGAGGTAGGAGACGTAGGAGCCCTTGTCGGCGATGATCAGGGTGCGCTCGAACTGGCCGGTATTCTTCTCGTTGATGCGGAAATAGGTCGACAGCTCCATCGGGCAGCGGACGCCCGGCGGGATGTAGACGAACGAACCGTCGGTGAACACGGCCGAGTTCAGGGTAGCGAAGAAGTTGTCCGTCACCGGAACGACCGAGCCGAGGTACTGGCGCACGAGATCTGGATATTCCCGGATGGCCTCCGAGATCGGCATGAAGATCACGCCGGCCTTGGCGAGCTCTTCCTTGAAGGTTGTAGCGACCGAGACGGAATCGAACACCGCGTCGACGGCGACCCGGCGCTCCGGCTCGACGCCGGCGAGGATTTCCTGCTCGCGGAGCGGAATTCCGAGCTTCTCGTAGGTCTTGAGAATCTCCGGATCCACCTCGTCGAGGGATTTCGGTGCCGGGTTCTTCTTCGGCGCCGCATAATAGTAGATGTCGTTGTAGTCGATCTTGTCGTACGACACGCGCGCCCAGTCGGGCTCCTTCATCGTGAGCCAGCGCTTATAGGCATCGAGACGCCACTGGAGCATCCATTCCGGCTCGCCCTTCTTGGCCGAGATGAAGCGGATCACGTCCTCGGAGAGGCCCTTGGGCGACTTCTCCATCTCGACTTCGGTCTCGAAGCCGTACTTGTACTGATCGACGTCGATCAGACGGACCTGATCGATCGTTTCCTGCACTGCAGGCATCTGTCTCTCCCACCGCTCACGGCTTCAAGGGCCGCGGGTTGATGACTGAAGGAACGCGACCCGCTCAATCAGGCCGCGCTCGCCTTCCGCTTATATAAGGTGCCGACCACCCTTTCGCACGCCTCCGCAAAGCGGATCACGTCCTCTTTCGTGGTCGACCACCCCAAACTCACACGCAAAACACCCTCGGCGAGGGTCGGCTCCACGCCCATGGCGTCGAGCACATGCGATCGCTTGACCTTTCCGGACGAGCATGCCGAACCGGAGGACAGGGCTACGCCTGCCAGATCGAAAGCGATCAATGCCGTCTCGGCCTTGAGGCCGGGTATGGCAAAGGCGAAGGTGTTAGGCAACCTTTCCGCACCGGAAGCCACAACAAGTGCATCCGGAGCGATGCGGCGAACCTGCGCCTCGGCTTCGACGCGCAGGCCCCGAAGCCGCTCGGCTTCCTCGTCGAGCCGCGCCAGCGCCAGCTCGGCCGCCTCGCCGAAGCCCGCGATGGCCGCCACGTTCTCGGTCCCGGCCCTGAAACCCTTCTCCTGCCCGCCGCCCCGGATCAGCTTGTCGCCGATCTCGAACTGATCCGAGGCCAGAATCAGTGCTCCGCTTCCTTTCGGGCCGCCGATCTTGTGTGCGGACAGCGTCATCGCATCGACACCCAGCGCGACGATATCGACCGGGATCTTGCCTGCCGCCTGGACCGCATCGGTATGGATCAGGCCGCCATGCTCATGAACCAGCCGGGCCGCCTCGGCCACCGGCTGCAACACGCCGGTCTCATTGTTCGCAAGCTGGACCGAAACCAGGATCCGCCCGTCGCCAGCCTCTTCCAGTTGGGCCTTGAGCCAGGCGAGATCAAGGATTCCGTCGCGATCGACAGGAACGATGCGAGCAGCATCGGCAGGAAAGCGGTGGCCGTTCAGAACGCAAGGGTGCTCTGCGGCACCCACAAGAAGGCTTGTCGCCCCAGGCTGCCCCAGGCGCCGGAAGCCCGGCGTCAGGACGAGATTGGCCGCTTCGGTCCCGCCGCTCGTGAAGACGACGTTCTTCGCCCTGGCGCCGACGAGGCGTGCCACCTTATCGCGCGCCTTCTCGATTTCCGCCCGCGCGGCGCGGCCCTCCGCATGGACCGAGGAGGAATTGCCGGGAAGCTCGAGCACGCGCAGCACCGTCCGGGCAACCTCCGGCCGCAGGGGCGAGGTCGCGTTATGGTCGAGATAGGTGCGCGGGCTGAACGTCATAGCTGCCCAGAGGCCTCACGAATTTCTTGCAATCGACCCTGGTTGCCGTGCTAAAGCACCGCAACCACATCTGTTCCGTGTTTCTCCCGAGAGCCGTCGTCGCGCGGATCAATGAAACAATGGAACACTTTAGAATTATTCTAAGGGTTCTTTTATGAGAATCCGCGACCTGAAGTCAAGGTCGTGTCAGGGTTTTCCCTCTCCATGGAGAGGTGATCAAGAGGTTCGCGTATATGCCTGAAGTCATCTTCACGGGTCCTGCCGGTCGCATCGAGGGACGCTACCAGCCTGCCAAGGAAAAGGGCGCCCCCATCGCCATCATCCTGCACCCGCACCCGCAATTCGGCGGGACGATGAACAACCAGATCGTCTATAACCTTTATTATGACTTCGTGAAGCGCGGCTTCTCGGTCCTGCGTTTCAACTTCCGCGGCGTCGGCCGCAGCCAGGGCGCCTTCGACCACGGCCAGGGCGAGCTCTCCGATGCGGCCGCGGCCCTCGACTGGGCCCAGGCCATGAACCCGGACGCCCGCGCCTGCTGGATCGCCGGCGTGTCCTTCGGCGCCTGGATCGGCATGCAGCTGCTCATGCGCCGTCCGGAAATCGAGGGCTTCATCTCCATCGCCGCCATGGCGAACCGCTACGATTTCTCGTTCCTCGCCCCCTGCCCATCCTCCGGCCTGTTCGTACACGGCTCCGAGGATCGGGTCGCTCCGGTCAGGGACGTGGTCAGCGTCATCGAGAAGGTGAAGACCCAAAAGGGCGTCAAGCTCGAGCACGCAGTGATCGACGGCGCCAACCACTTCTTCGACGGCAAGGTCGACGAGTTGATGGTCTCCGTCGACGAGTACCTCGACAAGCGGCTCGGAGCGACCTCCGCCCCGGCAGAGATAACGGAATAAGAGTCCTGAGAAACACTATGCGGGAGGGTCCGCATAGTGTTTCCGCCCCCCTTGAGACGACCGACCAGACACGAGAGCCGCGATGAACGCGCCCCGATCCGAATTCCTCAAAGTCCTCACCGAGCGGGGCTTCATCCACCAGACCTCAGATTTCGACGGGGTGGACACGGCTGCCCTCGAGAACCGGCTGACGACGTATGTCGGGTACGACTGCACCGGCCCGTCGCTCCATGTGGGCCACCTGCTCTCCATCATGATGCTGCACTGGCTCCAGAAGACGGGCGCCGGCAGGCCGATCACGCTCATGGGCGGCGGCACGACGCGGGTCGGCGACCCCTCGGGCAAGGACGAGAGCCGCAAGCTCCTGACGGTCGAGCAGATCGAGGACAACAAGGAGAGCATCCGGACCGTCTTCTCGCGCTTCATCTCCTTCGGCGACGGCAAAGCCGACGCGATGATGGTCGATAATGCCGAGTGGCTGACCAAGCTCAACTACATCGAATTCCTGCGCGATGTGGGCCGGCATTTCTCGGTCAACCGCATGCTGTCCTTCGACAGCGTGAAGCTGCGCCTCGACCGGGAGCACGAGCTGTCGTTCCTGGAATTCAACTACATGATCCTCCAGGCCTACGACTTCGTGGAGCTGAATAAGCGCTACGGCTGCGTGCTGCAGATGGGCGGCTCGGACCAGTGGGGCAATATCGTCAACGGCATCGATCTCGGCCGCCGCCTCGGCACGCCGCAGCTCTACGCGGTCACCTGCCCGCTCCTGACGACGGCTTCCGGCGCCAAGATGGGCAAGACGGCCTCCGGGGCGGTCTGGCTCAATGCCGACATGCTGAGCCCCTACGATTACTGGCAGTTCTGGCGCAACACCGAGGATGCGGATGTCGGCCGCTTCCTGAAGCTCTTCACCATCCTGCCGATGGACGAGATCGCCAAGCTCTCCGCCCTCCAAGGCGCGGAGATCAACGAGGCGAAGAAGGTTCTCGCAACGGAAGCCACGGCCCTCCTCCATGGCCGCGAGGCCGCGCTGCTCGCAGCCGAAACAGCCCAGAAGACCTTCGAGCAGGGTGCGCTGGCCGAGAGTTTGCCGACCGTCGAAGTGCGGTCCGGCATCCTGCAGGAAGGCCTCGGCGTTCTGACGGCTTTCGGTCCGGACTATGCGAAGCTCGTGCCCTCGTCGAGCGAAGCGCGCCGGCAGGTGAAGAGCGGCGGCCTGAAGGTGAACGACGAGACGGTTTCGGACGAGCGCGCCACTCTGAGCCTGTCCGACCTGACGAGCGAAGGCGTGATCAAGCTGTCCTTCGGCAAGAAGAAGCACGTCCTCCTTCGCGCCGTCTGAGTGATTGGGATCACGCCGAAGCCATGAAGACCCTGTCCTCGGGCAAAGGAAAAGGCGCTGCAATCATCGCAGCGCCTTTCTTGTCTCTGTCGCGGCACTAAAGCATCGAACGCAAAAGTGGGAACCGGTTTTGCGTGAAAAGATGCGACACAACAAAAACTTATCGCATCGAATGTGGGGTGGAATTCACGCCTGATGCGCTAGGGTCCGGGTTCGCACGCGGCGCCTCGGAATGCCCCTCCGACGCCCTCAGCGCTCCGGCACGCTCGGCAGCGATCCCGTCTGCGGTTCCGCCGACACGCCGAAGAGTTTGCGCAGGAATCCGGGAGCGACGGCCGAGAGCGGATTGACCGTCAGGGAGGGCGAACTCGCCTGCCCGTTCAGGCGGAAATTGACCGCAAACAATCCCTCGTACTGCCCACCACCCAGAAGCGGCCCGAAGAGCGGCACCTGAGCGAACACGTTGTTGAGGCCATAGGCGGGCACGAAGGTTCCGGCGATATCGAGCCGGTCGCGGGCATAATCGATGAAGCCCCCGAGCGTGAACCCGATCTGGTTGCCCCAGATCGCAGCGTCCTTGAAATCGAGCCGGCCGGCATTGCGGGTGAATTCGAAACGGGCCTTGGTGAACTGGACCTCGTTCACGTCCACGCGGACAGACTGCGGATTGCCCGCCCGATCCTGCCCGGCGACGATCTGGGTCTGGGTCGGGATGATCCTGCGAAGGGCCGGCTCGTTGACCAGGGCGAACGAGCGCAGGATCACGTGGCCGGCCTGCGGGCCGTCGCCCGTGGCGAGCTGGAGAATGAGATCGCCGCCGGACATGCGCCGGTAGACATCGGTGAAGCGCAGCAGAGCACCCGCATCTTCAGCTTGAAGGATCACCACCTGATTGCCGGCATCCGGCATGGTGCGCCCGATGACGTCCGTCGCACCGAGCCGCCCCTTCATGTCGAGCTGGCGTAGGTTGTCCTTGCGCACGGAGGCCTTGATCACCGCATTGGTGATCGCCTCCTCGTTGTAGCCGGTGAGGATGTTCAGGTTGAGGTCGAGGTCGAAATCCTTGCCGTCCTTCTGAGCGGCCGCATTCCGGCCTGACGCGGCGGAGCCGGTAGCGCCGCCCTTCACGAAGGGGCGAGCATCGCCCACATTGCCGCGGATCGCGACCTTGTAGACGTTGTTGGCGCGCTCGACCTGGGCGCGCATGTCGTCGCCGGGCGAGAGCTTGAAGGTCGAGAGTTCGGCCTTCTCCAGCCCCCCCTCGTTCGTGAGCACCGCATTGCCCTTCAACTGCACCGCGCCGCTCTCGAGGAGCAGGTCGCGGATTTCGTTGGTCGGTCCTTCCACCATGGTGAAGGCCAGCTTTCCCGGCCGTCCGGCTGGCTTCACCCAACCGGGGATCAGCTGATCAATCCCGGCCTTGGCGAGATCCGCCTCGACGAGGATGTGCGGCGGGGCGGAAGCGCCGAGGGGCAGGCTTGCCTTCAGGCCGATCGTTCCGGTGAGCTGGGAGCCGAAGGAGAGCCCTCTCCGGCTGCGGGCCGCCTCGTCGAGGGAGAAAGCGACGCTGGCTTGGCCACCCTGCCGATTCTTCTGAAGGTCGATGGCCGCCTGGCTTCCGGCGAGCTTGCCGTCGCCTTTGACGGCAAGCTCGCCCTTGTCATAGGCGATCGTCAGATTGGCGCCTTCCAGGCGATCCTTGCCGAAGAACTTATCGACGGCGAAATCACTGACCGTTCCGCTGACTTTCAGCGGCAGGTCGGCGAAGGGCGGGATGTCGCCGACAGGGAGCCCGATGCCAACCCGCAGATCCGTCTTGCCTTTCATGGTTGCGGGATCGATGTTGAAGCCCGCGATTTCCCTGATGAGCGGCTCCAGCAGCAGCGCGCCCAGTCCATCGGCTCCCCCGCCGAGGCGGAAGTCGATGCGGGCCACGGCTTTGTCGTCCCAATAATTGTCCAGGATGAAAGCACCGTCGGAGGCCATAAGCGAGCGCCCCTCCGGCATCTGGACCAGTCCCGTGGAGGCTCGCACCCCGACCTGCTTGCCGGTCACGCGTCCGACCACATTCATGCCGGAGATCGGCGGCAGGCCGTCCGTGACCTGGAGTGTGCCGTCGGAGATGGCGAAGTCGATCTTCAGGGACTCGGGTGGGGTAGGTCCGCCCGAAAGAGCCTTGGCGATATCCGCGCCACTCATGGCTACCTTGAGATCAATGGCATCGAGCATGCCCGCCTTCAGGTTGGACACGAGGAACCTCCGGACCGGAGGAGCGACCGCCTCGGGCCAGATGCGCAGGGCGGAACGGATGTTCGTCTTATCGGCGTGCACGTCCAGGTGAAGGCCCTTCGGGTCGGCGGAAGCCCCCAGGAGACCGGAAATGCGGGCCGACAGCTCGGGCCCTTTGAGGGTGAGGCTGTTGATCGTGACGCCGTCGGAGCCGGACAGGTCGGCTGCGAACTCGCTCACCTGAAGCGGGCGATCCCTGGCCGTCGCACCGGACCACTGGAGGTCGCGGCCGCTGAGCGACAGATGCCACGGCTTGTCGGCACTGTGCGTGGCCAGACGCCCCTGGAGCTGGAGCTTCGTATCGCCACCCTTCAGGTCGAGTTTCTGGAGTTCAAGAGCCTTCTCGGCCTCGTTCCACTGCGCCTGGATCGTGGCGTGCTCTATCGGGAACAGCGACGTGTCCTTGTCCTCGATCTGGAACGTGCCGGCATTGCTCTCGAGCCGCGTCTTCAGCTCCGTGATGCGTCCCGCCGCATAGGCGATGTCGAAGCGACCGGAGAACTCGATATCGGTGCTGGCCGGCAGTTCGGATGCTCCCGCAAGCAGGAGGATGTCCTTGATCGGCACTTCGCGGGCAACCACGCCGGCCCGGTAGGCCCCGTCGCCCTCCACGACGGCGTCGCCGTTGAGCTCCCAGGGGCCCTGGTCCCCTTCGACCGTCGCGGCGAAGTGCCGTCCGCCCTTGTCGGTCCAGTCGAAGGCCGCGTCGACACGCTGGAACCTGGCCCGTTCCCGGCCATCCGCATCGACGAAGACAAGGCGCGCATTGGTCAGTTCGGCCTGTCCGAGCGCGTTGAGAACGCTCCCAGGGCCCACCATGAGTTCGAGCAGCGATCCGACGACGCCCGAGACGGGCGAAGGCCCATTGGCATCGCGCGCCATGGATGCCGCGGCTTCCTTGGAGGGCTCCGGCGCAACCGGCGGAGCCGAAGCGCCCGTCTCCCCGTCGGCGGACTGGACGGGCGAGAAAGCGAGGGAACCGTCCCGGTTCACGAGCACCCGCAATTGCAGGTCGCGGACCGAGATGGCCTTGGGCTGAAGGTTGCCGGTCAGGAGGGACGTGAGGTTGACGCTGAAGATCGCGTAGGGCGCCCTCAGGACGAGATCGCCGCCCGGCCCCCGGATATCCAGGCCGTTGGCGCGCAGGGCGGGAGAGCCCTCATGGAGCTCGATGGCGGTGTTTCGGAGCGTCACGTCCCAGCCCGGCCCAATCCGGGCCGCGAGGGCTTCGGCAACCCGCTCGGGCAGGCGCCCGAAGCTCATGGGAGCCGCGGAGAGACGCAGGTAAAACAGGCCGAACGCGGCCGCCAGGAAGACGACGAGGCCAAGCTTCACATAAAGAGTGCCACGAAGAACGCGCTTGAATAGGCTCCGTTTGACCGGGTCTCGCCGGGACAACGTGGTGCGAAATGGACGCTTCATTCTTGTGACGTTGAACAATCCGGTTCTTGCGCCTGGGCGCTTATCAGGGAATCAGAGAAGAGACCTTAACCGCCTCAGATGCCTCCCGCGACCGTTCCCGTCAGTCGTGCACACCAGAGGTTTCCAAACAGTACATTCCGCCAAAAGAAAGGCGATTCATGTCTCTTACCATCGGAACCAAAGCTCCAGCCTTCTCCCTGCCTGCGACAGATGGTCGGGAGATCAGCCTCGACACCCTGAAGGGCCGCAAGGTCGTGCTGTATTTCTACCCCAAGGACGACACCAGCGGCTGCACCATGGAGGCAAAGGACTTCCAGGCCCTCAAGGCGGATTTCGCCGCCGCCGATACGGAAATCGTGGGCGTTTCACCGGACCCGCTGAAGAGCCACGACAAGTTCCGCGCCAAGTACGGCCTCGACTTCTCCCTAGCGTCGGATGAGGCCAAGGCCATGCTGGAGGCCTACGGCGTCTGGGTCGAGAAGAGCATGTATGGCCGCAAATACATGGGCGTCGAGCGGACCACGGTGCTGATCGACCGGGATGGCAATGTCGCCCAGGTCTGGAACAAGGTGAAGGTACCAGGCCATGCGGAAGAGGTGTTGAAAGCCGCACAAGCCCTCGACGCATGAGGGAAAATAGCCTTGCAGCTTTTGATTGCAACGTAATAAAGTTTATAGAATCGTTCAATCAGTATGCTGCAGGGCCTACCCCATATGCCGGACTACAAAGCCATTCTCTCGGGCCAGAGCTGGAATGGCCTGTCCAGCCTCAAGGTCAACAAGACACCTGTTTTCCTGACCTATACGTTCAACGGCCCGCGGTGGGGAGCGACGAAGTTCGGGGGAGCGGACAAAGCCTTGGCGCGAAAGGCCCTGAAGATGTGGGGCGATGCCTCAGGCATTCGCTTCATTGAGGTCAAGGGCCAGGAAGCCGAATTGAAGTTCCAGTGGAAATGGGGATATTGGGACCATTCCGGGTGGGCCGAGTTCCCGGAGCTTGAGACTGTCGACGAAGAAGGTCTCGCCCGGGACTACGATGGCGGGAACATCTACCTGAACGAGCGTTACCGTTCCGAACTCGGAACATATAAGGGCTTCAGGCTGTATGTCATGCTCCATGAGATCGGCCACGCGCTCGGCCTCAAGCACCCTTTCCACAGGATGGACCACAACAAGCAGCTGCTGAAGTCCGAGCTCGACGACGTGAAGTACACCGTGATGAGCTACACGGGGGGCGACATCAATATGCAGCCGCCCGGCCTCGGCCCTCTGGATATCCAGGCCATCCGCGCACTCTACGGCAGCCCCTCAAAAGACGGAAAACAGGTCGCGAAGTGGAGCTGGAGCAAGACGACGCAGACCCTCACCCAGATCGGCAAGAGCAAAGCGGACGTCATCCAGGGCGTCTCGGTTAAGGATGTCATCAAGGGAGAAGCGGGTGACGACAGGATCTACGGCTTCGACGGCGACGACATGCTCCACGGGGGCGATGGCAATGATTTCCTGAGCGGCGGCGACGACGATGACAATCTGTTCGGTGAAGCCGGCAGCGACACCTTGAGCGGTGGCTATGGCGACGACATTCTGCAGGGCGGCGCCGGCAGCGACGTCCTGAACGGCGGGTCGAGCGATGACGTCCTCTACGGAGACTTGGGTAACGACGTCCTGAAAGGAGGATATGACGACGACACTCTTTACGGAGGCGTGGGAAGCGACACCCTGACAGGAGGCCGCGACAGCGACCACTTCGTTTTCGATGCCCCGTTCAACGGCATCGACGACATCGACCAGATCACGGACTTCAACCAGAACCCGAAATCGACATGGTTTGAAGATGTGGAGCAGGACAGGATCGTCCTATCGTCGGCCATCTTCAGCACCCTCGCAAAAGGCCTCCTGCAGGAGCAAGCTTTCGTCAAAGGAGCGTCCGCGGAGACTACCGGGACCAGGATCATCTTCGATCCGGAAGAGCAATTGCTCTCCTACGACCCGGACGGAACCGGCCCCGGGGCGGCTATACGCTTTGCGAAGCTCCTGGGCACGGTGACGCTCAGCGCCTCGGACTTCATCGTCGTTTAAATCGCTAGCAATACGACAGGTCCTAAAGGAGCCTACCTTATTCGTCCTTATCGATTTCACACTCTACGTGCTCACCTTCTTTATTGCCCGTGCCTCTCCCGAACCTAGGTTTTCAATCCTCATCAACCCTTGACACCTTAATGGACGAGAAATATTTTGAAATAACATTGCAATTCGTGAACTAGGCGACATGGCCAGATACGTATCCAACTACATGGGAATCATCTCGGGAGACAACTGGCTTGGCCATTCCACCTTGCGGATGACTAAGACGCCTGTCTTCCTGACATATTCGTTTCCAAAAACCATGACGAAGGACGATCGCACTTCGTGGCCGGAGGATGCTTCGACTTGGCGTCCTTTCTCCGATCAGGACAAGGCCGCCGCCAAGGCGGCGCTGGCTCAATGGGGAAAGGCATGCGGCATCACATTCTTGGAAACCAAGGGCGACCATGGTGACATTCAGTTTAGCTGGATACCATCAGGGCAAACCGCATTTGCATACCGGCCGTCCAATTACTATCCGTATGGTCCGGAGGAATTCACATATTTCTATGAAAGTGCCGGAAACGTTTACTTAAACCCAACTTACGAAGAATATTTCAGCCAGAATCCAACACAAAAAAATCTGGCCTTGCTGCATGAAATCGGCCATGCAATCGGCCTGAAGCATCCTTTCAGCACGACGGATCTCAACCCTCGTTTACTTTCCAAGACTTATGACAGCCTGAAGTATACAGTCATGGCTTATTCCGATCCGGAAGAGCCCATCCCCGCGACCCTGCGTCCGTTCGATATCCAGGCAGCACGAAAACTCTACGGCCCGCCATCGGCAGATGGAAAACAAGTGTCGAAGTGGCATTGGAGCCGATCGAAGGAAGTTCTAACGCAGATTGGAAAATCCAAGGCCGATGTCATGCTTGGAACAAGTGTAACCGACATCATGAAGGGACAGGACGGCGATGACCGTCTTCATGGTCTCAAGGGAAATGACGAACTTTACGGCGGCCTCGGAAACGATGTGTTGATCGGTGGACCGGGTAAGGACAGCTTCGTGTTCGATACTCAGCCGCAGAAAGACGCAAACGTCGATAAGATTGTCGATTTCGCTCCTGAGGAAGACCGAATTGTTCTTTCCAGCGCTATCTTCTCGGAAGCCGGCCCTGTCGGTCGGCTGAGCGAATCAGCCTTCGCGATCGGTTCAAGTGCCAAAGACGCCGCCAGCCGTCTCATTTTCGACTATAGTTACAGCTTTGCGCTTTACTATGATCCGGATGGGACAGGTGCGCGGCCACAGATCAAGATCGCAACAGTGAACGACGTTTCTATGAACGCAAGTCACTTTCTCATCGTGTGAGATCAGCTTCCCAACGACAGCCGCGCATCATATGCGCGGCCCCATGCATGACGAAAGGCCCGCTCTTGTCGAGTGGGCCTTGTCTCCTTAATCGATATCCTCGACCTCAGCGTCGCCGCCATAGACGCGCTGGGCGAGCGAGGCTTCCATGAAGGGGTCGAGGTCACCGTCGAGCACGTCCTGCGGGCTTGTGGACTGGGCGCCGGTGCGCAGGTCCTTCACCATCTGGTAGGGCTGAAGCACATAGGAGCGGATCTGGTGGCCCCAGCCGATATCCGTCTTCGCAGCGGCCTCGGCGTTGGCCTTCTCCTCCCGCTTCTTCAACTCGGCCTCGTAGAGGCGGGCGCGCAGCATGTTCCAAGCGGTGGCCCGGTTCTTGTGCTGGGAGCGCTCCTGCTGGCAGGCCACGACGATGCCGCTCGGAATATGCGTGATGCGCACCGCCGAGTCGGTGGTGTTCACGTGCTGGCCGCCGGCGCCCGAGGACCGGAACGTATCAATGCGGCAGTCGGATTCCTTGATCTCGATGTTGATGCGGTCGTCCACCACCGGATAGACCCAGACCGACGCGAAGCTCGTGTGGCGGCGGGCATTCGAATCGTAGGGCGAGATGCGCACGAGCCGGTGCACGCCGGACTCGGTCTTGAGCCAGCCATAGGCGTTGAGGCCCTTGATCAGGAGCGTGGCGCTCTTGATCCCGGCCTCTTCGCCGTCGGTGATTTCGAGCAGCTCGACCTTGTACTTCCGGCGCTCGGCCCAGCGGGCATACATGCGCTGGAGCATGTTGGCCCAGTCCTGGCTTTCCGTGCCGCCCGCGCCCGAATGCACTTCCACATAGGTGTCGTTGGCATCCGCCTCGCCCGAGAGCAGGGTCTCGACCTGGCGGCGGGCCGCCTCGGCCTGGAGGCTGCGGATCGTCTCCTCACCCTCGCGGATCGTGGCCTCGTCCTCTTCGGCGTCGCCGAGTTCGATCAGCGTGATGGCGTCTTCGAGGTCCTGCTCGAGGCGCTTCACGGCCGAGATCTGGTCCTCGAGCGACGTGCGCTCGCGCATGATCTTCTGCGCGGCGTCGGCATCGTTCCAGAGGTTCGGATCCTCAGCCTGGGCGTTCAGTTCTGCGAGGCGTCGCTGGGCAGTATCCCAGTCAAAGATGCCTCCTCAGCAGCCCGACTGACTGCTTGGTCTCTTCTACGAGATGTTGAATTTCGGCGCGCATGGGTTCTCTTGAGTCCGTGCCTGTGATGGGTGCGTCTTAGAGCATCGGGCCTCAAAGTGGAATGCACTTTCGGCCCCGATGCCCAAGTCGGCGGATCGCCGGCGGCTGCTTTCGCGGCCGTCGGGCAATCCGCTTTCCGGGTGTGATTGGGCGATTTCTATATGGGGGCGAAGCCGCTCAGTACAATCCGCCCGGGCCTACGCCCACGGCCCGCTGCCCGCTTGGCGGAGGAGCCGGAACGTACTCGGCCTGCGGGACCTCTTCCGCCGAAGGTTCCGGCGGCACGTATTCCGGCGGGGCCTGACCCGGCTTGAACGCTTCGAGGATCGTGCCGCCGCCCTCGCCGCCCGCGCGGGTGCCGGTAGCGGCGTTGACACGGATCAGCTTGATGCCCGCAGGCACGCGGAACGGCGTCGCCGGCTTGTCCTTGAGCGCCATCTGCATGAAGTCGCGGAAGACCGGCGCCGCGTATTGGCCCGCCGTCGCCGCGTTGCCGAGCGACTTCGGCTGGTCGTAGCCGAGGAACACGCCGACCGCGAGATCGGGCGAGAAGCCTACGAACCACACGTCCTTGGCGTCGTTGGTGGTGCCGGTCTTGCCTGCGAGCGGCTTGCCGACGGCCTTGACCGACTGCGCCGTGCCACGCTGGACCACGCCTTCGAGGATCGAGGTGATCTGGTAGGCGGTCAGCGGATCGAGCACCTGCTCGCGAGTCTCGGTCAGCTTGGGGGCAGCGCCGCCATCCCACTTCTCCGCATCGCAGCCGCTGCACTTGCGGTCGTCGTGACGATAGAGCGTCCGGCCGTTGCGGTCCTGGATCTGGTCGATCAGGGTCGGCTTGATGCGGCGGCCGCCATTGGCGAACATGGAATAGGCCGCCGTCATGCGCATGACCGTGGTCTCGCCGGCGCCCAGCGACATGGAAAGCAGCGGCAGCAGGTCGTCATAGACGCCGAAGCGACGGGCATATTCCGAGATGGCCGGCATGCCGACCTCGTTGGCGAGACGCACCGTCATCAGGTTCTTGGAATGCTCGATGCCATAGCGCAGGGTGCGCAGCCCGCCCGACTTGCCGTCGTAGTTGGACGGCGCCCAGGCCGCCTGCCCCGGCCCCATGTCGAGCACGAAGGGCGAGTCCATGATCTGGTTCGACGGCGTGTAGCCGTTGTCCAGGGCGGTCGCGTAGACGATGGGCTTGAACGAGGAACCCGGCTGGCGCATGGCCTGAACCGCTCGGTTGAACTCGCTCTGATCGTAGGAGAAGCCGCCCACCATGGCGTGGACGCGGCCCGTGTTGGGATCCATGGCCACGATGGCGCCCGAAATCTCGGGGATCTGGCGCAGGCGGAACTGGCCCTGCTTGTCGGCCAGCGGCTCCACATAGACCACGTCGCCCACGGACACGGCACGCTCGACGGGGCGACGGGTCCATTTGGCGCCATCGGCCGTCACGAGACCGGTCTCGCGGTCCTTGGCCACCTGCCCGGACGCTTCGCGCTTAGGCTGCAGGCCGATCTTCGCGCGGCCACCGGCCACCTCCAGCACGACGGCCAGGCGCCAGGGCTGCACGTCGCCGAGTGCCGATACGTCGGCCAGGGCGAGCCCCCATTCGCGGCCGGCGAGGTCGATCTTCTGCTGGGATCCGCGCCAGCCGCGCGCCTCGTCGAAGCGCACGAGACCGTCGACCAGGGCCTTGCGGGCCATGGCCTGCATCTTGGGATCCAGGGTCGAACGGATGAGCAGGCCGCCCTCATAGAGGGTCTCCTCGCCGTAGCGCTCGGCGATGTCGCGGCGCACGCCCTCGGCGAAGTAGCCCGACGCGATGCTATTCGGCGAGACCACGCGCGGCTTGACGTTGAGGGGCTCTTTCTGGGCCGCCTCCGCGTCCGCCTTCGAGATGTAGCCGTTGGCGGCCATGCGGTCGATCACCCAGTTCCGGCGGTCGATGGCGGCCTTGCGCTGGCGGAAGGGATGGTAATTGTTCGGCCCCTTGGGCAGAGCGGCGATGTAGGCGGCTTCCGCGATGGTCAGCTCGTGGATGGACTTACCGAAATAATCGAGCGCCGCCGCCGCGATCCCGTGCAGGTTGCGGCCCGGGGTCAGGGTGCCGAGGAAGATTTCGTTGAGATAGAGCTCGAGGATCTTGTCCTTGGAGAACGTCGATTCCATGCGCAGCGCGATCAGCGCCTCTCGAATCTTGCGCTCGTAGCTCCGCTCGTTACCGACGAGGAAGTTCTTGGCGACCTGCTGCGTGATGGTCGAGGCGCCCTGCTCCCGGGCTCCGCCGGAGCGGAGGTTGGCCACGACGGCGCGCACGAGGCCCTCGGGATCGACGCCGACATGCTTGTAGAAGTTTTTGTCCTCGGCCGAGAGGAAAGCCCCGATCACGAGCTTGGGCACGGCCTGGATCGGCACGTAAAGGCGGCGCTCACGAGCGTATTCGGCAATCAGGCTGCCGTCCGACGCATGGATGCGGGTCATCACCGGCGGCTCGTAATTGGCCAGCTGGGCGTGATCCGGCAGGTCCTTCGAATAGAACCAGAACCCATAGGCGAGCCCCACGGCGCCGATCAGGAAGAAGATCGCTCCAACGCTGAAGAGGAAGCCGAAAAATCGTAGGACGAAGCGCATCCGATGGTATTCCATGACGGCGCCCATGGCGCCTGTTTATGCAGATCTTGAAACGCGCATCCTCGTTACCCGATGAATCGCGCCCCCGCTATGGGGTATCCACACTGTCTCTATGGTAAAACTGCGGCAGCGCCCCTGCGGGCAAACCGCGCGGCGAAAAAGCGATCCACCGCGACCGACATGGCTGACACCATTTTGGCGCGCCAGTCCTCTGACATCAACAGGTCCAGGTCCTTTTGGCTCGAGAGATAGCCGAGTTCGACCAGCACGGACGGCACGTCATGGGCCCGCAGCACCTGGAAACGGGCTTGCCGGTGAGGATTCTTGTTGAGACGGGCGACGGAATCGAACTCGCCCACGAGACGGCTGGCGAAGCCGTGCGAGAAGCTCCGGGTTTCCCGGAGAGTCAGCTCCATGAGGATGTCCGATACGTCGTCGGGAATGTCGCGCGATTCGACACCGGCGACTGCGTCCGCCTTGTTTTCACGGTCGGCGAGCCGGGCGGAATCGGCGTCCGAGGCGCGTTCGGCCCCGGTATAGACCGTCAGCCCCCTCACCTCCTGGCCTCCGGAGATCGAATCCGCGTGGACGGAGATGAACAGATCGGCCTGGACCCCGCGGGCGGCGCGAACCCGGTCGCCGAGGGAGATGAACACGTCCTCGTCGCGGGTCATGACGATCCGGTAGCGACCGTTCTCCTCCAGCTTCCTCTTGAGCCTCTGGGCGAAGGCCAGAACCAGGTCCTTCTCGTAGACATTGCCCGAAGAGGCATTCGCCCCCGGGTCGATTCCGCCATGGCCGGGGTCGATCACGATGACCGGCCGGGCGTCCTTAGGCCCCTGGACGGCGGGCACCGACGAAGCTTCCCGAGTAGCGGATGCATTGTCGGCGGCCGCCTTGTGGAACTCCTCCCGCTCGGTGCGGGACAGCTCGATGGTCAGGATCGTCGCCACGCCCGTGGGGTCGGGCGCGGTGGTCATGCCCGAGACTACGGCCGGCTGAGTCAGTTCCATGACCACCCGGGAGCGGCCCGGAGCAAAGAGACCGTAGCGGTAGGAGGCGATGAGCCCCTCCCTGCCGCGCCCCGCTTCCTGGGGCAAGTGGAAGGCAACCTCGGGCAGGTCGATGATGACCCGATCCGGACGCTCCATCAGCGAAACCTGCGCCAGGACCGGTTTCGACAGAGTAACCTTAAAGCGAGTTTTCGCTCCCTCCGATTCGACCGTGACGGCCGCCGCGATGGTTTGAGCGCCGGCCTTCGCGCCCTCTCCGGCCGCATGGGCATGCCCCGTCCACGCGGCCACGAGGGCCACCATGAGGCATGCGCCGACAAGGCGGATGAAGGGGAAAACGGGCATGGGTAATCGCTGAGCTGTCTCGCGTCCTTCCTATACTGATAGACGCGGCTTGGTTAACGGAACCTCACGTCGCACGCTGGAATACTGACACTCTGTTGCATTCATAGCACAGTGATACGGGATCTTGCCAAATGCCCCAATCGCTCTGTAATGATCTTGATCCCGTTCGGCATGGCCGAATCTGACGGCGGATCCGGAGGAGACGGTTGGCTTGACCGATCCTCCAGGAGACCCGTCACCCTCGACAGGCTCACGGACAGGACCATTTGGCGACGCTTGTCGCCACCCGCCGATGACCGAGTTTCGGCTCATCGATATCTAGTACGAAAGGGCCGTGTCGAATGGTTGCGCGCACGAAGTCAGTTCTGACCTTCGTTTCTGCACCGTTCGAATCGCGCGTTTCATCCCGCGCACGCCCTGGCTTCACCCTTTCCGGCCCAGAGCCGGCCCAATTCAACCCAGAATGCGCCCCACCGCGGCGCACGATGGCGATCGACAGCACTCCGAACGCAATTTCAGCCCGCCGTCCTTCCGGGCGGCGCGGCCATCCGCCCACAATGCGGCCCCTGCCTCAGGTCCTGCCCTCGATCGCCATGTCGAGAGTTCAACATGGCAAACAAGATGCTCATCGATGCCTCACACCCGGAAGAAACCCGGGTCGTGGTGGTACGTGGTCAGAAGGTCGAAGAATTCGACTTCGAATCCGCTAACCGGAAGCAGCTGCGCGGGAATATCTATCTCGCCAAGGTCACCCGGGTCGAACCGTCGCTCCAGGCGGCCTTTGTGGAATACGGCGGAAACCGCCACGGGTTCCTCGCATTCAGCGAAATCCATCCCGATTACTATCAGATTCCCGTCGCCGACCGTCAGGCGCTGCTCGAAGCCGAAGCCGAGGCTCAGGCCGAGGAGGAGCGCGAGGAGGAGCGTCGCAGCAACCGCCGCCGCCGCCGGTCCTCGCCGCGCCGCGCCGAGAACGACGAGACATTGGTCTCGACGGAGGCCGAAGCCGGAACCGAAGGCGCCGTCGAGGGGCCCCAGGAGAACAACGGCTCCGAGCACGCCGGCGAAGAGCGCGAGGCCTCGGGTTCCGACACGCATGACGCCGTTGCCCTGGTGATGGCCGACGATCAGGCCCCGGGCGAGAAGACCGAAGAGGCCGCCATCGAGGCGGTCGAGGGCTCGGCCCACGTGGAGGCCCCGGAGGGATTCGAGACCGCCGAGGGCGATGAGGCTGCTGAAACGGCCGAGGCCCGGACGCCCGAGGGCGACACGGAAGCCGACGAGGACGAAGAAGACGAGGACGAAGACGAAGACGATCAGGACGTGGAAGAGCACGAGATCGTCGAGCAGCTCGGCGGCGACGACGCGATCGAGGACCTGCCTCCTCGCCGGCGCACGCCCCGCAAGCAGTACAAGATCCAGGAAGTCATCAAGCGCCGCCAGATCCTGCTGGTCCAGGTCGTGAAGGAGGAGCGCGGCAACAAGGGCGCGGCTCTGACCACCTACCTGTCGCTCGCCGGCCGCTATTCCGTGCTCATGCCCAACACGGGCCGGGGCGGCGGCATCTCCCGCAAGATCACCAACGCGGCCGACCGCAAGCGCCTGAAGGAAATCGCCCAGGAGCTGGAGGTGCCCGAGGGAATGGGCATCATCCTGCGCACGGCCGGCGCCTCGCGGACCAAGCCCGAGATCAAGCGCGACTACGAATACCTGATGCGCCTCTGGGAGAGCGTGCGCGAGCTGACCCTCAAGTCGGCCGCCCCCGCCCTCGTCTACGAGGAAGGCTCCCTCATCAAGCGGGCCATCCGCGACCTCTACAACAAGGACATCGACGACGTCATGGTCGCCGGCGAGGAGGGCTATCGCGAGGCCAAGGACTTCATGCGGATGCTCATGCCGAGCCATTCGAAGCTGGTCCAGCCCTATCGCGACCCGCAGCCGCTCTTCGCGAAGTTCGGCGTCGAGGCGCAGCTCGATGCCATGTTCTCGAACGTGGTGACCCTGAAATCGGGCGGCTATCTCGTCATCAACCCGACAGAAGCCCTGGTTTCCATCGACGTGAACTCCGGCCGTTCGACCCGCGAGCACAACATCGAGGACACGGCGCTGCGCACCAACCTCGAGGCGTCCGAGGAAATCGCCCGGCAGCTGCGCCTGCGCGACCTCGCCGGCCTCGTCGTGATCGACTTCATCGACATGGAGGAGAAGCGCAACAACCGCGCCGTCGAGAAGAAGCTCAACGAGTGCCTGAAGAACGACCGCGCCCGCATCCAGGTGGGCCGCATCTCGCCCTTCGGCCTGCTCGAGATGTCGCGCCAGCGCATCCGCACCGGCGTGCTGGAATCCTCCTCGATCCCCTGCCCGCACTGCGCCGGCACCGGCTTCGTGCGCTCGACGCCGTCGGTGGCCCTGCAGGTGCTGCGCTCGATCGAGGAAACCCTCATCAAGAATGCCAGTTACAACCTCGTCGTCCGCACTCGGATGGAGGCGGCCTTCTACATCCTGAACCAGAAGCGCATTCATCTGCGCGACCTGGAGACCCGCTTCGGCGTCGCGATTTCCATCGTGGCCGACGACAGCCTCCACGGCACGACCACCTATGCCATCGAGCGCGGCGAGCCTGCCCTCAAGCTCGAGCATAAGGCGGCCGCGACCGGCATCCAGATCGACGCGATTGACATCGACGAACCCGTCGAGGAGATCGAGGTCGAGGCTGAGGAGGAGGCCGCCGAGGAGACTCAGGGCAGCGAAGAGCGTGGCGAGGAAGGCGAAGGCGGTGGACGCCGCCGCCGTCGGCGCCGTCGCCGTCGCGGACGCGACCGTGAAGGCTTTGCCGGCGAAGCCCAGGGCGAAGAAGGCGCGGAAGCCGGAGAGGCCGAGGGAGAATCCGACGAGGAAGAGGCCGAGGTCGGGGCTTCCGGTGACGAGCCCGCCCCCGTCGAGGCCGGCGAGACGGACGAGGATTCCCGTGGTGGACGCCGCCGTCGTCGCGGTCGCCGCGGCGGCCGCGGACGCGGCCGTGACGAGGCGACCGAGGAATTCGCCCTTGAGGAAGGTTTCGTCGCCCCCGATGAGGTCCAGGCCCCGCTTCCTCCAGTCGAAGCCGCCCCTTCAGAGGTCGCCACGGAGACGCCGGAGCCGCAGCAGGCCGCCGGGAGCGAGCCGATCGTCACGCCAGAGCGTCCCGTCGCCGAGGCCCCCGTTCCGCCGCCGGCTCCCGCCGCTCCCGAGCCGGAACCGGTCGCCGTGGTCCTGACCCCGGAAGATCCCAATCGCCCCAAGCGCGCCGGCTGGTGGTCCAAGGCCAAGTCGGTCCTGAGCGGGTCGTAAGGTTTAAAAACAAAATGCCCGGCTCGAAGCCGGGCATTTTGCAGAAAGAGACTTGTTCTTCGCGTCATGGCCGGCCGTGTGCCGGCCATCTCAATTTGAAGAGCGTTGCGCCCTTCGGATCAGAATCATCGGCACGAGGCCGGTGGTGATGTGAGCGGAATTACTTCAACCAGCTCTTCAATCGCGCCACCGTCTCGCGGCAATCGTTCTCCGATCCGGCAAAGGACAGGCGCAGGTAGTGGGAACCTTCGATGGGGTCGAAATCGAGCCCCGGCGTGGCCGCGACACCCGCCTCCTCCAGCATCCGCCGGGAAAAGCCGATGGAATCGTTCGTGAATCGGGCGATGTCGGCGTAGATGTAGAAGGCGCCGTCCACGGGGTGCATCTCGTTGATGCCGATCTTGGGCAGCTCCTCGAGGAGATAGGCGCGGTTGCGGGCATAACCCGCCTTCACGGCCTCGAGCTCCTCGGCCGCATCGAAGGCGGCGAGCGCCGCCACTTGGGAGAGATAGGGCGGCGAGATGTAGAGGTTCTGCGCCAGCCGCTCGATGGGCCGGACCAGACGATCCGGCACCACGATCCAGCCGATGCGCCAGCCGGTCATGCAGTAATATTTCGAGAACGAGTTGATCACGACGGCATCGTCGTCGGAGGCGAGCGCCGTAGACGCCGCTTCGCCATAGGTCAGTCCGTGATAGATCTCGTCGGACACGAACCACAGCCCCAGGCGGCGACAGGTCTCGCCCAGCTCGGCCAGGGCCTTGCGGCCGATCATGGTGCCGGAGGGGTTCGCCGGGCTCATGGCGAGGATGCCGTGCAGGGGCTTTTCCCCATGGGCCTTCTCGATGGCCCGGGCGGTCATGATCCAGCCATCCGCCTTGGCGAGCGGGATCGTCACCGGCTCGATGCCGAGCGCCTCCAGGATGTTCCGGTAGGCAGGATAGCCCGGCGCGGTAATCGCCACCCGCTGCCCCTGATCGAAGAGGCTCAAGAAAGCCAGGACGAACCCGGCCGACGAACCGGTCGTCACCACGACCCGCTCGGGCGCGATGCTGACCCCATAGGCGTCGCGGTAATGCCGGGCGATCCGCTCCCGCAGCGCCGCGATGCCAAGGGCCTCCGTATAGCCGATGCGGCCGAGATCGAGCGCCGCCTTGGCGGCCTCGCGGGCGGCGCGCGGGGCAGGCGCGGACGGCTGGCCTACCTCCATGTGGATGACGCTGTCGCCCCGCCGCTCCTTGGCCGCGGCAGCACTCAGAACATCCATGGCCAGGAAGGAGGCGACGCGATCCATGCGGCGGGCGACGAGGGGCTGGTGAAGATCGGCGGATGATTTGGTCATGGCAGGCTCGTATCCCGTTGCAGGGCCGGTCTCAAGGCAGTTGATGACAGTGAAACGTCCAATACGAACCCGTGATTTGACGACGCAGGGCGCAAGACGCTAACTCGCGGTAGAACACAGAGTCTCAACTCCGCCCCGAACCATTGCTAGAGAGGGGCGTCAAGGACTTCCGCAAAGGACCGAACATGCGCTTTTCGCTTCTCACCATCGGCCGGACCGCAGCCCTGCTCGGCGCGCTGGCGATCGCACCCGCCGCGATGGCGCAAGGGTCGGTCTTCAACGATCAGCAGAAGCAGGCCATCGGCGAGATCGTGAAAGACTATCTCATCAAGAACCCGGAGGTTCTGACCGAGGTGATCGCGGAGCTCGAGAAGCGCCAGGCGGAGGCCCAGCAGGTCGCCCAGGCCAGCGCCGTGAAGGAAACGAAGCAGTCGCTCCTGAACGCGTCCCACTCCTACGTGGTCGGCAACCCCTCCGGCGACATCACCATGGTGGAATTCTTCGATTACAATTGCGGCTACTGCAAGAAGGCCCTGTCCGACCTCCAGACCCTCATGAAGAGCGACCCGAAGCTGCGGGTCGTCCTGAAGGATTTCCCGGTGCTCGGGCCCGATTCCGTCGAGGCGAGCCGGGTGGCGCTGGCGGTCAAGAACCAGCTCCAGGGCCAGAAGCTCTTCGATTACCATACGAAGGTCCTGGAAAGCCGTGGCCGCGTGAACGGCGAGCGTGCCATGGCTGTGGCCAAGGAGATGGGCGTCGACATGGCCCGCCTCCAGAAAGACGTGGAGAGCGCCGAAATCCTCAGCGCCCTTCAGGAGAACATGGCCCTCGGCGACAAGCTCAACCTGACCGGCACACCCGCCTTCATCGTGGGCGAAACCGTCATCCCCGGCGCCGTCGGCCTCCAGCCCCTGAAGCAGCTCGTGGACAACGTGCGCCAATGCGGCAAGGCGAGCTGCGGCTAGGCTTCCAAGCCAGGCCATAGGCCCGGCCTCCGGTCTCGCGCTCACCAGCCTCGTGCCGGTGATCTCAACCCAAAAGATGCGACGCTTGACGGTATCGGGACGGCCAGGACGGGCACGTCCATGAAGAGAGAATGCCTTTATTACGCTACGGAACTCACGCCAAGCTTGGGAAAGCCTTGGTTTTCCCCTTCCCCCGTGCTCGCCTTTTGGCTAAGAGGGCGTTTCTGCTCCGCCAGACGGAGCTGCAAGGAACGCTCCTTATCCGATGACCACCGTCTTCGTCCTCAACGGACCCAATCTCAACCTGCTCGGCCGCAGAGAGCCTCACGTCTATGGCAGCACCACGCTGGCCGACATCGAGACGCTCGTGCGCGAGAAGGCCGAGACCCTGGGGGCGACGGTCATGTTCCGGCAGTCGAACCACGAGGGACAGCTCGTGGACTGGATTCAGGAAGCGGGAGCCCAGGGAGCCGGTATCGTCATCAATGCCGGCGCCTATACCCACACCTCGATCGCGCTCCGTGACGCCATCTCGGGCAGCGGCGCCCCGACGGTCGAGATCCACATTTCGAATGTTCATGCCCGCGAGGGCTTTCGCCATCGCTCGTTCTTAGCGCCCGTCTCCGTCGGCGTGATCTGTGGTTTCGGGCCCATGAGCTACGTGCTCGGCCTGGAAGCGGTTCACCAGGTGATGGCCGAGCGCGCACGGCAGGCGAAGCCCTCCCAGCACTAGTTCCTCAGGAAGTAGAGGTAAGCCCCATGGCCAAGGAAAACCCTTTCGATCCCGATCTAGTCCGTGAGCTGGCGAATTTGATCGCCGACACGGATCTCAGCGAGATCGAAGTGGAGAAGGGCGACCTTCGTATCCGCGTGGCGCGCACGGTCACGGCCGCGGTTTCCGTCCCGGTCGCGGCTCCTGCCGCTCTCGCCCCCGCGCCGGTCATCGCCCCGCCTCCGGCCGCCGCCGGAGACAATGCTGCGGCCAAGCCCGGCGCTCCGCATCCGGGCGCAGTTCTGTCGCCCATGGTCGGCACCGCCTACCGCAAGCCCTCTCCGGACGCGAAGTCCTTCGTCGAGATTGGCTCCAAGGTCCAGGCCGGCGACAAGGTCCTCCTCGTCGAGGCCATGAAGACCTTCAACGAGATTGTGGCGCCCCGCGCCGGCACCGTGACCGCCATCTATGTCGAAGACGGAACTCCTGTTGAATACGGTGAACCCCTCCTCGTCATCGAGTAAGGCGCGACATGTTCGATAAGATCCTCATTGCCAATCGCGGCGAGATCGCCCTGCGAATCCTGCGCGCCGCGAAGGAGCTCGGCATCGCCACCGTGGCCGTGCACTCCACCGCCGACGCGGACGCCATGCATGTGCGGCTCGCGGACGAGAGCGTCTGCATCGGCCCGCCGGCCGCCCGCGACAGCTACCTCAACATCCCGGCCCTGATCGCCGCCTGCGAGATCACCGGGGCGGACGCCATCCATCCCGGTTACGGGTTCCTGTCCGAGAACGCCCGCTTCGCGGAGGTGCTGGAGCACCACCGCATCGCCTTCATCGGCCCGAAGGCGGAGCATATCCGCATCATGGGCGACAAGATCGAGGCCAAGCGGACCGCCAAGCGGCTCGGGATCCCGTGCGTGCCAGGTTCCGAGGGCGGCATCAACGACGAGACCGAGGCCAAGAAGGTCGCCAAGGAGATCGGCTACCCGGTCATCATCAAGGCGGCGGCCGGCGGCGGCGGGCGCGGCATGAAGGTGGCGCGCAACGAGGACGATCTCGTTCACGCCTTCCAGACCGCCCGCACCGAGGCCAAGGCCGCCTTCGGCGACGATGCGGTCTATATCGAGAAGTATCTCGAGAAGCCGCGCCATATCGAGATCCAGGTCCTGGGCGATGGCAAGGGCAACGCCATCCATCTGGGTGAGCGGGACTGCTCGCTGCAGCGCCGCCACCAGAAGGTCTGGGAGGAAGGCCCCTCGCCCGCGTTGAATCTCGAAATGCGCGAGCGCATCGGCGGCGTCGTGGCGAAGGCCATGCAGGAACTGCAATATGCGGGCGCCGGGACCATCGAGTTCCTCTACGAGGATGGCGAGTTCTATTTCATCGAGATGAACACCCGTATCCAGGTGGAGCACCCGGTCACCGAGATGATCACGGGCATCGACCTGGTGAACGAGCAGATTCGCGTGGCCGCCGGTCATCCGCTTTCGGTGCGGCAGGAAGACATCAAGATCGAAGGCCATGCCATCGAGTGCCGCGTGAATGCCGAGCACCCCTCGACGTTCCGCCCCTCGCCCGGCACGATCAGCTACTTCCACCCGCCGGGTGGCCTCGGCGTGCGCGTCGACTCGGCCGCCTACCAGGGCTACCGCATCCCGCCGCACTACGATTCCCTCGTGGGCAAGCTCATCGTCCATGGCCGCACTCGCAACGAGTGCCTCATGCGCCTGCGCCGCGCCCTCGACGAGTTCGTGGTCGACGGGATCGACACCACCCTGCCGCTCTTCCGCACACTGGTGCGCAACCCGGACATCCAGAACGGCCAGTACGACATCCACTGGCTGGAGAATTTCCTGAAGACCGGCGGTTTGAGCGAAACGGAATAATATTGTTACATCGTAATAGACCCTCTATTCTGCCGCCGTCGGAATAGAGGGCTTCGTTCCTGAAGCGAGGCCATGAGAAACCATGCCTCGCTTTCTTCATATTGGCTGCGGCCGCAAACGTAAGCACCAGACCGTTGCGGCTTTTGCCGATGCGGCATGGGACGAGGTGACGCTCGATATCGACGCGAACGTCGAACGGGATATCGTCGATAAACTGCCCGAGCTGTCCAAGGTCGGTTCAGACACCTTCGATGCCGCCTATTCGGCCCACAACATCGAGCATCTTTATCCGCACGAGGTTCCCTTAGCGCTCAAGGCGATGCGACGTGTGATCAACCCGGACGGCTTCGTCATTCTGACCTGTCCGGACCTGCAGACGGTAGGGGAAAGGCTATCGGTAGGAGATATCGAGACGCCGATCTATACGAGCCGTAGCGGCCCTGTCTCACCCCTGGACATGCTTTATGGGTTCAGGCCAGCCATGAAAGGCGGTAACCTCTACATGGCTCACCATACGGGCTTCACGCTGAAATCTCTCGCGAACGCCTGTGGTCAAGCCGGGTTTGCCCAGTTCTTCGGGTTCCGTCGCCCGAACCGCCACGACTTGTGGGGTCTTGCAACGAAGACTCAGAAAACGGGTGACGAGATCCAGGAACTCGGCAAAATCTACCTCAGGCCAATCTGATTTCGCGTTTCTGCTGTCCTATTTTATGAAGGATAGCCCGAACGATCGGATAGATGAGTGAATGACCCGGTCTCCCGACCACGCGATCGATATTACCCCCGATATCCTGCTGAAAGCCTATGCGGCTGGCATCTTTCCCATGGCGGAGGATGCCGACGATCCGTCCCTCTTCTGGGTCGAACCCCGTGAGCGGGGCATCATTCCGCTCGACACTTTCCACATCTCCAAGCGCCTGGCGCGCACCGTCCGCTCGGACCAGTTCGAGATCTGGATCGACCGGGATTTCGACGGTGTTATCGCCGGTTGCGCAGCTCCGGGAGTGGACCGGGAGAAGACCTGGATCAGCCGGCGCATCCGTGAACTCTACGGCGAGCTTTTCGATGCGGGCTACTGCCACACGGTGGAGGCCTATCGGGAAGGTCGACTCGTCGGCGGCCTCTACGGGGTGCGCCTCAACGGGGCCTTCTTCGGCGAGAGCATGTTCCATACGGAACGGGACGCCTCCAAGGTCGCGCTGGTGCATCTGGTGGCGCGCCTGCGACGGGGCGGGTTCTCGCTCCTTGATACCCAGTTCGTGACCTCCCATCTGGCCCAATTCGGCGCCGTCGAGGTTCCCAGACGCATCTACAAGCAGATGCTGCACAATGCCATGGAGCATGGCGCCGACTGGGATTCCTGGCCGCCCGGCAAGGCCGTCAGCGGCGAGGTGGCCCTCGCCGCCCTTCAGAGCGCCTGAAACACAGGATGTGCGTCTGAGTTCGCGTCCGATGCTCCCAGGTCAGCGATCCGTGTTGATGATCGGGGCCGCGGGAGCTTGGCGCCGGGTCGGCTGACGCAGAGGAGCCGTCTGCACGGCCGGCGGACGCGGTGCCGTGGCGCCGCCGGTCGGGGCCATGATGTCGCCCGGTCGTCCGGTATCGCTCGGTGCCCGGGCGGAATCCTGGATCGGCGGAAGCTCCTCGGGCATTTCCTTGGGCTCCGCGATCACCTCCGTGCCGCCTTTGCAATCCACGAGCCAGATGTCGTAAACCGGGTGCTCGAGCCCATGCAGGCCGGGGCTGGCGGCAAAGAGCCAGCCGGAGAAGACCCGCTTGTTCTGCCCATCGGGACCCGGCTCGTCCACTTCGACGAACGAGGTGGTGTTCGGCGCTTCCGTGGGCGGCTTGGTGAAGCAGACCCTCGGGGTCATCTGCAGGGCGCCGAATTGAACAGTTTCGTCGATCCCGACCTCGAACGAAACGATACGCCCGGTGATCTTGTCGAGTCCCGAAAAGACCGCCGTGGGATTCTTGATCCGGTCCGCCTGAGCCGCACCCGCTGCGCCGATTACCCCTGCGAGCACGACAGCCGCCCGCGTCCATCCGAGTTTCATCATATTTTCCAAGCCAGGTCCGATTTGGCGGTTCTTGTCCGGTCTGCCCGGTCGTACCCCTTATCCCGGCACCGCGATAACACGCGAACCATGATGGAAAAAGGGCAAGCGGGAAAAGACCCGTCAGATCGAACCGAAGCCTGGGCATTTCCCCTCACGACAACGTCAAAGAAAATTCTGAACCTCCGGTCCGGCCACAGGTTAACCGGCCTCTATTGATGACGAGAGGCTGGAACATGGACATGAGCGACGGCAACGGGATCTCACGACGGGGCGTGATGGGAGGCGCGGCGGCTGGTCTCGCGACGGCGGCGGCGGCCGGTCAGGCCTCGGCCCAGACGGCTGCCCCAGCCGCGAGCGACGGCGTCGCGAAGGAGGACCCGACGACGAAATACGCCAAGCCACCGTTTCGCTCACAATCCCAGCCCTGGCCGGGCTTGGCCGGCCAGATGGACCCGCGCCCCGACCACGGCGAGACGAGCTATAAGGGATCCGGACGCCTGCGCGGTCGGAAGGCCCTGATCACCGGCGGTGATTCCGGCATGGGCCGGGCGGCCGCCATCGCCTTCGCCCGCGAGGGCGCGGATGTGGCCATCAGCTATCACCCGGACGAGGAGCCCGACGCACGGGAGGTCATCGACCTGATCAAGAAGGAGGGCCGGATCGCCGTAGCCCTGCCGGGCGACATCCGCGACGAAGCCCTGTGCGCGCGCATCGTGGCAGATGCCGTGCAGCAGCTCGGCGGTCTCGATATCCTGGTCAACAACGCCGCCCGCCAGCAGCAGCGGCCAGCGCTCCTCGACATCACGTCGGAAGACTTCGACGCGACCTTAAAGACCAATGTCTACGCCATGTTCTGGCTGACCAAGGCGGCCCTGCCCCACCTGACGCCGGGCTCGGCGATCATCCAGACGACCTCCGAGCAGGCCTATGACCCGTCGGAAAATCTGGTCGATTACGCAATGACCAAGGCCGCGATGATGAACTTCACCAAATCCATGGCGAAGCAGCTCGGCCCCAAGGGAATCCGCGTCAACGGCGTCGCTCCGGGGCCGATCTGGACCCCGCTTCAGGTCAGCGGCGGCGCAACCCAGGAGAAGCTGCAGCAATTCGGCGGCGACACGCCTATGGGCCGACCCGGCCAGCCGGCCGAGCTCGCCTCGATCTATGTCCAGCTCGCCGCAGCCGATGCGAGCTATGCGACGGGGCAGATCTACGGGGCTGCGGGAGGCAGCGGCCAGCCGTAATCCCCTCCTCCGAGCACCGCTCCTCGGACGATGCCTGAGGAGCGGCATCAGACTTAACGTGCGGCTAGAGCTGTTTCCATTGACATGGAATCAGCTCTCTTTCTTGTTTGACCGCATTTTTTGGCGGTGAACCGGATCCACTTCACCGAAAAATGCTCTAGACGACCTTCGCCTTCTCCGGAACGGCAGGAGCCTTCGCGCTGCTCGCGAAGCGACGCGCCAGGACCGCGCAGGTCATCAGCTGGATCTGATGGAAGATCATGAGCGGCAGCACGATGGAGCCCACATCCTGTCCGGCGAAGATCACGTTCGCCATCGGGGCGCCGGAGGCAAGGCTCTTCTTGGAGCCGCAGAAGGTGATGGTGATCCGGTCCGCGCGATTGAACCCGAACCAGCCGCTGACATAAAACGTGAAGAGCAGCACCGCCATCAGCAGCACGATGTCGATCACGACTACCGCGATGAGATCCGTGGCCGAAAGCCTGTGCCAGAGCCCCTCGATCACAGCCTCGCTGAAGGCCCCATAGACCACCATCAGGATGGAGCCGCGATCGACGAACTGCGTGAGCGTCCTATGCCGGCTTAGCCACCTTCCGAGGAAGGGCTGAAGCACCTGACCGAGGATGAAGGGCGCAAGAAGCTGCAGCAGGATGCCCTCGAGCGCCTCGAGGGAAAAGCCCCCGCCGCCTTGCGTGTGGAACAGCAGGCCCACGAGGAGCGGGGTCAGGAACATGCCGAGGATGTTCGATGCTGAAGCCGAGCAGATCGCGGCCGGCACATTGCCCTCCGCAATCGACGTGAACGCGATCGACGACTGAACGGTCGAGGGGAGGACGCACAGGAACAGGATGCCCGTGGCCAGCGCCGGGGTCATCAGGTTCGGTACGGCGAGGACGATGAGGCCGAGAATCGGGAAGACTACGAAAGTGGTGACCAGCACGAAGAGGTGCAGCCGCCAATGGATCATGCCGGCGATCACCACGTCGCGGGACAGGCGCGCGCCATGGAGGAAGAACAGCAGGGCAATCGCGAGATTGGTCGCGACCGAGAACACCTCCGCCGGCTCGCCGCCGATGGGTAGGATCGACGCCAGCACGACCATGCCGAAGATGGCGATCGTGTACCATTCCCGTGAGATCAGAGAAGCCATGGTTACCTTCGTATGGTTGACGCCTGAAACGACGTTTTGTGCCCTGTCCTATGCCTGAAGCTCGTGAAACCCGTTCATCCTTGGCCTGGCCTGGACGGCTTGGCCGAAGACGTCTCCTGAAAAGCGAACGCCCGCCGAGGGCGGGCGATTGCTGCGAGAACCGGTGTTGTGCCGCTTACGCGAAGGTCGCTTCACGGGCGACCCGGGCGATATCATAGCGGGCGATGCCGAGATCGGCCAGCTCACGGTCGGAGAGCTGCGCCAGCTCGCGGACGGTCTCGCGATACAGGCTATAGGTACGAATTTTCGACAGGATGTAAGAAACGAACATGGAAAGCCCCAGCAGTGGACCGGCCCCATGGCCGGTTGTCTTTGCTCTTGTTGCGGTGCGGATATACGGATGCGCTCCCGACTTGAGGAGCCATAAGAATTGATGTCCGTTATGCCCTGACGGCATAGCACCCGAAGGGTATCGCCCTGTGCCGCCCCCTACTCAAGACGGCTTATGAGTCCCACGCCGATCGGTTAAGCTCCCGGGGCAGATGGATCGGAAGCGGACTCACATGGACGAAACGGATCGGCAGGGCGACGCGGCGCGAAGGCGCCTGGGCTTCCTGTCGCTGGAGGAAACGGCCGCCCTCAGCCGGCGCGGCATCCTGCTGCCGGATCCGGGTTCCGTCCTGGTCTCGTCCGATGTTCAGCTGGAAGAGGACGTGGTGCTCTGGCCCAATGTCATCCTCCAGGCTTCTTCCCACGGGCGCATCGCCATCGGCCGCGGAACGAACGTTTTTCCTGGCACCCGGGTCGTTGCCTCGGGCGGGGCGGTCACGATCGGCTCCGGAGCCGAGATCGGCGAGGAAGGCGGCTTCACGATCAAGGCCGGCGCTGGCGACACCATCGCGATCGGGGACGGAACCCGGCTTCTCGGTGGCGGATCACTCACGATGTCGAACCGAATCGGACGAGGTGCCCAAATCCTGGGTCCGGTCCGCTGCCAGAACTGCATCCTGGGCGATGGCGGGACCTATCGCGACCCCGAACCGGACGAGCGGGCCGGCGTCCTGAAGGGTTCAGGCGTGGCACGAGGCATCGAGGTGCCGCAGGGCCACGTGATCCAGGCCTTCGGCCTCTTCGGCGAGGCCGTCATGAGGCGGCAATCGTATTTCCATCCGAAAGGCTGATGTCAGCCGCCGCCGCGCCTCCGCGAATCGAAAAGGCCGCCCTTGGATCAAGTCCAGGGACGGCCATGACGTCAAAGATGTCGAGGGCGGGCTGAGCGGCTTGGCCTCACTCTCCGGGGGTCCACGGCACGTAATCGCCCGTGGCAGCGGGGCGTTGCCCGACCGAGAGGCTTGAGCCCTGCGGACGGTAGGCCTGGGCCGTGCCGGTCATGTTGGGCACGTACGCCCTTTCCCAGGGATGCGCCTTGTAGCTCTCCTCGCTCGGAGCCACGTCACCGTTATGGCACAGCCATGCGCGCCAGCCGGGCGGGACCTTCGAGGCATCGGCATAGCCGTTATAGACGACCCAGCGGCGCTCCGCCCCTACGTTCGAGTCGATGGCCTGGGGCTGCGTGTAACGGTAGTAGCGGTTGCCGAACTCGTCCTCGCCCACGAACTGCCCCTTGCGCCAGGTGAAATACCGCGTGCCGAGGGTCTGGCCGTTCCACCAGGTGAAGAATTGGGTCCAAAACTGTTTCATCGCTGCTGCCTAGAGGAGCCAAAGTTGCGCGGAATATGGCGTCTGACTTCGAAGAAGTCGAGCATAAAGATGCCCGCCGGCCTGGGAGCGTACCGGTGCCGGTGCGCCCTGGCAGACAGCACTTCCGCCCCTCCGGGGCTTGGACGTGGCCTGATCCGTAACGTCCCCCAGAACGTGAGAAGGGCCGGTCGCTCGACCAGCCCTTCTGCTTGTGGTGCGTAAGACTACGCTCTGGATCAAATCAGGATGAAGTTGCCTGAAGTCAGCGTCAGACCGGTCGCAAGATGGGCAAACTTGACCTGCGCCACTCCACCTGCACCGTCTGCGTCATAGAACAAGTTACCGGTTGTATCGTCGTAAACGATCTGCGCACCGCCAGGCCCGGCCCCTTGCCCCACGGCCACCCACACCGAAGAACCGAAGCCGCCGAAGACGCTGCGGCTCAATGCTATGGTGTCTTCCGATACGCTGAAGTCGTAGATCCAATCATCATTGTCCGGGCCAAGAGCCGCATCGAACACGAAGGTGTCCCGTCCCTGGTTACCCACGAGTATGTCCGTGCCGGCGCCGCCAACCAGGCGATCATCACCGGCGCCGCCCGTAAGCAGATCCCATCCGTTGCCGCCTTCGAGCCAGTCGTTGCCCTCTTGGCCGTGCAAGGTGTCATCTCCATCCGCGCCAGCCAGGATGTCGTCCCCGCCCCGGCCCCACATTTCGTTGTCTCCGGAACTGCCATAGATCGTATCCCGGCCCGAACCGCCCATCACGTTCTCGAAGTTGCTGATCCGGTCGCCCTCGGCATCGCCATGGAAGGCCGAGTTGGTGCGCAGGTCGATGTAAACGCCCGCCGTATCGGTACGGTAGTCGAGCCAGTCCCTGCCGTCGCCGCCGTCCAGCGTATCGGCACCCGCGCCACCCTGGATAACGTCATTGCCGGCCTCGCCCCAGACGACATCATTACCGTCGTCGCCGTAGAGATAATCGAACCCGTCGCCGCCCCAGATGACGTCGTCGCCGCCGGCGCCGGCGATGACATCGTCGCCCAATGACCCATCCAGCACGTTGGCATCATGGCTGCCGTAGATCGTGTCGTTGCCCGATCCGCCAATAACGTTCTCGAAGTTGCTGATCCGATCGCCTTCGGCATCGCCATAGAGCGCGGTATTTGTGCGCACATCGATATAGACGGCGGCTGTGCTGGAGACATAACTGAGCGTGTCGATTCCGTCGCCACCGTCCAGTCTGTCGGAACCCTCACCGCCTACGATCAGATCGTTGCCGGCATCGCCATAGAGGGCATCGTTGCCCGTATTACCCGAGAGGGAGTCGTCGCCGCCTGCACCTGCGATGATATCGTCTCCGCCCCCGCCCCAGATCATGTTGGCATCATGGCTGCCATAGATCGTGTCGTTGCCCGAGCCGCCGACCACGTTCTCGAAGCCGCTGATCACGTCGCCTGCGGCCTCGCCATAAAAGGCCGAGTTGGTGCGCACGTCGATGTACACACCGGCGGTGTCCCCGCGGTAGTCGAGCATGTCGATGCCATCACCACCGTCCATCGTATCGGCACCTGCACCGCCCTGGATGGTATCATTGCCGCCATAGCCATAGAGGACGTCGTTGCCGTCGCCGCCGAAAAGGAACTCAGAACCGGAACTGCCGTATGTCGTGTCATTGCCCGACGTGCCGAAGGTCATGCGAACCGTGAAGCTCGACACTTCACCTGTCGGGACCGTGGAATTTGCTCCGGCACCGCCCGCATAAACGACGTTATCGCCAGGGTGAATGTGGCCATCCGAGAAATGCTCACCGCGAGATTCAATAAGAAAAGAGTACGGCCAGATATTTGACTTGCCATAAAACAACATGTCGTAATTATACTCTAGGCGAAGCAATTCTCTCTGCATCGAACTGAGGTTACCTGGCATCGTAACCGGCGCGTAAATCTTCATATCGATATAGATCTGGTTACCGTTCTCATCCGTCAGACCGCCATCAACTCCGCCCCCGTCGTCCTCACAATAGTCCTCCGGCACTGGGTTTGTCTGTGCATAAGGATTGATTACGGGCGCCTTATATGATGACCCCGTTCCCGAGCCACCGGTGACGTTTCCCGTGATCTGGCCGCCAGTTCCGGTTCCCCCGTATTCGATGCCTTTGCCATCTTTGCCACCGCTGTTATCCCAAAACTCGGCAAATGCCTGTTCAATGCTGAAGGTCATAGCCCCTTGATCCCTTACGCTAGTGACGCCGTCGCGGGAGACTTGCGCAGTCCCGGCACAACATCTCGTTTTTTACGTTATAAATTATCAATTAGGTTTCTAGCGCAACTTAGTTGCATTTCTTGGGACCAATGAGCTTTCCAGTTGCACGACGTTACGTGATCGACGGTGGCTTTCCGTACCCACCGACCAACCTACCCTCACATTGTCCATTTGCTTTCTAGGCGGACCGTGCCGGCCGGCTTATCTCGCTCGGCACTTGGTTCTGTGACGAATCTCGATTCGGAAGCGGGCGCCTCACCAGATCCTGGCCAACTCGTCTAAAGAATCGTTCTGCTCCAGACGTATTGATCGAATCCGTCTGAGGCCTCTGAGTCGCGCCCCTCTTCCGTGCCCGCCGTCGTCAAGAGGGTCACAACCTGCGTGCGACCCGATTCTCAATCTCAGTCACCGACGACCAAGACGTGTTTTCCGGGAATCTGGGCCATTTCTAACACCTATTGGCATGTCACGAGCTGGCCGCGAGCTGTCCCATCGATATGATGCGCCGGCACAACATCTCGTTGGATTTCTTACCGGTCCTGAGCCGGCACATTTCGGCCTCTGTGGAATCCCTGAAAGGATTCTCAGAGGAGTCTCCAAGGCTTAGCTAGTTTTCCACATTCTTAACATCCTTCCACTATATATAGTTGGAACCACGAGCCGCGACACAAGTTCTTGACGTAAGGCTCGCAACACGACTAGCTTGCCGGGGTACCGATCAGAGACCGGCGGCCGACCTCAAAAGGGCGGCTGGAACCTCCCCAGAGTAAGCGTCAGAGCTCCGTGGCAATGTGTTGCCGCGCGGCCCTTGGCGTCTCGAGGAGGCCCGTAACTCGGGCGGTTACGTGTGGCGATCCGAAAGAACGGGTCGTTGGGGCGTCGAACAATAATTTGGGCTGATGAGCTGCGGGGCAAAATCGCGGCCAGGAGACCTTTTGTCTCCATATTTGGGAAAATGACTATGCGGATCGAGCGGCGTTATACGCAAACGGGCCAATCGCCTTATTCCTCCCTCGCCTTCCGGCTCGCCACGAGCGAGATCCGCAATCCGGACGGTTCGGTCGTCTTCAGGCTGGAGAACATCGAGGTGCCCGAGACCTGGAGCCAGGTGGCGTCCGACGTTCTGGCCCAGAAGTATTTCCGCAAGGCCGGCGTTCCGGCCCGCCTGAAGAAGGTGGAAGAGAACGACGTCCCGTCCTGGCTCTGGCGCTCCGTGGCTGACGAGGCGGCGCTTGCCTCCCTGCCGGAAGATCAGCGCTTCGGCTCCGAGATTTCCTCCAAGCAGGTCTTCGACCGCCTCGCGGGCTGCTGGACCTATTGGGGCTGGAAGGGCGGCTATTTCTCCTCCGAGGAGGACGCCCAGGCCTTCTATGACGAGCTGCGCTTCATGCTCGCCAATCAGATGGTGGCGCCGAACTCCCCGCAATGGTTCAACACCGGCCTGCACTGGGCCTACGGCATCGACGGTCCCGGCCAGGGCCACTATTACGTGGACTACAAGACCGGCAAGCTGACCAAGTCCAAGTCGGCCTACGAGCACCCGCAGCCCCATGCCTGCTTCATTCAGGGCGTCGAGGACGATCTGGTGAACGAGGGCGGCATCATGGACCTGTGGGTCCGCGAGGCGCGCCTGTTCAAGTACGGCTCCGGCACCGGCTCTAACTTCTCGAAGCTGCGCGGCGAGGGCGAAAAGCTCTCCGGCGGCGGCCGCTCGTCGGGCCTCATGAGCTTCCTCAAGATCGGCGACCGCGCCGCCGGCGCGATCAAGTCGGGCGGCACCACGCGCCGCGCCGCCAAGATGGTGGTGGTCGATGTCGATCATCCGGACATCGAGGCCTATATCGACTGGAAGGTGAAGGAGGAGCAGAAGGTCGCCGCCCTCGTGACCGGCTCCAAGCTCGGCAACAAGCACCTGAAGGCCATCATGAAGGCCTGCGTGAACTGCGAGGCCGAAGGCGATGCCTGCTTCGATCCGGAGAAGAACCCGGCCCTGAAGAAGGAAATCAAGCTGGCGCGCCGGGTCATGATCCCGGACAACTACATCAAGCGCGTCATTCAGTTCGCCAAGCAGGGCTACACCGACATCGACTTCCCGATCTACGACACCGATTGGGATTCGGACGCCTACCTGACGGTCTCCGGCCAGAACTCCAACAACTCCGTCTCGCTCACCGACGACTTTTTGCGCGCGGTGGAGACCGATGCCGATTGGCACCTCAAGGCCCGCAAGGACGGCAAGGTCCTGAAGACCCTGAAGGCCCGCGACCTGTGGGAGCAGATCGGCCACGCCGCCTGGGCGTCGGCGGATCCGGGCCTGCACTTCAACACCACCATGAACGACTGGCACACCAGCCCCGCCGGTGGCCGCATCCGGGCGTCGAACCCGTGCTCGGAATACATGTTCCTGGACGACACGGCGTGCAATCTCGCCTCCGCCAACCTGCTGCAGTTCTTCGACCGCCAGAACCACAAGTTCGACGCCGGTTCGTTCGAACATGCCTGCCGCCTGTGGACCGTGGTGCTCGAAATCTCGGTCATGATGGCGCAGTTCCCGTCGAAGGAGATCGCGCAGCTCTCCTACGAATACCGCACGCTGGGCCTCGGCTTCGCCAATATCGGCGGCCTGCTCATGACCATGGGCCTGCCCTACGATTCCGACGCGGGCCGGGCGCTGGGCGGCGCCATCACGGCGATCATGACCGGCGTGTCCTATGCCACCTCCGCCGAGATGGCCGGCGAGCTCGGGCCGTTCCCGAACTACAAGGCCAACGCGAAGCACATGCTGCGCGTGATCCGCAACCATCGCCGCGCGGCGCATGGACAGGCGGAGGGCTATGAGGGCCTCGCCGTCAACCCGGTCCCGCTCGATCACGCCTCCTGCCCGGATGCCGATCTCGTCGCCCATGCGAAGGCCGCCTGGGACCGCGCCCTGGAACTCGGCGAGACGAACGGCTACCGCAACGCGCAAGCCACCGTGATCGCGCCCACCGGCACGATCGGCCTCGTGATGGATTGCGACACCACCGGCATCGAGCCCGACTTCGCTCTCGTGAAGTTCAAGAAGCTCGCCGGCGGCGGCTACTTCAAGATCATCAACCGGGCCGTCCCCGACGCGCTGCGGACCTTGGGCTATCGCGAATCCGAGATCGCCGAGATCGAGGCTTACGCAGTCGGCCACGGCTCCATGCGCCAAGCTCCCGCCATCAACCCAGGCTCGCTCGCTGCGAAGGGCTTCACGGACGAGAAGATCGACGCGGTGGAGAAGGGCCTGAAATCGGCCTTCGACATCAAGTTCGTCTTCAACCGCTGGACGCTCGGCGAGGACTTCCTCACCGGCACGCTCAACGTCCCGGCCGAGAAGCTCAACGATCCGTCCTTCGACCTGCTCTCCTTCCTCGGCTTCTCGAAGGCCGATATCGAGGCCGCGAACATCCACATCTGCGGAGCGATGACGCTGGAAGGCGCCCCGCACCTCAAGACCGAGCATTACGCGGTGTTCGATTGCGCCAATCCCTGCGGCAAGATCGGCAAGCGCTATCTCTCGGTGGAGAGCCACATCCGCATGATGGCGGCGTCGCAGCCCTTCATCTCGGGCGCGATCTCCAAGACCATCAACATGCCCAACGACGCCACCGTCGAGGATTGCAAGAACGCCTACATGCTGTCCTGGAAGCTGGCGCTGAAGGCGAACGCCCTCTACCGCGACGGCTCCAAGCTCTCGCAGCCGCTGAACTCCGCCCTCATCGCCGATGAGGACGAGGATGCGGAGGACGCCGTCGAGCAGGTCGCCGCCATGCCGACCGCCGCGAAAGCCGCCCACGTGTCGGAAAAGATCGTGGAGAAGATCGTCGAGCGTGTCGTGGCGCTTCGCGACCGCGAGAAGATGCCCGACCGCCGCAAGGGCTACACCCAGAAAGCCGTCGTCGGCGGCCACAAGGTGTACCTGCGCACGGGCGAGTACGACGACGGACGCCTCGGCGAGATCTTCATCGACATGCACAAGGAAGGCGCCGCCTTCCGGGCCATGATGAACAACTTCGCCATCGCGATCTCGCTCGGCCTGCAATACGGCGTGCCGCTGGAGGAATACGTGGAGGCCTTCACCTTCACGCGCTTCGAGCCGGCCGGCTTCGTCCAGGGCAACGAGCGCATCAAGTCCGCGACCTCGATCCTCGACTACGTGTTCCGCGAGCTCGCGGTGTCGTATCTCTCCCGCAACGATCTCGCCCACGTGGACCCGTCGGAAGCAGGCCCCACCACCATCGGCCAGGGCGAAGCCCAGTCGAAGGCGCCGGAGCCCGCCCCGGCCACCGCCGTCGTGTCCCGCGGCTTCACCCGCGGCTCCGTCGACCGCCTCATGCTGATCCCGGGTGGCGCCAGCCAGCCGCAGCGCATCGGCGGCCTGACGGCCGGCGCGAACGCTCTCAAGAGCGAACTGGCCCAGCCCGCCGTGCAGGTGGAGGAAAAGGTCGGCGAAGCCGAGATGTCCAAGCTCGCCTTCGCAGCCCCCGCCCCGTCGGTCGCCGACCGGCGCGCTGAGGCCAAGATGAAGGGCTATGTGGGCGAAGCCTGCCCCGAATGCGCGAACTTCACGCTGGTGCGGAATGGGACCTGCTTGAAGTGCGATACGTGCGGCAGCACGACGGGGTGCTCGTAAACAAAATTGGCAATTGAGGACTGAGAATGTGAGAGTGGAACCAAAGTTAGGCTGGATTCACCCTTCAGCCTGACTCAATTGACGCAACAGCTCGCCGCAGTTGCATGTGGCGAGTTGGAACGGTGAGACTTGTAGTTTGGATCTGGATCTGTTCCACGTGCTAAAACTGTTGATACACAACGATGGCTATCGAGTTCTGGCTTAGGGTTTGCTGATGAGGACGCTCGCAAGGGATGGCCATAATCACCCCATAGCGCGCCTCAGATGAAGCCAAAGCCCGCCTCACCCCAATGAGGCGGGCTTTAATCTGTCACGGCAAGTCAATCACTCTCTTGTCACGATCCTCATAACTCGGCAGTCGTGCCGTCTCGTCTGAATCGCGCTACTAAAGCCAAAGACGAGAACTCTCTCCCTAACCCTATGATCGTTCTTAAGACACTCCCGGCCCGCTCAGTTGTCATCCTCCGAAAAACCAAGGCCTTCCTGACTGGAGGAGTCTCTGCAAGACAAGCATGCTTTAGGAAGCATCCCATCGTGGCTTCCGTCGCTGCTCTTCTGGTAATCATCCCAATTGCCAGTTGGATCGTATCTGACCTTTTATGGCCCTATTACGCCGCCGACATGGTGGCGCGGTTTATGTTCACCAACTCTCATGCACTCTTAGGCCCTTTAGGCATGGCTGCCGCTGCCCTTAGCATTGGTCTCATCGCCTATCTTCTTCGACAGAAGGTACGTCCGATTTACGCCCTCCTCGAACTCATCTTTGGTGCCATGGGTGCGGTCATTGCAGCCATGCCGCTTTACATTAATCCCAAGACTTCCCTAACACCAACCGAGCAATTCACTGCCTATGCGGCCCTCATCGGCGCCCTTTACGTCATCGTGCGTGGTTGGGACAATCTCAGCAAATTCGCCGACATCAATCTCAATATACCCTATCTTAAGAAGCACGGGCATCGCTGGTTCGGAAAGCTCTAAGTGGAAATGGATGCACGTCTAGGGTTAGCGCCACCCCGAACACCAACTCCATTCGCGCAACACAGCTTAGCCAGCTCCTTGAAGGCACTTCTATTTCTTCAAGGGACCCATTATGTGTGAATGGACAACCACCGGCTGAGTCTCTCCCACACATGCTTGAAGCTATCGATATCCCTTTTTTGCTTAAAACGATTGAGGCAGGCGCGATTGTGGCCGCCACGGCCACCGTTGAGGAAGCTACCAAGGACGTCTACAACAAGTTGAAAGGTACGATCGTCGGCATCTTCGGCCGGCAAGCGGGCCGGGCCGCCGACAAGATCGGGGATGCCGCGACCCGGGACGAGGGACGCGCCGAACTCGCGGCTGCAATCAATCCCATTCCAAATGAAGACACTGCCGAGATCCAGGAAAGCGTCCAGGCCCTCCTTGCGGCGCTGAAGGCTGATCCGAACGCCCAGGCTGCCGTCCAGCGGGCCCAGATCGACCTGGATCTGGACGTGGTGGGCAATGTCCTTCTGAAGAACATTCAGAATGCCCAGGACATCGGCGTGAAGGCGAAAGTCGGCGGAGACTTCACGCTCAGCGGCCTGACGATGGGAAACCGGGACGAGCCGGGAAACTGATCGGCGCATCGTCAACCGACCCTTACGATGCGCCCCTCCCTATTGGTCATCAATCGTCACAACTGAGCGCCAATATCTCGGTCGCCGCGACCCGCGACGCCTCGATCCAGCTCATCCAGGCACACCAGGTCATCCAGACCGAGTCAGGCATGACGCCGGACGATGTTCGGAACACGGTAAGCGAGACACTGCGTCAACTGATGTTCCTGCCCCCTCACGGGGGAGCGGCCTCTCACATCGTTCAGAGCGACGGCCCACCATCGCCTGATCCGCTCGAGGCGTACCTCAATCAAGACATCGACCGGTTAAGAGACGAGGCACGCCACAAAGATCCTCGCGAGGCCCTCAAGGATTTCCAGAGTCTGCTGGCACGTCTTCCTTCACATGCGAGCGGTACGATCCTGTTTCGGGTCAAGGCTAACATTGCCTTCCAGCATTTCGCCAGCGACAACCTTGAGGCGGCGTCGCGCTGGTGGCTCGAGGCTTACGACCATGCACCACAGGATCCGCGCGCCGCAGCTAACAAGATCCTGGCCCTGTGGATGGGCGGCGATCCGCTGTCAGCTGTGGAGTTCGGCCGGTCCGTCTTACGGGCTGACCCGGCCAACGAACTTGCCGCCTCGTACATCCCCCAGGCAGCCGCCATGGTCCCGGAGATCGAGGACGGGCTCGAGGGCATTCCTCCTGGGCTGCGCGAGCGGGAGCCGGTGCTCGGTGGCGAGATCATTTTCTTGCGCAGCCGCGCGTCGAAGATTTGGCATGCCAAAGCGCGCCGCGGCCTGGAGCTTTATCCGGACAGCGAGACCCTGCAGGTCTACTGCGCCTACGCGACGCTCGACGAGGCGGTGGCAGACGAGGAGATCCAACGCACCCGGATCATCCCCGAACCGAGGCGGAAAGAGCTTGAGACTGCAGCCACCGTGCTGGACGCCTATTGGCGGTCCAAGCCGAGCGCGTTCCTGACGCGCCAATACGACGACGCCGTCCCGGCCTTGGCAAACGCGATGGTGGCGTACCATCTCCTGCAGGACAAGGAGAAGGCCCTCGCTCTCGCGACGGAGATCGCGGACCGGAAGATCGGCGAGAAGGAGGTTTTGGCCAACGCCGCCTACGTCGCGCTTGAAAGCCGGAAATACGATCTTGCAAGGAGGATCCTCGATGTTCTCCCGGACGATCCGGACCTAGCCTTCAACCGCGGCCTCCTACTGATGCACCTGGGAGACGTCGACGGGGCCATCGAGGCCTTTGGACGGGCCAACGTCCCGGAGCACGAGAAAGGCGTTGTCCGGACCATCCTCGCGCTCGCGCCGTTCCGGAAGCCGGAGACACATCCCGGCGTCGACGCGCTGAAGGCTATCCAGCAGGCTGCTGTAGGTCACCCGCGCCAATCGGCGCTCGTGGCCCAGGAGGCCGTGCTGCTGGGCGAACCCGACATCGCCGATGAGGCGTACCGGGCCGCCCTCGCCGCCATCACGCCCGACAGCCACATCGCCGCCCGCCTCATGGTGGCAAACTATGCGGAGCAGTCCGGCTCGCCGAGCGACGTCATCAACCTGCTCGACGGGTATCTGCCGGCGCACGGCTTCGAGAAGGAGTATGTCTGGCTCGCTATGGCCCACGCCCAGGAATATCCGCCGCGGAAGCGGAACCTGAGCTTTTTCGAGAAGGTGCGGCCGGATCTCCGGGCAAGGCGCAGCGTCGCGGTAGCGCACGCCACGGTCCTGCTGAACGCCAACAAGCTTACCGACGCGCAACGGATGTTCCGCCGCCTCCACAAGGAGGATCCGAACGACCCCTACGTCGCCTACCGACTGGCCGAGACATACCGGCGGCTCAGGAAGCCGGGCAAGGCGCGCAACGTGTTCAAACGCCTCAACCTCGACCGGCTGACCGGACACGTCCAGCAGCAGGCGGCCGTTATCCAGGAGGTCGGCAAGGCGGGTGAGCCAGACCGCGCGCTCGTCGCGGCCTTTAATCTCGCCCGGCGGCACCCCGACGACCATGTCGCGGCGCTGTCCCTGGTCTACCTGGTGTTCTCGTCGGCCAACCGGAGCGAGCTGCTCCAAATCTCGGTGGCCGGCCCGGACACATGGGTGTCGATCGCAGGCCCCCACGGCGAGAGCCGAACGTTCGTCATCGACGAGGGTTCGGACCTCTTCGGGACGACGGTCTATCCCCCGGACCACACCTTGGCGGCCCTGGTGACGGGGAAGCGCGCCGGAGACACGTTCACCATCCCCAAGGCAATGGGCGAGCCCGAAGAATGGAAGGTTGCCGAGGTCAGGAGCAAGTACCTGCACCTCCACCTCGTGATCAGCGAGGAGTATGAGCTGCGTTATCCGGGAAAGCCGGGGCTCACCCGCTTCGTCATGCAGGACGGCAACGTGGACGCCGCGCTGCAGATGGTCAAGGAGACGTCGGAGGCGCAGCGCAGGATGGCGCTGCTGCACCGCGAAGGCATGCCGCTGGCCGCTTTGGCCCGCCGCCTCGGCGGCGACCCGGTTGGATTCGCCTGGTATCTCCGCAGCCTCGGCGAGGACGTCCGAACCTGCGTCGGCGCGGCAGACGAGCGCATCGGGGCGTTCAGGACCGTCGATGCGGGCCGCGGCAAGGGCGTCGTGCTCGACCCGTACACGACCTGGATCGCCGCCGAGCTGGACCTCTTCTCCGTCCTCCGGGAGTGGTTCGGCACGGTCTACACGCCGGCATCGACGTTGCGCATGGCCGACCGCATGAAGGTGAGCCTTCAGGAGCGCTACGGCGGCAGCCAGATGACGATGGGCTGGCGTGACGGGCAGTTCTACCGGGACGACATCACCCCGGAACGCATTGCCGAACAGATCTCGGTCGTGGAGGCGGCCAAGGAGAAGATCGAGGCGGGCTGCCAGATCGAGACGGTGCTACTTCCCGACGACTTGGCCCCGGAAGTCCGGAAGACCCTGGATATTTTCGGATCCCGATTTTTCGACGCCGCCTTCCTGGCTAAGGAGAAGGGCTGCCCTCTCCTATCCGATGACCTCAACTACCGTGTCTTCGCCTGGTATGGCACCAGGGTCGCGGCCATCTGGCTCCAGGCCGTCCTCTACCGCATGAACGATAGAGGGCACCTCGGCTTGGCGTCCTACGCTAGAGCCGTGATTGGCTTGGCAGGCCGCTGCCACAGCTTTGTCACGTTCGACGCCGACCTGCTGCAGGAGGTGCTGCGCCAAGCGGGAGACGAACTATGGGAGTTCAAGGCCGTTTCGCGCTACGTCGGCTTTCACGATGCGGATATGAAATCCCACGTCGAAGTAGTCGGCAACTTCATCGACGCCCTCTGGACCAGCGCGGGCGCCCCTTGCCCCAAGGCGCGCCAAGCCGTCTCGATCCTGCTGGACGACCTGCTACGCAACCACTGCGCCGAGTGGGGTCAATGGGTCGCGATGTTGCTCTACGGCATCTCTGGCAACAAGCCAGCCTCCTTGTTCATCCAAGCATGGGTGAGAGGAAGGCTCCTGCCGTGGGATGTTTTGGAGCAGAACGTCAGCAGCCTTGCTCATAGCTTGAAGCGCCCAAGATTGGGGGCATTCGTCAAGAGCAGGCACAAGCAAGGCATCCGGTTTCGGCTCAAAGAGACGGCATGGCGCAATACTGGAGACATTATATATTCGGGCTGAGGCAACGGCCCGGATCCAACAGCAAATACAGGTAGCTCAAAAACGGCAGCCACACCGCCGAAGCTAGCGGTTCCCGCAAACAACCAGCTGGTCGAAGAGAGGACAGCCGTTCATGCAGTTCTTCCTGTGTGAGCACCCCCCACACCGATCAGACGCGAAATAACGCCTGAAAGAGCGGACATTTTCCGAAGTGTGCCAAATATCAAGAAGTGACGTTTCATCGGTCAGCCTATCGCCAGCGGCTAGTCCGCTCTGAAACGAGCAGGGGTAAACCTTGAGGTCCTCAGATACGTATAACGAAAACCGACCCGCGTCGCATGCATCGACTAAACTGGCGCTGGCCTTTGTCCTGGCGAATACGCCGCTCACGCAACAGGCGTCGAAACCCACCTTAAATTTCAAGTTCGCGGACGTCGCTAGTTTGAAAAACTCATCTACTCGCGGGCTATTCCTGAGAAGACGCTCTTCAAAAACTTTACGACCAGAAGGCTTATAATTTAGAAAGATAAGGGCGTTGATCTCTCTGAGAAAATCCGGCGGATCTCGAAGCCATGTAATCGCGGTGTCTACGCTCTCGCTATCGATGATGAAGTGTACGTTTGTTTTGACTTTTCGGTCAGATAGTCAGAGCAATACTCCGAGGTTTTCTCAACCTATGAAATGGATGTGAAGGACTATCAGCCTTACTGGAGATATATCAACGACAACTATGACGATGAATTGCTTCAGATCCTTGATCTGAGCCCGAAGATGATTAGGCTGATTACGTCGAACTATTGCCCTTACGGCTGTTCGTTCTGCATCAGTACAAACTTTCTTAAACTTGCGTCAGACGAGAAAAAAGTGCGGGTCGTTGGCGCGTCCGCACAAGAATTGGTCGATAAATGCGTGAAGATCCTCGCAACCGACCCAGAGATCTTCATATATTTTGACGACGAAAACTTTCTCGCCATGCCTCAGCGCGCCAAGCAGTTTTGCGAAGCCATCATCGAACAAGGGATAGACGGCCACTTTGGATGTCGTGCAACGGCGCAAATGATTACCGATGACATTTGTGCGTTGATGTACAAAGCAGGATTCAAGGTCGTGGCCTTCGGCGCTGAGTCATGGGACGGAGAAAGCTTAAAGGACTTCAACAAGCGCCTGGAGAACGACCGTTCCGATATAGCGATCAGAAACATTTTGAACAACCATATGAAATGTTCGTTCAACATTATTCTTTTTGCACCCAAGATTACCCGGGACGGCCTGATCTACACGTGCGACAAAATTCTGAAGTATGTTGGGCTCGAATGTAATGTTGGTATTACCACATTCATCGCCCCATATCCGGGAACGCACTACTTCGACAACGATCAATACGTTATCGTACCCGGAGAGATTACCGTACCAGGGACCGGGCAGGTCTTATCTCATCCACAAGCCGTTCTCCCTAGTGATGAATACCTACGTGACATCGCACATCGCGCTCAAGCGCGTGGCGCAGAGATTCTTTCATTCTGGAAAAGTGAATTCCAATGGAAACATCCCATCATGCCGCGAGAAGTATCATGTCTCGCTCTCATATATGCGGTTTACCTTGAACTCGACGTAGCGTCTCAGAATGATCGCGAAAATCAGATCATGCAGATCGTAGCCAGCATATTGGGCAACCAGCGAAACAACTTTGTTCGCATTAGCCGGCCGCCACAGGACCTTGCCAAACATCTGCGTATCGACGGCGAACATTATGCAGTTGAGAACCCCTATTGAGGCGTCTCAGGCTGTATCGAGGAAAGGCATCAGTTCAATGAATCTAAAATACGAACCCCTCTCGCCCCATCTGGGCGTCGAGCTAAAGGATGTAGTCCTCAGCGAACTTTATCCCTCGGACGAGTTCTATTGGCGACTGCGCCAAATTTTAGCAGATCACCTCGTGGTACTAATTCGGCATCAGGAGCTATCGGCAGAACAACTCGAGGGGCTAGCGGGTCGTTTTGGACCATTAATGAATAGTAGAACACCGTCGGTTGAAGCCCATCACGTTGGGGGGTCAATCAAGGTGATTTCTAATGGAACTGATAGCAACGGACGACGCTTCGGCAATGGCAATGCCTCCGCCCAAGTGTGGCATACGGATTCGTCCGCTCCATGGGAGGTTCCATCCGGGCATGTCTTCCTTTACTGCAAGAAAGCTCCGCGCAATCCTCCGCGGACCTTTTTCATGGATATGCGCAAGGTCTACGCATCACTCCCTTCTGAGCTCAAAAGCAAAATCTCAAAGTTACGTGTAATTCATCACCACTATCCGCGAGAACACGAAGTTACCATATCAGAAGCAGGACCATCCTATCCAATAGAGATCCGAAAGATTGGCCCAGTACACCCGCTCGTGCGCCGCCACCTCTCGACACAAGTTCCCATGCTGTACCTGCCCACCCGCAGAGACAGCCTTGTCGTGGGTCTCACGGAAGGGGAAAGTCGAGCTCTGCTGACCGAGCTATGGCGTTATGTGGAAGAAGCTCCTTATCGCTGTGCGGCAGCATTGGAGCCCAACGACCTTGTTCTATGGGATAACGGGGCATGTGTTCACAGCAGAGAAGGCTGGAGCGAGGATGAAGTCCGAGTTCTATGGCATCAGTCTGCCGCAGGTGAGATTCCCGTTCCATACTCACCAGAAACAGGAACAAGAAACGAAAGCCTGCTCCCGCCCCTATCATAGGCTGAGATGGCAACCTGGTAATGCAATAGCGCCTTGCCATCCTTGACTGGATGTCACGCAAGTATCTTTCGGCAAACGAAGCCACGGAAAATAGGGGAATCTGCTCCTCTTGCTTCCCGCTCAAACTTTGGAGTGATCAGATGGCAGGCTGGATTAGAGAAATTCGGAGTAAGATTGGGAGCGACCTCATTTTCGTCAATTCGGCAGGCGGCTGGATTGAGGATCACGAAGGGAAAGTCCTTCTTCAGAAGAGGTCGGCAGTACATGATCACTGGGGGTTCCCTGGGGGCATCGTTGAACTGGGAGAGTCCGCAGCTGACGCGGCAGTGAGGGAAATCTTTGAAGAAACGGGGTTGATCGTCTCACCGATAGAGCTGCTCGGGGTCTACTCGAAATACTTCGTAACCTGTGAAAACGGCGATCAATGCCAAACCTTCACCGTCTTCTTCAAGATGAAGATTATCGGAGGAGAACTGTTAGTCGACAACAAGGAAACGTTCGAGCTCTCGTTCTTCTCTCCTACATCTCTCCCACCTTTGATTTACGAGCAACATCAGCATCTGGTGAGTGACGTTGCAGCGGGACGTATTCCTGCTTTCCGGTAGGAGTGGCGCTGCCGATGAACCGCATTTCTAAGTGAGCAATATATCGTGAGCCTGTTACCTCTATCATTGGTTCTCTTCTCCGCAGCCCTGCATGCTTCATGGAATGCCATGATCAAGGTTGGGAATAGCGCATCTATTGTTTTAGCAATGGCTGTATGCTCTGCTGTGCTTGGCCTGATCGGCATTTTTATATTTGACGAGATTTCGTCTGCTTCGATCAAGTATCTGATTTACGGCGCTTCATTCCATATCGCTGCGCGCATCGTCGGCCAACAAGCCTACCGTTTTGGAGATATGGGCCAGGTCTACCCGATCGTTCGCGGATCCACCCCGATATTCGTCGCGCTGCTCGCCCTCTACATAAGCGGCGAGGCAGTCTCAACCGGAGGTACCTTCGCCTTGATCGGCATTGCGCTAGGTGTTGCAATCGTAGCATTGAAGGGGGGAGCAATCCGAAGCGGTTTTAGCACTGGAGCCGTAATATACAGCCTCTTGGCTGCCGTGCTGTCCACATCCTACATCGTGATTGACGGTGTCGGTGTAAGAGCGTCTCAATCTCCACTCGCGTATGTAGCGTGGATTTCACTAATTGATGGGTTGGGAAGCGCAGCTGTTCTCTACTTTTCGGCAAAGACGAATTACCGCAGCATTCCTCTTTCGACTTGGAAGCTCGGATTTTCTGCTGGAATCCTCCAAGTGATATCCTGGGGACTTGTGGTAGTTGCAATGAATTATGCCCCAATGTCTCTTGTGGCAGCTACCCGTGAGACCAGCTTGGTTTTTGGCTTCGGGATTTCCTTACTTATCCTCAAGGAAAGATATTCGCATTGGCGGGCGCTTGGCTCGAGCACAATCGCACTGTCACTCATACTTTTCCAGAGTTTCAGAGGGTAGCGTAGCAACTTTTAGCCGCAAAAGTATCTGTATTATGCGAGGACCTGGACGCAGCTCGGTTAGCCTAGGCTTAGGACTTCTTTCGATTGGACGCCCATGGGGGTACAAGCAGGGTATGCCTCCTCGTGAGGAACGGGCTTATGCATTGCTCGATCATGCAATTTCCAAAGGGATCACTTTCGTCGATACTGCTCCAGGCTACGGCTCGAGTGAAAAGATCCTTGGGGCATTTCTAGAGAAGCGACCGACCAACAGTCCTCCGATCTATGTCAGCACCAAAATTGCCGAGCACTGGGATTGGACCTCACAGACGCCATTTGTCGATCACTCGTACCACGCATTATGCCGAAGCATCGATCAGAGTATGAAGACCCTTGGAAAGGTCGACCTTCTTCAGGTTCATCGGCCGAAGGCTAGTACGCTGAGATCAAGGGATTTAGTAAGGGCGCTCAGCTATGCACAAACACAAGGCATACCGACGTTTGGGGTGAGCGTAAGCGACATTGAATCGGCAAAGATTGCTTGTCGTTCAGGTGCATTTGGTTACCTACAATTTACGTACAATAAACTTAACACGTCGTTGACGCACGCCTTTCAACTCGCAACGAAGCATTCGTTAAACGTGATTGTCAATCGACCGCTCGCGATGGGAGAGATCGTTGAAACCACTACCGGAGAAAAAGCAGAAGCGCTCAAGAATGCGTTCAGCTTCATTCTCGATAACTGCTTCAGCGGGGTAATATTGACGGGGACTCGATCCGAACATCATCTTACTGAAAATGTAAGTGCCTTTCGCGCTGTCAACCGAGTTCCGCGTTTATAACATGTTCCCCTCCTTTGCCTATCCTACTAGGGCGTGAACTCATAAAAGATCTTTCATTTGCAGCGAGTTGATGATTCACCTCCCGAAGAAGGGAGGGGCCGATGCGTCGACACGAGCTGACTGATTTTGAGTGGAAGATCATTGAGCCTTTGCTGCCCAACAAGGCGCGGGGCGTGCCGCGGGTGAACGACCGACGGGTGCTCAACGGCATTCTCTGGCGCTTCCGCACCGGGTCGCCCTGGCGCGACATTCCTGAGCGCTATGGCGCCTCCACAACCTGCTACAGTCGTTTTGTGCGCTGGCGTGAGGCCGGCGTGTGGGACCGCATCCTTCAGGCGGTCTCGGTGGCCTACGATGGCGATCTGATCATGATCGACAGTACGTACGTGCGTGCGCGTTCATCAGCATGGCGCGACGGGTAAAAAGGGGGGCCAGATGGTGGCATGGGACGTTCCCGTGGTGGCCTGAGCACCAAGATCCACGCGCTGGTGGATGCCGAAGGCCGCCCGATCCGGATCTCTCTCACGCCGGGACAGGCTCATGACGGCACCGCAGCCGAGCAGTTGTTGGCCAATCTGACGCCAGGGACGATCCTGCTGGCGGATAAAGCTTACGACAGCAATGCCATTCGCGAGCAGGCGCAGGAGCAACACCTCTGGGCCAACATCCCGCCCAAGAGCAACCGCAAAGGCTCGTTCGTCTTCAGTGCCTTTCTGTACCGTTACAGAAACCTGGTGGAGCGCTTCTTCAACAAGCTCAAGCAGTTCCGCGGCATCGCCACGCGATACGACAAGAACCCGGACAACTTCCTGGCCGCCATCAAACTGGTCTCAACTCGCATCTGGATCCGCAGTTATGAGTCCACAACCTAGATGGGCTTACGACACCAGCGAATAACCAACTACCACCATCCGATTTCAAGACAACAGATGGGTATTTTCATTGCTTGCTCGAAGATGACAAGTTAGTCACTAGAGTGTCCATCGAAGCAGATCAACACTTAGGTCTAGACAGAAAGTCACCTTCCGTACTAGCGATTATCAATATAAAAATCAGATTTTCCACTGGAACTATGTCAAATCTTGGCTTGGTAAGCTAATATTTGATATAATTTATATATACTTTCTAAATACTACGAAAGATAGCTACAAATAACGTATTGTATCTCCCACTAACAATTAAATTATTTTATTTAAACTCATCTCGTATTCTTTTCCACTCCGCCAAGACCTCTTCGTACCTTCTCAATAGGATGTCGCGCTCATCTCCCTGAAGAGGATTATGGGCTGTAGAGAAGGACGCGCTACGTAGAACATCTAACATCCGTAGATCATCCGGCGGATAGTTCGCGAGAGCTTGATCCAAGAGCCACAAGCCTATCCTTGCGGCCTCATCTGAAAGCTCGGAATCCTCGCTAAAATAGGGGTAGATCAATCTATTGAACTGATCGCCGATCTTCAACGCCAATAAGTTTTCGACTTTAATGACGACGCCGATCTCTGGAACAGCATTTCGTATGCCTATCCACCGTCATGGCCGTCCCCGGACTTGATCCGGGGATCAGTCCCGACCATCCACGTCTTAAGCAACGGAGCGCCTTGAAGACGTGGATGCCCGCAACACGTGCGGGCATGACGTGGAGGGTGTCGGGAATGGCGCCCGCCTAGTGGTTCAGCGTCTCGTAGAGATCGTCCCAGAGCGGGTTCAGGCCGTGGATGAGGCGGATTTTCCAGGCGCGGGGCCAGTGCTTCATGGTTTTCTCGCGCTGGATCGCATCGCGGATGTCCTCGAAGCACTCGTACCAGACGAGGCGCGTGAGGCCGTATTGCTTCGTGAAGCCGGGAATGACGCCCTCGCGGTGCTCCCAGGCGCGGCGGGCGAGATCGCTCGTCACGCCGCAATAGAGCGTCCCGTTGCGCCGGTTCGTCATGATGTAGACCCAGCCGCCCTTCTGCATGGGGCGATGATACTGAGTTGCGTCATATCCTCCATCGTCATGCCCGCGCTTGTCGCGGGTATCCACGCCTTTTTCGACGCGGTGGGTTTAAGACGTGGGTGGCCGGGACTGATCCCCGGATCAAGTCCGGGGACGGCCATGACGGCGAGGCTAGGCGAGATGTTCTTACTTTGTTCTTGACAGATGTTTGAACCTTGGCTATATCATTGCGCAGCCTGATCCGACGAGGGGCGCGCTTCGCGAGGCGTCGCAAGTTGTGGGAGCAGGCACGGTCCTGTCCGTCGGTCACGCAGCCGGCGCCAGGAGGCCCTTGGTGCCTGCGGGCTGCCAAGTCGAAACGCCTAAAAGAACCGTGCGTGACGAGCAGTTCGGCTCTCACCTTCACCACTAGAGATCGAGCCGGGCTGCCCGACGCGCC
>NZ_JALJRK010000149.1 GCF_024519725.1 Microvirga sp. Mcv34 | reverse complement strand
GCGTCGGCGCGACTGGATGCGGCGTTACCATGAGGCCCGGCACCAGCGCAGGTCCTGGGAGGTTTGAAAACGTTAGCTTGCCCTCAGGCCCGCTTCTGCTTCGTAACAGTACGGACCTGGGATCCCAGGCCGCTCCGCGGACGGCACACCGAGAGCCTTCCCATGAAGCGGTCCGCATCCGCCATCCACGCCTCGCGTATCGTGACCCATGTCTTCAAAATGGCGCTGACGTCCGTGTTTTTGCCGTCCGGGATTGTCCGTTTTGCCAACACCTTCCCAAACCGGTTGGCTCTCCAGCCGCTTCGTTCAACCCTCCGGTGCCGGCGCGCGAAAACGCCGCCCGTGTGGAAGCCGCTCGCCAGCCCCTGTATGGTTGCCGGCAACGGTTGCCCTGGGCTTAGCCCCCATGACGTTCGGCCGTGATGCCGTTGGCCTGCTGGACCTCACGAATGTATCGAACAATGGTCTGAAGCTGGGGATCGCTGACTTGCGGCTGCGGAGGCATGTTGCCAAAGCGCCAGTGGTGCTGCCGAACCCCTGACTTCACCGCCACATCGAAGGCCCCATCCGCGTGGTGGCCCGGGTGATAGACGACATGAACGAGGGGCGGACCCCGATCCGTTCCGGCCCCGGTCTGCCCATGGCAGCCGGCGCAGTTGGCCTCGTACGCCATCTTGCCAGCGGTGGCGACCGGTGAGAGGGTCGCCGGCTCCACGATATGGATCGGCTCCCGAACCTCTCGTGTCATGAGACTCCATGCGATGGCAAGGCTGCCCAGCAGCGTGACCCCAACAGCCAGCCAGAACCAACGGTTCACGCTCCGTCTCCTCGCCTCCAAAGGGTCTTTTCTACCGAGTGGGAGCTTGGTGGACCTGCCGCCAAACAAACGTGTTGCATGATAGGTCTACTCCGCCTCCAAGCCGAGCCAAGTCGTTCGATCATGCCCACCCGGGCCGTTCAGCGCAGCTGGCTCAATGGTGCTTGTACCAGCCTGCACCTTTGATGTCGTTCCACGAATTCGTCTTGTGACACATGTAGCATTGACTCACCTGGGCATGCTCCTGCCCGGCGACTCTCTGCGACACCATGCTGAAGTGTTCCATGTAATGGCTGGGCGGCGCCTGGTGGCACTGTGCACATTCGCGCGACGTCGGCGACGGGTGTAGGAACGATGCAATCTGCCACGTGGATGTCCCATGACAATCAGCGCACCCGCTCCCAAGCAGCTTTTGATGAGGATCCTGGTTGCTGTGGCAGGCGGCGCAGTTGAGCCCCTCCTTCTCGGCAGGTGCCGACACCGGCATGCCAAGGTAGCTTGCGAGGTCGTCGATCATTTGGCGGGACAGACTGGGATGGCCCTGCAAGGTTCCTGTCGCGTGCCAGCCGATCCGCAAGAGAGCACCATGGTCCATCTTGGTCGGGCGCGAGCCGCCTTGGTGTTCGACATGACAGCCACGGCATTCCTGAACATTGGCGTGAAACGCTGTCGGCTGCTTGGCCAGGTCTGCTGCGGCGGATGAGTGGCAGGTTATGCACGTGGCCGCCTCGACACCTTTGGTGGGAGTGTGGCACGTCTCGCACTGGTCGCTCAGGAATGCGTGCCGGCTCGACAGAGGACCAGGCTGGAAGAAACTCCGCCAGCCCGGAACGGCAGCCGATCCCGCATAGTACAGAGCCGCTGTGGCCGCGAGGCCCACCAGCACCGATGCTGTAATGAGAAGTGTATAGAACAGGCCGATCTTCTTCACGAGAGCCACCGCAATCCATAGTAAACCTGGCCCGCGATATGGAGCGCCAGCAGCACGTACATCACAACCGCGCTAACGACATGCACCACGATCCAGCGCATGAAGACTGCCTTCACCGCATCACGCGAGCCGATGGCGTATTCAAGATCGGCGATGCCATCGACGAGCTGGAGGATCGGGACACCGGGAAGCGCTGGTGTGTGGGGCGGCGGCCCTTCTGATGCCGCTTGCCGGCCTGCGAGGGCCACGGCGGTCTGGTCGAAGGCCGAACGGAGGGTGGCCAGCCGGGACTGCTGCTCCCGCAGCTCGGCTGACACCTGAGGCAGGTAGTAGCGGCCGACAAAGCCCGTGACGACAACGATCAGCATCGTGACGACGAGCCCGATCCCAAGCGGGCTCTGGTACTTGTGCCCGGTGTGCAGGATCCCGAGCAGCGCACCAAGCACCCCTGCATAGACGTGGAAGGTCAACAGCGAGCGCACCGACACCATCTTCGTGATGAGGGGCTTGAGCGCGGTACTGTACTTGGCAAGCGGATAGACCAGCAGGAGCAGCATCAGGATGGCGGCTGCAATGCCAAGGATGCTGCCGGCGAGACTGCCCGGAAACCGTGGCGAGGTGTGAAGGAGGAACGCCGGTGTCAGGAACAGGAGCAATGTGAGGCCGGCCCCAACGGTCAGCCGTTCGGTCTCGTTCATGTCAGGCATCCACCACCAGGTTGCCGATTGACTTGGCCTGGCACGCCAGAATGATGTTCTGCGCCTTGTCCTCAGGCGTGAGGGCCTCCTCGACTTCCATGGTCACCTGACCCTCCAGGAGCCTGGTCTTGCAGATGCCGCAAGTTCCAACCCGGCAGGAGTAATCGATGGGCACGTCGGCGGCCTCCGCGACCTCCAGGACGCTCTGGTCCGGCGGCAGCGGCACGACTTTGTTCGACTTGGCGAAGCGGATCGAGGCGGTCGCCGGACCAATCGCCGCCGGCAACGCTGCGGCGGGTCCGACACTCCCGTCGGGTTGCAGTTGGATGGGCTCGGTCACCGTCACCCCGGGCGGGGGCACGGCGCCTTTGGCAGGACCGAAAGCTTCAGTTTTGATCTGATCTCCGGGCACCCCAAGCTCCGCCAGCAGCTTCTTCATAGCCTCCATCATGCCCGGGGGGCCGCACAGATGAACCCGCCGCTTGGCGATCTCGGGCACCGCTTGCGCCAGGAGTTCCTTGGTGATTGGCCCCTCCGGACCCATCCATGAGGTCCCAGCGGCGCGTGCCATCGTGGCGATCACGTGCAGATTGGGGTGCCGGCGTTGAAGGTGCTCAAGCTCATCACGGAAGATGAAGTCGGCCGTCGAACGCGCGCCATAGACGAGGAAGATTTCGCCCGGCCAGGCGATGTCGTTGAGGTAGCGGATCGCTGCCATCAGCGGCGTGATGCCCACCCCTCCCCCGATCAGCACGACGCTCTCGGCTTCCGTCCCGCTGAAGGTGAACACGCCCGATGGCCCCATTACATCGACCAGATCACCGACGGCGACATTGTCGTGCATGTATCGTGAGAGGAGCCCCTGCTCCTCGCGCTTGATGGTGGTCTCGACGTAGGCCGTCTGGGCGGCCGAAGACGCGATGGTATAAGAGCGCCTCACGAGCTTGCCATCGATCTGAGCCGAGTAGGTGAGGAAGTGGCCAGGGACGAACGTGAAGGGAATGGGGCCGCCCTGCGGGCTCCTGAGCCGGAACGTCTTGACGTTCGGTGTCTCGTCGAAGATGGCCGCCACCCGAAGCTGTCCTTTCCACAGTCCGGGACGGCCTGGCGTGCCCGTGGGCGCCGGTCCTGCCGCAGCGGTCAGAAAGCCGGAGGGAGGGGCCGCCGGCGATGTGACCACTGCGGCTGGCGGTGCTCCGGGAAGAGAGGGCTGCGGTGCGGGGGTGGCCGCGGACGAACGCGTCGCAGGGATCGTCGGGGCCAGAGTAGCGCTCGACAAGCGGTCGACGAGGGCGTTCGCCCGCCGCATGCGCGCGAAATAGATCGCCAGCATGGCGATGGCAAAGGCCGATCCCAGGGCCATGGTCATTACATGGAGCCAGGACAGGCCGAAGGGGCCCTCGGACACGTGGTCAGGCATTGCGGTGGAGAGATTAAGCTGTCCTTTGAACCAATCCTGGGCAATCTGTGGCGGGGCCCTTCCCTCCATAAGCGCCCGGAGCGCCGCCGTGCCGCTGTCCACCAGGTTGAGGCCGTCCCGCAGGCGCCGGGCGGCTTGTTCCGCCCCGGCGGCATCTCCTGAGGCATTCGCATGGCGGAGAGCGTTCCCGGCGATTGCGATCTCGTCCGTGCCTGCGCTGATCCGTGCCCGCGCCTGAGCTTCGATGGTGTGCCGCTGCTCGGGGGACAGGGTGGGCAGATCCATGAGGGAGGGATAGAACTCCTTCTGCGGGCTCCCACCCATCATCTCGCCCATGCCGCCCATCATCCCGCTCATGGCACCGCCCTGGGCCGGCATTCCGGGCATGGCGGAAGGGCTGCCCGGAACACCTGTGGGCGGATTGCCTAGCGGGGCAGCCGGGCTTGGTGGAGCGGCCATGCCAGGAGCAGCGCCAGGGTGGTGCCCCGAATGGCCGTCTGCCGATTGGCCAGACGCCTGAAGGGCGGACAGGCCAACGAAGGCGGTTGCCGCCACAGTCCGGACGAGAGGTGCAGTGAGGGGGCGTTGGTGCATGTGGTGGGAGGAAGAACTCTGTGCCATGAAGTCACTGCCAGCCGATCTTGATTGCCCTTGGCTTTCGGAGAGCTGTCCCGGCTCGTCGGAGGAGGCATCGCGGCTGGTCATGACGGGCATTGGGTTCGGGAGCAAAACCGACAGCGCCGCGGCGCCGGAGGCGCCGCCGCGTCACTCCGGTTCAACTCGGGGAACCAGGGCCTGGACCCGCACTGGCCGCTCAGAAGGTGGCCAGGAGCGGCACGACCAGTTCGTCCGCCACGTGCTTCTGGTGCTCGTCAAGTCCGGCATGGAGCTGGGCAAAGGAGCTCCGCGCTGCCCTGAGGGCCTCCAGCCGGGCGCCAAGATGGCGCTCGTACTGCTCCAGCCGCACGGTCGCGGTCGCATCGGCTGCCGGAGTCGCCAGCAGCTGCCGGGCCTCGATCAGATGCTGTCGGCTTGAGCGCAGAGCCTCGGCAAACTGGTTCCAGGCCGGGGTCTGCGCGTCCGTGATCTTCAGCTCCGCTTTCAGAAAGGCAATCCGGCCCTCGATGCGGTCCGTCATGTCCGCGCCGCCTGCGGTCATCCCCGGCATTGTACCGCCCATTGGTGCCGGCGGCATGCGCATCGCGTCGTTGTTCATCATGCCCATCCCGCCCTGCTGGTTGGGCTGCATGCGGCGCATGTTGTCCATCATCATGCCGCCCTGGCCCATGGGGGCCATGCCGGTCTGGCCTTGCTGCATGCGCATCATGTTATCGTCCATCATGCCCGCGCCGCCGCCTTGCCCAGACCCACCCTGTGGCATGCCGCCCATCTGGCCAGCCTGCCCTGACGGCATCGTGCTGGACCCGCCCTGCCCACTTGGCGCCATGGTGGCTTGCCCGGACCCGGACATGCCGCCCATGCCGCAGCACATCCCCATGCCGCCGCTCATGCCGCCGGAGCCTTGGCCGGTCGGGCTCTGTTGCATGCTGCCCATGTTGTCCATGGCCACAACAATGCGGCCCGGCGAGGCGGCGCCCGCCTCAGCGCCTTGTACAACTTGTTGGAAGGTCATCAAGCCAAGCACCGACACAGCGGTCGCAAGGACGGACATTGTGCGCATAATCGATTCTCCCGTGAGATGGCAGCGCTGTGGCGTCAGAGGAATCCCTGGCGTGTCTCCAGCATCTCAACGTTGCCGTGCGCCGTCATTGATCTGGATCATGCGGTGCGCATCTACAAAGCTGCGCTGCCCAGATGGCGGAGACCGCCGGGTCGGCCTCCGAGGTGCTTGATCCCGATCAATGCCATCAAAGCCGATCCAGAGCATGAATGGGGACTCGGCCACCATTCGGCCGTTTCGCTGCAGGACCCGCCACTATGCGCCCCGAATCGAACACCAACGTGCTGTCTGAACCAATCGGGTGCCTGTGCCCGGATCCGAAGGCTTGGCGGCTAGAGGACCTTCCCTGCACCCTGGAAACCGAGGGGCAAGCGCGGTCCTTCCTGACGC
>NZ_JALJRK010000148.1 GCF_024519725.1 Microvirga sp. Mcv34 | reverse complement strand
TACAAGGATCCGGGTTGGTACAAGCACCCGGAGGGCACGGTCGCTTACGAGTGGAAAGGCGAGCAGCTCGCCGAGCCCGCCCGCGCGACCTCGCCCGACAGCGGCGTCAAGGCGACGGAGTTCCGGGCCATCGACCGCCGCAAGCGACCGGTTCGCGCAGCCAACGCAACCAGTCACGAAAATCATTAGGCGTTCAGACTGAACTCTCTAGTGGTCTCCGCCTAACAAAAGAGTCCGTTTGGGATTCCGCTTGGTGAGTGCTCATGCGAGGCTGGGGCATGCGCACTGGCATCTCCATTACCCTGACACCCTGTGACCGGCTTCGTCTTGAGGCTGTCATCAGCAACCGGAACACGGCTCAGAAACATGTCTGGCGGGCCGCCATCGTGCTGTTGAGCGCCGATGGCCTTGGTACGACCGAGATCATGCGCCAGACCGGCACCTCCAAGACCTGCGTCTGGCGCTGGCAGGAGCGCTTCGTGCAGGAAGGCGTCGACGGTCTGCTGCGCGACAAGACGCGCCCGTCCCGGATCAAACCGCTCGGGCCTGAGATTGCTGAGCGGGTGGTCCACCTGACGCTTTCCGATCCGCCCGTTGAGGCGACCCACTGGACCGCCGCCATGATGGCCAAAGAGAGTGGCATCAGCGCCAGTGCGGTGCGGCGCATCTGGCGGGCTCATGGCCTCCAGCCGCACCGCTATCGCCGGTTCAAGCTCTCGAACGATCCCAGGTTCGCCGAGAAGCTTCGGGACGTGGTCGGGTTGTATATCGATCCGCCCGCTCATGCCATCGTGCTGTCAGTCGATGAGAAAAGCCAGATCCAGGCGCTCGACCGCACCCAGCCCGGCCTGCCGCTCAAGAAGGGGCGGCTGGGCACCATGACGCACGACTACAAGCGCCATGGCACCACGACACTGTTTGCGGCCCTGAACGTGCTGGACGGCACCGTCATCGGCCGCAACATGCAGCGCCACCGGCATCAGGAGTTCATCCGCTTCCTGAATGCCATTGAAGCTCAGGTACCCACGGGCAAGGCCGTGCACGTGATCCTCGACAACTATGCGGCTCACAAGCATGCGAAGGTCCGTGCCTGGCTCGACCGCCATGAGCGCTTTACTTTCCACTTCATCCCGACCTCATGCTCATGGCTCAATGCCGTCGAGGGCTTCTTTGCCAAACTGACCCGACAGAGGCTCAAGCGTGGCGTGTTCCACTCCGTGGTTGATCTCCAAGAAGCCATCAACCGCTACGTGGCCGAGACGAATGCCCGTCCCAAGCCTTTCACCTGGACGGCCGATCCGGATGAAATCATCGCTGCCGTCCGACGAGGGCACCAAGCGTTAGATTCCATCCACTAGCCGGCACTCGCACTTGCCATAATGGTGATGGTGGCAGTGGCCACCATGCATGAACAGGTGGATATGGGCAGGCTATCAGGAGTAGGTAGAGTGAGATGAGTTCTAGTGCCGTTGTGGCTCCATTCAGGTTGGGTGGATTTCAATGTTGTCAGGCAGGCTCATTACCGGAGAGACTGATGCTCACACAAAGATTTTTCCGCGTGATTGGTCTGCCTCCTGAAAAGTGATCCTCCCTGAAGTATGGCTTTTGAGCCGAAGGAGGACTGAGACATGGGCAAGAAGAGGCACACGGCCGAGGAGATCGTTTCCAAGTTGCGGCAAGTAGACGTGCTGACGGCACAAGGCCGGACGGTGGCCGAGGCCATCCGGCAGATCGGCGTGACGGAAGTGACTTACTACCGCTGGCGATCCGAGTACGGCGGGCTCAAATCCGATCAGGTCAAGCGGCTGAAAGAACTCGAGATGGAGAACGCCAGGTTGCGCCGGGCTGTCTCGGATCTCACCCTGGAGAAGCTGATCCTGAAGGAGGCGGCTTCGGGAAACTGGTAAGCCCCGCTCGCCGTCGCGCCTGTGTGGGGCATGTGATTGCCAAGTACGGCGTCTCAGAGCGGCTGGCTTGCCGGGTTCTGGGCCAGCCTCGCTCCACCCAGCGCAAGATCCCCAAAGAGCCGGAAGATGAAGCGGCTCTGACGGCCGACATCATCGCATTGGCCACCCAGTACGGCCGCTACGGCTACCGGCGCATCACGGCCCTGCTGCGCGATGCTGGCTGGCTCGTGAACAAGAAGCGGGTCGCGCGGATCTGGCGGCGGGAGGGGCTCAAAGTGCCACAGAAGCAATCGAAGAGAGGAAGGCTCTGGCTCACTGACGGATCCTGCATCCGCCTGCGGCCGGAGTATCCCAACCATGTGTGGTCGTATGACTTTGTCGAGGACCGCACCCATGACGGGCGCAAGTTCCGCATGCTCAACATCATCGACGAGTTCACGCGCGAATGCCTGGCCATCCGGGTGAGCCGAAAGCTCAAGGCCGTCGATGTGATCGACGTGCTCTCGGACCTGTTCATCCTGCGTGGTGTGCCGGGGCACATTCGTTCAGACAACGTCCTATGTGGGGAAGCAGCAGCGGCGCTGGGCCAGCAGATCTCAGCACGCCGATTTGCTGGATCGGCGCTTCAGTTAGAGTGAGCCAGGTGGTTTCCACCGTCAACGGGATTGTTCTCTCCCATAGCAAACACAGGATCCAGCGGTCATCGCCGTGGTCCTCACCGTCCTCAATACGAGATACACCCCAGGTGGAAGGCCCAAACATTATCTACAGGGTCGCTTGCGCGCCCTCACGGCCCACACAGAGAGAGGTCCTTCCACCCGGCACCGGACGCTCAAAGAACGGCCGGTATTCTGTTCCGCCCTTGATCACTGCGTGCACCACACGCGCCATCTTGGCGGTTAACGCTGTCACGGCCTTGCGGCGCAGATCGGCATCGTGGCGATCGCGCTCGGTGTAGCGGCCGAGTTTATCCCGAAAGCTGTTGTCGCGCTGGCGCATTGCCACCTGGGCGGCCATCCATAGCGCCCGGCGCAGGCGGGCATTGCCGTACTTCGACAGCTTGGTGCGGCCGCGGAACGTGCCGGACCGGCAGGTGGCCAGATCAAGGCCGCAGAACTTCAGGAACTGACGATGGTGTCCGAAGCGGCGCAGGTCACCGGCCTCTGCCATAATGGTCAGGGCATGGATCGGCCCGATACCTGGGATGGTGCACAGCCGCTGGTAGTCAGCGTGATCGGCCAGCATTGCATGAGCCAGCCCCTCGATCTGGTCCCGCTGGCGGATGAGACTGCGCGTCTCGGCTAGAACCATGCGGAACATCGTGATGGCCGCAGAGCCTTCAGCCACGGGCAGAGCCGTGGAGGCGCGTGCGGTCTCGTAGATGTCGTTGAGCAACCTGGCTTTTGAGACCTTGCGGCCGATCACGGGCCATGCCTCCTGCACAAAGCTCTCCCGATCCAGAGCCGTGATGCTGGAGGGTGTGGGAAAGCGTTCGAGCAGCGCCAGGAACCAGTCGGAGCGGCTGTTGCCGGCAAAGCGCTCAATCTCGGGAAAGTACAGGGGCAGGTAGTGGGTCAGGATCCGGTGCCAGGTCTCGGTCTTGGCTTTCGAGATTGCCTCGTGGGTCTTCGACAACTCCTGGAGGTCGTTGATCCCCGCCGCCAAAGGATCGACATAGCGTTGGGTCGCGCCGATCTGGAGCATATGCAGGATCACCTGCGCGTCCTTGGGATCGTTCTTGTCCCAGCCGTTGTGCAGGGCTTCCCGAGTGCGGGCGAGAGCCACAGATGAGACCAGCCGCAGTTCGAAGCCTGCTGAGAGCAGGCGGTAGGCCAGCCCACGATGGTAGTCACCTGTGGCCTCGAAGCCGATGAGCACCGGACCACCATAAGCAGTTAAAGCCTCGACGAGGCGGTCATGATCCGCCTTGGTGCTCAGGATGGTGAGCCGCCGGCGTCGGGCCTGTCCGGGAGCCTCGATGAGCACCTCGTGGCGGTGCTTGGAGATATCGATCGCTACCAGAGTGGCAGGGGCAGGTGTAGGATTGAGATCGGTCATGGTTGGTCGGCCTCCAGCGCGTGTTCAGCGACATCACTGTGAGACCTGCTGGCTGGCCATGACCACCCCAGGCAGCGCGGCTGCGCAACCCGGGCCAGCTCCGCCGCGCTGCTCCCCATGTACTACGGACCTGAGTTCGTCGCCAAAGCCGTGCGCGAGTGGATCACGGCTGTGGGAGCCAGGACGGCTTACATCGAGCCCGGCAGTCCCTGGGAGAACGGCTATTGCGAGAGCTTCAACTCGAAGCTGCGAGATGAACTGCTGAAAGGAGAGATCTTCTACACCCTGGAAGAGGCAAAGGTGCTCATTGAACAATGGCGGCGGCATTACAATACAGTGCGTCCGCACTCATCCCTGGGCTACCGGCCACCTGCACCGGAGGTCTTGCTACCAGCTTCCAAGCTGGCGCCCAGACCAACGCTGAATTAACATCACATACGGATCACCCACATGGGGCAGGCCAGCCTGACGGTTGCCGCCGCGGGTGAGCCGGTGACGCGTGCTCTTGCCGCTTGAGGCGGGAATAGGACAGGCGCCGCACAGTTTGGCGAAGGCCGATTCGAAGCGGATGCGCTCGGGATTGTCGCCCACCAGGATCAGCATCTCGGCAGCTGTACCAGTCGACATCCCATGAGCCTCCTTCAGAACTGGCGCGCAGGCTGTGGTCAGAGCATCGAGAGCAGCATCGTGGCTCTTGATCTCAGCATGGAGCATCAGCCAGCGCCGGGCGAGAGCGCGCAATGTTGCTTTGGCAGAGGCTGTCGGTGATGTCATCGCGCCTGGCCTTAAGGCCGCCAAATGGCGAATCAGCGCCATCGTGCCGGTGAGCCCCTCAAGGCACTCGCGCGAGGCAGCGGGAGCGTTGATGATGATCGTCTTGAGGGTGACCATCGCTTGGGTGCGGCTCTTCACGGCGGTGTCGCGCGCCACCTTGAGGTGGCGGATCATCTCGACCGAGCTGGTGCCGGACTTGGGAGCCGAACGGGCCGCGTTCTCGGCATCGAGCGGATCCGTCTTGCCATGCTGATGCCGGACTTGGCGATTAGGTCGGTTAACCTCGATGACGCTGTGGCCTCTTTCCTGCAGGAAGCGCGATAAGCCAGCGCCATAGGAGCCGGTTCCCTCGATCCCGAAGGTGCGAACAGGGCCAAAGGATCGGGCCCACGTCTCCAGCTCCTGATAGCCTCGAAGGCTCGCCGGCAGCGTGAGAATACCAAGGCGGGCCCCGAGCCCGCTGATGGCGACAGCCGCATGGGTTTGCTTATGGGTGTCGACGCCGATGATGATCTCGGCAGGATCGGTCTCTCGCATTCTTGGTCCTCCGCAGGTCAGAACCTGACGGATCCTGCTGCGGACAGGATTGTGACGGGACGAGTTGAGTTCCCTCAAGCTCCTATCAAGTCACGCCATAACAGGCAGTCAGGTGCCGCCCGGAGGGCCGACACGTCAACGCAATGACACGCACTCAATCATAACAAGGCTCAGGCTCTCCGAGCGGCTCTGACATTCTCACAGTCCTAACATCTCAGAGGTCACTAACATCTCAGATACCCGTTGGCTGCGCCGGCGGCAGGCGGCCCAAGCCTTCAGCCTTGAGGATGCGGTAGACGGCATCCCGGTTGAGATGCGGCAGGAAGTGCGTGACGATGAAGGTGAGGTCATCGAGCGGAAAGCCGGTGGCCTGGCGCAGGGCACAGACGATCGTCCGCTCTTCCGCGGTGGCTTTCCAGGGAAACTTGTGCGGCCGGCTGGAATGGTCCTGGCAGTCCTGTGCTCCGCGCTTGCGCCACTTGCGGACGGTCTCGGTACTGACGCTGAAGCGTTGGGCCAGCACGCCCGTGGGCTCAGACGAGCGGGCAATCTCCTGCCGAACGGCGGGAGTGGTGCGGGCTTGCGGATGAAGGGAGAGCATCACGTCCTCCTGCGGTGAGGAGCTCGACGCCGCAGGCCGTCAAAGCGCCACGTATACTCCTCAATCGCGCAACGCACCTGATCCCAACAACGTTCCGCTACCAAACAGTTTAGTGCGGCAGCGTTGTTGGGATCGGCTGCGGCTTGCCTGATCAGGTCGTCC
>NZ_JALJRK010000147.1 GCF_024519725.1 Microvirga sp. Mcv34 | reverse complement strand
CCCTGGAGAGCGCGGGTCCTGGCGATCTCGCCTATATGGACAATCCGGCCTATGTGGGCGCTCTCGCTGCGACGCGGGCTCGGGCCTGTCTCGTGACGCCGCGCTACGCCGCGAAGGTTCCGCCCCAGACGGTGGCGATCGTGACCCCACAGGCCTACCGCGTGTTCGCCCAGGTGCTCGCGATCCTGTTCCCGTCCGCCATGCGGCCGGAATCCGCCTTCGCGTCCACGGGCATTTCGCCGGGATCCTTCGTCCACCCCTCCGCCCGGCTGGAGCATGGGGTGCGGGTCGATCCCGGCGCCGTCATCGGTCCCCATGCGGAGATCGGGGCCGGTACCCTGATCGGCTCTCATTCGGTCATCGGAGCCCAGGTCAAGATCGGCCGCGACTGCTCGGTGGCCGCCAACGTGACGGTGTCCCATGCCTTCATCGGCAACCGGGTCATTCTTCATCCAGGCGTGCGCATCGGACAGGACGGATTCGGATTCGCCATGGGTCCGCAGGGGCACCTGAAGGTGCCGCAGGTCGGGCGGGTCATCATTCAGGACGACGTCGAGATCGGCGCCAACTCGACTGTCGACCGGGGCGCCAGCCGCGACACCGTGATCGGCGAGGGCACGAAGATCGACAACCTCGTGCAGATCGCCCACAACGTGGTCATCGGCCGCCACTGCGTGATCGTTGCCCAGGTGGGCATTGCCGGCTCCACGACGATCGAGGATTACGTGGCTCTCGGCGGCAAGGTCGCCGTCAAAGGCCATGTGCGGATCGGTATGGGAGCCCAGATCGCAGCGACCAGCGGCGTCAATGGCGATGTCCCGCCCGGCGCCCGGTGGGGCGGCACGCCCGCGCGTCCCATGCGCGACTGGTTCCGCGAAATCACGGCCCTGAAAAAGCTTGCATCCCGGGGCGATTCCGCCAAAGACGACGATGCGTCTTCATAGGGTTCGTTGAAGGCATCCACTACCGCCTGGAGTACACGTCATGTCCGAAGCGCCCACCACGCTTCAAACCGCCGATATCATGGAGATCCTGGAGCTTCTGCCGCACCGGTATCCCTTCCTCCTGGTCGACAAGATCATCGAGATCGACGGCGACAAGTCGTGCATCGGCATCAAGAACGTCACCTTCAATGAGCCACAATTCACGGGCCATTTCCCGTCTCGGCCGATTTTCCCCGGTGTATTCCTGATCGAGGCCATGGCTCAGACGGCGGGCGCCATCTGCGTCAAGGCCAAGATGGCCGAGCAGGCCAAGCCGAAGCAGGTGTTTTTCATGACCATCGACAAGGTGAAGTTCCGCAGGCCGGTGGAGCCCGGAGACCGGGTCGAGTTTCACATGAAGAAGCTCAACAACCGCCGGAACATGTGGTGGTATAAGGGCGAGGCCAAGGTGGACGGCACGCTCGTCTGCGAAGCCGAAGTCAGTGCCATGCTGGTGCTCGAATAATGGAAACGGTGATTCATCCGACCGCCGTCGTCGAGGACGGTGCGAAGATCGGCCAAGGCGTGAAGATCGGGCCCTTCTGCACGGTGGGTCCCGCGGTCGAAGTGGGCGAGGGCTGCCAGCTCATGAGCCATGTGGCTCTGGCCGGGCGGACCACGATCGGTCCGCGGACGCGCATTTTTCCCTTCGCGTCGATCGGCCATATCCCGCAGGATCTGAAATACAAGGGCGAGGCCTCGACGCTCGAGATCGGCGCCGATTGCATGATCCGCGAAGGCGTGACCATGAACCCCGGCACGGAAGGCGGCGGGCTGCGCACGGTCATCGGCGACCGCTGCGCTTTCCTCGCCAACTCGCATGTGGGCCACGACACGAAGGTCGGCAACGACTGCATCCTGTCCAACAACGTGATGCTGGCGGGCCACGTCACGGTCGGCGATTTCGTGATCTTCGGCGGCGGCTCCGCCGTGATCCAGTTCGCCCGTGTCGGCTCCCACGCTTTCGTGGGCGGCATGTCGGGCCTGGAGAACGATCTCATTCCCTATGGCATGGCCATGGGGAACCGGGCCCATCTGGCCGGCCTCAACATCATCGGCCTGCGCCGCCGCGGCTTCACCCGCGAGCAGATCCACGACATCCGCCGGGCCTACCGCCTGCTCTTTGCCGACGAGGGCACCTTGTCCGAGCGGGTCGAGGACGTAGCCGGCGAGTTCGATCAGCATCCTTTCGTGCACGAGATCCTCGACTTCATCCGGGAAGGTGGCGACCGCGCGATCTGCACGCCGCGTGATCCGGTCAGCTCGGCCGGTTAGCGCATCGTGATGCGCTCCTCCAAGGGTGGAGCATCGGATGGGTCTCAGAAGTCCAGGTCCGCTTTTGGGCCCGATGCTCCGATGCCATCAGGCCCGATCGCGATCCTCGCCGGGGCCGGGCAGCTTCCCGTCCAACTTCTGGACCACCTCGAGCGGACGGGACGGGAGGTGCGCGTGCTGGCGTTCCGCGGCTTCGCCGAGGCGGAGCTGCAGCGCCGCGCCCATGTCACCGTCGATCTTCTCGACCTCAAGACCATCATGAGCACCCTTGAAGGATGGCGGCCGGAGGCCGTCTCCCTTGTCGGTGCCGTGCGGCGTCCCGGCTTCTCGGCGCTGCTGAGCGCTTATTCCCTGCTGCGGAACATGCACGAGGTGAAGGAGGTCATCGCCCGCGGCGACGATCAGGTGCTCCGCGGGGCCGTGATGCTGCTGGAGGAGCGCGGCCACCGGGTGGTGGGCGCCCATGAACTCGCGCCCGACCTTGTGGCTTCCCGGGCCTTGAGCGGCACGTGCTCGCCCCAGGCGGACGACCGGGAGGCGATCACGGTCGGCGTCGATCTCCTCCAGTCCCTGTCGGCCTTCGATATCGGCCAGGGCGCCGTCGTCGCCCGTCGGCATGTCCTTGCGATCGAAGGCCCGGAGGGCACCGACCGTATGATCCGGCGGGTCATGAAAATGCGGCAGTCCTGGTTCGGCCTGCGGCGGCGCGAGGAGGGCGGGGTGCTGATCAAGGCCGCCAAGCTCGGCCAGGACCTGCGGGTCGACATGCCGACGATCGGTCCCCGGACCGTCGCCGAGGCCGCACGGGCGGGCCTGTCCGGCATCGCCGTCGGGGCAGGCTCCACCTTCGTGCTGGAGCAGGAAAAGACCTTACGCACGGCGGACAGGCTCGGTCTGTTCCTTGTGGCCGTGGATCTGCCCTGGATGGAGAACAATCTTGGCTGAGGACAAGCCGCTCACGATCTGGATTGTCTCAGGCGAGGAGTCGGGCGATCAGCTCGGCGCCAAGCTGATGCGCTCGCTGAAGAAGAGGTTCGGGAGCGGGCGTCTGCGCTTTGGCGGCGTTGGCGGACACGCGATGGAACGGGAGGGCCTGAAGAGCCTCTTTCCGCTCGAAGAGATCGCCGTGATGGGCTTTTCCGCCGTCATCGCCCGGCTGCCGTCGATCCTGAGGCGCATAAAGTTCACGGCCGATGCTGTGGTGGCCGCAAAGCCCGACCTGCTCGTCATCATCGACAGCCCTGACTTCACGCATCGGGTCGCCAAGGCGGTCCGTCGTCGGGCGCCGGGCGTCCCCATCGTCGATTATGTCAGTCCCTCCGTCTGGGCCTGGAGGCCCGGCCGCGCGCCGAAGATGCGCGCCTATGTGGATCACCTGCTCGCCCTGCTGCCCTTCGAGCCGGAGGCTCATCGGAGGCTCGGCGGCCCGCCGACGACCTATGTGGGGCACCCGCTGATCGAGCGGCTCGGCGAGATCAGGCCCGCTCCGGGAGAACGGGGCAATCCGGGTTCCGGGCCGATCAAGCTGCTCGTCCTGCCCGGCAGCCGCCGTTCCGAGGTCAGCCGGCTCATGGAACCCTTCGGCGAGGCCCTGGCGATGCTGGCGGAGCGGTCGCCGCAGCCCTTCGAGGTCACGATCCCGGCCGTTTCGCATCTCGCCGGGGAGATCAGGGCAAGGGCCGGATCCTGGAGCGTGAAGCCGGTCATCGTCGAGGGGGAGGCGGCCAAATGGGCGGCCTTCCGCGCCGCCGACGCGGCGCTCGCCGCCTCCGGCACCGTGACCCTGGAGCTCGGCCTCTCCGGGGTACCGATGGTCGTCGCCTACCGGGTCTCGAAGATCGAGGAAGTGCTGAAATACCTCATCAAGGCCCCGTCCATCGTGCTGACCAACCTGGTTCTCGGCGAAAACATCATCCCCGAACTCATCCAGTGGGACTGCACCCCGGAAAAGCTCGCGGATGCCCTTCTGCCGCTCCTGGGCGACACGCCCGAGCGGCGGCGGCAGATCGACGCCTTCGGCAGGCTCGACGCGCTGATGAGGATCGGCGACGAGGCGCCGAGCGAGCGGGCGGCGAGGATCGTGGAAGACATTCTGAACGCCGAGCGCAAGGCTTGAAGTGTCCTCTAGCCGCCTTCGCCATCGTCCATGCGCGTGGCCAGGATACGCTCGTAAGCCGCCCTGCAAGTCGGTAAATCAGGGCAGATTGGAATAATCATCATTGGCACAACAATGATGAGTGCCGCGGCGATTATCATGAGCGGCATGCGGGCAGCACTGACCGCTTTGCCCGTAAGGCCGAGATAGAGAAAGTAGAAGCCTTGTATGAAACAGGCCGCAATAAGGAACTGGAGCGGTCGAAGAGTCTGTCTTTCATAGGGAGTCAGGCCACCATCCGGAAATCCTTGCATGCTTTGCTCGGCATAGGACCAGAGGGTGAGCAAAAGACAAATTATTGCCCAAGCTATCGCCAAATAACGTGTCGACAGTTTTTCTGCTTGGAATTTATCAGGAGACATTGGGACGAGGTCGAACAAACAAAGTTAGATATGTTATATTACGAAAATAATTGAAGTTCCTTTAAGCAAGCTCTGCCCAAAAGAAAAGCCCCCAAGAGGGGGCCTTTCAAACCTTCCTAGGGAATCTTATCCGCGCTGAGCGACTGTCACGTAGTCGCGCTCCCGCTCGCCCGTGTAGAGCTGGCGCGGGCGGCCGATGCGCTGGGACGGGTCTTCAATCATCTCGCTCCACTGGGCGATCCAGCCGACCGTGCGGGCCAGCGCGAACAGCACCGTGAACATGGAGGTCGGGAAGCCCATCGCCTTGAGGGTGATGCCCGAGTAGAAGTCGATGTTCGGATAGAGCTTCTTCTCGATGAAGTACTCGTCCTTGAGCGCGATCTGCTCGAGTTCCACGGCGACGTCGAGAAGCGGGTCGTCCTTGATGCCGAGTTCGTTCAGCACCTCGTGGGTGGTCTTCTGCATGATGCGCGCGCGCGGGTCGTAGTTCTTGTAGACCCGGTGGCCGAAGCCCATGAGGCGGAACGGATCGTTCTTGTCCTTCGCCTTGGCGATGTATTCCGGAATGCGGTCGGGCGTGCCGATCTCTTCCAGCATCTTGAGGGCCGCTTCGTTGGCGCCGCCGTGAGCGGGCCCCCACAGGCAGGCGATGCCGGCCGCGATGCAGGCGAAGGGGTTGGCACCCGAGGAGCCGGCGAGACGCACGGTCGACGTGGAGGCGTTCTGCTCATGGTCGGCGTGGAGGATGAAGATCCGGTCCAGCGCCCGCGAGAGCACCGGGTTGACCTTGTATTCTTCGGCCGGAACCGCGAAGCACATGCGCAGGAAGTTGGACGAATAGTCCAGATCGTTCTGCGGATACACGAAGGGCTGGCCGATGGAGTACTTGTAGGCCATGGCGGCCAGCGTCGGCATCTTGGCGATCATGCGCATGGACGCGATCATGCGCTGGTGCGGGTCCGAGATGTCGGTGGAATCGTGATAGAAGGCCGAGAGGGCGCCGACGCTCGCGACCATGATCGCCATCGGGTGCGCGTCGCGGCGGAAGCCGGTGAAGAAGCGGTTCATTTGGTCATGCACCATCGTGTGGCGCGTGACGCGGTAGTCGAAATCGGCCTTCTGAGCGGCTGTCGGCAGCTCCCCGTAGAGCAGCAGGTAGCAGGTCTCGAGGAAGTCGCCGTGCTCGGCCAGCTGGTCGATGGGATAGCCGCGATAGAGCAGGATGCCCTTGTCGCCATCGATATAGGTGATCTTCGACTCGGTAGCGGCGGTCGAGGTGAAGCCGGGATCGTAGGTGAACATCCCAGTCTGAGCGTAGAGCTTCGAAATGTCGATGACGCTCGGGCCGATGGTGCCTTCTTTGACCGGCAGTTCCACGGACTTGTTGTCGACGGTGACGGTGCTGGTGTTGGAACTCATGCGTCATGGCCCTTTCAAAACGGAGGCCGGGCAGAACCTAGTGTTGTGACTCTAACGCTTGTTTCGCACGGGCGACCTTTTCCAGGATAGCC
>NZ_JALJRK010000146.1 GCF_024519725.1 Microvirga sp. Mcv34 | reverse complement strand
ACACGCGGCCAGCCTGAACCCCGCCTTGCGACGTGCTTTGAAATGCGCGCTTACGCTTGTGGTGGCATCTGCGAAACCGTCTGCCGATGAGCGGCACGCATTTCCGACGCCAAGTACCCCTTGGCTCTTACATTGCGGATTTCTGCTGCCTCGGTGCGCGGCTCGTCATCGAAGTCGATGGCGGGCAGCACTCGACCGATCAGGCTGTAGCTTACGATAACCAACGCACGGACTATCTCGAAAGCCAAGGCTTTCATGTCATGCGCTTCACCAATGCTGAAGTCATGCAGAGCGTAAGTGTCGTGCTCGATACCATTCATGCGGCGCTTGTCCGCGCGACCCCCACCCCTAGCCCCTCCCCGCAAGGGGGAGGGGAACTGGAGACGTAGTACATGGCAAACCAATACGACATCATCGTCATCGGCGGCGGGCCGGGGGGCTATGTGGCGGCGATCCGCGCCGCTCAGCTCGGCTTCAAGACTGCTGTCGTGGAGCGTGAGCATCTGGGCGGCATCTGCCTCAACTGGGGCTGCATTCCGACCAAGGCGCTCCTGCGCTCGGCCGAGATCTACCATTACATGGAGCATGCCAAGGATTACGGCCTGTCGGCTCAGGGCATCGGCTTCGATGCGGCGGCAATCGTCAACCGGTCGCGCGGGGTTTCGGGACGTCTTAACGGCGGCGTCGGCATGCTGCTCAAGAAGAACAAGGTCGACGTGATCTGGGGCGAGGCTACCATCTCCAAACCCGGCGAGGTCGTCGTCACGGCGCCGAAGAAGCCCGCCATGCAGCCGCAGAACCCGGTGCCGAAGGGTGTCCTGGAGCCGGGGACTTACTCTGCCAAGAACATCATCGTCGCCACGGGCGCCCGGCCGCGTGCGCTGCCCGGCATCGAGCCGGACGGCAAGCTGATCTGGACCTATTTCGAGGCCATGGTGCCGCCTGCGATGCCGAAATCGCTCATCGTCATGGGCTCGGGTGCCATCGGCATCGAGTTCGCCTCCTTCTACCGCACCATGGGCGTGGAGGTGACGGTGGTCGAGGTGATGCCGCAGATCCTGCCCGTCGAGGACGCCGAGATCGCGGCCCTTGCCCGCAAGCGCTTCGAGAAGCAGGGCATGAAGATCCTGTCGGGCGCCAAGGTCACGAAAGTGGAGAAGGACGCGAACTCCATCACAGCCACCATCGACGACGGCAAGGGCGGCACGCAGACGATCACCGCTGACCGGATGATCTCCGCCGTCGGCGTCGTCGGCAATATCGAGAATCTCGGCCTCGAGAAGCTTGGGGTGAAGATCGAGCGCGGCGTCGTGGTCACGGACGGCCTCGGCCGCACCAACGTGCCGGGCATCTATGCCATCGGCGACGTGGCCGGCCCCCCGATGCTGGCGCACAAGGCGGAGCACGAGGGCGTCATCTGCGTCGAGACCATCAAGGGCCTCCACACCCACGCCATGGACAAGGCCAAGATCCCCGGCTGCACCTATTGCAACCCGCAGATCGCCTCCGTGGGACTGACCGAGGCCAAGGCGAAGGAGCAGGGCTACGACATCCGTGTCGGCCGCTTCCCCTTCATCGGCAACGGCAAGGCGATCGCCCTCGGCGAGCCCGACGGTCTCGTGAAGACGATCTTCGACAAGAAGACCGGCCAGCTCCTCGGCGCCCATATGGTCGGCGCCGAAGTGACCGAGCTGATCCAGGGTTTCGTGATCGCCATGAACCTCGAGACAACGGAAGAAGAGCTGATCCACGCCGTCTTCCCGCACCCGACCCTGTCAGAGACCATGCATGAGAGCGTGCTGGATGCCTATGACCGGGTGATCCACATCTGAGCGGCTCAAGCCCCTCCGCTTGACCTTTCGGCGGCTGGCTCCTCTGATCAGGGGGCCGGCCGTTTTGTTTCGTCCGCCTGGAGATCAGGCGCCGACTTTCTTCCCGCGAATTTCGGGCATTTGCGGTTCGATTTCCCTCCAGGTAGAGTATTGGCCTGCTCGTCTTGAACCGTTCCATGAGCCGCTTCGCTTCTCAGCTCGATGATGAGACTCTCCGGTGCCTGGTGGAAGCCCTCGACGAGAGCGGCCAAGCGGTCTCCATCTACGATCAGGATGACAACCTCCGCTACGCGAACAAGACCTACCAGAGCATGTTCCTGGAAGGGTACGAGGGTCCTTTCACCTTCACGGAAATCCTTCGCCACGGCGCCAGGAACGGGGTCGGGGTGAGGATCGACGGCGGCGACGTGGAGGCCCTGATCGCCCGGACCTTGCCCCGTCGCCGGAGCGTGCCGCGCAAGTCGTTTGAGACCGATTTTCTGGACGGACGATGGTTCTGGATGGACCACACGGTCCTGCCGAATGGCTGGGTGCTCACTGTCGGGGCCGACATCACGGCACTCAAGCACAACGAGAAGACCCTGCGCCAGGCGCACAACGCGGCGGTCCTCGCCTCCCAGACGGACCTCCTCACGGGTCTGCCGAACCGTCGCCATATCCTGGAGCTGCTCGACGAGGCCCTGGTCGCGAGTGCGGCCTCCGGCTCGAACCTCTGCGTTGCCATGATGGACATCGACCGGTTCAAGGCCATCAACGACACCCACGGCCACGATGCCGGCGATGCGGTCCTTCGCCACTTCGCGTCCGTCTCCCGAGAGAAGCTCGGGCAGCAGGGAACGGTTGGGCGCATGGGCGGCGAAGAGTTCCTGCTCATCCTGCCGGGCACGAGCCTTATCGATGCGGCCCGTCTCATCGAACAGGTCAGGCAGGGTTGTGCCAGGGGGCAGTCCTGGAACGGCGAGGCCGCCCGGTCGTATTCCTTCAGCGCCGGCCTCGTCGAAGCCCAGATCGGGGACGACCGGCACACGATCCTCAACCGTGCCGACCGTGCTCTTTACGTCGCCAAGCGACAGGGCAGGAACCGCACCAAGCTCGGCTTGCAGGTGGGGAACTCCCCGGATTTTCTCGACCAGTAGCCGGACCGTGCATGCCATCGGCGCAAGGGCGGGCGAGGGTAGGGACCGTGGGAGAGGCTGTTCCGCAACTTCGCGTGGACCCAAGGTGAGTTCCGGGAATTAACAGCCAGGACCTGCTCGGAAGGTCCGGCTGTGTCGTTTCGGAACGATGGCGGCCGTCCGCGCCAACTTTGCGTCAGGAGGCGGCGATGACAAGCGTTGCAGTGAGAGACCGGGTCGAAGTCGCGCGGCCTCATCGGAAGCCCTGGTACAAGGTGCTCTACATCCAGGTGCTGATCGCGATCTTCCTCGGCATCCTGGTCGGATGGCTGCTTCCGGACCTGGCCAAGAATGAATGGGTCAAGGCTCTCGGCGACGGCTTCATCAAGCTGATCAAGATGGTCATTGCCCCGATCATCTTCTGCACGGTGGTCTCCGGCATCGCCCATATCCAGGATGCCAAGAAGGTGGGGCGCGTCGGCATCAAGGCCTTGGTGTATTTCGAGGTCGTCTCGACCTTTGCGCTCATCATCGGCCTTCTCGTCGGCAATATCGTGAAGCCCGGCGCGGGCTTTTCCGGAACGCCCGATCCGTCGGCCGTCGCCGGTTACGCCAAGCAGGCCGCCGAGCAGAAGCCGGTCGACTTCATCCTGCACATCATCCCGGACAGCGTCGTCGGGGCCTTTGCCCAGGGCGACATCCTGCAGGTGCTGCTGTTCGCGATTCTCTTTGGTTTCGCGCTGCTCATTCTGGGAGAGCGCGGCGCGACGGTGCGCAGCTTCATCGACGACGTGGCGCATGCCATGTTCGGCGTCATCGCCATTGTCATGAAGGCCGCTCCCATCGGGGCCTTCGGGGCCATGGCCTATACGATCGGCCGCTACGGTCCTTCGGCCTTGGGCAATCTCTTCGGCCTGATCGCGACCTTCTACGCCACGGCGGCCCTGTTCATTTTCGTCGTGCTCGGCACCATCGCCAGGATCGCTGGGTTCAGCATCTTCAAGTTCATAGGCTACATCAAGGACGAGCTGCTGATCGTGCTCGGCACGAGCTCGTCCGAGAGCGCGCTGCCGCAGCTCATGGAGAAGCTGGAGAGGCTCGGCTGCTCGAAATCCGTGGTCGGCCTCGTCGTGCCGACGGGCTATTCCTTCAACCTGGACGGCACTAACATCTACATGACGCTTGCGACCCTGTTCATCGCGCAGGCGCTGGGCTACGACCTCACGCTCGGCCAGCAGCTCACCATCCTGCTCGTGGCGCTCCTCACCTCGAAGGGCGCCAGTGGGGTTACGGGCGCGGGTTTCATCACCCTTGCGGCGACTCTGGCCGTCGTCAATCCAGCGCTTGTGCCAGGCATGGCCGTGATCCTCGGCATCGACAAGTTCATGAGCGAGGTGCGCGCGCTCACCAACATCACGGGAAACGGCGTGGCGGCCATTATCGTGGCTTGGTGGGAGGGCGAGCTCGACCGCGAGAAGCTCAATGCGGGCCTCAGCCGGGAAATCGATCCGTCCGACGTGGAAACGGCCGTGACGACGGATTGAGCACCGGGTTCAGGAGCGGGTGACCGCTTCAACCGGGGCCGTGAGCGGCATTCTCGCGGGATCCGGCTTCGCAAAGCGCTTGGCGCCTACCACGCAGAGGATCACCCCGAGAGTCACGGCGATCATCGGCCAACCGACTGACTCGTTCAGCAGCACGGCCGAGAGGGCGAGGCCGAAGAACGGCTGGAGGAGCTGCAACTGGCCGACTCCTGCGATGCCGCCGAGCGCCAGGCCGCGGTACCAGAACACGAATCCGATCAGCATGGAGAACAGGGACACATAGGCGAGGCTCAGCCAAGCCGGTGTGCCGATCGAGGCCCAGGAGGAGGGCAGGGTGAGGAGCGACAGCCCGACCATGAAGGGCAGGGAGAGCACCAGCGCCCAGGAGATCACCTGCCAGCCGCCAAGGCGCCGCGCAAGCGTCGCGCCCTCCGCGTAGCCGAGGCCGCACAGGAGAACCGCCGCCACCATCAGGAGATCGCCGACGGGCGAGGCCGAGACGCCCTGGACCAGGGCGAAACCGGCCACGAGACAGGCGCCGAATCCGGAGAAGATCCAGAAGGCGGGCCTCGGCCGCTCTTTGCCGCGTACCACGCCGAAGATCGCGGTGGCGAGCGGCAGGAGCCCGATGAAGACGATGGAATGGGCCGCCGTGACATGCCGAAGGGCCAATGCCGTCAGCAGCGGAAAGCCGACCACCACGCCGAGCGATACGATCATGAGGGGGAGGAGATCGCGACGCGCCGGCCGCTTCTGGCGCAGACCGAGAAGAAGCACCGCGCCGAGCAGGCCTGCAATGGAAGCCCGCGCCACGGTCAGGAACAGGGGATCGATATCGGCCACCGCGATGCGCGTCGCCGGCAGGGAGCCACTGAAAATCAGCACCCCGAGAAATCCGCTGAGCCAGCCTTCCGTCGTCTTGTCCATGCCCACACCTCCGATGAGACGATTTCAGCCGAGCGCCATCGCTTTTCCAGAGACAGTACAGTACGGTCGTGCTGAACTGTCATGGAGGGAAGGGCGGTACAGTGGACGATCTTTCGCCGACTAGGCCCGATGGAACGCTCGTCGAACGGGTCATGCTCTCGATCCGTGACCAGATCGCCCGCCGCTCCCTGACGCCCGGGGCGAAGCTCCCGTCGATCCGCGCCGCCGCCCAGACCATGCGCGTATCCAAGTCCACCGTCGTGGAGGCCTATGATCGCCTGGCGGCGGAAGGGGTGATCCGCTCCCGCCCCGGCTCCGGGTTCTACAGCGCGTCACCGCTGGCGCCCCTGTCGCTGACGGAAATCGCGCCTCGTCTTGACCGCGCTATCGATCCGTTTTGGGTTTCGCGGCAATCCCTCGAGGCGAAGGACGAGGTGCTCAAGCCAGGCTGCGGCTGGCTCCCGAGCACCTGGATGCCGGAGGAGGAGACGCGCCGCGCCTTGCGCAGTCTCGCCCGCACGAAGGATATGGCGGCGCTCACGGATTACGGCACTCCGCTCGGCTTAGGACCTCTGCGCCAGTTCCTCTCGCGGCGCATGGCCGAGCAGGGCTTCGAAGCGCGGCCCGAGCAGATCCTGCTGACGGATTCCGGCACGCAGGCGATCGATCTCGTGTGCCGGCTCCTCATCCAACCGGGAGATGTCGTCTTCGTCGACGACCCGTGCTACTTCAACTTTCTTGCCCTGCTCCGGGCCCAGCAGGCTCAGGTCGTCGGCATTCCCTATACGCCGACCGGGCCGAACCTAGAGCTGTTCGAGGCGGCGCTCGCCCGGCATCGA
>NZ_JALJRK010000145.1 GCF_024519725.1 Microvirga sp. Mcv34 | reverse complement strand
CGCATCCCGTCCGGGACAGCGAGCCTATCGGTAACATTCAACGTGAGGCAATGCGCCCCCCCTTAGGCGAACTGAGGATTTGACCCCCTCTCATTGCTTTGTGGCTCCCTCAGTTTCGAGTGCTGATCCAGCCTTCTGCAGCAGGCCGGAACGGCGTTTCTCTCGCAGCCGGTAGCTGTCGCCGCGGATGGGGATTCCGGGTGTCGGGGTGATCACCGCCAGTGCCATGGTGGCAGCGATCGGAACCGGAGCCGCCTTCGCCAAAGGTCGTGACTTCGCGGCTTGGCTGGGGTTAGTGCCCAAGCAGATCTCAACCGGTGATCGCACCATCCTAGCTGTTTGGTACTGGCATCAGGTTGCAATACCATTCGTTCTCTGGGGTTAGTGTCAGGTGGTATGTTAGAGACAGGGTACCCGCTGAGGATCAAGGTATGTCCGCGGATGGTCCCTTGAGAGGTACGACAGCCGGCTGGTCATGAAACGTTGCGATCGCAGGGGGATCCGCTGGTCGCTCGCACAGACCAGCCATCTGGATCAGGCCGAACCCGAATGTGGGGTCCCACCCAGGCGTACCAAGATCGTGCGTGTACTCTTCGAGGCGAAACTGAACGGCTTTGGCATCTAACGCCGGGTTGGACGCGAGCATTACGCCTGCGGCGGCCGATACAAACGGGACGGCATAGGACGTCCCTGTCCTCAACGTGCCGCTGCCCCGGGCCGAGGCCGTCCAGACATTCACCCCGGGCGCCGCAAGATCAACATATGGACCCCGCGTCGCCCGCCGGTAAACATTCAGCGCATGGTCGACGGCTGTGACCGCAATAACCCAGGGATAGGCAGCAGGATAGGAGGGTTCGGCACCGGCTCCATTGTTGCCGGCGGCCGCCACGATCACGATGCCCTTGGCCTGGGCGGCGGCAATGGCTTTATGGAGAACCTCGTTCGCAGGCCCGGACAGACTCAAGTTGATGACCCGAACCCCGCGTTCGGCCAAGGCCTCAATCGCCGTGACCAGCGACGTCACGTCCGTTCGGTCGGCGGTGCCGCCGTCGCGATAGAAGGCATCGACCGCAATGATCTTTGCCGCTGGCACCAGACCAGGGGTTGGACTGTCCGGCCGCCCCACGAGGAGGGCCGCAATGGCCGTGCCGTGATCGGGCAGCGAGGGCATGGCGCGGCGGGTGGGCTGAGCCAAGACCTCGATGGCCTGTCCCTTCAGGGCGTCATGCTCAATATTAATACCGGTGTCGATCACACCGATAAGGGGAGCCGGGCCGCATTGCGAGGTGTTCGGACCCGACCATTTCACGAGAGAGGCCCAGTTCAGGAGCGCGGTGGCCTGGCACTCGGCGCCCATGCAGGCGGAGGTGCTCTCATCGAGATAGAAGAACTGATCGAGATCGACCGAGGCTTGAGCATTGACCAGACGGACCCGCTGCCGGGCCTGCGTCACCGAAACGCCGGCTGGTACCTGAAGCCTGATCACCTGAGGCGTGAGGCTGCCCTGCGTCCGGGTCTCGATCCGGAAGCCTTGGGCGGTCAGTCGCGCCAAATCCGCCTGCGACAAGCCCGAAGCCACGATGGAATGGGATGACTGGCGTGGCTTGGGACGGCGATCGATCTCCTCGACGAACGGAACGGCACGGGCTTGTGGAGCCTTGATCGAAGTTGCAGTCTCCGCTGCCTGCACCTGAGCGGCAGCTTTGGCTCGGCTGGGCGTCTGCGGGGTGGATGCAGCAGCCTTGCCCCGGCTCGCCGAAGCCTTGCCGGTGCTTGCCTGGGCCTTGTCATTGGCCCGTTGGCTTTTGCCGCCCGATGCGTTTGCGGCACTTGGTGTGCTGGTTTTTGAATTACCCTTGCTGCTGCTTGGACCCGCTGCCGCACTCGTTGCCTTACCTGGATTGGCCTTCCCGTTGTTGCTCGAACTGGCCTTGCGGGCGTTGCCTCCGGCATTGTTGTTGCCTTTGCTCGCGCCAGGACTGCCAACTCCGGCACTATTGCCGCGACCGACACTGCCACTGGGACTGCTGGACGCGCCATTGCCGCGACCGAGCCCGCCAGCGCTCCCACGGCCGGCTCCGCCGTCTATGCCGCCGCCCAGACCTCCGGCGTTAGAGTTGCCTCTGCTGCCGCCATTGCCATTCCCGTTGCCGCTGCCATTACCGTTGCCGTTGCTATTTCCCCCGCTGTTACTGCTCCCGCTGCCGCCAGCGTTCCCCTGATTGCCGGCGTTGCCACCTCCGCTACCTTGGCCTCCATTGCTACCGTTCCCACCGCTGTTTCCGGCCCCGCCGCCACCAGAATTCCCGTTGCCGTTGCCTGCGCCGCCAGCCGAGCCACCGCCATTCCCGCCTCCTGCGTTGCTCCCGCCGCTACCGCCACCGTTCCCGTTACCATTTCCGCCGCTGTTCCCGTTCCCGCCGCCGTCGCCCCTACCACCTCCATTGGCGTCGCCATTCCCGTTTCCGCTCCCCCCGCCATTGCCACCATCACCACCTTTGGCGAGGGCTGACCCGTCGAGGATGGGCGGAACGGATCCGTGGCCGAAATCGAGCTGGATGCGGAGGGGGAAAGCAGCCGCAATGCCTGCTATCGCGATAAGTGTATGTCGCCACCAGCGTGTCATGCTGTCCTCTCGGGCCGGCAGCTCAGCCGCCAACCCGGCCGTTGCATCGTGATCGAAACGTCAAGGCTGAACCCAACCTGAAAGGTTGGTCCCACAATGCACTGAATCGCACATCGTGTATCGTACCTGAGATGAACGGAAACGAACTAATCACGAAATATATCGGATCTTAAGCTTGGCAATATCATTGAGATACTAGAGGCATTGGAGTAGTGCCTTCGTTGTGCCAGCCGTTACTGCTCGACCTCGGATGACAACTCAGAACGGCATCCGCGCGAGATGAGCTCCTGATCGATCGCCGGCATTATCGCCCAAACACATTTATCCTGGCGACGAGGTGCATCCCACCAACCGTAGTTTGGCCCCGGTCCCAGTGTTGCGCCGAACAGGAATTACACCTGTACCCTCTCGCTCCCGTGCCTTGCCTATGTGACTACTACAGCCGGGTTTGTGCGTTGTCATAGACACGGAGGTGTCGCGCCATGACGCACGCAAGCGAGGCCCACCGCTGGGCCGCTCAGTTGGACGATCTCGCCACCCGAATTGCTCCCCGCTTCAGCCGCATCGAACCACGACGACGGGCCCGGGCCTATCTGCAAGGTCTGCTGTCACCGCTGGAGCGCAAGAACGGCTGGCTGGAATTGCTTCGGTTTAGATACTGCTGGCGAATCCGCTTCAGGGCTACCGAGGCAGCTGCCAAGCTTGTAACGTGGGCGACCGGCGCTCTATGTCCGAGTGCTGCAGGTCACCGCTCCGACTGCGAATGAAGCGGCAACATCGAATTCGCCAGCAGTACCGGTTGAGTGGAGAGCGGTTCGTTAGCTATCCGGCGAGCGTTTCGAACTGAGCCGGGCTGAGATAGTCGAGCGTCGAGTGACGCCGGACCGGGTTGTAGAAGCCGTCGATGTATCGGCCGACTGCCGCCTTGGCCTCGGCCCTCGTCTGGTAGACGGTGCGCCAGACCAGTTCGGATTTCAAGCTCTTGAAGAAGGTCTCGACCACCGCGTTGATGCTCCTATAGGGGTCAAGAGGTTGGCGAGACTGTTGTGGGCGGCCTGCTGGCGCGGCAGAGATAGCCGAAGATCTCCCGCGCGACAAAGCGCTTGAGACAACGAATGATCTCCATCTTGCCCTTTCCTTCTGCCGTTCGTCGGCGGACATACTCGAGGGTCGGTGGATGGCTGCGCATCCGGATAATGACCACACGATACAAAGCCGCGTTGGCCTGACGATTGCCGCCGCGGTTGAGCCGGTGGCGCGTGGTCTTGTCGCTCGAGGCGGGAATAGGACAGGCGCCACACAGCTTGGCGAAGGCCGCTTCGGAGCGAATGCGCTCAGGATTGTCGCCCACGAGGATCAGCATCTCGGCCACTGTACCAGTTGACATGCCATGAGCTTCCTTCAGGGCTGGAGCGCAGGCGCCGGTCAGAGCATCGAGAGCGGCATCGTGGCTCTTAATCTCAGCATCGAGCATCAGCCAGCGCCGGGCCAGAGCGCGCAAGGCCACTTTGGCTGAGGCTGTTGGTGAGGTCATCGCTCCCGGACGTAAGGCGGCCAAAGGGCCATCTTGCCAGTGAGGCCCTCAAGGCTCTCGCGCAGGGCAGCGGGCGCGTTGAGAATGATCGTCTTGAGGGTGACCATCGCCTGGGTCCGGCTCTTGACGGCGGTGTCTCGCGTCACCTTGAGGTGGCGGATCATCTCGACCGCGCCGGTGCCCGACTTCGGGGCCGCCCTTGCCTGGCCACTGAGAACGGCGCGGGCCGCGTTCTCGGCGTCCAATGGATCGTTCTTGCCGTGCTGATGCTGGATCTGGCGATTGGGGCGATTGACCTCGATGACGCTGTGGCCCTTTGCCTGCAGGAAGCGCGTCAGGCCTGCCCCATAGGAGCCGGTCCCCTCGACCCCGAAGGCCCTCACGGGGCCAAAGGATCGGGCCCAGGTCTCCAGCTCCTGATAGCCTCTGCGGCTCGCCGGCAGGGTCATGGCGCCAAGGCGGGCTCCTAAAGCATCGGACCCAAAAGTGGATTCCACTTTTGGGATCGGATCCGATGCCATCCTTCTTGGATGAGAGCATCGTTGATGCGGAAAACCGGATCCACTTTTCCGCACGATGCTCTAGACCGTTGATGGCGACAGCGGTATGGGCCTCCTTGTGAGTGTCAATGCCGATGATGATCTCGGCAGGATCGGTCTCTTGCATTCCTCGTCCTCCGCGGCTGAGGCCCTGACGGGTTCCTGCGGGCGGACAGGACTGTGACGGGACAAGTTCCCTCAAGCTCCTATCAAGTCACGCGACAGCAGATCGTCAGGCGCCCCCCGGAGGACCGACACGTCAACGCAATGACACGCGGTCAATCGTAACAAGGGTCAGGCCCTCCGAGCGGCTCTGACATTCTCACAGTCGAAGCAATTTCCTTTTCCCGACATCGAGATCCGGAGGTCGTGTTTCCTCAGCTCCGCACGATAGGCCGTCGCGCAGTATTGACTGCCGCGGACGCCCTTCTGTTCGTCGAGCGGTGATACGAGCCTGGTTGATCTCCTTTTGCCGCTGGCCGATTAAGGTGAACACTTCGCGAGCGATGTAGCGTTTGAGACACCGGATCACCTCAAGCTTGGAATGGCCCTCAGCCAGGCGCTTGGCCATTTAGGCCTTGGTCCGCGGGTCGGTCCGGAGCCGCCCGATGGCAGTGATGTGCAAGGCGCTGTTAGCAGCTCGATCGCCGCCCCTGTTGAGGCGGTGGCGCGTCGTCTTGCCAGACGAAGCAGGAACCGGGCTTACGCCGCACAATGCCGCGAAGCTCGCTTCAGAATGCAGACGCTCCGGGTTATCCCCTGCCGTCAGGAGCAGCTGTGCAGCACCTGCGTGACCGATCGAGTTCCGAGCCACCAGATTGGGCGCGAGTTCATCGACGGTGGCACTGATCATGGCGTCCAGATCAGCAACCTCATCGTGCAGTTCGAGATAGCGGCGCCCCAACGACTTGAGACTGACCCTGTAGGCGGAGATGACGTTACGATCATCTGTCAGATCCGGCCGCCAGGCCGCCAAGGTCCTGACGAGCTGCATGCGGGTCATCTTGCGCAAGGTGTCCCGAAGATCATCGGGTGCGCAGACGATCGTGTTGTGGATCATCTGCAGCGCGACGCGCCGGGCAGCGACTGCTGTCTTTCGGCAGGCTTTGAGAACCCGGAGGGACTCGATCATCCCGTCACGGGTCTTGGGCGTGACGGTGCGCTTGCCAGCAAAGGCCGCATGGGCTGCGTTCTGAGCATCCAGATCATCGTTCTTTCCACGCTTGCGACGGTCATGTTTATCCGGGGTTGTCACCTCCAGAACTTCGACACCAGCATTCTGCATGTAACGCAGGAGCCCGGCGCCGTATGTGCCTCTAGCCTCAACCCCGATGCACCGCAGCTGTCCGAAGGATCGCATCCAGGCGAGCATCTGCCGATATCCTTGCCGCGTCGTTGCGAAGGACTTGCTTGCGAGCACATGATCGTGCTCATCGACAACGGCAGCGACATGAAGATCTTTATGCGTGTCGACGCCCCCAACGACGAGACGTAGTGCAACCTCCTGAACAACTTCCATACCGGCTCTCCAAGTTCGACCGTGGATCGATGGCTTGCCGAGACCGGATGCTTGGACAGGACAGTAACGCGACAGGAAGTCAGGCCCTTCTCGGGTCACATGCATCGGTGAGGCAAACCTCACCGCAGGGCTCCCGGGCGGCCGACAGGTCCGGGGAAAGACACGGATCTGGTCGATCAGAGTGTGGGTCAGGCCACGCCGGGACACCTTGCGGCACCAGCCACTCTAAACGGTCTATCGCTGTGAGGGTCAGGCCGCCCAGGAACACTGGTCAGGGGACGGATTCAAACAGTCGTCGCAACACCCTGAAGGAGGAGGTTGCGATGAGCAT
>NZ_JALJRK010000144.1 GCF_024519725.1 Microvirga sp. Mcv34 | reverse complement strand
CCAGGGTCAGGAAGGCCGCATGCCCCTCGTTGAGGTGGTAGGTCCCGATGCTGAACCCGAGGGCCTGGAGCAGGCGGACGCCGCCGATGCCGAGCACGATCTCCTGCTTGAGGCGGTAGACGTCATCGCCCCCGTACAGGCGATCCGTGATCCTGCGATCCTCGGGAGCGTTCTGGTCGAGGTCGGTGTCGAGCAGCAGCACCGGGATCTCATGGCCGATGGGACATGTGACGACGTAGAGCCAGGGCCGAATCCAGACGGACCGGCCCTCGATCCCGACGGCGATCATGGCGTCCAGCGGCGTGGCCCACTCCGCCGGGTTCCAGGGATCGTCGTGCGCCACTTGGGAGCCGTCGGCGGCGATCTCCTGGCGCAGGTAGCCGGCCCGGCTCGCCAGGGTCACGAACACGACCGGCAGTTCGAGATCCGCGCACGACCGGGCGGTGTCGCCGGCCAGAATGCCGAGGCCGCCGCTGTAGCTGTGGATCTCCGGCCGCAGGGCGATCTCCATCGAGAAGTACGCGATGCTCGTGCGCTGGAGAAACGGGAGGATGGCGGCCACGGTGATATTCCTGCTGATAGCTCGACCATGAGCTTGGACGAGGGAAAACTATCCATCATCCTCCAGGTTGCCTTGATGCGCGTCAACGCAACACTTGGCCCTGAGGAGTAGTCTCCGATCAAGACCGGACGGCACCGGCCGTGGCACATTCATGGTCAGGCAGGCTCCGATGGTCGCTGCGGCAACGAAGGACAGTCGATGGACCGCGCGTCATCGTTACACGGTATCCTGAACATACCGGCAGGCCCGATCCAGATGGGGCGCGGCGAGCCCCTGCCGCTCGGCTTGCAGGACTACCAGGACGGCACGAATCTCGCCGTCTTCAGCCGCCATGCCACCAGCATGGCGCTACTGCTGTACGACAGTGTTGATGCAGCCCTGCCATCCCTCAGGATCGATCTCGAACCGGATCGCCACCGGACCGGCGACGTCTGGCACGTCCGGCTCCATGGAGACCTCCAGGGGATGCTGTACGCCCTGCAGGCTGACGGACCCGGGGAGCCCGATCAGGGGCTCCGGTTTCAGCCGGATCGGCCGCTGCTGGAGCCCTATGCGGCCTCGGTCGTGGGCAATGGCTGGAGCCTACCTGCCACATCGCCCTCGGAGCCTGCAGCATGGACGCACCGATGCGTCATCCCCGACCATTGGTTCGACTGGCAGGACGAGGTCCGCCCCCGTCACCTGTGGAACGAGACGATCATCTATGAGACCCACGTGCGCGGGTTGACGGTGCATCCCTCGTCGGGCGCCAGGCACCCCGGCCAATACCTGGGCCTCGTCGAGAAGATCCCTTACCTCAAGCGTCTCGGCATCACGGCGGTCGAACTGATGCCGGTTCAGGCCTTCGATCCTCATGCAAGGCAGAAACGCGATCCGCGCACCGGGGCGCCGATGCCGGACTACTGGGGCTACGATCCTATGGCCCTGTTCGCACCGATGCCAGGCTATGCATCGGGCTCATCGCCCCAAGCGGCGGTGACGGAATTCAAGACGATGGTCCGCGAACTCCACAGGGCCGGCATCGAGGTCATCCTCGACGTCGTGTTCAACCACACGGCCGAAGGCGGCGAGGACGGTCGAACCTACAGCTTCCGCGGCCTCGACAACGCGATCTACTATATCCTCTCGCCGGATCGCCGCCGCTATCTCGACTTCACCGGCTGCGGCAACACACTGAACTGCAACCACCCGGTCGTGCGCAGCATGATCATCGACTGCCTCCGGCACTGGGTGGTGCAGATGCACGTGGACGGGTTCAGATTCGATCTCGCCTCGATCCTGGGCCGGGACGCCGAGGGAAACATCCTGCCGAACCCGCCTCTGCTGGAGCAGATTGCCGAGGACCCGCTGCTGCGGGACGTGAAACTCATTGCCGAGGCATGGGACGCCGGGGGCGCATTCCAGGTGGGTGAGTTCCCCGGCACGCGCTGGGCGGAATGGAACTGCCATTACCGCGACGACGTCCGGCGGTTCTGGCGCGGCGATGCGGGCATGACCGGCCGCTTCGCCACCCGCCTCTGCGGTAGCGCCGACCTCTACCACCAGAGTGGCAACGGCTCCCCTATCAAGAGCATCAATTTCGTCACGTGCCATGACGGCTTCACGCTGAACGACCTCGTCTCCTATGCGGCGAAGCACAACCAAGCCAACGGCGAGGGCAACCTCGATGGTCTGACCGAGAATTACAGTGAAAACAATGGCATCGAGGGGCCCACGGAGGATCCCGCAGCCGAGGCGATGCGTCTGCGCCAGATCAAGAACATGCTCGCGTCCCTGTTCCTCTCGCGGGGTGTGCCGATGCTGCTTGGCGGTGACGAGTTCCGGCGGACGCAGGCCGGCAACAACAATGCCTATTGCCAGGATAATGAGACCTCCTGGTATGACTGGACGCTTGCCGATCGGAACGCACATCTGGTGGATTTCGTCAGCGATCTGATCGCACTCCGGAAGGCGCATCCGGTTCTCGGCGCGGATCGCTTCTACAGGTCTGAGGAGATCGAGTGGTTTGGTGCGAATGGCGGGCCGGTGGATTGGGACGGTCCCGACAACCAGGTCGGCTGTGTGGTTCATGAGTACGAGGGTGGAGCCCTGTGCCTTCTCTTCAACGCGGCACGTGCTCCCTGTCGGTTCATAATCCCGTCATCAACCCGACGCTGGCATATCGCAATCGATACGGCTGATCCTGCTCTGCGGGTCAAGGAGGTTGTCAGCGGCGCGATTGCGCTTGAGGCCCGTGCCACGGTGGTCCTGATATCCAGGAGCAAGGGCCAGGATGGTCCTGCAGGCATGATCGACGAGACCAGCACCTGGAGAAGGAGTTGCACGAGCCTGCAGGTTGCGCGACGGGTGGTTTAGAAAGGCGTCACCATGCTGGATCCGAATCCCAATAGGGGCTCACCATCGTCTCGGGGTTTCCTCTCCGTGCTCGGCCTCAAAATCTCCACAGGACGGGCACTGATGCGACTGGAAAGGCGGCAGATTCGATGGAGGCGCCGGCGGCAAACCGATCCTGACCGGCGAACCGGTTGAAAAGGCTGATGCATCTCGCAACCGCTGGCCGTGTGCCCTAGAACGGTCAAGTCATGCCAAGAATCGCCACCGGAGGGACCGCCCCTGTACCAGCCTCTCAGATTTCGCTTGACGGACAGGTCCTCGGCTACCCGGTCGAGACGCACACCCCTTGGTGGTCTGGCCGCCATCGGCATGTCTGCCATCCTCGCGGGCTGCGGGGCCTTGCCCCGCAACCACTTCACTGCCGCGGACCAAGCGGAGGCGAACGTGCCTGGCATGCCGGACGTCCGGTTCTGGGCAACTGCCGGGAGTTCCGCCCGCCAGGCGGCGCAGTTCAACCCGCGGTCTTTGAGAGACTTGAACTATCTCGCCCTTTCCGGCGGCGGAGGCGACGGTGCGTTCGGGGCGGGGTTGCTGAACGGATGGACGCGGACCGGCACCCGTCCGGAATTCGCGATTGTCTCGGGCGTCAGCACCGGAGCCCTGATCGCACCCTTCGCCTTCCTGGGAAGTGCATACGACGACACCCTGCGCGAGATTTACACGGGCGGCTACGGCAGTACCCTTCTGGAGTCACCCAGCCTCATCAACGCCATCTTCGGATCCGGGGTGTTTGACAACAACCGCCTGAGATCCCTGGTCCAGCGGTTCGTGACGCCGGAGGTGGTCGCGGAGGTTGCGCGCGAGTACCTCAAGGGCCGTCGTCTTCTCATCGTCACGACAAACCTGGATGCCCAACGTCCCGTGATCTGGAACATGGGAGCGATCGCCGCGAGCGGGTCGCCCGATGCCGTCGAGCTGTTCCGTTCCGTGATGACGGCCTCGGCCAGCATCCCGGGCGTGTTCACGCCGACCCTGATCACTGCGCTGGCTGATGGACGCCTGTTCCAGGAGATGCATGTCGACGGAGGTGTGACGGCAAACGTTTTCATCCTGCCGCAAGACATCGTCACGCAAAACGTCCGCCCTGGGCCTGGCATGCGGGTCAGCTTCTACGTTGTCATGAACGGAAAGATCGAGCCGTCCTTCACTGTCGTGGGCAACAGGGCGACAGAGATCGTCGGCCGTGCCGTGACGACAATGACCCAGGTCCAGAGCTGGTCGACATTGCAGGCGACCCATGATTTCGCACGCCGCAACGGCTTCGGGTTCAACCTCGCTTACATCGAGGCGGACATGCCCGAAGGTGGATCGATGGGCTTCGACAGGGAGTACATGCGGCGGATCTACGCTTATGGCTACGATCAGGCTTTGTCGCAGACGGTGTGGAAGCGGAACCTGCCTGGGAAAGAAGCTTCCATGACGAGGCCTGTGCGAGGGCGCTCAGCCCTTCCGGAGTAAGGGCGTAGCGAACGGGTCCCCCCGCTTCCGGATCCGCAGCCTCCCTTGCAAGTCTCGCGCACCAGCCATGTCTAATACATTGGCCAAAGCGCCTCTCGTGACAGCTCTTGCAGAAATTCGAGCTCGTTCTTGGGACGCTTTCTCTGGTACAGGAGCAATCTTCTCGGCTCGGCGGCGAACAGTATTTTCGAATACGATTGGGAGACTTTGGGGAGGCGTGCGACGGCTATGCGTGATGCATGCAGCAACACCAGACCAGCTGGTGCTTGCCGCTAACGTGCATGACATATCGGAGGGGGCAGGAGGTGTTTCCGCGGGCATGTCTTCAATTATCGCCCGGACGGGGGCGTACTGAGACGTCGACGCACATCCGGGCGACCGTCCAACCGCTTCCGTGAACTCAAAGGCTTGGTGCGGGCCGGCGAGCCGCTTTTGAGCCAATATTGTTCTGGATCAAGGAAAGATCTCGGCCGCCATAACACTTGAGATGGGGCCAACATGGGCCATGTTCCGAACGGATCGTAGGGAGACAAGGTGATGGAGCCGAACGCGCGCAAGCAGCAGTGGACCCTCTGGTATATCTTCGCGGCGTTTCTCGGTGTCCTGCTGATCCAGCAGTTCTGGACGACGTACCGGCAGGTCGAGACCATCCCCTACAGCCAGTTCGAGCAGCTTGTTGCCGACGGCAAGGTCGCCCAGGTCACGATCGGGCAGGACACCATCACGGGCGCCCTCAAGGAGCCAACGGCGGAAGGCCGCTCCTACTTTGCGGCGGCCCGGGTCGACCCGACGCTGGCCGAGAAGCTCGCCGCCAAGGGCGTCACGGTTACGGGTGCTCCCTCCGGCGGCATCATCTCGACGATCCTGTCGTGGATTCTGCCGGCCTTTGCCTTCTATCTCCTGTGGTCGTTCCTGTTCCGCCGGGTGGCCGAGCGCCAGGGGCTCGGCGGCCTCATGTCGATCGGCAAGTCGAAGGCCAAGGTCTATGTCGAGACCGACACCAAGGTGACCTTCGCGGATGTCGCCGGGGCCGATGAAGCCAAGTTCGAGCTGCAGGAGGTGGTCAACTTCCTCAAGAACCCGAAGTCCTACGGCCGTCTCGGGGCCCGGTTGCCCAAGGGCATCCTCCTGGTGGGCCCTCCCGGCACTGGCAAGACCCTGATGGCCCGCGCCGTTGCTGGCGAGGCTGGCGTTGCGTTCTTCTCGATCTCCGGCTCGGAGTTCGTCGAGATGTTCGTCGGCGTCGGAGCGGCGCGGGTCCGGGACCTGTTCGAGCAGGCTCGGAAGGCTTCGCCCTGCATCATCTTCATCGATGAGCTCGATGCGCTCGGCCGCAGCCGCGCCGCCGGCAACATCACGGGTGGGTACGACGAGAAGGAGCAGACGCTCAATCAGCTCCTGGCCGAGCTCGACGGCTTCGATCCGTCGAGCGGCGTGATCCTGCTCGCGGCGACGAACCGGCCCGAGGTGCTCGATCCCGCCCTCCTCCGGCCAGGTCGCTTCGACCGGCAGGTTCTCATTGACAGGCCCGACCGCAAGGGCCGCGTGGATATTCTGAAGGTTCACGTGCGCAAAATTCAACTCTCACCGAGTGTGAACCTCGACGACATCGCTGGCCTGACAACGGGCTTCACCGGCGCCGACTTGGCCAACCTCGTCAACGAGGCGGCGATCATCGCAACCCGCCGCAACGCCCAGGATGTCTCCTTCGACGACTTCACCGCCGCCATCGAGCGCATCGTCGCCGGCCTGGAGAAGAAGAGCCGCGTTCTCAATCCGGAGGAGAAGCGCCGGGTGGCCTATCACGAGATGGGCCATGCCCTGGTCGCTGCGAGCCTCTCCGGAGTCGACCCCGTGCTCAAGGTCTCGATCATCCCGCGCGGCGTCGGGGCGCTTGGCTACACCATCCAGCGCCCGACGGAGGACCGCTTTCTCCTCTCGCAGAGCGATCTGCAGAACCGCATCGCCGTGCTCATGGGCGGGCGCGCCGCCGAGTCCCTGATCTTCGCAGGCGAAATCTCGACCGGAGCCGCAGATGACCTGCAGCGGGCGACGGCGGTCGCCTTCGAGATGGTGACGCGCTACGGCATGGCGGGCGCCACCGGGCAGCGCACCTACCTCCCCCCGCAACAGCCCTTCTTAGGCGCGCCATCGATCGAGAGGCCGAACGCGTCCGAGGAAACCCTGCGCGAGATCGACGTCGAAAGCCGTAATCTTGTCGATCAGGCGTTCGAGCGCGCCCTGGCCATTCTTCGCGACCGGATGAGCGATCTGGAGGCCGGGGCAATGCTGCTCCTGAAGAAGGAAACCATCACGGTTGACGATTTCCCGGCGCTCCGGCAACCTGATGAATCCACTCCCGACAGAGTGGCTCAATCCG
>NZ_JALJRK010000143.1:543-6786 GCF_024519725.1 Microvirga sp. Mcv34 | reverse complement strand
TCCTGAAGAGCTACAGCGGGATTCTGCAGGCGGATGCCTATTCCGGCTTCGGGCAGCTGTATGAACCAGGCCGCGTGATCGGGGCTGCGACCGAGGCGGCGTGTTGGGCGCATGCGCGTCGCAAATTCTTTGAACTGGCCGAGTTGAAGAAGGCACCGATCGCGATCGAGGCGGTGAAGCGCATCGATGCGCTGTTTGCGATTGAGCGCGCGATCAACGGCCGGCCGCCTAACGAGCGATGCTCTGTCCGTGCCGCTCAATCCAAGCCTCTGGTCGACGATCTGGAGAGCTGGTTGCGGGCGCAGTGCGGGCGGCTGTCGCCCAAGAGCGAGACGGCCAAAGCCATCGATTACATGCTGCGGCGCTGGGCCTCGTTCGCGCTCTTCCTTGAGGACGGGCGGGTCTGCCTGTCGAACAACGGTAAGCGTCCGGTGAGCCTCTGACGATCAGTTGAGGCCACAGCACTTCTTGTATTTCTTGCCGGAGCCGCACGGGCATGGATCGTTGCGGCCGACCTTGCCAAAGCTCGGCGCCGGCGGCACGGGCTGACCCGCAAGATGCTGGCTCACCCGCCAGGCATTGAGGATCTCGACCCAGGGGCCAATCAAGTCGGGGGCTTTTTCGGTCAGCTCCTTGACCTCATCCTCGCGAAGGCCGCTGTCGCCCTGGTTGATCCGCGTCAGCAGGATCAGGCCCGTCAGCGCAGAGCGCGTGTCCTCGTCGCTATCAAGGACGGCGATCCAGCTCTCCGGACGCAGCTGCATGGCGGTTTCAAACCCGCCGATCCAAAGCTCCCAGAGCACCTCGTCATGGCGCGTGTCGACCTCGAAGACCGGCGCATAACGGCCGGACTGCAGATCCTGGGCCGTGGCATTGTAGTGCTCCATTACCAACCCGATGAGCTCCTCGGCCTGTCGGGCATTCTCGAAGACAGGAGCTTCGTCCTCATCACTGCCCCAGACCAGTGGTAGCCACTCGCTCGGCATGATCAGGTCAGGGCAGACAAGGAGCCCCGCCACAAAGCCGTCGAGCTCACTGACCAGCATCGCGTCACTGTCGATCGGCAAGCTGGCCAGCTTCTTCTCAAGCAGCTTCAGACGGCGTGGGATGTTCTGCATGCGGCTTCCAGTTCCAGGGTAGCAGGTTACCGACGCGGTTGATCGGATGATCCGCAATCCGGGCCAGAACGTCGCGAAGCCAGGCCTCCGGATCAAGGCCATTCAGTTTGGCCGTCTCAGTCAGCGACAGAATGGCCGCCGCCCGTTCTCCGCCGGCATCCGACCCCGCAAACAGCCAGTTCTTCCGTCCAAGAGCAACAGGGCGGATGGAGCGCTCGGCGGCATTGTTGTCGATCTCGATTGTGCCGTCATCGAGATAGCGACACAGGGCCGTCCAGCGCGACAGAGCATAGCGGATGGCCTGCGCGGTGGGGCTCTTTCCGGGCAGGCGCGCCAGCTCCCGCTCCAGCCATTGTCGCAGCGCCTCGACCTTCGGCCTCGCCTGCTCCTGACGCATCTGGCGCCGCGCCTCCGGAGGTGATCCGCGAATGGATGCCTCGATGTCATAGAGCTCACCGATGCGCCGGAGCACTTCCTCGGCAATTGGGGCCGCCCCGCTGACCGTCAGCTCGAAGAGCTTGCGCCGGGCATGGGCCCAACAGGCGGCCTCCACAATCGGACTTCGTCCGTCCGACGCTCGGGCCCGGTACAGGTCCTTGAAGCCCGCATAGGCATCGGCATGCAGAACGCCGGAGAAGTTCTTCAGATGCGCCTGCGGGTGCATGGCCTTGCGATCGCGGCTATAGAGATAGCACACGGCCGGAGGCACAGGGCTCTGCCAGGGACGCTCATCGCGGACATAGGTCCACAGCCGTCCCTGCTTGGTTTGGCCTCGTCCAGGCTCGAGAACCGGAACCGGTGTGTCATCGCCATGCAGGCGCGTGCCGGCGAAGACCTGGGCGCGAACCGCCGCAACCAACGGCTCCATCAGCCATGCCGCGCGTCCCATCCAGTCGGCCATGGTCGAGCGCGCGATCTCAACGCCCTCACGCGCATAGATCTCCGACTGCCGGTACAGCGGCAGGTGATCGCAGAACTTGGCGACCAGCACATGTGCGACCAGCCCTGGCCCGGGTTTGCCGCGCTCGATGGGCAGCGAGGGCATACTGGCTGTGACCACCGCATCACAAGCCATGCATCGATGACGCAGCTGGATATGGCGCACCACACGAAAGGACGCTGGCACGTAGTCGAGAACCTCGGTGACCGTCTCACCGGACTTGCGCAGCCGGTCGCTGCCGCACTGGGGGCAGACGCAGCGGGCGGCATGGATCACGTCTTCGCGCGGCAGATGGACCGGCAGCGGCAGGCGCGCCGGCCTTCGGTCCGCATGCCGCGCAGTCGGCTGAGCCTGCCCAGCCTCTTGCGCGGCGGCGGCTTCGATGTCTTCCAGGGCCAACTCAAGCTGCTCGATGGCCCGGTCGATCTTCTCGGAGGAGGCTCCAAACCGCGCCCGGCGCAAGAGGAGCAGTTGCGCCTTCAGCTTCTCGATCAAGATCCGCTCCGAGCGCAGCTCGGCGTCCTTGGCAGCCAGTTCGGCGGCCTGCGCGGCGATAATCGCGCGCAGCGCATCAGGCTCGGCTGGAAGCGGATCAGGAAGAGCCACCATGATCCGGAAGGCTAGCTGATTTGCCTAGCGCGGAACAGCTATCCTGTTGGGCTCAGATCGCCGTCACGCGACACGAGACGGTGGTGAGGACCAAGCGGGACGTCGCCAGTCGATTCCTCCCCACAGCATGGCCAGCTGAGCCGATGTCAGCCGCGCGGATCCGTCCGCCGGCGAGGGCCAGGGAAAGCGACCGCGCTGCAGGATCTTGTAATAGAGGCAAAACCTCTGGCCATCCCAGAACAGCAACTTGATGCGGTCGCCGCGCCGGCCGCGGAAGGCGAAGACCGCGCCTGAACAGGGATCCTGACGCAGAACCTCCTGGGCGAGTGCGGCAAGTCCGGACACGCCCTTGCGCATGTCGGTCACGCCACAGGCCAGATACACCCGCACGCCACTGCCTGGCGCAATCATGCTTCTTCCACCACCCGGATGAGACGGCGCAGAACATCGACATCCGCACAAACGTCGATCCGCAGGGTCCGTCCATTGGTGAGGCCGATCTCGATCTGACCTCGTGGCGATGAGCATAGTGCTGGCTTTCCTGGCGCCGCCGCATCGGCCCTCAGGTCAACGGGAAGAAAGGAAACCGTCTCGTGCGGGACGGAATGGTCGGCCCGCAACTGTCGGCGCCAGGTGTAGATTTGCTGCGGCAGAAGATCGTGCCGGCGAGCGACTTCGGCGGCACTGGCCTCTGGAGTGGAGGCCTCTTCCAGGATGCGCAGCTTCTCCTCAGTCGGCCACTGCCGCCGGCGCTCCCGACCTGTGATGATCTCCATCCGCCCCATCGTTCCGTCGCTAACTTCGAACATAACTGCGAAATCAGCTTCGTAAGCGGGCAGCTGATGCCGTTCAGGGACGGTAGTTCCACGGCATGAGGGCTTCGATCTCGCGGTTGGGCCACCCGTTGGCAATGCGCTCAAGGGTCTGGGTCAGCCAGGCGTGCGGATCGACGTTGTTCATTTTGGCCGTGGCCAGAAGGGTCGCGATGGCCGCCCATGTGCGGCCGCCGCCATCGGAGCCTGCAAACAGACTGTTCTTCCTTATGATCGTCTGAGGCCGGATCGCGCGTTCGACCGTGTTGGAATCCAACTCGACGCGTCCGTCCGACAAGAACCGCTCCAGAGCGGCACGGCGCGTCAGAGCATAGCGGATCGCCTCGGCCAGCTTCGACTTGCGTGACAGCTTCGGTAGCTCTTTCTCCCACAGCGCGAAGAGCCCACTCACGACAGCCGCCACCTCCGCCTGGCGGGCCTTCATGCGCGTCAGCGCGGGCCGACCGCGAACCCTCTCCTCCACAGCCCAGAGCGCCGCCATCTGATTCAGCGCCTGTGCCGCCACCACGGAGGCATCCGAGACGTGCAGCTCGTAAAATTTCCTGCGCACGTGCGACCAGCAGGCTGCCAGCTGCACGCCTTCGTTGGCTCCCTCGGGCCGGGCAAGCCGGTGATAGGCCGTATAGCCATCCACCTGTAGGATGCCGCGATAGCCTTCAAGATGGCGCGCCACGCAGTCGCCGGCCCGGCTGTCCTCGAACCGGTAGACCACAATCGGCGGATCGCGGCCGCCAAACGGCCGATCATCGCGCACATAGGCCCACAGGTACGCGGTCTTGGCCTTGCCCGCCCCGGGCACCAGGGTCGGCAGGGTTGTCTCATCGGCAAAGATCCGCTCGCCCTGCTTGATCCGCGCCAGGGCATACTCGGCCAGCGGCTCGAGCTCGAAGCCCACCTTGCCCATCCACTGCGCCATCTGCGAGCGCTCGATCACAACCCCGTCGCGGGCATAGATCGCCTCCTGCCGGTACAGCGGCAGGCCATCGGCATACTTTGACACGGCGATCTGGGCCAGCAGCGCCTCGGTGGGAATCCCGCTGGCGATAATCCGGGCGGGTGCGGGAGCCTGGATGACGCCGTCACAGCCCTTGTAGACGTATTTGGGCCGGCGCGTGATGATGACGCGGAACTTGGCCGGCATCACATCCAGGCGCTCACAGACGTCCTCACCGATCCGGATCCGCTCGAGCCCCTCGCAGCCCGGAGGATCATCCGGCTCGATCACCACCTCGACCCGTTCGAGATGCGCCGCAAAGCCCTTGCGCGGGCGCGGCGCCCGCTTGGTCGGGCGTCCCGTCGCCTTCTCCCTCTCGGCCTCGAGGGCTGCCACACCGGTCTCGATCTCGTCGAGCGCAAGGGCATACTGATCGTCGCTGAGCCGATCCTTGCCGAGCCGCTCGGAACGGGCGCCGTAGCGGGCCCGCTCGAGCATCTTGACGATCGCCATCAGCCGCGCGATGCGCTCCTCGGAACCCTTGTTCACCTGTTCGAGATGGGCGTTGCGCTGTTCCAGAAGCGCGGTCTTCTCGGCCATGGTGCGCACCATCGCCTTGAGCGCATCGACATCATCAGGAAGGGCGGAATCATGGGCCGTCATTGCGCCCATCAGATCATGATCGAGGAGCCTGCCGAAGCGGCTCTCCAGTTCTGATTCATCATGCCGCAGGGAGAACTATCCGACCGATTGCGGAGCCCTGACAGTCACGGCATGCACCCGCTTCCAGTCCATGCCATCGACCAGAGCAAGCAACTGGGCATGGTTGAGTTGCACCCGATGCTGACCGATCCGCGGCCAGCAGAAGTGCGCCTTCTCCAACCTCTTGCTGTAAAGGACCACGCCCGTGCCGTCCCACCAGACAATTTTGACGCGGTCTGCACGCTTGGCCCGGAAGACGTAAAGCGCGCCGCTGAAGGGATCGGATCCAGCCTCGCGCACCAGCGCCAGAAGCCCGTCTGGACCTTTCCTAAAATCAACCGGATGGCTGGCCAGGAACACCTTCACGCCGGCCGGGATCATGCCCGTCGGACCACTCGGAGGATGTTGACCAGGTGGTTCTGATCAATATCAGCGGCAACACGAACCACCACGTCAGCGATCACGATCTCGATCATCGACGAGGATGTCGGTGTGACTTCAACGAATCCGAGCCGCTGCTCCTGGGGTTCGCCTTGGACGACACCCGCTTGCATCGCCTTGCGGCGCCAGCCGAACAGTTGCGCCGGTGCAATTCCAGCCTGGCGTGCAATGGCCGAGACATTGGCCCCAGGCTTCAGGGTCTCCTCGATGAGAGCCATCTTGGCTTCAACCGACCAGCGTCGGCGGGGCCGATCGGGACCACCTTCCAGACGGTGGGGAACGGCCTCCAGCACATGGAAGCTTCTATCATCAGACATAGGCGCAGACATAGAAACTGACACTGAAAGCTCCTTGCTTCTGTGTCAGTAAAGAGTAAGCACCCGGTGTGCGCCCTCTTGTGAGAGCGCAGTTTGCGCGTGACGTTCTGACCTTAAGCCTAGCTTTAAGGTCAGCAGGTCAATGAAGATCGAAGTTCTCGGCACAGAACGCCGGCGGCGCTGGAGCCTCCAGGACAAACTCCAGATCGTGGAAGAGACGCTGCAGCCGGGCATGAAGGTCAGCGAGGTGGCCCGCCGCCATGGTCTTGCGCCCAGCGTCGTCTTCACCTGGCGCCGGCTGGCCCGCGAACGCCGGCTCGGTGACGCTGGTCCCAAAAAAAAAAAAAAA
>NZ_JALJRK010000143.1:0-538 GCF_024519725.1 Microvirga sp. Mcv34 | reverse complement strand
CGGTGACGCTGGTCCCGCCTTCATGCCGGTCGAGATCACGCCGGTCCCAGTGCAGGTCCCGCCGATGGTATCCTCATCGCGGCGCACTGGCCTGATCGAGATCGTCGTGGGCCGCGGGCGCCGCATTCGCGTGGACCGCGACGTCGATGCCGAGGCGCTGCGGCGGGTTCTCCAAGTGGTGGAGAGCCTGGCATGATCCCGGTGCCGACCGGCGTGCGCGTGTGGCTGGCCACCGGGCACACCGACATGCGCAAAGGCTTCGGCGGGTTGTCCCTGCTCGTGCAGGAGACGCTCAGGCGCGATCCGCATTCGGGCAATCTGTTTGTCTTCCGCGGCCGCAGAGGCGATCTGATCAAAGTGCTCTGGTACGACGGCCAGGGCCTGTGTTTGTTCTCGAAGCGCATTGATCGGGGTCGTTTTCTGTGGCCCTCACCGGCAGACGGCACGGTATCGATTTCCACTGCGCAGTTGGGTTATCTGTTGGAGGGCATCGACTGGCGCAATCCCCAGCAAACCTGGCGCCCGACCGCCGCCGGAT
>NZ_JALJRK010000142.1 GCF_024519725.1 Microvirga sp. Mcv34 | reverse complement strand
ACTTGTCGGCGAGCTCGATCTCCTTGGCGACGGTGACGCCGTCCTTCGTGATGCGGGGCGCCCCGAAGGACTTCTCGATCACCACGTTGCGGCCCTTGGGGCCGAGGGTGACCTTCACCGCGTCGGCCAGGATGTCCACGCCGCGCAGCATCTTCTCGCGGGCGTCGGAGGAAAACTTAACGTCTTTGGCAGCCATTGAATTCATCTCCTATTGTGGCGGATGTCAGCAACTCCCAGCCGTTAGGCGGCGTTCTTGGCGACGGCATCCTGCTCGAGAATGCCCATGACGTCGGATTCCTTCATGATCAGGAGATCCTCGCCATCGATGCGCACTTCCGTGCCGGACCACTTGCCGAAGAGAACACGATCGCCCGCCTTCACGTCGAGAGCGACCAACTTGCCGGTCTCGTCGCGGGCCCCAGGGCCAACGGCGATGACCTCACCCTGCTGCGGCTTCTCCTTGGCGGTGTCTGGGATGATGATGCCACCTTTTGTCCGCTCCTCAGGTTCGATCCGGCGGACGACGATGCGGTCGTGCAAGGGACGGAATTTCATCGAAAGACCCTCCTATTTCATTCACGAATAAAGCCTAGCTTGGCACTCATGAGGCACGGGTGCCAAGCAGCTTCGAGATAGGAATGCTCCAAATCCCGTCAAGGGAGCAGCCGCCGACTGCGGACTGGCGGGAGCTTCGGTCTTATCGCTTGCTAGCCTGGAGATCGATTGCGCTTGCGATCCATCGGCGCAGCGAGGCCGGATCCATCATTCCGGCCTCTCGGGATGCGACCTGTCCGTTTCTGAACACGAACAGTGCGGGAATGCCCCGGATGCCGAACTCTGCCGAGAGACCCGGCTCGTTGTCGACATTGACCTTGACGAACCGGGCTGCCGGCTCGAGTTCCTGCGCAGCTCGCTCGAAGACGCGGGCCATGGCGCGGCAGGGGCCGCACCAAGGCGCCCAGAAATCGACCACGACGGGTATGTCGTTGCGGGTGACATGGCGCTTGAACCGTTCGCCGCCGAGTTCAAGCGGCTTGCCGGAGAACAGACCGGCGCCGCAGCGGCCGCATTTGGCCGCCTGCGCCGGCTTTGACCGCGGCAGGCGGTTGACGCTGTCACAGGTGGGACAGACGATGTGGAAGGTATCGGACATCGTACAAACTCCAACTCGTATTCATGCGTGCGACTATGTAAGTGCAACCCCGCGCCCTCGCAGGAGGCTTGAGAGGGCAGCGGCTCACCTATGGAGGCGCAGCGAAAAGGTTCGCCTCCCGGAGGCCATCGAGGACGAACTGCACCGCGACGGCCGCCAACAGAACTCCTGAGATGCGGGCGACGACGTTGGTGCCGGTCACCCCGAGCAGACGCCCGAGGGGCTCGACCAGGACAAGCGCGAGATAGGTGGCTCCGAGGCAGGCCACCAACATGAACAGGATCGTAGCCCGGGCGAGATCCGTCCCGGCCTGTCCCATCAGCAGCACGACCGCGGTCATGCTGCCGGGACCGGCGATCAGCGGGATGGCGAGCGGGAACACGGCGATGTCTCCGGGGCGTTGAGCTTCATGCTCCTCGCTCGCCGTGATGGACGACAGGCCTGTCGGGTGCGCGAACACGAGATCGACTGCCAGAAGCAGGAGCAGGATCCCGCCGGCAATCCGGAACGCCGCCAGCGAGACATGCAGAAAATCGAGCAGTTGCGTCCCCAGGAGCGCAAAGAGCAGCAGCACCACCCCGGCGATCACCACCGCCTGCCATGCCAGCCGCCGCCGTTCCGGCCGGTGGATCCCGGCGGTGAGCACCCCGAATACGGCCGCCGTTTCTACGGGACCGATCGTGACGAACAGCAGCACGAACGCGGATACGGCAGTGTCCAGCATCTGAGACCAACTTGGTGACAGGGCATCAGGCCGCCTGCGTTCCACCGTCCACCGCCCGCAGCGGTTCGCCTTCCAGCGCCGCCTGCAGGGCGTCGTCGACCCGTTCGAGCCATACGAACTCGAGACGGGCACGCGCCTCTTCGGGAATATCCTCGAAGTCGCGGCGGTTGCGCGCCGGGAGCATCACCCGGGTCACGCCGGCCCGCGCAGCGGCAGTGACCTTCTCCTTGATGCCGCCTACCGGCAGCACGAGCCCCCTCAGGCTGATCTCGCCCGTCATCGCCGTATCGCTTCGAACCGTCCGGTCGGAGAGCAGAGAGACAAGGGCGGTGAACATGGCCACGCCCGCGCTTGGCCCGTCCTTGGGCGTGGCGCCGGCGGGAACGTGAATGTGGATGTCGCTCCTCTCGAAGACCTTCGGCTGGATCCCGAGCGTTGCGGCCTTGGACTTGACGAGGCTCAGGGCCGTCTGGGCGCTCTCGCGCATGACATCGCCGAGCTGCCCCGTCAGGATCAGGCCGCCCTTGCCGGGCGTCCGGGTGGCTTCGATGAACAGGATGTCGCCGCCCACCGGGGTCCAAGCCAGTCCGGTGGCCACGCCCGGCACGCTGGTGCGCATGGCGACCTCGTCCTCGAACCGTGCCGGGCCCAGGATCGCGGTGAGGTCCTCGGCTCCGATGCTCACATGCTCTGCGCTGCCCTCCGCGATCCGGACGGCGGCGTGGCGCAGCGCCCTGCCGATCTCGCGCTCCAGGCTCCGGACGCCGGCCTCGCGGGTGTAATCCCGGATGATCCCGCTCAGGGCGTCGTCGCTGATCTCGGCCTGGTCCGGCCGGAGCCCGTTCGCTTCCAGCTGGCGCTTGACCAGGTAGCGCCGGGCGATCTGCAGCTTCTCGTCCTCGGTGTAGCCGGCAAGGGTGATGATCTCCATGCGGTCGCGCAGCGGCCCCGGGATCGCGTCGAGCATGTTGGCGGTGGCGATGAACACCACGCGCGAGAGGTCGAAGGGAACGGCCAGGTAGTTGTCGCGGAAGGTGGCGTTCTGCTCGGGGTCGAGCACCTCCAGCATCGCGGCCGAAGGGTCGCCCTGGATGCCGCGCCCCATCTTGTCGATCTCGTCCAGCATCATCACGCAGTTGCGCGCGCCGGCCTTCTTGATCGCCTGGATGATGTTGCCGGGCAGGGCGCCCACATAGGTCCGCCGGTGGCCGCGGATCTCCGCCTCGTCGTGGACGCCGCCGAGGCTCACCCGCACGAATGGCCGCCCCATGGCGCGGGCGATCGACTGCCCGAGCGACGTCTTGCCGACGCCAGGGGGGCCGGCGAAGCACAGGATCGGGGCCTTGCCGTTGGGAGCGAGCTTCCGCACGGCCAGATATTCGACGATCCGCTGCTTGATCTTCTCAAGCCCGAAGTGGTCCTCGTCGAGGATGCGGCGGGCCTCCGCGATATCGATGGGATTCTCCTCAGGCAGGCTCCAGGGCAGCTCGACGAGCCAGTCGAGATAGGTCCGGAGCATTCCGGCCTCGGTCGCGCCTTCGGGCATGCGCTCATAGCGCCGAAGCTCCTTGCGGGCCTGCTCCTCGACCTCCGGCGGCATGTTTGCCGTGGCGATCTTCTCGGTGAGTTCCTGAACTTCCTGGGCTCGCCCGTCGCCTTCGCCGAGCTGGCGCTGGATCGCCGCCATCTGCTCGCGTAGCACGGCCTCGCGCTGGCGCTCGTCCAGGGCGGCCTTGGTCTGGCGGCCGATCTCCTGGGTCAGGCGCAGGACCTCGATCCGCTGGGCCAGCAGGCGCGAGACCTTGTCCATCCGGGGCAGGAGGTCGAGCGTCTCCAGGATCTCCTGCTTTTCCTCGGGCTTGATGTCCATGTAAGTCGCCGCAAGGTCGGCGAGCTGGGCGGGCGAGGTCGCCCCCTGCACGGCCGCGATCAGCTCCTGAGGCGCCTGCGGCAGGAGCTGGAGCGCCTCGATCGCCTGGCTCTGCAGATGGAGAAAGCGGGCCTCGATCTCGGGACTCTGGGCCTCAGGCTCCGGCAAGTGGAGCACACGTGCGGCCAGGAACGGCTTCTCGTTCACGAAGTCGAGGATCCGAATCCGCTGGACGCCTTGGCAAATGATATGGTGCGTTCCGTCCGGAGCCGTCATGTAGCGGACGATGTTGGCGAGCGTTCCGACAGCGTGCATCCCAGCGGGGCCGGGCTCCGCCAGCTGGGCGTCCCGCTGCATCAGGATGCCGATGGGCCTCTCCTCCCGCACGGCCTGCTGGGCGGCGGCGATCGAGGCCGGCCGCCCGACGACGATCGGCGCGATCATGCCCGGGAATAGAACAGTGTTGCGCACCGGCACGATGATGGTGGCGTCCGGCGGCAACGGAACCGGCGTAAATTCCTCCTGAGGCTCCGGTGAATGGTTGTTGGGCTGGTTGGGACCGTTGGCGACTCCGAACAGGATCATGGCGCAACCCCTACACGTCTTTCTCGAGACTGAAGACGACACACCCGTTCCGCGCGAACCGGTGCACCGCCCTGTAGCGCCCCGGCGGCAACGGGACGTGTCGTTCGAACTGGCCCTGCGGCAGTTCCAGACGATGAATGCGGGCCGTGCGCAACTCGGGGGGCAGCACGCGCCGGCCGGCCACCATCAGGGTGCCGTCCCGGACAATCGCCTCGACCTGATCGGGCTCGACGCCTGGCAGGGCGATCAGGATAAGCACCTCATGATCGGTCTCGATCATGTCGAGGGGAGGCTCCCACGCCGGCGCCCGGGAATGCGAGCGTTGGAGCTGAAACAGTTGCCTGTGCATCCGCTCGGCTCGCGCCAGAGTGTCAATGGCTTCGGAAAGCATCCAGTTCGCCGGGTCATGCATCGTCGTCCGCCTCCACTGAAACAGCTAGCTGTCCCTATGCCTGAACGATTTCAAGAGATGCCGCAGACGGCCCGCTCCGCTTGGGCGTTGCTATAATGCATACGACCCGGTCTGGTTTCTTGATCCCGAACCAATCTTGGTCGGTGTTGGAAACGACCGAAAGATTCCCGATGAAAATCGCGAAGCCGGTCTTGCGAAGGGTTGACCCCAAAACCAGATCGTAGGCGCTGGCGGCTCCTGCGAGCGCCAGCGTCCTTCGTTGGTCGGCTCGGCCAAAGGACATCTTCCTCGGTTCTAACGCGCCTCAAAGAGGGCGTACGGTCTGATGGAGGCAACGATGAATTTCGAAAAGTACACCGAGCGTGCCCGGGGCTTCGTGCAGGCGGCACAGAACTTGGCCGTGCGTGAAGGCCACCCGCAGCTCGCTCCCGGTCATATCCTGAAAGTTCTGCTGGACGATCCGGAAGGCCTCTGCGCTGGCCTGATCGACCGCGCCGGCGGCCGCTCCCGCGACGCCCATGCGGCCGTCGAGCAGTGGCTCGCCAAGCAGCCGAAGGTCTCCGGCTCGGCCTCGCAGCCGCAGGCCACGCGCGAGCTGATGCGCTTCTTCGACACCGCCGAGAAGGCCGCCGAGAAGGCGGGCGATTCTTACGTCACCGTCGAACGGATGCTGCTGGCACTCGCGGTCGAGAAGGACACGGAAGCCGGAAAGATCCTGGCCCAGGCGGGCGTGACGGCCCAAGGCCTCAACACCGCCATCAACGCCCTGCGCAAGGGCCGCACCGCCGACAACGCGACGGCCGAGAACGCCTATGATGCGCTCAAGAAATATGCCCGCGACCTCACCGAGGCTGCCCGTGACGGCAAGCTCGATCCGGTGATCGGCCGCGACGAGGAAATCCGCCGCACGATCCAGGTTCTGTCGCGCCGCACCAAGAACAATCCGGTGCTCATCGGCGAGCCCGGCGTCGGCAAGACCGCCATCGTCGAAGGCTTGGCGCTGCGCATCGTCAACGGCGACGTGCCGGAGTCCTTGAAGGACAAGCAGCTGCTTGCTCTCGATATGGGGGCGCTAATTGCAGGCGCAAAGTACCGCGGCGAGTTCGAGGAGCGCCTGAAGGCCGTCTTGAGCGAAGTGACGTCGGCCGAAGGTGGCATCATCCTGTTCATCGACGAGATGCACACGCTCGTCGGCGCCGGCAAGGCCGATGGCGCCATGGATGCGTCGAACCTCCTGAAGCCTGCCCTGGCCCGTGGCGAGTTGCACTGCGTCGGCGCTACCACGCTCGACGAGTACCGCAAGCACGTGGAGAAGGATGCGGCCTTGGCCCGCCGGTTCCAGCCGGTCTTCGTGAGCGAGCCCACGGTGGAGGACACCGTGTCGATCCTGCGCGGCCTCAAGGAGAAGTACGAGCAGCATCACGGGGTGCGCATCACCGACTCGGCGCTCGTCGCCGCCGCGACGCTCTCGAACCGCTACATCACCGACCGCTTCCTGCCCGACAAGGCCATCGACCTCGTCGACGAGGCCTCGTCGCGCCTGCGCATGCAGGTCGATTCGAAGCCCGAGGAGCTCGACAACATCGACCGCGAGATCGTGCGCCTGAAGATCGAGCAGGAGGCGCTCAAGAAGGAGACGGATTCCGCCTCCAAGGACCGCCTGGAGCGCCTCACCAAGGAGCTGGCGGACCTGGAAGAGCAGTCGGCCGCCATCACGACCCGCTGGAAGGCCGAGAAGGACAAGCTCGGCACGGCAGCGGAGCTGAAGAAGAAGCTCGACGAGGCCCGCAACCAGCTGGCCGCCGCGCAGCGCAACGGCGACTGGGCGAAGGCCGGCGAGCTCAGCTACGGCGTCATTCCGGGGCTCGAGAAGCAGGTCGCCGAGGTCGAGGCCAAGGCCGATGGCGGCGGCCTGATGGAAGAGGCCGTGACGCCCGACCACGTGGCGCAGGTCGTCTCCCGCTGGACCGGCGTGCCCGTCGACAAGATGCTCGAAGGCGAGCGCGAGAAGCTGCTGCACATGGAGCAGGACCTGGCCAAGCGCGTCGTCGGCCAGCGCGAAGCGGTGGAAGCGGTGTCGACTGCGGTGCGGCGTGCGCGTGCCGGGCTGCAGGATCCGAACCGGCCCATCGGCTCGTTCATGTTCCTCGGCCCCACGGGCGTCGGCAAGACCGAGCTCACCAAAGCGCTTGCCGCCTTCCTGTTCGACGACGAGACCGCGCTCGTGCGCATCGACATGTCGGAATACATG
>NZ_JALJRK010000141.1 GCF_024519725.1 Microvirga sp. Mcv34 | reverse complement strand
CCGACGCATTCTTGATACGGCTCGGCGGCAGGGTTCCTAGGGCGATGTTGTTGATCGGCACCATGCAGATCATCAGGCCGACGCCGCGGAAGATCTGCGGCACGAACAACTCCCAGAAATCCCAGTCCTTCGTCAGCCCCGTGATCAGCCACGTGCCGAAGGCAAAGGCCGCGAAGCCCATGGCCATCATGATGCGCGGGTCGAGCTTGCGGGAGAGAAAGCCCGCCACGGGCGCCATGAGGAACATGCAGGCGCCAGAGACGAACATGGTCTCGCCAATCTGTAGGGACGAGTAACCCCGCACCCGCGCCAGATAGACCGGATACAGATAGGTCAGGCCGTAGAGGCCGATGCCCATGACGAAGCTGAAGGACGAGCCCGCCAGGAAGTTGCGGTCGGAGAAGGCGCGCAGGTCCACGATGGGCTGCTCGGCCGTGAACGCCCGATAGAAGAAACCGACCGCCCCGACGACGCAGACGATGGCAAGGATCAGCACCGCCTCGTCCTGGAACCACTCGTTATTGGGACCTTCTTCCAGCACGTATTCCAGGCTGCCGAGGAAAGCCGCCATGAAGCCGAGACCAGCCCAGTCGAAGGACTTGAACAGGCTGAAGTCGGGCTCGTCGAAATCGACCAGCAGATAGGTGGACACGGTGACGAAGATTCCCGGCACGATGTTGACCAGGAACAGCCAGTGCCAGGAGAAGAGATCCGTCAGGTAGCCGCCGAGCGTCGGGCCGATGGTCGGCGCGAGCGTCGCCACGAGGCCGATGATCGGCGAGATCACAGGCCGCTTCTCCGGCGGGAAGATGGTGAAGGCAGAGGCGAAGACGGTCGGGATCATGCCGCCGCCGATGAAGCCCTGCAGCGCCCGATATACGATCATCTGCTCGATGTTCGTCGCCGTCGCGCACATGAAGCTCATAAGCGTGAAGCCGCCGGATGCGATCACGAACATCCAGCGCGTCGAGAGCACGCGCGAGAGCGTGCCCGAGAGCGGGATCATGATCACTTCCGCGATCAGGTAGCTCGTCTGAACCCAGGAGATTTCCTCGGACGAGGCTGAGAGGCCCGCCTGGATTTCGGCAAGCGAAGCCGAGACGATCTGGATGTCCAGGATCGCCATGAACATGCCGAAGACCATGCAGAAGAACGCGAAGGTCCGGCGCCGGTCGACCGGCGCCGGCTTCGCGGCGGGCACGCCTTGAGGCTTGGACGAGATAGCGGCCGATGCGGCCATGGTACTTTACTCTTTGATGCTGGCCGTCTTCGAAGGCTCGGCCGAGGTGCGCGTGTCGACGTCGACCACGACCGACAGGCCGGGACGCAGCAGACCCTGCTGGGCGACCTCGGGGCTGACGGTGACGCGGACGGGCACGCGCTGAACGATCTTGGTGAAGTTGCCGGTGGCGTTCTCCGGCGGCAGCAGGCTGAACACCGCGCCGGCTGCGGGTGCAACGCTCTCGACCTTACCGACAATGTCGGAATCGGGGAAGGCATCGACCTTCACATGCACCGTCTGGCCCGGTTTCACGGATGCGAGCTGCGTCTCCTTGAAGTTGGCATCCACATGGACGCTGGTCAGGGGCACGAGAGCCGCCAGCCGGGCGCCGGGCTGCACATAGGTGCCGACCTCGACGGCCTTGTTGCCGATGACCCCGTCGACCGGGGAACGGATTTCTGTGAAGGACAGATCGCGCTCCGCCTTGTCGACCGCAGTCTGGTACTCGGCAGCAAGACGCTCGCCCTCGGTCCGCTGGGCCGCCAGAACCTCCACATTCGCCTGGGCGGCCGCCACGGCGGCCTGGGCGCTCTTCACATCTGCATTGGCGCGGTCGCGCGCCGCCTTGGCGTTCTCGAGCGCGGCGCGGCTCGTGAAGTCCGACCGGGCGAGCTGCTGCTGGCGGGCATAATCGCCCTCCGCCCGCTCGGCCTCGGCCTGCGCGCTGACCACCTGCGCCTCGGCCTGCGTCACAGAGGCGCGACCGGCCTCGATCTGGCGGCCAATGCGCGCGATGGCGCTCTGCTGGGTAGCGAACTTGTCCTTGGCGGATTGGAGAGCGAGGCGATAATCGCCGTCGTCGATCTTGGCGATCAGGTCGCCCACCTTGACGCTCTGGTTGTTCGTGACCGCAACGGACGCGACATAGCCGGAAATCTTGGCCGACAGGATCGTGATATCGGCCTGGACATAGGCATCGTCGGTGGACACCATGAAGCGGCCATCGGTCCACCAATGGTAGCCCTCATAGCCGCCGAAGCCCAGGGCAGCCGCCACAATAGCCAGGATGATCGGCTTCTTGCCGAAACCTTTCTTCTTGGCCTTGGGCGGCTCCGCGACGGGGGCAGCCGTCTCCGGCTGGGCAACCTGCACGGACTGTCCTTCCCTCGCCGTCTCCGTACGCTCCTTCGCGCCCTGCTCAAACTCGTCCCGATAAGCCATGTGAACCTCTGCAAGCCAACTTAAAGCCTCTGAGCCGAAATGGTTCGGGCTTATCGTTGCAGTCTTGATCTCTATCGATTGCCCGCCATATATGAGTTGACCGAACCGTTCGGTCAATAGGCAAGGCAAAAAAGGAACCAGTAGAAGCTATGAGCGCCGTGCATGACCGCATCTGGGAGCAGGAAGTATCCCCGGCTGCCGACGAGAGCCCAGAGAATGCCAAACGCCGCCAGATTCTGGAGGGCGCCCGCAAGGTTTTCCTCGCGCAGGGGTTCGATGGCGCGAGCATGGGCGAGATCGCCAAGGTCGCCGGTGTCTCCAAAGGCACGCTCTATGTGTATTTCGATAGCAAGGAGAGCCTTTTCACCGCCCTGACGACGGAAGAGAAGCGCGGCCTGGCCGAGGTCCTGTTCAAGCTCGACCCCGAAGATCCCGACGTTCGCGGGGTCATGAGGACATTGGGACTTAGCTATCTCCGCCGCATGGGAAAGCCCGAGCACATCTCCTCGATCCGGATGGTCATGGGCGCGGCGGAGAAGTTCCCCCATCTGGGACAGGCCTTCTATGAGGCCGGTCCCTGCCGGGGTCTTGCCCGACTCAGCGCCTACTTCGACAGTCAGGTCGCGGCGGGACGGCTTTCCATGGAAGATTCCGGCGTTGCCGCCCAGCATTTCTTAGACCTGTGCGTCTCCGGCATGCTGCGCCGCCTGCTCTTCTCCGTGGGAGGGCCGCCGACGGAAGCCGAGATCCAGAGGAATGTGGACAACGCACTCCGGGTCTTCTTCGCGGCCTATGGGCCAAATCCCAACCAGCGGTAATGCTGGCTGGGTGATCGAAAGGCCTCAGCGCGATGGGGAAGAGAAATACAAAATCCTCCCGCCCCATACTGCCTCTTCCCGACCTGTGAGGATCCGTTGCTTCTTGGATCAAGGTTTGATGAGAACCCTGTAGCCTATGAGGCGAGCGATAGGTGCTAGTGTAGCAAAGAGCATCTTCTGCACCCAGGTGGGCAGGCCGGCCAGATAGAAGTGATCCTTGAAGGTGTGGAGCGTGAGCGCCATCAGGAGAAGGCTGGGCTCGCCCTTGGAGCCGAACCACTCGGTGTGTTTCTGCGCAATGGTCGCAAAATTCAGGAAGAACCGCAGTTGATGCTGAGCCGGAGTGAAGCGGATGACCGCTATAGTATCGCCCTCGTGGGCGTTGCGGAAAAAGTGAGCCTTGCCTTTGGGAACAGTGATCGTCTCACCGGGCTTGAGCTCATGGATCTCTCCGTCGATGCTGACTTGCAGCAGCCCTGACCTGACGGTGAATGTCTCATCCGTATGAGGATGGATATGGGCCATGGCGTTGCCGCCTCCGGAGCCGCCGGCCTGCAGGTGAACCTCGAATTGAGCCGCATCTTCGCTCTCAGGCGTCGTGAAGACGAACGTCTCCTTGTTGAAAGAATTCACCAGGGTGAGCCCCGGTGTGAATGAATACGAATTCATGCCTGCTCCGGTTATCGATGTGAAAGCGCCTTGAGGCTGAGGCACGCCGGCTCCCCCAAACCTCTATCGTTTGGCAACGGACATGCCAGCAGTCCGGCCGTGTGAGCGACAGCTCTCAGTGATCCGTCTGCATCGCCTCGGCTACGCGCGCTTTGAGCACATCCGGCTGCCGGAGGATCAGGGCGCCGCGCGTGCGCTCGATCAGCCCTTCCTGGGTCAGCATGGTGAATTCACGCGTGATCTGCTCACGGCGGCAGCCGATCCGCGCCGCCACGATGTGGTGGAAGGGCGGCGGCGTGATGACCCGCTCACCCGACCGATCCTGACGGGGCGACGACAGGCGCAGGAGCTCCGAATAGAGCCGATGCCGGAGGTCGAGGACGGTCTGCTCCATGAAGCGGGCGTTCAGCTCGCGGATGCGCGACGCCATGAGGCAAAAAAGCCGCTCCGCCACAGGCTGGTGCGAGAAGAGAAGCTCCTTGAAGACGGCGGCCGGCATCACGCAGGCTTCCCCGCGGGTCAGCGCCGTGACGTTGGCCGACCGCGGCACCCCGTCGAGCGCGGCGAGTTCCCCGAACAGGTCGCCAGGCCTCATCTCGTGGAGGATGACCTCCTTACCCGAGGCGGTACGCATGAGAACGCGGACTTCGCCCGAGAGAAGGAAATAGACGTCCGTGGATGGCTCGTCGAAGTCGACCAAGACCTCCTCGGGATCGAAGCGGCGCCAATTGGCCCGCGCCTCGATCGGTGCGAGGTCGATGTCCAGCCCCTTGAACAGCTTGATCCCGGCGAGCCGCGCCATCGGTCTACTCCCCCTGAATACCAGTCTTGGCTATAGCACAGATTTTCCATCGTCAGTATGGACCATCCCTCTCTCAGGCCCCGAGGGATTTGTCATTGGCGATTCCGGCTAGTCCGCTCCTGACTTAGGACCTTGCCAGAGCCGATATCCCACGCCAAAAGACCGCATGCTTCACGTCAATGACCTGACCTACCGTATCGGCGACCGGCTGATCCTCGACCGCGCCTCCTTCAACCTGCCTGACGGCGCGAAGGTGGGGCTCGTCGGGCGCAACGGCGCGGGCAAGACGACCCTGTTCAAGATCATCCAGGGTGAACTCACCACCGAGAGCGGCAGCGTGACCCTGCCCCGCGGCATGAAGATCGGGGCCGTGGCCCAGGAGGCGCCGGGTGGCCCGGAATCCCTGATCGACGTGGTGCTCGCGGCCGACAAGGAGCGCAGCGCCCTGATCGCCGAGGCGGAAACGGCGGACGGTATCCGTCGGGCCGAGATCGAGACACGGCTCACCGATATCGGGGCCCACTCGGCCCCTGCCCGCGCGGCCGCTATCCTGCACGGCCTCGGCTTCGACGCGGAGGCGCAGAACCGGCCCTGCGCGGATTTCTCGGGCGGTTGGCGCATGCGCGTGGCGCTGGCCGCCGTGCTCTTCACCGAGCCCGACCTGCTGCTCCTCGATGAGCCGACCAACTATCTCGACCTCGAAGGCACGCTCTGGCTCTACGACTATCTCGGGCGCTACCCGCACACGGTACTGGTCATCAGCCACGACCGGGAACTCCTCGACGCCTGCGTCAACCACATCCTCCATCTCGACCGGGGCAAGCTCACGATCTATCGCGGCGGCTATACGTCCTTCGCTAAGCAATACGCCGAGAAGCGCGAGCTGACGGCCAAGATGGCGGCCAAGCAAGAGGCGGAGCGAAAGCACCTCCAGGCCTTTGTGGACCGCTTCAAGGCCAAGGCCTCGAAGGCCCGCCAGGCGCAATCGCGCGTGAAGCGGCTGGAGAAGATGGAGGCGATCGCCACCATCGTGGAAGACGACGTGCTGCCCTTCAACCTGCCGGGACCGGATCGGCCCGCCGCGCCGCCGCTGATCACGGTCGAGGGCGGCGCCGTCGGCTATGGTGAGCGCATCGTGCTCGACCGTCTCAACCTGACGATCGCGCCGGACGACAGGATTGCGCTCCTGGGCTCGAACGGCAACGGCAAGTCCACCTTCTGCAAGCTCATCGGCGGCAGGCTGGCGCCCATGAAGGGCGAGATGCGCACGCCGACCCGCATGGACGTCGCCTATTTCGCCCAGCATCAGCTCGACGAATTGAACCCCAAAGCGACGGCCTACGACCACGTGGCCGAGCGCATGCCCGACACACCCATCGCCAGGATCCGCGCCCGCACGGCGCAGATCGGCTTTCCGGGCGCGAAGGCGGACACGCCGGTCTCCGCCCTCTCGGGCGGCGAGAAGGCGCGCCTGCTGATGGGACTGGCGGCCTTCGACGGCCCTCACCTGCTCATCCTCGACGAGCCGACGAACCATCTCGACATCGACAGCCGCACGGCCCTGATGGAGGCGATCAATGATTACACGGGCGCCGTGATCCTGGTGAGCCACGACCGCTTCCTGATCGAGGCCTGCGCCGACCGGCTCTGGATTGTCGGCAATGGCGGCGTTAAGCCCTTCGACGGCGACATGGACGATTACCGCCAGCTGGTCCTGTCTGGCGAGCTTGATCCGCAGAAGCGATCCGACAAGCCGCAGGCGCCGATCGCCTCCAAGACCGACGAGCGCCGTGCCGCCGCCGAGCGCCGGGCAGCCTTGGCTCCCCTGCGCAAGAAGCTGGAGGCGCTCGAAAGCAGGATGGCGAAGCTCACGGATGTTATCGGCAAGGTCGACTCGGCCCTGGCCGACGGCACCGCCTTCCAGAAGGACCCGGCGAAGGCCACCGAATTGTCGAAGATGCGCGCCGAGGCGGCGGCCACCTTGGGCACACTCGAAGAGGAGTGGCTGACGCTCAGCGGCGAGATCGAGGAAGCAGGGGCTTAGCGGGTCGGAAATCCGGGAAGAGGCCTCAGCCTCACTCACCATAAATAATGATATATTATGGCATATTTAACGATCTGAACTCTAGACTCGCGTTCTCATCAGGGAGAACGACATATGCTTCGTGCGGTCTTGGCCACGGCGGTGATTGCCACCGGCGCATTCTTCGGAGCGTCTGCCGACGCGCAGGCGCAAGGGCTGGTGCCCTGCTCGCGGGAGGGCGGATATTGCCGTGTCCCCTACCCCACGCGCGTCATCTACGGCGTTCCGGGACGGCGAACCGAAGTTTTCGTCAGAGGGGGCGGCATCTCCTGCTCGAACAGCATCTTCGGCGATCCGGCTCCGGGCACACCCAAGCGTTGCGCCTA
>NZ_JALJRK010000140.1 GCF_024519725.1 Microvirga sp. Mcv34 | reverse complement strand
GAGTAAGCATCACCCGCTGCGTCATGGCCGCACTCGTTGCGGCCACCCACGTCTTCGGAACCACCGCATTACAAAGACGTGGATGCCCGGCTCAGGGCCCGGCAGGACGAGGGGGAGGGCTTTTGCACCGTTATCCCGGGCCGTGCAACGGAACCCCGGCGAGCCAACAAAAAGCCCGGCACTGAGGCCGGGCTTTGGGATCATCGATGGCAGGCAGCCTCACTGCACGAGGCGAGGGCCGCCCGTGACCGGGTTCTCGTTCTCGGCCAGGATGCCGAGACGCCGGGCGACCTCGGAATAGGCCTCGACCAGCCCGCCCATGTCCCGGCGGAACCGGTCCTTGTCGAGCTTGTCCTTGGACTTGATGTCCCAGAGACGGCAGGAATCCGGGGAGATCTCGTCGGCCACGACGATGCGCATCATCTCGCCCTCCCAGAGACGGCCCGTCTCCAGCTTGAAGTCGACGAGACGGATGCCGACGCCGAGGAAGAGGCCGGACAGGAAGTCGTTGACCCGGATGGCGAGCGCCATGATGTCGTCGATCTCCTGGGGCGAGGCCCAGCCGAAGGCGGTGATGTGCTCCTCCGACACCATCGGGTCGTTGAGGGCGTCGTTCTTGTAATAGAATTCGATGATCGACCGGGGCAGCTGCGTGCCCTCCTCGATACCCAGTCGGGTGGCGAGCGAGCCCGCCGCCACGTTGCGCACCACCACTTCGAGCGGGATGATCTCCACTTCCCGAATCAGCTGCTCGCGCATGTTCAGGCGGCGGATGAAATGGGTTGGGATGCCGATGTCGTTCAGATGCTGGAAGAGATATTCCGAGATCCGGTTGTTGAGCACGCCCTTGCCGTCGATCACTTCATGCTTCTTGGCATTGAAGGCGGTCGCGTCATCCTTGAAGTGCTGGATGAGCGTACCGGGTTCCGGGCCCTCATAGAGGACCTTCGCCTTGCCCTCATAGATGCGACGGCGACGATTCATAGGCGTGTACCGTGGTTTGAGAAAATCCATTTGCCGTGGCTCCTGGGGATGTTCATTTTTTAGATCCGCGGCTGGCGTTAAGCGCGGCTGTTCACCGGCGCTCCGCTTGAAGGGGCAACCTATCCGATCCCTCGGGCAAGCACAACGCGGGGAGAATGGGCTGCAATTCTGCAACCTGCCGAAAGCACCATTTGAAAGATGGGGGGTGTCTGGCATCCGCGCGAGTGCGCCCTTATATCGCATGAAGGACAGCCAAGGAGAACAGGGCCCATGACCACATTCGACGATCGCCGCGATGCCTTCGAGAAGCAGTTCGCCCATGACGAGGAGCTGCGCTTCAAGGCGACGGCGCGCCGCAACAAGCTGTTCGGCCTTTGGGTCGCCGAACGCCTGGGCAAGACGGGCGAAGACGCGGAGGCCTATGCCAAGAGCGTCGTTCTCGCCGATTTCGAAGAAGCAGGCGATGCGGATGTCCTGCGCAAGGTCGGCCGGGATCTCGAAGGCGTTGGCCATTCCATGGCCGAGCCCGAGCTGAGAGCCAAGCTGATCCAGTTCACCGAGCGCGCCATCGAGGACATCAAAGCGGGCCGGTAACGGCCCGCCTTCCGCCTCAAGCCTCTGAACAATCAATACCATCCTGCCGAAAGGGCATCATGCCGACCCATCCATCGTTCCCCGAGCGGCTGAAAGCCGGCTCTCCCGTTCTGACGGCCTGGTGCGGCATGCCGGATCCTTCCGTGGCCGGCCTTCTGGCCCAGGAAGCCTTCGATGCCGTCGTCATGGATCTGCAGCACGGCTCCATCGACTTCGCGGCCGCGCTTCAGGCGGTGCCGTTGATCGCGGCCGCGGGAAAGCCCTCCCTGGTCCGCATCCCGGTGGGCGATTTCGCCTCCGCGTCGCGCTTCCTGGACGCGGGGGTGTCGGGCGTGATCGCCCCCATGATCAACACGATCGAGGATGCCAAGCGCTTCGCCGCCTTCACCAAGTTCCCGCCCGTCGGGGAGCGCAGCTGGGGCGCCTACGGGGCCTTGTCCCTGACCAGGCTGGAGCCCGGCGCCTATCTGCAGCAGGCCAACGACCTGACCGTCTCCTTCGCCATGGTGGAGACCCGGGAGGCGCTGGCCATCATCGACGACATCCTGGCGGTCCCGGGGATCGACGGCGTCTTCATCGGCCCTTCGGACCTCTCGATCGCCCTCTCGGGTGGAAAGAGCGTCAATCCCACCGGGGCCGAAGTCGAGAAGGCGCTCGACCATGCCCTCGCCCGCGTGAAGGCCGCGGGCAAGGTCGCGGCCATCTATGCCGTGTCGGGAGCGAGGGCGGCGCAATTGTCGGCCAAGGGCTTCCACATGGTGTCCATCGGCAGCGACCTCTCGATGCTCATGGCCGGAGCCCATGCGGCTCTGACGGCCGCCCGAGGTTAGATCCTTTCGAACCGCAAGGGCATCACACGGGAGCGCCTTCCCGGGATTTGACCTTGCGGTAATACGCCCAGAGCATCTTGGCCGCGACGCCCCGCCAGGGACGCCACGCCTCGGCCAGGGCGGCGAGCGTCCTGGCGTCCGGCCGCTGTTCCAGCCCATAGGCGAGCCGGGCCGCTTCCTGCACGGCCAGATCGCCGCTCGGAAAGGCGTCCGGATGCCCGAGGCAGAACAGCAGGTAGACATCGGCCGTCCAGGGGCCGATCCCCTTCACCCGCGTGAGGAGATCGTGGGCCTCCTCGGCCGGGCGGTTCTGCAGCTCGTCGAGAGGAAGCCTGCCCTCGACGAGCTCCGTCGCAAGGGCCCGCAGGGTCCTGACCTTGCCGGCGGACAGCCCGGCCGCGCGCAGGTCCTCATCGGAGAGCCGCAGAAAGACGTCTGGCGTCGGAGGTTCGAGGACCTGCCTCAGGCGGTTCCAGATGGCGGTCGCGCTGGCGGTGGAAACCTGCTGGCCGACGACGATCCAGGCGAGCCCCTCGAAGCCGGGCGGTCGCCGGCGCAATTGCGGCGTGATCCCGCTCTCGGCGAGCTTCGCCATCACCGGATCCGCCAGCGCCAGCTCGCTCAAGCCCCTCTTGAGAACCGCGTCCGTTTCGAGGAGGGTGGCCATACCTTTACGTCCCTTGTTCGCAGGCTCCCGTGACGAAGCCGGTCTTTCGATTCGCTCCCAGCCCCAATGGCCGGCTTCACCTGGGCCACGCCTATTCCGCCCTGCTCAACGCCGATTTCGCCCGCCGCTTCGACGGTCGCTTCCTTCTGCGCATCGAGGATATCGATATCACACGTTGCCGACCCGAATTCGAGGCTGCCATCTACGACGATCTCGCCTGGCTCGGTCTGCGCTGGGAGGAGCCGGTCCGCCGGCAATCGGAGCACTTCGCCGATTATCGCGCCGCCTTCCAGCGGCTGAAGGAGAGGGGAGGGGTCTATCCGTGCTTCTGCACCCGCAAGGACATCGCCGAGGCGATCGCCTGTCGGGAGGCGGAGAGCGGCGAGCCTTGGCCTCGCGATCCCGACGGCGCGCCGCTTTACCCGGGCACCTGCCGGGCCATACCGGCCGACGAGGCCGGACGCCGGATCGCGGCCGGCGAGCCCCATGCCTGGCGTGTCGATAATGCGGCGCTGGACGGGCTCGTGCCGGGACCACTCCGTTTCCGACGCTTCGACCGGGACGGCCAGGAAGAAGTGGTCACCGCGCAGCCCCGGCGCTGGGGCGATGCGGTGATCGTTCGCAAGGAGATCCCGACGAGCTACCATCTCTCCGTCGTCGTGGACGATGCGCTCCAGGGCGTCACCCACGTGGTCCGCGGCCAGGATCTCGAAGCCGCGACCGACCTGCACGTCCTGCTCCAGGCCCTGCTGGACCTGCCGACGCCGCGCTATCACCACCACGGCCTCCTGCGCGACCCGGACGGCGACAAGCTGGCGAAGAGCCGTCGGTCCAAGTCCCTGGCGGAATTGCGCGAGGAGGGCGCGACGCCGCAGGCCATCCGGCGACGGCTCGGCTTCTAGCCGACACCCAGCACGGAGAGCCAGACCAGGGTCGTGCCCAGGGCGAGGAATGTGGACAGGGTGATGGCGCTGGAGGCGAGGGCCACGCCCTCTCCATACCGTTCGGCGAACAGATAGGCGTTGATGCCCGAAGGGCAGGAGGCGAAGAGCACCGCAACGCCGGCCCAGACCGGCGGCATGTGGAAGACCTGCGTGGCGAGAAGAAGCACCACGAGAGGATGCACAACGAGCTTGAGGAACGAGATCACGGTCGGCAGCTTCCAGCCCGTCTGCAGGCCGTAGCGGCGCAGCGCAATCCCCATGGAGATCAGCGCGCAGGGAACCGCAGCGCTCGCTAAAAGATCCATGACCTGCCAGGCCGGAGCCGGCACATGGGCGGCAATGGGACGGCAGGCCGATCCGGCCAGGATCCCGACGACGATCGGATGGGTGAGGAGGCGGCGCAGGATCAGCAGGGGAGAGGCCTGGCGTCCCTCGGCCAGGATCGTCGCCAGCGTCATCGTGACGGGGAGGTGCACCGCGATCAGGAGAAAGAGCGGAACGGCGCCCTCGTCCCCATAGGCCTTGAGGATCATCGGGACCCCGACGAAGACCGTATTCGCCTGACCGGCCGAGAAGCCTGCGACGACGCCCGACACGCCCTTGATGCCGAAGAAGCGCCTGCCGATCACGGAGGCCAGGAGCCAGACGATGCCCACGCCGACGAAATAGGAGATCCAGTAACCCCACGGCTGGACGGCCGGGATCTCGGCACGGACGAGGGTGCGGAAGATCAGGCAGGGGAGGGACAGGGTGAAGACGAATTCGGACAGGCCCTCACCGGCCCGTTCCGAAATGAACCCTGTCTGGCGCGCGACATAGCCGATGCCGATCAAGCCGAAGACCGGCAGCACAATCGCGAACAGCTCAAGCATAGGCTTTATCGCAACTCGGCTCGCTGGGAGAGCGCGGCGGACGCGACGCTGTGGGACATCAGCTCGTTGACCTGCTCGCGCTGGCGCTTGAAGTCCACCAGCCCGCGGCCCTCGAGCTCCCGTCCGCGCGGCAGGCGGATCTTGAGAGGATCGACGAAGCTGCCGTTGATGAGCACCTCGTAATGGAGGTGAGGACCGGTCGACAGGCCTGTGCTGCCCAGATAGCCGATGACCTGGCCCTGCCGAACCCGGGTGCCCGGCGCCATGTTCTTTGCGAAGCCCGACATGTGGGAATAGGTCGTCGCATAGCCGTTGGCGTGCTGGATCTCGATGTGGCGTCCGTAGCCCGATTTCCAGTCGGCGAAACGGATGGTGCCATTGCCCGCGGCCAGGATCGGGGTGCCGACCTTGTTGGCCCAGTCGATGCCCGTATGCGGTCGGGAATATCCCAGGATCGGATGGAATCGCGACCCGAATCCCGAGCGCAGAATGCCGTCCGAGATGGGTTTGCGGATCAGGAACTTCTTGAGGGAGCGGCCCGATTCGTCGAAGAAGTCGACCGTACCGTCCTCGCCCTGGTAGCGGTAGACGCGGCGCGCCTCCCCACCCACGGTGAGCGCGGCATAGAGGATCTCGGGCGTGCCGCTCTCGTCGTCGGAGCCGTAGAAGACCTCGAAGGAATCGCCCTGCGAGACGCGGCGCTGGAAATCTACGTCGTAGCCGAAGATCCGCACCAGCTCGTCCACGCTCTCGCGGGGCAGCTCGTTCTTGAGCGCCGTCTCGTAGAGGCTCTCGTAGAGCCGCACGCCGCCGCGCCCGTCATCCTCCTCCTCGTCCTCCGAGGCCTCGGCCATCTGCCGGTTTCTCTCGTCGGCCGGGGGTGTCACGGACACGAAGACGCCGCGGTCGTTGGTGGCGGCGATCCCTTCGATGCCCCGCTCGCCGAGCGTGATCACGCGCACGATCTGCCTGGGATCCCCGAGACGGGGGCCGGGCGCGATGAGAATGCGCAGCCTCTGGCCCTCGCCCAGGCCGTCGACCTTGATGCGGGCGGCCAGCGCCGTCGTGATGGCGGCGATCTGCTCGGGAGTGCCCCCATAGCTGCGCAGGACCGTCTCCAGGGTCTCGCCCTTCTTGAGCACCACCTCGCGCTCTTCGAAGAGGGGCGCCATGGTCCGCTGCTCGACCTTGGGAAGATCGGTCACGTTCTCGGGAACGACCCGGACCTCGATCGTGCTGAAGGGCGCGTCGACGACCCGGGCATAGCCGAGGGCATCGCCGAGGCCGTCCGGCTGACGCAGGGTCCGGGACAGCATCTGCTGTGCCGGGATCGGCACGGAGCTGCGGCGCCCCGCTTCGTTGAAGACACGCCGCTCCTCTTCCAGGATCGCAAGCACGTCGCCGTCGGTCAGGGAAGGGGCGCTCGCCGCGATGGACACTATGGCAAGGTCGCGCCTGAGAACCGATACATCGGCGTCGGCGACTTCCGGGGTCGGCTCGACGCGCTGCTCATCCATTCCCTCGGCGAAGAGGCGCATGGGATTGAACGGCGGAATGTCGGCCGTGTAGGTGCCGGCCGTCAGCGACAGGTTCGTGGCGACGCGCACGAAGTTGCGCACCTTGATGGCCTCGCGCTCGCCGATGCGCATGGTCATCGGGGCCTTGAAGCTCTGCCGGGCCGAGGAGGTCAGCTCCGTCATGTTGAGCCGATCGGCCTTGCGGGCCACGTTCGAGGACCGTTCCTCATCGGCCGCAAGGGTCGACCGGGACCCGAGGGCCGCGCGCTCCGGGGGAAGAGCCGTGATCGCAGCGCCCTGAAGGGCCACATGGATGGAGGCGCCGATCAGGACCGCCCCCGTCACGCCGGTCAGAACGCTGGCGCCGAGCCAGCGCAGATTCACCTCTCTCTTGTCGACCTCCGGGGCCGCGCTCCCGCTGGGGTTGAGCGGCGGCTCATGTCCGAGATCGATGCCGGACGACAGGCGCGAGGCTTCCCTACGGGATCCCTTGGCGCGGCTGTCATCGGGAGGAAGCTGACTCATATGTCTCTGTCTGATGTCGATAGGGGCGGGTAGCTGTCACAGGCACCAGAGGCCATCTAGCACAGGAGACGACAACCGCACATATCCATAGATAAGCTTGGTCGGCGCGCCAACTCTCCGGCAAAGGAGGTTCGGTCAAAAGAGCGCCTTCGCGGCCCTGCTTCATTCCGCACTGTGACCGCAGTGAGGCAGGGGAGGAAAATACCTGTGCGGCAGGCGGGGCGGGGAGGAAAATCGCCCGCCTGTCAAAAAACCTTCACAAGCCCGTTGACAGGTGAAACGGGTTCGTCATATATACCGCCCATCGACGCCGCCGCTGACGCGAACGGCGCCAAGATCTTCCTCAGAAACCGGGCTGTTGGGCCCGACTTCGGTCGGGAACAAGCGCTGTTCTGCGGAGGTCTGTTTTTATCGGTGGCATCGAAAGATGTCTTGCTCTTTGACATTGTTGAGAGGGAAGAGAAGCGTAGGCGGCGGTGTCCTTGCG
>NZ_JALJRK010000013.1:68186-98857 GCF_024519725.1 Microvirga sp. Mcv34 | reverse complement strand
CTAAGGTTCAAGCATCTGTCAAGAACGAAGTAAGAACATTGCACCACGCCACCACACCCTCGACGTCATGGCCGCACCTGTTGCGGCCACCCCCGTCTTCCAGCCACTGCAAAGGCGTGGGTGGCCGCAACAAGTGCGGCCATGACTTGGAGAGTGTCGTCCCCAGTGAGCGAAGCGTGGGAAGGGGATCCATGGCGCTGCACTTTGAGATGGCCGGAAAAGGCCGGCTAGGATGAGGGAGGGAAGACGACGAACAGGCGACTGGGCCCGGGGCCTTGGCCTTAGTCCTCATCCCGGTGCCGGAAAGGACTAGCCTCCGACAGCTCCTCGGCGGCGTCGGAGACGTAGAGACGTTCCTGCTCCAGGTAGTCCTGAACAGCTCGGCGGAGGGATGAATCGGCGATGTCGTGAGCCGATGAGGTGATCACGGGACGATATCCCCGGGCGAGCTTGTGCTCGCCCTGGGCTCCGGCTTCGACGCGGTCGAGGCCGCGCGCGATGGCGAACTCGATGGCCTGATAGTAGCAGACCTCGAAATGAAGGAAGGGATGGTCCTCGATGCAGCCCCAGTTGCGGCCGTAGAGGCGCCGGTCGCCGATGAAATTGATCGCGCCGGCGATATGGCGGCCGTTCCGCTTGGCCATCACGAGCAGGACCCGGTCGGCCATGCGCTCGCCGATGAGGGAGAAGAAGCGGCGGTTGAGATAGGGGCGGCCCCATTTGCGCGAACCGGTGTCCATGTAGAACGCGAAGAAGGCGTCCCAATGGGCTTCCGTGATCTCGCGGCCCGTCACCCATTCGACGGAGATACCGTTCGCCAGGGCATCCCGCCTCTCGCGCCGGATGGCCTTGCGCTTGCGGGAGGCCAGCGCCGCCAGGAAATCCTCGAAGTTTCCGTAATGGTCGTTGAACCAATGGAACTGCTGATCGTCCCGGCGCAGAAACCGTTCCGATGTCAGCGCCGCGAGGTCCGTTTCCTGCAGGAACGTCGCGTGGATGGAGGAGGCATTCGTCTGATCCCGAAGGGCGCGCAGTCCTGCGATCAGATAGGAGCGGATCTCTGCCGCTCGCGGGCCGTCCGGCACCAGGAGGCGGGGACCCGTCACCGGCGTGAACGGCACTGCGACCTGGAGCTTCGGATAATAGTGCCCGCCCGCCCGGGTATAGGCGTCCGCCCACGAATGGTCGAACACGTACTCGCCCATGGAATGGGACTTGAGATAGCAGGGGGCCGCGCCGAGGATCTTTCCGGCCTCATCCTCGAACAGCACGTGCAGAGGAGCCCAGCCCGTCTTCGCCCCCACGCAGCCTGAATCCTCCAAGGCGGAGAGGAAGGCATGGGACACGAACGGGTTGTACGGATCGTCGTCGCCCGCGCCCGATCCGAGGGCGCAGGCATCCCAATCGGCGGCGGCGACCGCGCCGAGACCTTGCGCAATTTTGACCTGGATCGTCACTGGGTGGAAGGATCTCGCCTTTGCGAACTAAGAGCTAAGCGCTTGGCGGGATCCTTGCAACCATTGCGGCAAAGCGTCAGGGGAGGAAGCCCTCGAAGACCATCTGGTCGGCGTGCTTCTCCGCGCGGGCGCGGTCTTCCGGATTGCGCACGGTCCAGGTCATGACGGGCAGGTGCCCCAGGAGCCGGCTCAGATGCGTCGAGGCGCAGGGAATGTCCTTCACGCGCCAGGACAGGAAGTGCGGCTGCGTCTCGGAGAAATGCAGCAGGTTCGCCATCCGGTGCTTCTGCTCGGCGGACAGGAAGCTGTCCGACTTAGAGGCGTATTCCAGCTCGCCGATGAACCCGCGCGTGATGGTCGGCGCGTTCTCGCGAAGATAGGCGACGATATCCGGGTCGAACGACTTCACGACGAAGGGGCCGTTGTAATCCGCCAGGATTTCGATGACCCGCTTGGTGAGCCGCATGTCGCCGTTGAACTTGCTCTTGACCTCGATCACCAGGGGCGTGCGCCCGGCGATCATGGCGAGATAGTCCTTGAACGACGGAATCTTGTCTCCGCCGATGGTGCCGGAGATGTCGATTCCGGTCAGAGCGGAGAGCTTGCGCTCGACCACCGGCCCGGTCTCGCCCGTGAGGCGGTCGAGCTCGAAATCGTGGAAGACGATGGCCTCGTTGTCGGCGGTCAGCTGGACGTCGAGCTCGATGGGGAAGCCGCGCGCGATGGCGGCTTCCGCGGCCGAGACCGTGTTCTCGATGATGCCGTTGGCTTTGTTGTGGAGGCCGCGATGGGCGATGGGCTTCGCGACGAGCCAGCTCGGGGTGCTCATTGGACTTCGAACATTCCTTCGACTTCGACGCAGGCATCGAGCGGCAGTTCCGCGACGCCGATGGTGGAGCGGGCGTGACGGCCCGCATCGCCCAGGACCTCGACCATGAGGTCGGAAGCACCGTTCATCACGGGGGCGAGCGCCGCGAAGGTCGGGACCGCATTGATGAAGCCGCCCAGGCGGACGCAGCGCGTGACCTTGTCGAGATCGCCGACGGCGGCCTTGAGCTGGGCGAGCAGGTTGATGGCGCACAGACGGGCCGCCTCCTGGCCGATCTCGGGCGAGATTTCCGCGCCGAGCTTGCCCTTGTGGGCGTCACCGAGCTTGCCGTCGAGACCGAGGCAGAGCTGCCCGGAAATGACGATCAGATTGCCGGTTCGAATGAACGGGACATAATTCGCAACCGGCGCGGCCGGTGTCGGAAGAGTGATACCCAAATCCTGAAGTTTCTTGTCGACTGCGCTCATGGAAGCCTCGTTCCGTGACATCATTCGGACGGATTAGTGGCGGATGAGCCGTAAGGACGCAAGCGGGAACATTGCCCTGTCCGCAAGAGGCTCCTATCTTGGCTGCCATTGGATCGGGAGTAGATATGCGGTTCCTCATTGTGGCCTCGGGTCTGTCCATCGCCTTGCTGGCGCCGGCTTCTGCAGAAACGGCGAAGCCTCCGGTTCAGCTCGTGCCTCATAGGGCCGTCTATGACCTCACCCTCCTGCGGGGCGGCAGCTCCAACGGTGTCGAGAACGCGAGGGGTCGCATCGCCATGGAATTCGGCGGCGATGCCTGCGAGGGATATACCCTCAAGTACCGACAGGTCACGATCCTCAACAGCAGCGAGACCGGCACGAACACCGTCGACATCCAGACCGCGACCTACGAGACGGGGGACGGCCGTTCCATGCATTTCAAGTCGACGTCGCTCCGGCAGGGCATGATCAAGGACGGCGAAGTGGATGGCGACGCCAAGCTCACGCCCCAGGGCAGCCTCAACGTCGATCTCAAGCAGCCGAAGCGAAAGGCCTTCGAGGCCAAGGGCGAGACCGTGTTTCCGACCGAGCACCTCAAGCGCCTCATCGAGGCCGGGCGGCGCGGGGACAGCACCCTGTCCGTGAAGGTCTATGACGGCTCGAACAAGGGCGACAAGGTCTACGACACGCTGGGCCTGATCGGCCGCAAGATCGAGGCCGGCACCGCGACGGCCTCGCTCGAAGAGGTGGCCCAGGGCGAGAAGCTCGCCTCGGTCGCGCGCTGGCCCGTGACGATCAGTTATTTCGAAGAAGGGAAGGCCGACCGGATGCCGGTCTATACGATCGCGTTCGAACTCTACGAGAACGGGGTCAGCCGCAACCTGAAGCTCGATTACGGCGATTTCGCCCTGAAGGGGGACCTGAAGAGCCTGGATGTCCAGGCGCCGAGCGCCTGCCAGCGCTGAAGCTTCGCATTCTTATTCGAAGCTTCAGGTTGCTCCCTCCGCATCTTTGCACGCAAAACCGGGTCCCACTTTTGCGTTCGATGCTCTCTAGGTTTTCCGCAGCACGATTCCCTTCTGGACTGCGTTCACGCCGAATTTGTCGCGGATCTTGTCGATGGCGGCTTCCATATGGGCCTGCCGCACGACGCTCTGATCCGCCAGATCGCCCTTGTCCGCATCGGCCGCATCGCAGAGATCGGCCGCTCCGATGCCGATGAGGCGGAAGGCCGTGCCGTCGCAGGAGGCCTTCAGAAGCTGCCGGGCCGGATCGAACAGGCGGGCGGCGAGCTGGGTCGGCGCCAAGCCTGATCGGGTGCGCGTCAGGAGCCGGAAATCCTTGTCCTTGAGCTTCAGGGTCACGCTCCGCCCGGCCAGGCCGGCGGCCTTGAGGCGGCGGGACACCTTCTCCGAGAGCCGCCACAGGATCGGCTCCAGGTCCTCGAAGGAGCGCAGGTCCGTCTCGAAGGTGGTTTCCGCCGAGACGCTCTTCGTCTCCCGCTCCGGGTTGACCGTCCGGCGGTCCTCGCCCCAGGCGAGCCGCGAGAGGCGCTGCGAATCGCGGCCGAGGGCCTCGAACAGGATCTTGAGGGGCACGTCGCGCAGATGGGCGATCTGCGTCACGCCAACCTTCGCGAGACGCGCCTGAGCCGAGGCGCCGATCCCCGGGATGATCGCGACCGGCTTGTCGGCCAGGAAATCCGCCGCCTCCTCCCGGCCGATGATCGAGAAGCCGCGCGGCTTGTGGAGGTCCGAGGCGATCTTCGCCAGGAACTTGTTGTAGGATAGGCCGACCGAGATGCTGATCCCGATCTCGGTTTCCACCTTGCGGGCGAAGCGAGCGAGGGTGAGGGCGGGGCTCCCGTGATGCAGCCTCTCGGTTCCCGTGAGGTCGAGAAAGGCCTCGTCGATGGAGACGGGCTCGACCAGCGGGGTCAGCTCCCGCATGAGCTGGCGCACCTCGCGCCCGGCCTTGCTGTACTTCTCCCCGTTGGGCTTGATCACCGTGGCATGGGGGCAGAGCTTGAGCGCCTGGAACATGGGCATGGCCGAGCGCACCCCGTAAGTGCGGGCGACGTAGCAGGCCGTGGATACGACCCCGCGCTTGCCGCCGCCGATGATGACCGGCTTGTCGGCGAGGCTGGGATCGTCGCGCTTTTCCACAGCCGCGAAGAAGGCGTCGCAATCCACATGGGCGATGGAGAGGCCGTCCCGTTCCTTGTGCCTCAGGAGGCGAGGGGAGCCGCAGACCGCGCATCGTTCCGCCAGCGGGCGGGCGGAAAGCGTCAGGCAGTCACGGCAGAAGGGGGCTTCGCTCATCGGCGGGGAGGATTATTCGAATTCGGAGGGCGAAAGGGTCCAATGAGCCTGGACGATGTGCTCCGGCTTGGTGTTCAACTCCTTGGCGAGCGCCAGCAGCAGGGGCTCGTCGGACACGACGTAATCCAGGATTCCGGCGAAGAAGCCGGGGGACGAGGCGGCCGAGCGGATCGTGTCGGGCCTCAGGCCGGACACCGCCAGGAAACGGCCGAGGCGCTCCTCGTCGCCCGTCAGAAAGGAAAAAGCTCCGAGTGCGACATTTTCGGCCTCCTCGCGGGTAACTCTTTTTAAGGGAGTGTTCATGCTGTCAATTTGCATTTCATCAATAGGTTTGGACCTAACTATACCATCAAATGAACCATTGGGCCGGTGAAGTACATCCGGAGCCCCGGGGAAAGCGGCCATGAAGAAGACTGTGCTCATCGTTGAGGACAACGAACTCAACATGAAGCTCTTCAACGACCTCCTCGAGGCCCACGGCTATGCGACCTTGAAGACCAGTCACGGGATCGAGGCCATGGAACTCGCCCGGGCCCACAAGCCCGACCTGATTCTCATGGACATCCAGCTGCCCGAGGTCTCCGGTCTCGAAGTGACCCGCTGGCTCAAGGCCGACGACGAGTTGAAGTCCATCCCGGTGATCGCCATCACGGCGTTCGCCATGAAAGGCGACGAGGAGCGGATCAGGGAGGGGGGCTGCGAGGCGTATATGTCGAAGCCGATCTCCGTTTCCAAGTTCATCGCGACCGTGAAAACCTACCTGGAAGCGGACTGAAAGCCTGCTCAACTGGGACGAATCCATGGCGGCGCGCAGGCCGAAACTTGAAGAGGCCAGGACATCTCCTTGAGATGTCTTGGCTTTAACTTTTTTGTGAAAATGCCGCTTTTCGGCCACATAGGAGCTTGCATCGCTCCATGTTTCCTATACGTTCAGCCTAAATTTCCGCCTTGGCGCATCATACGGAAAACAGGATCCGATTTTCCTAACTGAACGATGCGCTCATCAAGGATTGGAGCACCGGACGGATTCGGTCTTGGATCCGATGCTCTCAAGCGGAAGAAATGCCCTACGGATGCTCAGGTCCGCCGCATCTCCTGGGACTTCGTGGGCTCGGCCAGCCTGGGGGCAGATCGTTGCCTCCTCAACGCTGCTCCCGGCTGGCCACCAAATCCTTCCCATCATTCCTCGTCGAGGCGCCCAAGGGCGCCATTTTGTTGTTCCAGCAGCAATCCCATCATCGAATGAATGGCCCATCATCGAATGAATGGCGGGAGCGTTGGCCGAATCGGCTTGCGTTCCTACTTTAGCCAAGCTTGGCCGTCAGAAAACCTGTTCATGGCACAGGGCGGCTTTCAGGCCCGGTCCAGGCGGTGGTTCTCGAGCCGCCCCGCCAAAGCATCGGACGTGAGATCAACCTCACGCCGCTTCAACTTCTTGGTTTGACGCATCCATTGATGCAAAACCGCTGCCCACTTCGGCCTTCGATGCTCTAAGTTGGACAAACTGACCTAACGGGATGAGGGATCATGGACCATCGCACACCTTCGCTGCCGCCCAAGACGGCGCTGACCCGCTTTTCCGTGTCGCCCCTGTGGACGCTCACCCGGCGCCTCGCGGACGTGGCGTCGGGGCGGACACCCGCCGATCTGGTGATCACGGGCGCCCGTGTGCTTTCGACCTATAGCGAGCGCATCGCCCCGGAGCGGGAGATCTGGGTCGCCGGCGGCCGCATCGCGGCGGTGAAGCCGGCCGGCGCCTACCGGCAGGTCAAGGGGACGCCGGGACGGGTCTACGATGCGAAGGGCGGCATCGTTGCTCCGGGCCTCGTCGATCCGCATATCCATATCGAGAGCAGCATGGTCACGGCCTGCGCCTACGCGGAGGCGGCGCTGCTCAACGGCACGACGACGATCTTCTGCGACAGCCACGAGATCGGCAACGTGATGGATTCAGCCGGCATCGAGATGATGCTGGAGGATGCCCGCCATGCCCCGCTCTCCATTTTCCTGACGGTGCCGAGCACCGTGCCCGCCACCTCGCCGGAGCTGGAGACGGCGGGCGGCGACCTCACGCCGGACAAGATCGCTTCCCTGTTCGACCGCTGGCCGGAGGCGGCGGCGCTCGGCGAGAAGATGGATTTCGTGCCGGTCACCATGGGCGACGAGCGCAGCCACGCAATCCTCGCCGCGGCCCTGGAACGCGGCAAGCCGGTCTCGGGCCACATCTACGGCCGTGAATTCGTGGCCGCCTATGCAGCGAGCGGCGTCACCGATACCCATGAGGCCATCGACCGGGACATCGCCGACGATCTGCTCGATGCAGGCGTGTGGATCTTCCTGCGCGGCGGCCCACCGACGACGCCGTGGCATTCGCTGCCCGAGGCCATCAAGACCATCACGGAGCTGGGCTCTTCGCACAAGCGCATCTGCGTCTGCACGGATGACCGCGATGCGGACGATCTCATGATGTTCGGCATGGATTGGGTGACCCGCGAAGCCCGCCGCGCCGGCATGAGCCGTGAGCAGGCCTGGAGCATGGGCTCGCTTCATCCGGCCACGCGCTTCGGCATGGAAGGGGAGATCGGTGGGCTCGGCGGCGGCCGCCGCGCCGACGTGGTGCTGCTCAACGACGAGCTCGAAGTGCAGAACACATGGTATGGCGGCGAACTGGTGGTGGAAGGTGGAAAGATCACGCCGCTGCTCGATCAAGCCCTGTCGAACCGTTACCGCTATCCCGCCGAGGCCTATCGCACGGTCCATGTCTCGAAACGTCCTAAGCTCATTCCCGAGCTGCCCGCAGCGGCCTGCACGGCCAACGTGATCCGCGTGGCGCTGCCCGGCATCGTGCTCTTCCACGACAAGGTGCAGCTCCAGCCGGAGAAGGATTGGGAGACGCTGCTGTCCAAGAACGACCTGACCTTCGTGTCGGTCATCGAACGCCATGGCCGTTCGGACGGCGACCGGATCGCCCATGGCCTGCTCAAGGATTTCGGCCTGAAGAGTGGCGCGGTCGCGAGCAGCGTCGGGCACGATTCCCACAACCTGATCGTGGCGGGCACGAACGAGGGCGACATGCAGGTGGCCCTCGATGCCATCGTCGAGGCTCAGGGCGGCGTCTGCGTCGTGGATCAGGGCAAGGTCGTCGCCATGGTGCCGCTTCCGATCGCTGGCCTTCTCTCCGACAAGCGCGTGACGGAAGTGGCGGAGCAAACACGGGCCCTGAAGGCCGCCTGGGAGAGAGCGGGCTGCAAGATTCCCTATATGGGCTTCAACCTCATCCCGCTCTCCGTCATCCCGGAGATCCGCATCACCGATAAGGGGCTCGTGCTCGTGCCGGAAATGGAGCTGGTGCCGCTTTACGAGTGAGTGCCAGAGCCTCGGACGTGAAATCGAACTCACGTCCGAGGCTCGAATTTGTTGGTTTGACGCATCTTAACACGCAAAGCCGGTTCCGATTTTTGCGTCCGATGCTTTAAGCCGTAGTCCTCCCAAATCGCGCGATAGAGGAAGGCGATGCGGATATCACTCTACGACCTCAGCGTACCGACCTTCCTGCAAACCGTGAGCGCTGTCGGAACCTTCCTCGACCGCACGACGCGACATTGCGCCGAGACTGGCGCCGACCTGGAAGAGCTTGTGCAGGCTCGCCTCTTCCCCGACATGGCCCCTTTCCACTTCCAGATCGAGGCCTTGACGCATCATGCAGTGTGGGGGGTGGAGGCTGTGAAGACCGGCGTGTTCGCTCCACCGCCGTTGGTTGGCGCAATGCCTTTCGCCGATCTGCGGGCCATGGTCGGCCGGGCAGCCACAGCGCTGGAGGCGTTCACCCCCGATGAGGTCAACAACTCGTCCGGCAGGTATCTGGACATCGACCTCTTTCGACCGGTCGACGAGGAGAATGCCTCCACGTCGATCTGGGCCCCGCGGGCGTTGGCGTTTACGTCCGAGACCTTCCTGCTCTCGTTCTCTCTGCCCAATTTTCACTTCCACGCCGTCACCGCATACAACATTCTGCGCTCGCGAGGCGTACCGCTCGGTAAACGCGATTACGAGGGGCGGCTGCGCACCCGTTCAGTCTGAGCCGAGTTTTGGTCTCGCGTAAAAGAGCCGTGGCCACTCTAACGCTGCGACCGCCCGCCCCCCGGGCCTAGATCCCCAGGAACCTGAAGGGCTCTGCGTCCTTGAACTCCCGCGTCGCATCGCCGGAGAACGTGTGGTTCTGGTTCGGGCCGAGATCGAGCTTCTTCACGCGGCCTGTTTCAGGCGAGAAGTCGATGGCCTTGAGATCGACCCAGAAGGTGTTCGGCGTCAGGGCGGATTCGAAGAAATACAGCTTGCGTCGATGGTCCGCGACCGTGCGCCAGCGGGTGGATGAAATGTTGGGCTGGTCGGGCGTCGTGATGCCGTAGGGCACCGACACGTTGCGGATAACGCTGAAGACGCTCGCCAGGGCGAGATTGGCGTTCTCTTCCTTAGGGATCGTATTCACATAGAACGAGGCCCGCGCGAAGCGGTCGGCCGAGCGGTTGGTTCCCGGCAGCATTACGGTACCGCCGATCTCCTTCCAATACGCGTTCAGGGCGAGCTGTTGCTCGAAAACCGGCGAGTTGGTCATGACCTGGTATGTCCGGTCGTGATGGATCACCTGCTTGCCGTCGATATATTCGACGATGGCGCTGTCGCCCGACGCATCCGACATCGACAGGTGCAGCGTCGCCAACCGGTTCTCGCCCGGCACGTAATCGGTGACGATCGTGAACGGCTCGGCCTCCAGGGCGCTGACGGCCTCCTGAACGGTCGCGAAATTGTCGAGGACGTATTGCGCCCAGGCGGCGATCGAGAGCCCCGGCTTCGACCCGTCGAATGTCGGGTACTCGGATTCCACGAGCCAGAGCACATTGGCCGAAAGCCCCGCCTCGTTCAGGCCGTCGGTCGTTGAGATGTCGTAGCCCGAGGCGATCAGGCTTCCGTACTTCGACGTCCATCTCAGTGAGTTCGGACCGGCCTCGCCACTTCGCTCCATGCCGCGCGGGAAGATCCAGAGATTGGTCGCGATGTCGCTTTTCCAGTCCATGGAGCGAGCGGTGATCACGTTGTCGCTCGGCCCGAGATAGACGAGCCGCGTACAGGCCCAGGCGGGTGCCGGCGCACCTGCCAGAAGGGCTGCCAGGAACCCGGCAATGAGCGGTCTTGCAGCTGGTCTGTTCCGGTGGTGCATGGCGTCGTCCTCGCTATCCCGCCCAGCCTGGTAATCTAAGCCCCCAGAGAGGCGGGAGTTTGTCCGTGCTCATTCCGCCGTTTCGCCGGCCGGTCGCCCGGCCAGTTCATGAGCCCGTTCCAGGAGGTCTCCGACATCCTGCCGGAACTGCTCGAAGGCGAAGCCGAGGGCGAAGATCTGCCCAAAGGTCTTTCCGGGCAGCTCATGTATGAGAGCATCGGTCCTGAGTCCTTCAGCTTCGGTGCTGAATGCATTCAGAGCCTCCTCGAAGGCCGTCGGTTCAGGGGGAACCTTGCGGTGTTGCAGCGCCTGGGCGAGGTCCAGGAGCAGCCTCTGCGTCGCCTCGTGCAGGGTCATGAGCGAAGGGGCCAGCTTGTCCCGCGCCGGTGCGGGCAGGGGGCTCGACGAGGCCCTGCCGATCATGACGAGGTCGTGGCGGACCCGGTAGAGGGTGCGGATCAACGGCTCCGGATCGGGCGCCTCGGTCAGGTGGCTCTTGCGCTCCCGCGTCGCCTCCTCGGCGGCCGCCTCGGCCTTCTTCAGGGCGGCGCGGATCTGCGGATGGAGCTTCTGGAGAGCCGACCGCCCTTGAGGGCTCGCCGTCAGTTCCGCGATGAAAACGGAGAACAGCTCCGCATTGAGGGACACGACCCGGGCGGCCGCCTCCGTCAGCAGGACATGCGCTCGGGCCGGCAGGATGAACAGTGAGACGACGACGCCCACGATGTTGCCGAGGGTGATCTCCAGCACCCGGTCGAAGGCGGAGGCGAGGGGGCCGATAGCCTGCCCGGTCGGGGGCAGGAGCATGATCAGCGAAGTGATCGGCGCGACCCGGAATGCCGGCTTGATCGCGGCGAGCAGCGCCAGGGGAAACAGGGCCACCACGATGGCGATCCCCAGGCTCAAGGGGGAGTTGTGGGGGACGAAGGCGGCGACGAGGCCGCCATAGATGGCTCCGGCCAGGGTGCCGCTGAAACGCTCGACGGCGGCCTTGAGCGACGCGCCGACGCTGGCCTGCATCACGACCACGGCGGTGATCACGGCCCAGTAGCCCTGCGGCTGGTCGAGGATCCGGGTGACTACATAAGCTAGCGTGCCCGCGATGGTGACGCGCAGCGCCAGCTTCCACTCGGCGGAACGTGCCCCGATGCGGTCGCCGATGCGTTCCATCCACCCAGGCGATGCCATGCGATTCTCCGGGCGGAGAGCATAGAGGGTGGCAGACGAAGCTCGCTATGGAAAAGTCCGGCCTTCGACGGGCCTATTCGCGCGGCAGAACGGCCAGCTCTGAGCCGCATTCCTCGCAGAGGCCGAGATCGGGCGAAGCGATTACCTGCTTTGTCCCGCATTGGGGACAGCCCTTCAGGGCCATATGGAGCGATCCTTGCATCTGCTGCGCGCTTTGACGGAACGCCTCACTCACTTCGACGACCTGCTCGAACATGGACGCCTCCCTTGGCGGCTCCGATGCTGCGCCTGTCGGGAGCGACCGTCAACCGAGCTTTCCCGGTTCTCTGCTCGTTGAAGAGCGCAGACCGGATTCGGGTCTGGACGAACGCGTCGGTGAGACGCGGGTCCACTTTTTCGCACGATGCGCTAGTTCGCGAGTGTCGACGGGCGAACGGCGGAACCGTGAATGAGCAGAATTCGATGGGAGCAGGATCAGGTCGCGGGTGTGCCGCTCAACCGCCATGTCGGGTTCGTCGGCCCTATCGAGGTCGGAAGCGTGGCCTATGACGGGAGCAATCGGTTCTGGATCTGGTCGACCCCGCTGCAGGAGGATGCTTGGGGCTACGGCCCCACGGAGCAGGCAGCCAAAGCCGCCCTGGACGCCTGGCTCGCCTCATGGCTCGGCCATTTCAGATCCTTCCTCCAGCCCGGCGACCCTGGCTCCGCCTGAGGCGTCACGAGCGGTGCCAGGAACCAGCCCACTTCCCGCTCTGTTGGTGCGCCAGAGGAGAACCCGATGGGTCACATCGTTCTGCTGGGCGACAGCATCTTCGACAACGGGGCCTATGTGCGGACCGGCGAGCCGAATGTGGTGGCTCAGGTCCAGGCCAGATTGCCGGGCGGGTGGAAGGCCACCTTGTGCGCGGTCGACGGCGCCGTCACGACCGGGATCTGGCCGCAGATCGCCCGGGCTCCGGCCGACGCGACTCATCTGGTCGTCAGCGCCGGAGGCAATGACGCCCTGCGCCACAGCGGGATTTTGCGAGAGCCCGCCCGCTCCGTCGCCGAGGTCATGGCCCGGCTGGCGGATATACGTGACGAGTTCGCCCGCAATTACCGCGCGATGCTGGACGCCGTTCTGACGCGGCGCCTTCCAACCGCGCTCTGCACCATCTACGACGCCCGTTTTCCCGATCCGGACGAGCAGCGCCTCGTGGTTACGGCCCTGTCGATCTTCAACGATGTCATCATGCGGGAGTGCTTCGCTCGTCGTCTCCCTCTCGTTGATCTCAGGCTGATCTGCGACGAGCCGGACGACTACGCCAACCCCATCGAACCCTCGGCCACAGGCGGAGACAAGATCGCGGCCGCGATCGCCCAGGTGGTGGCGGGGAACACCATCTTTCCGCGCTCGCAGGTGTACGCCCGCTAGAGAATGATCGCGTGAAAATGAACAAATTGTCAGAAATAGATGTGAGTATTCAAAATAGTCATCAAATATTCGGCCAAGCTCCGAACCGGAGTTCATGTTGCGAATTGATGTCAATGGATTTCGGTTCGTCTCTTCTCAAGAGGTTGACTATGAAGAAATTAGCTTTGGTGGCCGGAGTTGCAGCCATTACACTGGCAGGTGTCGGTGCCGCCGACGCCCAGCACTGGCGCGGCGCCGGATGGCGTGGTGGCGGATGGAACGGCGGCGGATGGCGCGGCGGTTACTATCCTGGCTATTACCGTGGCGGCGGCTGGAACAATGGCGGCGCGGTCGCTGCGGGCCTCGTCGGCGGAGCCGTTCTCGGCGGCCTCCTGACCGCGGCGGCAACGGCCCCGGCCTATTCGTATCCGGCCTACGGATACCCGGCCTATGGCTACGGATACGGCTATCCCGCAGCCTACAACTACCCGGCCTATAGCTACCCCGGTTACGGTTATTACTCCGCTCCCGTGACCCGGGTCGTCTACCAGCCGGCTCCGGCCTATCGGACCCGCGTCGTGTACCGCGAGCCCGTCTACCGGACCCGAGTCGTCTACCGGCAGCCGCGCGTCGCGACCCGGGTTGTGTATCGTCAGCCGCGTGTCGCCACGCGGGTCGTCTATCGCGACCAGACCCGCGTCGCCCGCCCGGTCCGCCGTGACGTCGTGACCACCGGCTCCGTCACCCGGCGCGAGGTCCACCGGGTCCGCAGGGTGGACGGAGTTTATCGTTAAATCGAGCCGGGGCAGCCGAACCGGCGCCTCGCGACTCGATCAAACAAAAAACCGCCCTGATGAGGGGCGGTTTTTTGTTTGATCGGCTGTGCCGGGAAGCTTTACTTAATCTTGGCTTCCTTGAACTCGACGTGCTTCTTCGCGACCGGATCGTACTTCTTCAGGTTGAGCTTCTCGGTCATCGTGCGCGAGTTCTTCTTCGTCACATAGAAATAGCCCGTGTCGGCGGTGGAGACGAGCTTCACTTTGATCGTTGCGGCTTTGGCCATGGTCGGGACCTCTTATTCGGTTCAGGCGCTCGGTTGGCCCACGGCATGGCCGAAACGCAAAGGCCGGGCGAACCCGGCCGGAAAATCGTGGGGTTCCATTGCCTGATTATCGCAGATCAGTCAAGGGCGGAGGGTGGTTTCTTCGATGCTTCGGTCAGGAATGACCGGGAGGTCCCTATAGCAGCTCCCGCACGAACCGGCCACGCTGCTGATAATAGAAGGGCACCGGCAATTGATGACCGAATCCGGCTGCGATCCGGGCCTCCAGTTCGTCCAGAATCACGGTCGTGATCGGAGGCAGGTCCAGGGCCTTGGCCTGCGCGATGGTGACCCAGGCGAGCTCCACGAGTTCCGCCTCAGGCCCGACCACGTCCTCCACCTCCTCGGCGATGGCCGTTCGATCCACGGCGAAGAAGCGGGTGTCGAAGCGCCGGACACGCTTGGGCGGTGTGACGGCCCGACCGATGAAGTGCAGCGCCTCCAGATCGGGAAAGATGCCGCGCTCCTGGAAGGTCGTCCAGGCGGTGCCGGCTGGCGCGCGCTCGGGGGCGCCGTAATCCTTGGTCCCGAGCAGGAGCCCGGTCTCCTCGAAGGTCTCGCGGATCGCCGCGAGCGCCAGGGCGCGGCTGCGCTGCGTCGAGGGGCGGGTGACGCGGGCCATCAGGGCCTGCTCGGCGCGCGGGTGAAGGGCGCCGGTTACGGTCATGGACCGGTCCCCGGTTTCGATTCTTCCGCCCGGGAAGACGAATTTTCGGGGCATGAACTTCAGGCCCTCGTGGCGCCTTCCCATGAGGACCTTCGGGCTTCTGCCCTTGCGGTCGATGATGATGAGGGTCGCGGCGTCGACGGGACGGAGGGTCGGGAGCTTGGGATTGGTTTCACTGGAAACGAGGCGATCGATCCTCGCCAAGGTCTCGGTGTCCGTCACGGGCGTCATCCTCGTCGGCGTTCTTCCTGGCTCGGGCTGCCCCGAAGCCGTGCATCCCTAGCGCGTATTGCAGCCCCACGACAGCGCCTTTCACGGGCTGGAGCAGGGCGAGGCAGAGAATCAGCGTCAGGGCCGGCCAGAGCGCCAGATGCACCCACATGGGCATCTCGAGCTTCGTCTCGGTCATGAGGATCCCATAACCGATCAGGTGGCCGACCAGGAAGATCACGATATAGGGCGGCAGGTCGTCGGCCCGGTGGTGGTGGAACTCCGTTCCGCACGCGTCGCAACGGTCCACGACCTTGAGGAATCGGCCGAACAGCCTGCCCTTGTCGCAGGCCGGGCAATGGCCGAGGAAGCCGCGCTTCATGGCCGGTATCGCCTTCACGTCCTCCGTCAGGGTCGTATTCGGCGTCTCGATCATCAAAGACATTCTCTGTTCCTCAAACGTCAGGCGCGGCCGCGCCGCTTGACCTTCACGCGGGTCGGGACGCGACCCTTAGGGGGCGGCGCCTTGCCAGCCTTGAAGCCGCGCGGCGGGCGTTTCGCGCCACCCCTGGACGGCCCGCTCCTTCCGGTGACGCGGCCCTTTGTCAGGATCTCGAAGCGCAGCGCGCCGGCGACCGGAGCCGCCTCGACCAGCTTCACCTCCACCTTGTCGCCGAGCCGGTAGGTTTCACCCGTATCGTCGCCGCGCATGGAATGGGTCCGCTCGTCGTAGCGGTAGTAATCGTCCCCGATCGTGGCCGCCGGGACGAAGCCGTCCGCGCCGGTCTCGATCAGTTTGATGAACAGGCCCGCTTTGGAGACGCCCGAGATCTGTCCCTCGAATGTGGCCCCGATCCGGTCGGCGAGGAAGTGTGCGATCAGGCGGTCGATTGTCTCACGCTCCGCCGCCATGGCCCGGCGCTCCGCGGCCGAGATCTTGGCGCTGATCTCGACCAGCTCGGCCCGGGTGGTGTCGGGCGGCAGCCCGTCCTTGCCGAGGTTGAGGGCGGCGACGAGGGCGCGGTGCACGATGAGATCGGCATAGCGGCGGATAGGCGAGGTGAAGTGGGCGTAGCGTCGGAGGTTCAGGCCGAAATGCCCGTAATTCTCCGCCGAGTATTCGGCCTGGGACTGGGAGCGCAGCACCACCTCGTTGATGAAGAGCTGATGCTCCGTGTCCTCGACGCTGCGCAGGATGCGGTTGAACAATTCCGGTCTCAGGGCACCCTGGGTCGGAACCTTCAGGCCGATGGAGGCCAGGACCTCGCTCAGGGCGCGCATCTTTTCGAGCGAAGGCTCGTCATGGACGCGGTAGATCAAGTCGCTTTCAGCCTTCTCCAGGCTTTCGGCCGCCGCCACGTTGGCGAGGATCATGAACTCCTCGATGAGCTTGTGCGCCTCCAGCCGCTCGGGCACGAAGATCCGGTCGACAGTGCCGTCGGGCTTGAGCACGATCTTGCGCTCGGGCAGGTCGAGGAACAGCGGCTCGCGAGTGTCGCGGGCCTTCTTCGCCAGCTCGTACCCGGCCCAGAGCGGCCTTAGGATCGTGTCGAGGATCGGCCCCGTCACGTCGTCGGGCCTGCCGTCGATGGCGGCCTGGGCCTGTTGATAAGACAGTTTCTCGGCCGAGCGCATCATGACCCGGTGGAAGCTGTGGCGGATTTTTCGCCCGTCGGCGCCGATCACCATGCGGACCGCCAGGGCAGGGCGGTCCTCCCGGGGCCTTAAGGAGCACAGGTCGTTGGAGATCCGCTCCGGCAGCATCGGAACCACCCGGTCGGGGAAATAGACCGAATTGCCGCGTTCCTGCGCCTCCCTGTCCATGGCCGAGCGGGGGCGCACATAGGCCGCCACGTCGGCGATCGCCACGGTGAGGATGTAGCCGCCCGGGTTGTTCGGATCCTCGTCCGGAACCGCATGCACGGCGTCGTCGTGATCCTTGGCGTCCGGTGGGTCGATGGTGACCAGGGGAAGGGCGCGCCAATCCTCCCGGCCGTCCAGCACGGCGGGCTTCGCATTCTCGGCCTCTTCGAGCACCGGCTTCGGGAATTCGTTGGGGATGTTGTGCGCGTAGATCGCGATCAGGCTGACGGCCTTCTCCGATTTGATCGTTCCGAGCCGCTCCTTCACCTTGGCGGTGGGCAGGCCGAAGCGCCCGTGCTTCACGACGGACACGGAGATGAGGTCTCCATCCTGCGCTCCGCCCTCGTCGCCCGGCCTGATCTGCAGTTCCTGGTCACGGGCTTTCTTGTCCACGGGCACGAGCCGCCCGCCGCCCTCGGGCAGAGCCCGGAAGAGGCCGAGCACCTGCGCCTGTTTCTTGGCGATGATCTTGATCGCTCGACCGGAATAGCGGTGGATGTCGCCGGGCTGGAGTGGGTCGACCCGCAGCAGGGCCCGGTCGCCGACGCCCGCCACGGGCATGCCGGGACGGGGCTTGCGGGGCGCCACGAGGATGATGGTCGGGATGGGGCCGTGCTCCTCCTCGTCCCATTCGGTTGGAACGGCGATCAGCTCTCCGTCCCGATCCCGCTTGGTGATGTCCGCGAGCACGACGGACGGCAGCTGACCCGCCTTGTGGACCGTCTTGCCGCGTCGGTCGACGACACCCTCGACCTCCAGATCCTTGAGGATCTGCTTCAACCAGATACGGTCGCTGCCCTTGATTCCGAAGCGCTGCGCGATCTCGCGCTTGCCCACCTTGCCCTGGGCATGGGTGATGAAGGATACGACCTCCTCGCGGGAGGGCAGGGTGGCCGATGGGGCGGCTTTCGAACGTTTGACCAAAGGATAAACTCGTCGGTTTCGCAGGACCTTGTCGCATGCGAGCATGGCCGCGGCTAGTCCGCCCCGCTCGGCATCCTTGATGACGCCTGGATGAAGGAAGAGATCCATGCGGTGGCGTGGCCACGCGACCAAAAAATAAGGCCCCGATGTCGGAGCCTTTGAGGTACCGGCCCGTGGGGGCAGAATGAGCCGGTGAGTTTATAAAACGTACGGAAGCAGGGATGGTTCCAAATTTTTCTCAAGAAATTTTAGAATTTTACCGGAATTCATATAAGTTACTGATTTAAAGCACTTATTTTAGAATGATTCTTTTCAGTCGGGGGCCAATCGCTTTTTCATCAAGGCGAATTTTCGACGTAATCGGACGGGCTTTGCCTGGTCGGAGCCACTGGGCAGGGGAGCCCAGATAGCGCTGAGGAGCGTCGTCTTCGCTGACAGCGCGCTCTGACTCGAATGAGTAGAGATAGCGGCGCAAGCGGGAACGCCGTTTAGGGTAGTTCTCCAGGTCCTTGAGACCCAAGCGAAACCAAGTTCCTACGAAATATAGTCCGCTACCACGCCTTAGGTCATAGCCTTCAATCCAATCCGTGACGAGTATGTCGCATCCAGCTCGATGGCGACCTTGAGGTCGGGCAAAACTGCCAGGGCCAAAGTCCGAGACGGACCAAGATATGGGCGGTCGCTCAGGATGGACTGGATCGAGGACGTGAAGACTCCAGAAATGGATCCCAATCCCTTGCGAGGAGAGTTCGCGATTGGCGATAATCCAAAGGGGATGGCCATCTGCTCTCAGATCGCCGCTCAGAACGTGAAAGTCGTCGGTCTGACCGATATACGTTTCAGCGGGCCATTGCTGAACGACCATGTCGTCCTGGATGTAGAGTAGCGTAGAGGGCTGATCATCGCTCTGAGGCAAGCATTTGCAGATCGCTCGGCTTCTGCCCAGATCCACGCAGTGGCTCTCGGCGCATAAGGGCCTGGAGACAAGGACTGGTTCCGAAAGTCTCTTGAGAGAGCAGGTCTTGATCGGCTCGAGCCGATCATTTGCGGTCGGTGTTCCTTGGAGCAGGCACCAACTGATGAAAACAAAAGCCCAGCGCATGGCCTACCTTATGCGGATAGTTCTGCGCTGGGACTTTAATGATATAAAGTTCAGATATCCAGATCCGCTTCGTCCGCGAACGCGGCGCGCTCCTGGATGAAGGCGAAGCGGGCTTCGGGCTTGTTGCCCATCAGGCGCTCCACGGCGTCGCTGGCTTCCGGCTTGTCCTCGGCCTCCACGACGACCTTCAGGAGCAGGCGCTTCTTCGGGTCCATGGTGGTTTCCTTCAGCTGGGCCGGGAGCATCTCGCCAAGACCCTTGAAGCGTCCGATCTCCACCTTGCCGCTGCCCTTGAACACCGTCTTCATGAGCCTTTCCCGGTCGGCGTCGTCGCGGGCATAGGCCGATTTCGACCCCTGCGTCAGCCGGTAGAGGGGCGGGACCGCGAGGTAGAGGTGGCCGCCGTCGATGAGTCGGGGCATCTGCCGGTAGAAGAAGGTGATGAGCAGCGAGGCGATGTGGGCGCCGTCCACGTCCGCGTCGGTCATGATGACGACCTTCTCGTAACGCAGGTCGGAATCCTTGTAATGGGAGCCCGTGCCGCAGCCCAAAGCCTGGACGAGGTCGGAGAGCTGCTGGTTCTGGTGCAGCTTCTCCCGGCCCGCGGAGGCCACGTTCAGAATTTTTCCGCGCAGCGGAAGCACGGCCTGGGTGGCGCGGTCGCGGGCCTGCTTGGCGGAGCCGCCCGCCGAGTCGCCCTCGACGATGAACAGCTCGGAACCCTTGGCGCCTGCATTGGAGCAATCCGCCAGCTTGCCGGGCAGGCGTAGCTTGCGGGTCGCGGTCTTGCGGGCGACCTCCTTCTCCTGGCGGCGGCGCAGGCGCTCTTCGGCCCGGTCAATCACCCAGTCGAGGAGCTTGTTGGCCTGCTGCGGCGCCGCCGCGAGCCAATGGTCGAACGTGTCGCGGATTGCGTTCTCGACAATGCGACCGGCTTCGACCGTTGCCAGCTTGTCCTTGGTCTGGCCCTGGAATTCCGGCTCGCGGATGAAGACCGAGAGCATGGACGCGCAGGTGGCCATCACGTCGTCGGTAGTCACGGCCGCCATGCGCTTCGACTGGCCGACGCGCTCGGCATGTTCGCGAAGCGCGCGCAGGAGCGCGATGCGCAAGCCGTTCTCGTGCGTGCCGCCCTCGGGGGTCGGCACGGTGTTGCAGTACGAGATCGAGAACCCGTCCTCGTTGGTCATCCAGGCGACCGCCCATTCCAGCGAGCCGTGGCTGCCGGGCTTGGTGATCTTGCCGGAGAAGAGCTGGTCCGTGACCAGTTCCTTCCCCTCGATGTCGTGGAGCAGGTAATCCTTCAGGCCGTTCGGGAACTTGAAGGTCGCCTCGGCCGGGACGTTCTCGGCACCTTCGATCAGGGAAGCGGCGCATTTCCAGCGAATCTCCACGCCGCCGAAGAGATAGGCCTTGGAGCGCGCCATCTTGAACAGGCGGCGGGGCTGGAAATGGGCGTCCTTGCCGAAGATCTGCCAGTCGGGCTTGAAGCGCACCTTGGTGCCGCGCCGGTTGAGGACGCGCCCGACGGTCTCCAGCTTCCCCTGCGGGATGCCGCGCGAGAACACCTGGCGGTAGAGCTGCTGCCCGCGCGCCACTTCCACCTCGAGGATCTCCGAGAGGGCGTTCACGACCGAAACGCCGACGCCGTGCAGGCCGCCCGAGGTCTCGTAGACCTTCGAATCGAACTTACCGCCCGCGTGGAGCGTGGTCATGATGACTTCGAGGGCCGACTTCTTCGGGAATTTCGGATGCGGGTCGACCGGGATGCCGCGGCCATTGTCGGTCACGGAGAGCCAGCCGCCTTCCTCCAGCTCCACCTCGATGAAGGTCGCGTGTCCGGCGACCGCCTCGTCCATGGAGTTGTCGATCACCTCGGCGAAGAGGTGGTGCAGGGCCTTCTCGTCCGTTCCGCCGATATACATGCCGGGACGGCGGCGGACGGGCTCGAGCCCCTCCAGCACCTCGATGGCGGACGCGTCATAGCCGGCTTCCCCCGGTGTGCCCTGAGGGGGCGCAGCGCGGGATACCTTGACGGCGGCGGTGCGGGCCGAGGCGGGCGCGGCGCGCTTGGGCCCGCCGCCTCCGAAGAGATCGTCATTGTCTGTCATTGGGACCTTGGTCCGAGATGATGATTCGCGTTTCTTTACACTATTTCTCATTCCGTTTTTATACGAGAACAAAACGGAAACGAAAAGGGCAGTCTGTCGTCGCAATCCATAAATTCGATAATCAGGCTACGCTATAAAGGTTACCAGCGTTTTCCACGAAAGGATGTCTTCCGGTTGTCATGGGGAACTGTTTAAATTCCATTCACGTTGGAAGTGTTAAGCATGAGCTTAGCGGGAGAGACGGGCGTGACGACGCGGACGATTGTGACACCGGCACAGAAGCTTCACTTGGACCGCGCCGCGCGCAATGCGGGTGAGGCCTTCGCCTTCGAAGAGCCGGACACCGCGCCTGTGGCCCAGCGGTCCTACGGGTCCAGTCTCGTCTGGCTCTCTATGGCGGCGGTCGCCGTTCTGGGCTTCAGCTTCCTTTTCTAACCGTCGGAATTCTTGTCTCCGCCGAAAAGCGTGACAAGCCAATCCTCGATTCCTTTGCCGACAATCAGAAGGAACAGGGTGACAAGCGTGCCGGCGATGGTGACGAACCACGCGCCCAGGCCCGCCGCGATACCGAGGCCCGCCGCAATCCAGACGGTCGCGGCGGTCGTCAGGCCGTGCACCTGCATCCGGTCCCGGTTGCGCAGGATCGCGCCTGCGCCCAGGAAGCCGAGGCCCGTCATGATGCCCTGCACGACGCGGCTCACCGCCGCCTGATCGAAGTGCAGCCTTTCATAAGCCGACCCCGACAGGATCACGATCGCGGAGCCCAGGGCGACGAGCCCTAGGGTCCGCATCCCGATGGGCTTGTCGCGGATGTCCCGGTTTATGCCCACCATCATTCCGGCAACGGCCGCGCCGCAGAGGCGCAGAGTCATCTCGATCTGGTCGGCATATTCCACGGACAGCCAGGACAGCCATTCCCGCATGGGGATCAGCCGGCCTTGGCCGTCTTCTTGGGCGCGGCCTTCTTGGCGGCCGTTTTCTTGGCGGCGGGCTTCTTGGCAGCCGTCTTCGCCGCCGTCTTGGTGGCGGCTTTCTTGGCCGCCGGAGCCTTGGCGGCAGCCGCCTTCTTGGCCGGAGCCTTGCGTCCGCGGGCAGCCTTCTTCGACGGTCCGGCCGCGCGGCGGGCCTTGAGAAGCTCGACCGCCTCTTCCAGCGTCACCGCCTCCGCCGCCATGGCGCGGGGCAGGGTGGCGTTGGTCTCGCCGTCGGTCACGTAGGGGCCGAAGCGGCCGGCCTTCACCACGATGGGCTTGCCGGATTCCGGGTCATCGCCCAGGGAGCGCCCCGGATCGGCGGCGCGACGTCCGCCGCCTCCGCCGCTCTCCTTGGTGACGATCAGGTCGATGGCGCGGTTGGCGCCGATCTCCAGCACGTCGTCGCCGGGGCCGAGATTGGCGTAGACCTTGCCGTGCTGGACGTAAGGCCCGTAGCGGCCGATGCTCACCAGGATCGGCTCGCCTGATTCCGGATGGGTCGCCACCTGACGCGGCAGCGCCAGGAGCTTCAGGGCCTTCTCCAGGTCGACCTGGGCGGGCGTCATGCCCTTCGGCAGGGACGAGCGCTTGGGCTTCTCGCCTTCGCCGAGCTGCACGAAGGGGCCGAAACGGCCGTCGCGCAGGGTGACTTCCAGGCCCGTCTCCGGATCCGTGCCCAGCACTTTCACGCCGGGCTGGCCACCGTTCTCCGACGAGCCGTCGCCCTCGCCCTCGACGCCGCTGGCGGCGAGCTGGCGGGTGTATTTGCACTCGGGATAGTTCGAACAGCCGATGAAGGAGCCGAACTTGCCGAGCTTGAGCGAAAGCTGGCCCGTGCCGCAGGTCGGGCAGGTGCGCGGGTTCGAGCCGTCGCCCTTGTCGGGGAAGATGTGGGGCCCGAGCAGCTCGTTGAGAGCGTCGAGCACCTCGGTCATGCGCAGATCCTTCGTCTCGCCGATGGCGGCGGAGAAATCGCGCCAGAAGTCGCGCAGCACCTGCTTCCAGTCGATCTCCGAATTGGAGATCCGGTCGAGCTGCTCCTCCAGGTCCGCGGTGAAGTCGTATTCCACGTAGCGGCGGAAGAAGCTTTCCAGGAAGGCCGTGACGATACGGCCCTTGTCCTCGGGCACGAGCCGCTTCTTCTCGATCTTCACGTATTCGCGGTCGCGCAGGGTCTGCAGAACGGCCGCGTAGGTCGAGGGACGGCCGATGCCGAGCTCTTCCATGCGCTTGACCAGGGAGGCTTCCGAGTAGCGCGGCGGCGGCTCGGTGAAGTGCTGGCTCGCGTTGATGCGGCGGCGCTCCAGGGGATCGCCGGCCTTCATCGGGGGCAGACGGCCCTCGTCCTCGTCCGCCTCGTCGTCCTTGCTCTCGTTGTAGAGCGTGAGGAAGCCGTCGAACTTGATCACCTGACCGGTGGCGCGAAGGTCGAGCCTGCGCGGGCCGACCTGGGCCGCGATGTCGGCCGTGGTGCGCTCCAGCTCGGCCGATTCCATCTGGCTCGCGATGGTGCGGGTCCAGATCAGGTCGTAGAGACGGGCCTGCTCGGGTTCCAGGTACTTCGCGACCTGCTTCGGCAGGCGGCCCATGTCCGTCGGGCGGATGGCCTCGTGCGCTTCCTGCGCGTTCTTGGCCTTGGTCGTGTATTTACGCGGGGCGCCCGGCACGTAGCGGTCGCCGTATTCCTTGCCAATCACCCGGCGGGCTGACTGAACGGCCTCCGGCGCCATGTCAACGCCGTCCGTACGCATATAGGTGATGAGGCCGACCGTCTCGCCGCCGATATCCACGCCCTCGTAGAGCCGCTGCGCGATGCGCATGGTCTGAGCCGGCGCCAGGCCGAGCTTGCGCGAGGCCTCCTGCTGCAGGGTCGAGGTGGTGAAGGGCGGGTAGGGGTGCCGCTTGGCGGGTTTCGCTTCGATGTTCGCGACGGAGAAGGTCGCGAGCTCCAGGTCCTTCTTGAAGGCTTCCGCGTCCTGGCCGTTGCCGATGTCGAGGCGCTGGATCTTCTTGCCGTCGGCGCCCACGAGGCGCGCGTCGAACACCGCGCCGTCCTTGGTGGCCAGCGTGGCGATCAGGGACCAGTATTCCCGCGGCTTGAAGGTCTCGATCTCGAGCTCACGGTCGCAGACGAGGCGCAGGGCCACCGACTGAACGCGCCCGGCCGAGCGGGCGCCGGGCAGCTTGCGCCAGAGCACGGGGGACAGGGTGAAGCCGACGAGATAGTCCAGAGCCCGGCGGGCCAGATAGGCATCGACGAGCGCCTGGTCGATCTGGCGCGGCTGACGCAGGGCGGTCTGGACGGCGTCCTTGGTAATGGCGTTGAAGGTCACGCGCTCGACCGGCAGGTCCTTGAGCACGCGCTTTTCCCGCAAAGCTTCCAGAACGTGCCAGGAAATCGCCTCGCCCTCGCGGTCCGGGTCGGTGGCCAGGATGAGCTTCTCGGCTCCCTTGATCGCCTTGGCGATCTCGGAAATCCGCTTCGAGCCCCGGTCCTCCAACGTCCAGATCATGCGGAAATCGGCATCCGGGTCGACCGATCCATCCTTGGCGGGCAGATCGCGGATATGCCCGAAGGAGGCCAGGACCTCGTAATCCTTGCCGAGATATTTGTTGATCGTCTTGGCCTTCGCAGGCGACTCGACGACGAGGACTTTCATGAACGAGTTCCTAAAAGCGGGAGCAGACGGAGGCCCTGCGGACAGGGCAGACTCGACGGTCGGCCCCGGACTGTCGCAGGGCGGGATAAGTGGTTGATGATCGCTGACAAGTCAAATCGGACTTGTACGTACCGTCCCTATATGGCTGCGAGGGCCCGCTCCAGCAAGGGATCCACCGCCTGCCCGAGGTCGTTGGCGCCGATCATCCGCGGAGGGCTGGCCAAGCGGGTGAGGGCGTAAGCCTGGGTGATTTCGGCCGGGGCGGAGCGGGCCAGGGCCGCCGTCGCCGCGAGGGAGAAGAGCCGTTCAGCCACGAACCTCGCCTTCGCCTCGGCGTCGGCGGATTGGAGGGCCAGGACGATGTCCCGGGCGGTCTCCGAGGCTCCCGGAAGACCGGCGACATCCGCCATCAGGCGCTCCAGGACGGATGCGGCGACCTCCGGCTCCCGGTTCTCGGCACGAAGGATGTCGAGGGCGATCACGTTGCCCGAGCCTTCCCAGATCGCGTTGACCGGAGCCTCACGGTAGAGCCGGGGCAGGGCGCTCTCTTCCACGTAGCCGTTGCCGCCGAGGCATTCCATGGCTTCATAAAGGAGGCGTGGAGCCGCCTTGCAGATGCCGAACTTGGCCGCCGGGGTCACGAGCCGGGCATGGGCCGCCTCATGCGGGTCGCTTGGGGCCAGATCGAAGCTGTGGGCCGTCCTCAAGGCGAGCGCCGTCATGGCCTCACTCTCGAGGGCGAGGTCCGCCAGCACCATCCGCATGGCCGGCTGGTCGATGAGCTTCTTCTGGAAGACGCTGCGGTGGCGGGCATGATGCATGGCGAGCACCAGCCCCATCCGAACGAGGCCAGCCGAGGCTACGGCGCAGTCGAGGCGCGTCAGCTGAACCATCTCGATGATGGTGCGCACCCCGCGGCCTTCCTCGCCGATCCTCCAGGCGAACGCGTCCTCGAACTCGACCTCCGCGGAGGCGTTCGAGCGGTTGCCGAGCTTGTCCTTCAGCCGCTGCAGGCGCAGGGCGTTGAGCGAGCCGTCCGGGCGGAAGCGGGGAACGAGGAAGCAGGTGAGCCCGCCGGGAGCCTGGGCGAGCATCAGAAAGGCGTCGCACATGGGCGCGGACATGAACCATTTGTGCCCCGTGAGCGCGTATTCGTCCCCGGCCTTGTGGGCGGCCCGGGTCGTATTCGCCCGGACATCGCTGCCGCCCTGCTTTTCGGTCATGCCCATGCCGATGGTCACGGCCGTCTTCTCCCAGAAGGGGATGAAGCGGGAATCGTAGTCCCGCGAGCGGATCCGCGGCAGCCATTCCGCGAGCCGGGCCGGGGAGGCGGCAAGCGCCGCGACCGACGCATGGGTCATGGTGATCGGGCAGACATGCCCGCTCTCGACCCCTGCCGCCGTATAGAGCCTCGCCGCCCGGACCAGATGGGCGTTTTCGTTCCTGAGTTCGTTCCAGGTCGAGGCATGGAGCCCGTCCACCATGCTGGCGCGCATCAGCACGTGATAGGCCGGGTGGAACTCGACCGCATCGATCCGGTAGCCCCTTGCATCATGGGTGCGCAGCGTCGGCGGGTTCTCGTTGGCGAGCCGGCCGATGTCGAGACGCTCCGCCGAACCCCAGGCATCGCCGAAGGCCATGAGCCCTTCCGCCTCCGCAGCGACGCCGTTCGCCTTCAGGGCGTCGAGCAGGGGGCGGTTCAAGGCGATCAGGTTCACGTCGCCGAAGGGCGGCGTCTGGTTGAAGACCTCGTGGGTGTCATGGACGGGCGACATGGCGCGACCCCTGGAATGCGCAGCCTCAATTATAGTGCGCTCCTGCCCCTCCAACAGGATTCCCTCCCCCTTGCGGGGAGGGGTAGGGTGGGGGTGGTGCCATGTAGTGAATGGTTACCGAGTGAGGCGCTGTAGCGGCCCCCATGTCTTCCTCCCGAAGCTGGCGCTTCGACCGCCCGACCCCCACCCTCGATCCCTCCCCGCAAGGGGGAGGGAAAAAAGCCGGAGAATGGCGGCTTGCGGCCGTTTCCCGGAGCGCCTATAGCCATCGCTTTAAGATGAGTGACGCCCCCCAATCCATTTTTCCCCACCGGCATCTCCTCGGAATCGAGGGGCTGTCTCCCTTGGACATTCAGGCACTTCTCGATCTCGCCGATGAGCAGGTCGAGGTGAGCCGCCAGATCGAGAAGAGCAAGTCCAGCCTTCGCGGCCGGACACAGATCAACCTCTTCTTCGAAGCCTCCACCCGCACGCAATCGTCCTTCGAGATCGCCGGCAAGCGCCTGGGCGCCGACGTGATGAACATGCAGGTCGCCTCGTCCTCGGTGAAGAAGGGCGAGACCCTGATCGACACCGCCGTGACGCTGAACGCCATGCGGCCCGATATCATCGTCGTGCGCCATCACGCGGCCGGCGCGGTGCACCTGCTCGCCCAGAAGGTCGATTGCTCGGTGGTCAATGCGGGCGACGGCGCTCACGAGCACCCGACGCAGGCCTTGCTCGACGCGCTGACCATCCGCCGCAACAAGGGGCGCATCGCCGGCCTCACCGTGGCGATCTGCGGCGACATCCTGCATTCCCGCGTGGCGCGCTCCAACATGATCCTGCTCGCCGCCATGGGAGCCCGTGTGCGCCTCGTCGCGCCCTCGACACTGCTGCCGCCCGGCATCGCGCGTCTCGGCTTCGAGACCTTCACCAGCATGGAGGAGGGGTTGAGAGACGCGGACATCGTCATGATGCTGCGTCTCCAGCGCGAGCGTATGAACGGCTCCTTCGTGCCCTCCGTGAAGGAGTATTTCCGCTTCTACGGGCTCGACCAGGAGAAGCTCGCCTTCGCCAAGCCCGACGCGCTCGTGATGCATCCGGGCCCGATGAACCGGGGCGTGGAGATTTCCTCGGATGTCGCGGACGGCGCTCAATCCCTGATCCGCGAACAGGTCGAAATGGGCGTCGCCGTGCGCATGGCGGTGCTGGAGGCTCTGGCGAGCCATCTGCCGAACAGGTGAGGCACTTAACCCTCTCCCCTTCAGCGGGAGAGGGTGGCGAACGGAGTGAGCCGGGAGAGGGGCAGTGGACGAGAAGCGTAAGAACAGGGTGTCGACAGGGCTCCGTTCCTTCGCCAAGGAGCAGCGCTCGCTTCCGACGAGGGCGGAAGATCTGTTCTGGCAGCAGGTCCGGGCCGGCCGCTTCCATGGCTACAAGTTCAAGCGGCAGGTGCCCATCGCGCCTTATATCGTCGATTTTCTCTGTGCCGAGGCCAGGGTGATTGTGGAACTGGACGGCACTCCCCACGACACCCCCGAACGACGGGCGCATGATGAGCGCCGCGATGCTTTCCTGCGGAGCCAGGGTTTCCAGGTGCTCCGCTTTTCCAACGATCTGATGCTAGGCAACGGAAATCTCGTTCTTGACTCCGTGCGCCAAGCGATTGAAGCCGAACTCGGCCCCTCTCCCGACCTGCTTCGCAGGCCACCCTCTCCCGCAGAGGGGAGAGGGAAACAAGGTGTTCCATGACGTCTGATCGTCCCATCCTCTTCAAGAACGCCCGCCTCATCGACCCTGCCAGCGACCGCGAGGAGCGCGGCGGCATACTGGTGCGCGATGGCGTGATCCAGGCTCTCGGTCCGCAGGTGACGGACGCGGCCGACGCGCAGGTGATCGATTGTGCGGGCCAGGTGCTCGCTCCCGGCCTCATCGATATGCGCGCCTTCATCGGCGAGCCGGGCGGTCCCTATCGCGAGACGCTGAAGAGCGCCGGCGAGGCGGCTGCGGCGGGCGGAGTGACGACGGTCGTGTCCATGCCCGACACGAACCCGGTGCTCGACGATCCGGCTGTCATCGATTTCATCGTACGCCGCGCGCGCGATACCTCCATGATCAATATCTGCCCGGCTGCCGCCCTGACGAAGGGACTGGAGGGGCAGGAGATGGCGGAGATCGGCCGCCTCAAGGAGGCGGGCGCCATCGCGTTCACGGACGGGGCCCGCTCCGTCACGAACGCCCAGGTCATGCGCCGCGCGCTCACCTATGCCCGGGATTTCGACGCCCTGATCGTGCATCACGTGGAGGATCCCGACCTCGTCGGGCAGGGCGTGATGAACGAGGGCGAGTTCGCCTCGCGGCTCGGATTGCCCGGCATCCCGCGCGAGGCCGAGACGGTGATGCTGGAACGGGACGTCCGACTCGTGCGCCTCACCGGAGGGCGCTACCACGCGGCGATGATCTCCTGCGCCGATTCGGCCGAGATCGTCCGGGCCGCGAAGGCGAAGGGGCTGCCGGTCACCTGCGGCGTGTCCATCAATCACCTGGCGCTGAACGAGAACGATATCGGCGATTACCGCACTTTCATGAAGCTCTCGCCACCCCTGCGCCACGAGGACGACCGGCAGGCGATGATCGAGGCGCTGGCCGACGGCACCATCGACGTGATCGTGTCGGACCATAATCCGCAGGATGTCGAGACCAAGCGGCTGCCCTTCGCCGAGGCCGCCGACGGGGCGGTGGGGCTCGAGACGCTGTTGTCGGCCGCCCTGCGCCTTGTCCATGAGGGGCGCGTCGGCCTGCCCAGACTCCTGCGGGCACTGTCCACGAGACCGGCCGAAATCCTGGGACTTCCCGGCGGCCGCCTGAGCGTCGGCGCGCCGGCCGATCTCATCGTCTTCGATCCCGATGCGCCTTACGTGCTCGACAAGCGCCAGCTCAGGTCGCTCTCTAAGAATTCGCCCTTCGACGAGGCGCGCCTTGAAGGCCAAGTTTCCACGACGATGGTGGCGGGCAGGGTGGTTTTTCAGCGCGATACGATGTAACGAGAGATGAATGTCTGACGAAGCCAACCTCCTGCAGCTGCTCGCCGCCCTGATCTTCGGCTATCTCCTGGGCTCGATCCCGTTCGGGCTCATCTTCACCCGCATGGCGGGCTTAGGCGATGTACGCAAGATCGGCTCTGGCAATATTGGGGCCACGAACGTTCTCCGCACAGGCCGGAAGGGGCTTGCGGCCGCTACCTTGCTGGGCGATGCCTTGAAGGGAACCGTCGCGGTTTTGATCGCCGCGCAATGGGGCTCGCATTTCGCCATCGTTGCCGCCCTCGGGGCCTTTCTGGGTCACCTCTTCCCCGCGTGGCTGAAGTTCAAGGGCGGCAAGGGCGTTGCCACTTTCATCGGCGTGCTGATCGGCCTCAAGCCGCTGGCGGCTTTGATCTTCTGCCTGATCTGGCTCGGCGTGGCCTTCGTCAGCAAGTACTCCTCGCTCTCGGCCCTGATCGCCAGCGCGGCGACGCCGGTCGTTCTCTGGCTGCTCGGGGAGCCCGGCATGGCCGGCGTGGCGATCATCCTTGTGGCGCTGCTCTGGTGGAAGCACAGCCAGAACATCAGCCGCCTGCTTGCCGGAGCCGAGGGCAAGATCGGACAGAAGGGATAATTCATGATTCTGACCGATGAGCAGCGTCTCGATTGGCTTCGCCTCATAAGGTCAGAGAAAGTCGGCCCGCGCACCTTCCGGGCCCTGGTGAACCAATATGGCGGCGCGGCCGCCGCCCTGGAGGCGCTGCCGGACCTCGCCCGTCGCGGCGGGCGCCTGATGCTGAAGGTGTGCACCCGGGCGGAAGCCGAAAAGGAGATGGCCGCCGCCGCGCGCCTCGGCGTCCGTTTCATCGCCATGGGCGAGCCGGATTATCCGAAGACCCTGAAGGCCGTCGACACGGCCCCGCCCCTGATCGCCGTTCGCGGCTCGGCCACCATCCTGGCCCGGCCCTCGGTCGCCATCATCGGATCGCGGAACGCCTCCGCGTCCGGCCTGACTTTCGCGGAGCGCCTGTCGCGCCAGCTCGGCGAGGCGGGTTACGTCGTCGTGTCGGGGCTGGCCCGCGGGATCGACACCAAGGCCCACAAGGCAAGCCTGGACACCGGGACTGTGGCCGTGCTGGCCGGCGGGCACGATCGCATCTATCCAGCCCAGAACGAGCCGCTGCTGCACGCCATCGTGGAACAGGGCGGGGCGGTGGTGTCCGAGATGCCGATGGGCTGGGAGCCACGCGGGCGCGACTTTCCGCGCCGCAACAGGATCGTCTCCGGGCTCTCCTACGGTGTCGTCGTGGTCGAGGCGGCGCGCCGCTCCGGCTCGCTCATCACGGCGCGCTTCGCCCTGGAGCAGGGGCGGGAGGTCTTCGCCGTTCCCGGCTCTCCCCTCGAT
>NZ_JALJRK010000013.1:0-68176 GCF_024519725.1 Microvirga sp. Mcv34 | reverse complement strand
GGCCGAGGGCACCAACGACCTGATCCGCGACGGCGCCACCCTCTGTGCGGGAATCGACCACGTGACCAGCGTCCTGGAGCCGCTGATCGCCTCCGGGCCGGATCTCGACCGGGGCGCCGAGGAGCCGCACCACGTCATTGGGGTCGAGGAACTCTGGGACGAACTGGACCTGCCCGACGTGATCCGTCCGCCTGTAAGGCCGGTCGCGCCCGATGCGGGGTTCGAGGAGGAGAGCAGTGAAGCTGAGGCCGATCTGATCGCGTTCCTCGGACCGTCGCCGGTGGCCGTCGACGATCTCGTCCGTCAGTCGGGTCTTCCCATCCGCAACGTTCAGATGGCCCTGCTCGAGCTGGAAATGGCCGGGCGCCTCGAACGCCATGGCGGCAATGCGGTGTCGCTCATCATCGGGCGCTAGCCCTTCAGGGTATCCCTGTCCGCTGCCTGCAGGGCCCTGATGGCCTCCAGCCGTGCCATGTCGAGGAGATAGGCCAGGAGATCGAGCTTGGTCTCGCGGGCGAGAGAGGACAGCTCGGCCGAAAACTCGGAAATATATTGGGCCGTTTCCTGGGTGGACATGCTCCCTCGGCTCGCGAGGGCAACCTCCGGCTCGTTCGGTGCGTGAACACTCGGGGAGTTGGTCGGGGGCTTTGACATTGAGGCTGCCGCTGTCTCCTTGTTTCAATATGCATAGATAGCAGCACAACCAAAAATAAGACAAGAGATAACTATTTAACTATAGGTTGTATAGGCTCGTCGGGGCGGAGATCCATGGTAGCATCGGGCCCGCAACGGCCCTGACCGGGAGCTGGAAGACGGCTCCCAAGATGTCGGCATCCATCCACCTGAAATCGGCCGAAGCCATCGACAGAACGTGATTATGCTTGCATGGAGGCCCGACCTCCCACTTCGGTCCTATAGTCCGCGTAAACTCCGAGGCTTCGATGATCCATGTGACGAATTCCATCGCGCTCGATGAAGCCGAGCTTCAGGAGAGTTTTATCCGTGCATCGGGGCCAGGCGGTCAGAACGTCAACAAGGTCGAGACGGCCGTCCAGCTGCGGTTCGACGTGCGCAATTCGCCTTCGCTGCCCGACTATGTAAAGGAAAAGCTGGTGAGGCTTGCCGGAAAGCGGCTGACGAACGAGGGCGTTCTGATCATCACGGCCCAGCGCTTCCGCACCCAGGAGCGCAACCGGGAAGACGCGGTGGAGCGCCTGGTCGACCTGATCCGCCAGGCGACCGAGCGGCCCAAGATCCGCCGTCCCACCCGGCCGACCCTTGCCTCGAAGAAGCGCCGGCTGGAGGCGAAAGGGCGGCGGTCCGACATCAAGAAGGGGCGCAGCGGTAAGCCCGGCTTTGATTGAGGCGTTATCCCTGGAGGACGATGCCGCCCATGCCCAGGAGGTCGGCGAAGACGGCGAGCACGACCCCGAGGCCGACGAGGATGAGGCCGGTGAGGAAGAACCGGATCGACCGGTTGTAGCGCTTGAGCTGAAGCGAGGAGACCAGCAGCAGGTCCGCCAGCGCCTTCACCTGCAGGGCGAGTCCCACGGTGATCAGGGCCACCGAGACGAGGTCCGAATGGGTCCATTCGCCGGGAACCGCCGACCAGCGGCTCAGGAACCCGAGGGAAAAGCCGACGACGACACCGATGGCCGTGATGGAGCCGTTGCGGAAGGTGGAGTCGACCCGTTGCGGCTCTTCGGATTCGACAGGTTCGTCAGCTTCCTTCGCCATCGCCAGACCCCATGCACAGGGAAGGACCGCCGGGTCCACACGCCATGCGATCTTATCGCAGTCCGGTGCAGGCGATGAGTGAAAACCGGCGCCGGGGCCTCACTCCGAGGGAGGATAGGCGTGCTCGCCGCCCCTGAAATCCGCGACCGTGAAGCAGCCGTCGGACCCGCGGATGGCGTCGGGCCCGATGACGGCCTTCCCGTGTCCGCCGGGGATGTCGAGGATGTAGGTTGGCTGGCAAAGCCCCGAGATCCGGCCGCGCAGGCTCGCCACCAGGGCCCGACCCTCCTCGATCGAGAGGCGGAAATGACTCGTGCCGGGGGCAAGGTCCGGGTGGTGGAGGTAATAGGGCTTCACCCTCGTCTCCACGAAGGCGCGCATGAGGGCGGCGAGCGTGTCCGGATCGTCGTTGATCCCTTTCAGCAGGACCGACTGGCTGATCATCACGACGCCCGCATCCACGAGCCGGGCGCAGGCCGCGCGCGCCTCGGGCGTCAGCTCGCGAGGATGGTTGGCGTGGAGGGCCACATAGGCGGTCTTGCCGCTCGCCTTCAGGGCTGCGATCAGGGCCTCGTCGATACGCTCCGGCTCGACCACCGGCACGCGCGTATGGAAGCGCACCACCTTCACGTGATCGATGGCGGACAGCCGCTCCATGATCTCGGCGAGGCGACGGGGCGAGAGCATCAGGGGATCGCCTCCGGTGAGGATCACCTCCCAGATCTCCGGGTGATCGGCGATATAGGCGAAGGCGCGGCCCATCGCCTCCGGCGAAAGGGTGCCGAGCCCCTGCGGGCCCACCATCTCGCGGCGGAAGCAGAAGCGGCAATAGACCGGGCAGACATGCACGGCCTTGAGCAGTACCCGGTCGGGATAGCGATGCACGATGCCCTCGACAGGGCTGTGCGCCAAGTCGCCGATGGGATCCGCGCGCTCCTCCGCCGTGACCGTCAACTCCGCCGGATCGGGCACGAACTGGCGCGCGATGGGATCATTCGGGTCATTCAGGTCGATGAGCGCGGCCATGGCGGGGCTGATTGCGATGGCGTACCGCTCGGCCACCGCCTCGATCCGAGCGCGGTCTTCGGGCGCGACAAGGCCTGCCTCGACCAGATCGGCCGGGGTGCGGACGGGGCGGATCGCGTTCAACGGCTCGTCTCCGGTACGGGCGCCCAGATCACCTGATCGATCCGTGACGCGCCGGTGGCGAGCATCACCAGCCTGTCGAAGCCGAGGGCGATGCCGCTCGCCTCCGGCATCTGGCCCAGGGCTGCCAGGAAATCCTCGTCCAGGGGATAGCTTTCGCCATAGACCCGCATCTTTTCCGCCATCTCTGCCTCGAACCGCCGCCGCTGCTCGCCGGCATCGGTGAGTTCGCCGAAGGCGTTGGCGAGTTCCACCCCACAGCCATAGAGCTCGAACCGCTCGGCCACGCGCGGGTCGCGGGCGGTCGGGCGGGCCAGAGCCGCCTCCGCGACCGGGTACTCATCCAGGATCGTGGCGCGCCCGAGGCCGAGATGGGGCTCGACCCGTTCCACGATGACGCGGCTGAACAGGTCCGCCCAGGTGTCGTCCTCCGCCACCCGCAGGCCCGCACGGCGAAGATCGGCGGCGAGATGGTCCCGGTCCGTCGCGCCGCTTCGGTCGATGGAGGCGAGAAGATCGATGCGGGCGAAACGCTGAAAGGCCTCGGCGACGCTCAGACGCTCGGGCTCCCGGAAGGGATCGGTCTCCCGGCCGCGATAGACGAGGGTGCGGGTACCCGCGGTCTCGGCCGCGAGGCCAAGGATCTCGCCGCAATCCCGCATCAGCGTCTCGTAGCCCTCGCCAGCCCGATACCATTCGAGCATGGTGAATTCCGGGTGGTGCAGGGGGCCGCGCTCCCGGTTCCGGTACACGTGAGCGAAGCAGGCAATCCGGGTCTCGCCGGCGGCGAGCAGCTTCTTGCAGGCGAATTCCGGGGAGGTGTGCAGATAGAGGGGCGTCCGGGCCCCGTCATGGCCGATGGCCTCCGTCGCGAAGGCATGGAGATGCGCCTCGTTCCCCGGCGATACCTGGAGCGTGGCCGTATCGACTTCCACGAAATCACGGGAGGCGAAGAACCCGCGCAGGGCCGCCTGGATCCGGTTCCGGCCCATCAGGAACGGGCGCCGGTCCGCGTGGACATGGGGCGTCCACCAGGGAGAAGGGGCAGGTGCGGGCTTATCCATTCCAAAGGCGCTCGTTAAGGTCGGACTGGCGATTTGCGCGAAGATAGGCTACTTGCGGCACCGAAACAGTTTTTCGGTGCCACTGGGGGCAGGACGACCCGACCCTCACGACGCGCCCCTATCTGTCACAAGGAAAGCTTCTCGTGAAGGTCATCGCCTCTACGCTCCGCAAAGGCAATGTCGTCGATATGGACGGCAAGCTCTATGTGGTTCTCACCGCCCAGAACATCCACCCCGGCAAGGGCACGCCCGTCACCCAGCTCGACATGCGCCGCATCTCCGATGGCGTGAAGGTCTCCGAGCGCTACCGCACGACCGAGCAGGTCGAGCGCGCCTTCGTCGAGGACCGGGAGCACACCTTCCTGTATCAGGACGGCGAGGGCTTCCACTTCATGAACCCGGAGACCTACGACCAGGTGGTCGTGCCGGAGGACATCATCGGCGACCAGAAGGCCTATCTTCAGGAAGGCATGGCCGTGATGCTCTCGACCCACAACGGCGTCGCGATCGCCATCGAGCTGCCGGCCCGCGTGACCCTCGAGATCACAGAGACCGAGCCGGTCGTGAAGGGCCAGACGGCCTCCTCGTCCTACAAGCCCGCCATGCTGTCCAACGGCGTGCGCACCCTCGTGCCGCCCCACATTCAGGCCGGCACCCGCGTCGTGATCATGACGGAAGACGGCTCCTACGTGGAACGCGCGAAGGACTAAGGGAGCGTCCTCTTCTCGAACGGCATCACCGGTCTTGTGCCGGCGATTTCGGTTGGAAAGGCACCGCGCTTCACAGCATCGGGATGGCCGGGACAGGCCCGGCCATGACGAAGGCAGTATCCAAACAGACCTTGAAGGGCAGGAGGTTTCGGTGGAGGCTCACCGGAAATCCTGCCCTTAAATTTTTGGAGTCGAACGATTTCATGACGTCCGGTCTCGTAAACCCCATCAACCCACTCGTTGCGGACGTGGGAAGCCCTCCGATCCCAGAGGCGCAGAGCTGGACTAGGCGCTACGACGGCTCGTTCGGGCCGCTGATCAACCTGTCCCAGGCTGTTCCGGGCAATGCGCCCCATGCCGGTCTGCTGGAGCGGATGGCCGCCGCCGCAGGTTCGGCCGCGGGTTCGCAATACGGGCCGATCAACGGCGACCAGGACCTCCGGCTAGCCTATGCGGACGATCTTTCGCGCCTCTATGAGGGCAGTATCGCCCCGGAGGACACGGCGATCACGGCCGGCTGCAACATGGCTTTCTTCGCCGCCATGATGCTGCTCGCCCATCGCGGCGAAGCGGTGCTGCTGCCGACACCCTGGTATTTCAACCATCAGATGACCCTCGAGATGCTGGGCATCGAGCCGCGCCCGCTGTCCTGCCGCCCCGAGCATGGTTTCGTGCCTCGGGTGGAGGATGCGGAGGCGTTGATCGACGGGAATGCGCGGGCCATCGTGCTCGTCACGCCCAACAACCCGACCGGGGCCGTCTATCCCGCCCATGTCATCGAAGCCTTCGCGCAGCTTTGCCGCAAACGCGGCATTTATCTCGTGATCGACGAGACTTACCGGGATTTCCTGCCTCAGGGTATGAACCGCGCGCACGGGCTGTTTTCAACTGAGGAATGGCGGGACACGGTGATCCAGCTCTATTCCTTTTCGAAGTCCTACGCGATCCCGGGGCACCGCACAGGCGCCATCACGGCGGACGCCAGGCTCGTTGAGCAGATCGCCAAGATTCTCGACTGCATCCAGATCTGCGCCCCACGGACCGCTCAAGCGGCGCTGCCGTGGGCCATCGACGCCCTGCGCGACTGGCGCGAGGACAACAGGGCCGAGATCAACCGGCGTGCACAGGTTTTTCAGGAGGCTCTCGCGCCTCTGCCGGAATGGAAGATCGAGTCGGTCGGCGCGTATTTCGCCTATCTGCGCCACCCCTTCTCAGGTGCCAAGGCGCAGCAGGTGGCGGAAAAGCTCGCCACGGAACGGGGCGTTCTGTGCCTTCCGGGGAGCTATTTCGGACCCGGTCAGGAGGGGCATCTGCGCGTCGCCATCGCCAATGTGGGAGCCGATGTCCTGAGCGGCCTGACGGAGCGTTTTCGCGGCCTGTCGCTCTGACCCTCCCCGTGAGGATGAGGCACAATCTGCGGACCCTGCCCTTGGCAGGACGGCAGGGCGACGGTTACTCTCTCCTGCAAACAAGGCAGCCGACACGGGTGCTTGGGGATTCGTTTTGACCGTCAAAGTGGACGTGACAGCAGAGCCAGGAGACCGACATGCGGAGCCGTTGGACGGTTCCGCAAACGCCGCGGCCTTGGTTGCCGAGCGTCCCCAGCCGGTGCGGTCGGACTATCGGCGGCGCTCTTCCAAAAGCTACGCGGCGCTCGATCTCGGTACGAACAATTGTCGCCTTCTCATTGCGGAACCTGCGCATTTCGGCTTTCGCGTCGTCGATGCTTTCTCGCGCATCGTGCGGCTCGGCGAGGGCCTTGGCCGCGGCAATCGCCTGAGCGAGGACGCCATTTCGCGAACCATCGATGCGCTGCGCGTGTGCCGTGAGAAGATGGCCGCGAAGGATGTCACGCGGGCGCGCCTCGTGGCCACGGAAGCCTGCCGGCTGGCCGAGAACGGCCCATCCTTCATCGAACGCGTCCGCGACGAGCTCGACCTGGAGCTCGAGGTTGTCGATCGCAAGACGGAGGCTTATCTCGCCGTCACGGGCTGCGCGTCGCTGGTCGATCCCAAGGCCCATTCCGTCATCGTGTTCGATATCGGAGGCGGCTCGACCGAGATCGCTTGGCTCGACGGCCAGGCGCCGCACGCCTTCGCCGATCCCTGCAAGCGCATCCGCGCATGGGATTCACTGCCCGTCGGGGTGGTGACGCTGGCTGAACGCTATGGCGGGATCGACGTCACGCCCGAGACCTTCGAGGGCATGGTGGAGGAAGTATCCGAGCTTCTGCTCGATTTCGCGCTCGTCGCGGCCTCGGCGGGGCGGGCGCACAACTTCCATCTGCTCGGAACCTCTGGAACCGTCACCACGGTCGGGGGCATTCACCTGGGTCTTGCGCGCTACGACCGTCGTCGTGTCGATGGGATGTGGATGCGCAACGGCGAGATCTCGACGGTGATGCAGCGTCTGCTGCATTCGGACTTCACGCAGCGGGCCGAGAATCCCTGCATCGGCAAGGATCGAGCCGATCTGGTTCTCGCGGGCTGCGCCATTTTGGAAGCGATCCGGCGGGCCTTTCCGTCGGAGCGCCTGCGCATCGCGGATCGCGGACTGCGCGAAGGAATTCTGATGAAGATGATGCGAGAGGATTCGGTGTGGCGAGGGGGCCAGCGGTGAGCGCCAAGACAGGTTCCGGCGTCCGCAATCTCAAGCAGCGTGTGAAAACCGCCAACAAGCGCTCCCTCTCGTCTCAGAAATGGCTGGAGCGCCAGCTCAACGACCCTTACGTCGCCCGCGCGAAGCGCGAGGGCTACCGGTCGCGGGCGGCCTTCAAGCTGATCGAGATCGACGACAAGTACAAGATCCTGAAGCCCGGCCAGCGCATCATCGATCTCGGCGCGGCGCCCGGCGGCTGGTCGCAGATCGCCGCCAAGAAGGTGGGGCCGAACGGAAAGATCGTCGGCATCGACCTTCTGCCCATCGACCCGATGGCCGGCGTCGAGTTCATTCAGCTCGACTTCCTGGACGAGAGCGCCCCGGCCAAGTTGATCGAGATGCTCGGCGGCCCGGCCGATGTGGTCATGTCTGACATGGCGGCCAACACGACCGGACACAAGAAGACCGACCACCTGCGCATCATCGGCCTCGCCGAGGCGGCGATCTATTTCGCCCGCGAGGTCCTCGCGCCCGGCGGCGCCTTCGTGGCAAAGGTGTTCCAGGGCGGCACCGAGAACCAGCTCCTGGCCGATCTCAAGCGCGACTTCGCGGTCGTGCGCCATGTGAAGCCGGCGGCGAGCCGCGCCGATTCGGCGGAACTCTATGTGCTGGCTACCGGTTTCCGGGGACGGGCGGACGAGACGCCGGCCGCCTGACGGGTTCCTGCCCGACGGCTTTCGATCACAGGGAAACGACCATGGCACCGCATAAGATCGGCATCATCGGCCTCGGCAAGATCGCGCAGGACCAGCATCTGCCAGTTATCAAGGCCAATCCCGATTTCGAGCTTCTGGCCGTCGCGAGTCAGCGCGGTCTCCAGCCGGACGAGGCCAAGTACAGTTTCCAGGATTACCGCGACCTCCTGAAGATCCCGGAGGTGGAGGCGGTGTCCATCTGCACGCCGCCCCAGGTCCGCCACCAGATCGCCCGGGATGTGCTTCTGGCGGGAAAGAGCGTGCTGCTGGAAAAGCCGCCTGCCGCGACCCTGAGCGAACTCGAGGATCTCAAGGAACTCGCCCAGAAGGTGGGCAAAGTCGTCTTCACCACTTGGCACGCCCAGTACAACAAGGCGGTCGAGGAGGCGAAGAAGGCGCTCGCCGGCTGGACGATCAAGCGCCTTCTCGTGACCTGGAAGGAGGACGTGCGGCACTGGCACCCGGGGCAGCAATGGATCTGGCAGGCCGGCGGCTTCGGCGTGTTCGATCCGGGCATCAACGCGCTCTCCATCGTGACCCGCATCATGCCCGAGCCGGTCTTCATCAAGACGTCGAACCTCGAGTTTCCCGCCAACCGCGATGCCCCGATCGCCGCGCATCTCACGTTCTCCATGAGCCACGGCCAGGGCGACCTGGAGGCGGTGTTCGACTGGCGCCAGACCGGGCCTCAGACCTGGGACATCGAGGTGGAGACGGAAGCGGGCCTCGGCCTCAAGCTCACCCATGGCGGAAGCTGCCTCGAAATCGGCGGCCGGCAGGTCGTGCAGGAGGAGCCGCAGGAATACCAAGGCATCTATCGCCGCTTCGATGAACTGCTGAATGCCGGCCGGTCGGAAGTCGACGATGCGCCGTTCCGCCTCGTGGGGGATGCGTTCATGGTCGGAAAACGTGTCCAGGTGGACGCGTTCGAGGATTGAGCGGAGCCCTTGCAGGGAACATTACCGGCCCCTCCGACATGGTTTAAGGGCTCGCCTGTCGAGCCACGACAGGAAGCGCTGCCTTAAGGCGTGCAAGGAGCGTTGCCCCGACCTGCGAGCCCGTTCATTCGGGAGGTTGATCATGCAACGGCGTCTCATCGTGTCTGCCATCCTGGCGGGCACCGCAGGACTGATCCTTTCCCATCTGACACCTGCCTCCGCCCTGACGATGAAGGAGTGCAGCGCCAAGTATAGGGCCGCTCAGACGGCCGGAACGCTCGGCTCCACGTCCTGGAACGACTTCCGCAAGGCGCAATGCGGCTCGACGGCAGCGGCGGCTCCGGCGGCAGCCAGTCCGCCGGCTCCGGCAACCACGGGAGCCGTCGCGCCCCAAAGCCGTGCCACCCCACCCGCGGCGCGGCCCGCAACCTCGACGACGCGCGGCAACGTAGTGTTCCCAACCGCCCTTTCGTCGAAATACTCGACCGAATCCGCCGGAAAGGCCCGGATGCACACCTGCCTCGATCAGTACAAGGCCAATGAGGCGGGCGGCGGAAACGGCAATGGCGGCTTGAAATGGATCGAGAAGGGCGGCGGCTACTATTCGCAGTGCAACGCCCGCCTGAAGGGCTGACGAGAACGCCAGCGGCCATCATTCCGGGCCACTTGCGGTGAGCCCGGAATGATGGATACGCCCGCTAAGCCAGGTGCTTCTTGAGAAACGCCACCGTGCGGCCCCAGGCCAGATCGGCCGCTTCCTTGTTGTAGCGGGCGGCTCCAGTGTCGTTGTTGAAAGCGTGGTTGGCGCCCTCGTAGACGTAGATCTCATAGGTCTTTCCGGCCTGCTTGAGGGCCGCTTCGTAGGCCGGGATACCGGCATTGATCCGATCGTCGAGGCCGCCGTAATGCAGCAGCAGCGCGGCATTGATCTTAAGCACGTCCTCGGCTTTAGGCTGGCCACCGTAATAGGCCACGCCCGCATTCAGGCCGGGCTCGTTGACGGCGAGGTTGTTCACCGCGCCGCCGCCCCAGCAGAAGCCGATGGCCCCGACCTTGCCGTTCCCGTCCGGTAGCCCCTTCAGGTAGGCGACCGCCGCCTTGCCGTAGGCGATCACGTCTGGGGCCTTGAGCTGGCCGATCATATCGCGGCCCTTGTCCTCGTCGGCGGGCGTGCCGCCCATCGGGGAGAGGTAATCGAGGCCGAGCGCGATGAAGCCCTGGGTCGCCACGCGCCGGGTGACGTCCTTGATGTGAGGGTTGAGGCCCCGGTTCTCATGGATAACGATGACGGTCGGCAGCTTGCCCGTGGCATCCTTCGGCTTCACGAGATAGCCTTTCAGCCCCGGAATGCCCGGAATATCGACCGTCTCGGCGGTGATCCTCGGATCGTTCTCCTGAACGGTCTGCGCCATGGCATAGTTGCTCTGCAGGACCGAAAGCAGGGTCGTGGCGGCGGCGGTGCTGCCAGCCAGGGCGGCAAGCCTGTCGAGGAAGGTGCGGCGGCTCAGTCCGCCATGAGTGAAGTCGTCATAAAGGTCGATGATGCGCTGATCCACGGGCGGCCTCCCAAGCACCGGATTCGTCCGGTGCGTTTGTTTGCGACGGGAGGGTAGCGCAGCCTAGCGGCCTGAAATACCGTCCCCGAGGCCGGAGGAAGCGGGTTTCCCCTTCACAATCCTGTGTCCGGACATCTCGGCGCCGGCCGTCGGCGACAGGCCGATGAAGACGAAGCCGGCCAGCGCGGATACGGTCGCGACCGCCCAGAAGGCCGGGCCGAAATCAGAGGCCGTGATGGCGGGATTGCCGTCCAGGCTTGCCGCCGTCTCCAGCACGAAAGCTCCGAAGGCCACGCCGATGCTAAGCGAGACCTGCTGCAGGGCACTCGACAGGCTGGTGGCGTAGCTCATCTCCCGGTTGGAGATCTCCGCATAGCCGATGGCGTTGAGGCTGGTGAACTGAAGCGACCGGAAGCAGCCACCGACCAGCAGGATGGCCATCATGAGCCAATGGGGCGTCTCGGGCGTGAAGAACCCGTTGGCGGCCACGAAAGCCGCCCCGATGAAGGCATTGATCGTCAGGAGCCGCCGGAAGCCCGTCCGTTCCAGGATGCGCTTGGCCATGGTCTTCATGAACAAGGCACCCACGGCCGCGATGAAGGTGAGTGAGCCGGATGCCAGCGGGCTCAAGCCGAAGCCGACCTGCAGCATCAGGGGCAGGAGGAATGGAATCGCCCCGATCCCGATGCGGAAGAGGAACCCGCCTACCACGCTGATGCGGAAGGTCGGGATCTTCAACAGGCTGAGACGCAGGACCGGATGGGGCGTGCGCCGCGCGTGCAAGACGTAGAGGACAAGACAGATCGCGCCGATCACGACGCAGCCGAGCGAGATCTCCTCCGGGATCAGGTGTCGCCCGCCCGAGGCGAAGCCGAGCATGAGCAGCGCGAAACCGAAGCCGGAGAGCAGGAACCCGATGAAGTCCAGCGGCGGCGTGTCCTCTTCCTTGATGTTCGGCACGAACATCGTGGCCATCACGATCCCGATGATGCCGATGGGGATGTTGATGAAGAAGATCCAGCGCCAGTTGAAGAACTCGGTGATGAAGCCGCCGAGCGGCGGGCCGACGATGGGGCCGACGAGGGCCGGGATCGTCAGGGTCGCGAGCGCCTGCACGACCTCGCTGCGTGGCACGCTCCGCAGAAGCACGAGGCGGCCCACGGGCACCATCATGGCTCCGCCGGCGCCCTGTACGAACCGGGCGATTACGAACCATTCGAGGGAATTGGCGGCCGCGCAGGCGAGCGAACCCGCCATGAACACCCCGATGGCGGTGGTGAAGATCGTGCGCGCCCCGTACTTGTCCGCCATCCAGCCCGAGATCGGAATGAAGATGGCAAGGCTGACCAGATAGGAGGTGAGGGCCAGCTTGAGGGCGATCGGATCCGTCCCCAGGCTCTGCGCGATCATCGGCAGGGAGGTGGAGATCACGGTCGAATCCGTGTTCTCCATGAACAGGGCTGTAGCGATGATCAGCGGGAGAAGGCGGGATTGACGCATGACTCGTGGGACTTAGCGCTCGGCAAGGCCATTGCAAAGAGCAAAAGGGCGCAAGGCAGGTCTTCTGGAGAAGCGGCACTCGACCCTTTGCTAATTGACATGCCCGTGCTACGGACCCGTGCCAACTCGCCAAAGCGTTATTCCATTTAATCCGCACCCCCTGAAGGAGTTGGTCATGGCCTCTATATTCGCCGATAAGTTCATCGAAGGACTGACCTTCGATGACGTGCTCCTCCGGCCCGGCCGCTCCGAAGTCCTGCCCGGCGACGTCGACGTGGCGACCCGGCTGACCCGGACGATCCGTCTCAACATGCCGATCATCGCTTCCGCCATGGATACGGTGACGGAAGCTCGCATGGCCATTGCCATGGCCCAGAACGGCGGCCTCGGCGTGATCCACCGCAATCTCGAGCCGGAAGCCCAGGCCGAGCAGGTCCGTCTCGTGAAGCGTTACGAGTCGGGCATGGTGATGAATCCGATCACAATCCACCCTGACGAGACCCTGGCCGAGGCTCTTGCCATGATGAAGCATCACGGCATTTCCGGCATTCCGGTGGTGGAGCGCGGTCCTGGCGGCACGAAGGGCAAGCTGGTCGGCATCCTGACCAACCGCGACGTGCGCTTCGCCAACAATCCCGGCCAGAAGGTCTCCGAGCTGATGACCAAGGACCGCCTGATCACGGTCCGCGAGGGCGTGAGCCAGGACGAGGCCCGCCGCCTCCTGCACCAGTTCCGCATCGAGAAGCTCCTGGTCGTCGACGATCATTACCGCTGCATCGGCCTGATCACCGTGAAGGACATCGAAAAGCAGGTCGCCTACCCGAACGCCGCCAAGGATGCGCAGGGCCGGCTCCTAGTCGCCGCTGCGACGACCACGGGCGAGCAGGGCTTCGAGCGCGCCGAGCGCCTCATCGATGCGGGCTGCGACGTCGTGGTGGTCGATACCGCCCACGGCCATTCCGTGAAGGTCCTGGACAGCGTCACCCGTGTGAAGAAGCTCTCCAACGCCGTTCAGGTGGTGGCCGGCAACGTGGCGACCCGGGAAGGCGCTCAGGCGCTGATCGACGCGGGCGCGGATGCCATCAAGGTCGGCATCGGTCCGGGCTCGATCTGCACGACCCGCATCGTGGCGGGCGTCGGCGTGCCCCAGCTCACGGCTATCATGGAGGCGGTCGAGGCCGCCTCGCAGGCCGACGTGCCGGTGATCGCCGACGGCGGCATCAAGTTCTCGGGCGATCTCGCCAAGGCCCTCTCGGCCGGCGCCTCCTGCGCCATGGTGGGTTCGCTGCTCGCGGGCACGGACGAAACCCCGGGCGAGGTCTTCCTCTACCAGGGCCGCTCCTACAAGTCCTACCGGGGCATGGGCTCGGTCGGTGCCATGGCGCGCGGCTCCGCAGACCGCTACTTCCAGGCGGAGGTGCGCGACACCCTCAAGCTTGTGCCGGAAGGCATCGAGGGGCAGGTGGCGTACAAGGGACCCGTCTCGGCCGTGCTGCACCAGCTCACCGGCGGCCTTCGCGCCTCCATGGGCTATGTGGGCGCCGGGACCCTGCCGGAATTCCAGGAAAAGGCCAAGTTCATCCGCATCACCAGCGCGGGTCTGCGTGAAAGCCACGTCCACGACGTGACGATCACCCGGGAGAGCCCTAACTACCCGACTCGTAGCTAAGCTTCAGTCGAGTTCGCACCCATGAGCATCACCGCCATCCTTCTCCCCGTCTACGTCCAGGTCGCGATGACCGTCCTGCTGCTGCTCTGGATGGGCAGTTCACGGCTGGGCAGCCTTCGGGCGGGGCACGTGAAGGTCAAGGATATCGCCTTGGGCGAGCGAAACTGGCCGACGCGCATCCTGCAGGTCCAGAACTCGTACCATAATCAGTTCGAACTGCCGGTCCTGTTCTATGTGCTGGTGATACTGGCGCTGATCACCCGCAAGGCCGATATGCTGTTCGTGGTGATGTCCTGGATGTTCGTGGCGAGCCGCCTCGTCCATGCGGCCATCCACACGACCTCGAACAAGGTGTCTCAGCGCTTCATGGCGTTCGTGGTCGGGGTGCTGATCCTGGTCGCCATGTGGGTCATCTTCGGCATTCGGGTGCTCGCGGCCGAGACTGGGGTCTAGGGGAGGGGCGGGATGAGCGTCGCGCCCATCCCGCGCATCGCATTAGTACTTCCGACCGCTCTCGAGCTGCGTCTTGGCATCCATCTGCTTCGCCGGGGGCGGGGTGAGGTCGGCAGCCGGGGCTGTGGCGCAAGCGGCGATGGTCAGGGTGAGGCCGACGGCAACGAGGCCGCGGGTCAGTCGGGTCAACATAGAGAGTGGCTCCAAAGAGGAAACGTGCGGACTGCACGCACCCTCACCATCCACTCCCGATGCGGACGAAAAATAGGTAACAATATGTCGTTTATACGGCCAAGCTTGAGTGTGCTTTTTCGATGACACCTGCAGCCCGCATCTCCGCCGCCATCGAGGTCCTGGCCGATATCGAGGCCCGCCGCCGTCCGGCGACCGAGGCCCTGAAGGATTGGGGCCTGTCCCATCGCTTCGCAGGCTCCAAGGACCGGGCCGCCATCGCGAGCCTCGTCTACGACGCCCTGCGCCGGAAAGCTTCCGCGACCTGGATCATGGGCGAGAACACGCCCCGCGCGGTCCTGCTCGGCATGCTGCGCCTGCAGCGCGGTCTCGGCCTTGATGCCATCGCGGCGCTCTGCTCCGGCGAGCGCTTCGCGCCCGAACCGCTCTCGGCTGACGAGCGCGCGCGCCTGGAGAACGCCGATCTCAGCGGTGCTCCGGCCTCTGTGGCAGGTGACTTCCCAGACTGGATCGAGCCGTCGCTCCAGGGACTCTTCGGCGAGGATCTCGTGGCCGAAATGCAGGCGCTTGCGACCCGCGCCCCGCTGGATCTGCGGGTGAACACCCTCAAGGTCTCCTCCCGCGAGGAGGCGCATGATGCCCTTCCGCATCTCGGCGCCGTCGAGACGCCCCTCTCGCCGCTGGGCCTGCGGATCGCGCCGAGCGAGGACGGTCGCGGGCCGGCCGTGCAGTCCGAGCCCGAATTCCTGAAAGGCTGGATCGAGATCCAGGACGAGGGCTCGCAGCTCGTGGCGCTGCTCTCGGGTGCCAAGCCCGGCGAGCAGGTGGTCGATCTCTGCGCAGGCGGCGGTGGCAAGACCCTGGCGTTGGCGGCCATGATGGAGAACCACGGCCAGATCTACGCCACCGACAACGATTCCCGCCGCCTCGCGCCGATCCACGACCGGCTGGCGCGGGCAGGGGTGCGCAATGTCCAGGTCCGCACGCCTCGGGCGAAAGCCGATGCGGTGACGGATCTCGACGGAAAGATCGACTGCGTTGTGGTGGACGCGCCCTGCACGGGCGTCGGCACCTGGCGGCGCAACCCGGATGCGAAATGGCGCCTGCGCCCGGGCAGCCTGGAGACCCGGCGCAAGGAACAGGAGGCTGTTCTCGAGCGGGCGGCCCGGTTGGTAAAGCCGGGCGGCCGCATCGTCTACATCACCTGTTCGATCCTGCGCGAGGAGAACGATGACGCGTTGGCGGCCTTCATGGCCCGTCATGAGGGCTTCAAGTCCGTGCCGGCTGACAAGGCGCTGGAGGCGGCGCAGCTCGGCCAGCTGAAGACCCGCGTGCGCCCGACCGCCCACGGGCTCCAGCTGACCCCGCACAAGACCGGGACCGACGGCTTTTTCGCCGCGATCCTGGTGCGAAACCCATGAAAAGCCTCATATTCCGATTGTCGATCCGACCTCGAAGGCCGTAAGAACCCGCCATGACCCAGACCCACGACAAAATCCTCATCGTCGATTTCGGCTCCCAGGTGACCCAGCTCATCGCACGGCGCGTGCGCGAGGACGGGGTCTATTCGGAGGTTGTGCCGTTCCAGAAGGCCGCCGAGGCGATCCGGACCATGAAGCCCAGGGGCGTGATCCTCTCGGGCGGGCCGGAATCGGTGACGACGGATGCCTCGCCCCGGGCGCCCCAGGAGCTCTTCGACACGGACCTGCCGGTCTTCGGCATCTGCTACGGCCAGCAGACCATGGCGGCGCAGCTCGGCGGCGAGGTCGAGAGCGGACACCATTCGGAGTTCGGCCGCGCCGAAGTCGAGGTGCTGACCGAGAGCCCGCTGTTCCAGGGCGTCTGGCAGGTCGGCAAGAAATATCCCGTGTGGATGAGCCACGGCGACCGGGTCACCCGTCTGCCGGCAGGCTTCGAGGTGCTGGCGATCTCCGAGAACGCTCCCTTCGCGGCCGTCGCCGACGAGGCGCGGAAGTTCTACGCCGTGCAGTTCCACCCCGAAGTGGTGCACACGCCGCAGGGCGCCCAGCTCATCCGCAACTTCGTGCGCGACATCGCCGGCTGCAAAGGCGACTGGACCATGAAGGCCTTCCGTGAGGAGGCCATCGAGCGTATCCGCGCCCAGGTGGGAACCGGCCGGGTGATCTGCGGCCTGTCGGGAGGTGTCGATTCCGCCGTGGCCGCGGTGCTGATCCACGAGGCCATCGGCGACCAGCTCACCTGCGTGTTCGTCGACCATGGCCTGCTGCGCGCTGCGGAAGCCGAGCAGGTGGTCACGCTCTTCCGTGACCATTACAATATCCCGCTCGTGCATGTGCAGGCGCAGGATCTGTTCATCGGCGCTCTCGAAGGTGTGTCCGACCCGGAGGTCAAGCGCAAGACCATCGGCAAGCTCTTCATCGACGTGTTCGACGAGGAGGCCAAGAAGATCGGCGGCGCGGACTTCCTGGCGCAAGGCACGCTCTATCCGGACGTGATCGAAAGCGTGTCCTTCACCGGCGGGCCTTCGGTCACCATCAAGAGTCACCACAATGTGGGGGGCCTGCCTGAGCGCATGAAGATGAAGCTCGTTGAGCCGCTGCGCGAGCTGTTCAAGGATGAGGTGAGGGTGCTCGGCCGTGAGCTCGGCCTGCCGGACGCCTTCGTGGGACGCCATCCTTTCCCCGGCCCGGGCCTCGCCATCCGGGTTCCTGGCGAGATCACCCGCGAGAAGCTCGACATCCTGCGCAAGGCCGACGCGATCTATCTCGAAGAGATCCGCAATGCCGGCCTCTACGATGAGATCTGGCAGGCTTTCGCCGTGCTGCTTCCGGTCAAGACCGTGGGCGTGATGGGCGATGCGCGCACCTACGACCACGTCTGTGCGCTCCGCGCCGTGACCTCCATCGACGGCATGACGGCAGACTTCTACCCCTTCGACATGACCTTCCTCGGCCGCGTTGCCACCCGCATCATCAACGAGGTGAAAGGCATCAACCGCGTCACCTACGACATCACCTCGAAGCCGCCCGGCACCATCGAATGGGAGTGACGGATGACGGTCACGATCTACGGCATCAGGAACTGCGACACGATGAAGAAGGCGCGTGCTTGGCTCGAGGCCCGGGGCGTGACTTACGTTTTCCATGACTACAAGGTGGATGGCATCGACCGGGCGCGTCTTGAAGCCTGGGCTCGCGATGCGGGCTGGAAGACGCTGCTCAACCGGGCCGGAACCACGTTTCGCAAGCTGCCGGATAATGAGAAGGTCGATCTTGATGAGCACAAGGCGCTCGCGCTTATGCTCGACCAACCCTCAATGATCAAGCGCCCCGTGCTCGATTTGGGCGGGCGCATTCTCGTCGGCTTCCAGCCGGAGCTTTATGACGAGGCAGTTCGGTAAAGGCTTCGGATTTCGGGTTGCCTCAGTGGGCAGTTGGACGCGATCTATCGCGGTAGCATTTGGGATCTCAGGGTCGGCGCATGCGAGGTAGCGCTTCACTCGATCGGCAAGGTGATCTCGCAGGACACACCTTCCGGGTCGTAAGCGATCCGTGCCTTGCCACCCAGCTCCGCGCCTAGTCCGCGTTCGATAAGGCGGGAGCCGAAGCCCTTGCGGGCCGGGGGCTTCACGGGTGGTCCGCCGCGCTCCTGCCAGGACAGGAGAAGCTGACGCTCTTCGCTGTCTGGGGAAGGGCTGTGCAAGTCCCAGACAATTTCGACCTCTCCGGTATCGTTCGAGAGCGCGCCATATTTCGCGGCGTTGGTGGCGAGCTCATAGAGCGCCATCGAAAGCGAAAGCACCATCCTTGGGCTCACCCGCACCTTGGGGCCGCGCATACGAACACGCTCGGGCAACCCGCCGCGATAGGCCTTGACGGCTCCCTCGATCACGGATGTCAGCTCCGCCCCCTCCCAGTTTTCTCGCGTCAGCACGTTATGGGATTGGGCCAGCGATATCAGTCGCCCCAGGAAGGCTTCATGGACGGATTTTGGCGTATCCGTGTTGCGCAGGGTATGGGCGGCAATCGATTGAACAGTGGCGAGCGTGTTCTTGACCCGATGGTTCAGCTCGTTGATGAGCAGCCGCTGCTGCTCCTCGGCCCGCACACGCTCGATGGCAACTGAAGCAAGTTGAGAAAGCTGGACGATGACGGCTTCGTCCTCGGCATCGAACTCGCTTCAATCCATTTTGTCCGAGAGCTGGATGAGCCCCAGAATTCTGTCGTCCTTCCAGACGAGAGGCGCCGCAAGCCACCCTCTCATCGGGGGATGAGCACTCGCATATTGACCGAAGCCACGCCAGCGCGGATGCGCCTCGAGTTCGGCTTGCGTCATGCGGATCGGCTTATTGGTCTCACCGATCATCGTGTAAATTCCAGAACCATGGGGAGAAGCCCTAAAGTCCTGCCATTCCTTGTATTTATCGGACAAGAGGTTGACGGCGATGAGCGAGCTCCAGCTGTTGTTTTGAAGAAATCCAACGGTTGCCTGATGCACGCCGACAATTTCCTGCGCGGCCTTCGTGACGCTGATGAGCAACTCCTCGAGCGAGGTGGCCGCCGTAATGGCGAGGGAGGCGCTGGCAAGGGCCTGCAGCCGTTCGGAGCGCTTGCGGAGCGTTGCTTGGGTTTCATCAAGCTCGAGGGCCTGGACTTCAAGGAGGGTACCAGAAGCATTCTGGCTGCTATCCAGGATAGGACACGCCCTGAAAGCCACGGGAAAAGGAGTTCCGTTCTTGTGGCGGAAAACCGCCTCTCCCCTCATCTCACGATCTCGGGGATATGGATGCTCGAAGAACGATTTGTCATGCGATGCAGGAACATCCCCATGGCCTCCGTAGAGTAGGATTTCCTGCAAAGAGCGGCCATCCAGTTCCCGCGGAGAGTAGCCTGTTAGCGTCGCGGCCGCTGCATTCATGCCAACACAGGTTTGGTTTCTGTCGATCAAGAATATTGCGGTAGATAACAGGTCGAGAGTAATCTTCAGGTCGTTAGAGATCTCCAACACCGGGTCAAAGCCTTGCTATAACGCCCCAGAATACATAATTTCTTGGATCAAACATCACATAGCATGCTTCCAAAGAAATGGTTTTGACTTAAGTCAACCTTGCCGATCTGCGTAAGTGCTTCGTTATTCTTTCGGATTGCGGATCAAAGAATACTCTTTGAGTTGTTATATCTAGCCAGGAAAACGGGCTGTTTTGTGGCGACAAAACATTATAATGGAAAGATCGCTGCCGCGGGCAATACTTCCTATGGTCGTCCGGGGCATCCTTCCGAAATGAGCAGAGTGAGCAATCCTGGGCAAAACAAAAGGCGGGCCGCAAAGCCCGCCTTTTTCGTAAACCACGTAAGCCGGCCTTACTGGATCTTCGGCGGCTCGTCGAAGTTCAGGCCGGGGAGACCGCCCGGTTCGCTGCCGGGGCCGCCGAGACCTGGGACCAGCAGCTCGTCGAGCTTTTTCTGCACCGCTGCCGGGTCGACGGTCGCGCCCGTCCCCTTGTAGTGCGTGACGATGCCTGGGAATGTGATCACAATGGCCACCATGATGAGCTGGATGATCACGAAGGGAATGGCACCCTGATAGATCTGTCCCGTGGTCACCGGCTCCATCTTCTTGCCCGTCAGGCGGTCGATGTAAGGCACCTTGGGGGCCACCGAACGCAGGAAGAATAGGGCGAAGCCGAAGGGCGGGTGCATGAACGAGGTCTGCATGTTCACCGCCAGGATCACGCCGAACCAGATCAGGTCGATGCCGAGCTTGTCGGCCGCCGGCCCGAGGAGCGGGATGATGATGAAAGCCAGCTCGAAGTAATCGAGGAAGAAGGCCAGGAAGAACACCAGCACGTTCACGACGATCAGGAACCCGACCTGCCCGCCCGGAAGCGATGTGAGCAGATGCTCGACCCAGATGTGGCCGTTCACGCCGTAGAAGGTGAGCGAGAACACGCGGGCGCCGATCAGGATGAAGAGCACGAAGGCCGAGAGCTTCGCGGTCGCCTCTGTCGCCTGCCGAACGAGGGTCCAGTTGAAGCGGGTGGGGTTGTTGTCGAGCTTGCGCTTGACGGCCGCGAGGATCACGGAGCCCAACGCGCCCATGGCGCCGCCTTCGGTCGGTGTGGCGAGGCCGATGAAGATGGTGCCCAGCACAAGGAAGATCAGCAGGAGCGGGGGCACCATGACGAAGGTGACCTGCTGCGCCATGTTGGACATGAGACGCAACCCGGTGAACCGCTCAACCACGCCGACGAAGAGCGCATAGATCGCTCCGGCGAGGATCATTTCGAAGGTCAGCGCGAGACCTTCATGACCCTGGCTGTGCAGATAGGCGTATATGCCCACCAGGATGGCCGTCAGGACCGCCGAGATCGCGATGCGCTTGGCGCCCAGCATCTTGTTCATCAGAGCGCAAATCAGAGCCACTACGGTGGCGACGCAGATCGTCAGGATGACGAAGTCGGCCCCGGCCTTGGTGCCGGTCTGCGAAAGGACGTAATAGCCGACGAAGCCCGAGAACAGGACCAGGATACCGAGCTGCCACACGCCGCGCGCGCCATCGGGTTCGCGGTAACCGATGGCTTCCGGCGGAAGGCCGGGCGCCGATTTCGGGAACACGATCGATATCAGCATGATGTAGCCGGCATAGAGCGCCGTCAGGATCAGACCGGGCAGGAAGGCGCCCTCGTACATGTCGCCCACCGAGCGGCCGAGCTGGTCGGCCATGACGATGAGAACGAGGGAGGGCGGGATAATCTGGGCGAGCGTGCCGGAGGCCGCGATCACGCCGGAGGCGACGCGGCGATCATAGCCGTAGCGCAGCATGATCGGCAGGGAGATAAGGCCCATGGAGATCACGGAAGCCGCGACGACGCCGGTGGTGGCGGCCAGCAGCGCGCCGACGAAGATCACCGCATAGGCAAGCCCGCCGCGCACCGGCCCGAAGAGCTGGCCGATCGTGTCGAGCAGGTCCTCGGCCATGCCGGAGCGTTCCAGCACCAGACCCATGAAGGTGAAGAACGGGACCGCCAGCAGCACCTCGTTCGACATGGTGCCGTAGATGCGGTCGGGCAGGGCCTGGAGAAGCGGCCAGGACAGGGTGATGGTCTCAGGGGCGTAGGGAGCGAGCTCCACGGCGATGAAGAAGAACAAAAGGCCGTTGGCCGCCAGGGCAAAGGCGACCGGATAGCCGAGGAGGAGGAAGACTACGAGCGCCGCGAACATGATCGGCGCGAGGTTCTGGGCAATCAATGCAGCCATTGATGGTAACTCCGGAAAACTTGTGACAGGCGCCGAGGGTCAGCTGACGCCGTCGCCGGGGGGTGTTCCGCCCGCGCCGGGCGTGTTGACGGTGCCGATCTCTTGAATGAGCCGCTCTGCCTCCGCGGCAGCGCTATGGTGCCCGACGGCGTCGTTCTCGTCCGCCAGCTGGCCCTTCATGATGGCGACGCGCTTGATCAGCTCGCTCAGCCACTGGAAGAACATGGAGATGAAGCCCAGCAGGATGAGGCCCTTGGCCGGCCAGATCAGCAGGCCGCCAGCATTCGAGGAGACCTCGCCCGAGCGATACGAGTTGATGAAGTAGGGGATGCACAGCCAGAGCAGCAGGGCCACGAAGGGGAACAGGAAGAAGACGTGGCCGAAAACGTCGATGCCGTCCCGGCCGCGCTTCGACAGCCTGCTCGATAGGATGTCGATGCGGATGTGCTCGTTCGCTTTCAGGGTCCAGGCGGCGCAGAGCATGAACACGGCGCCGAACAGGTACCATTGCAGCTCGAGCCAGGCGTTGGATGAGACGCCGAAAACGCGCCGGATGATAGCATTGACGGCCGAGACCAGGATGGCCACCACGATGGCCCAGGCAGCGACCTTACCGATGCGTTCATTGATCGAGTCGATGACCCGGGATAGCCCAAGAAGCGCCGTCACCTGTCTCCCCCTTGAAATTGTTGAAACGTTGCTGCCTAGCTATCGAACTTGGGGCGGCGTCGCTAGTGCCGATTAGTCTAAACAAGGTTTGCGGCCCTCCTAGCGGGGAAATTTTCGGGCTGCAAGATGGGCCATTGTTAAAAGTTTAGGCAGAATAAGGCTTTGAGCGCGATAGGAAACTTGCGGGTTCGATGTCTGGGCTTTCGGTCTTACGTCGTGCTTCCCGGTGTTCGCCCTTGGTATTCCAGGTTTGGAATGGCTATAAGTTCCTAAAACGCGGAGGTGCCCGTGACGCTGCTGATCCTCGGACTCTTGATCTTTCTCGGCATGCATTCCTTCAGCATGGCGCGCGGCCGCCGAGCCGCCCTGGTCGGGAGGATCGGCGAGGGGCCTTACAAAGGCCTCTACTCCGTGGTGTCCCTGCTCGGCATCGTGCTGATCGCCATCGGCTTCGGCCACTACCGCGCCAACGGTTATATTCCGGTCTGGGAGCCGCCGGTCTGGACGCGACACCTCGCCCTTCTCCTGGTATGGCTCGCCTTCATCTGCCTCGCGGCGGCCTATCTCCCGGGACGGATCAAGGCGGGGCTCAAGCACCCCATGCTCGCCGGGGTGAAGATCTGGGCCGTTGCGCATCTTCTCGCCAACGGCGATCTCGGTTCGATCCTCTTGTTCGGCTCCATCCTGGTCTGGGCGGTACTGGCCCGCATCAGCGCCAAGCGCCGCGACGTTGCGGCCCAGCACGGGGGCACTGCCACGCCTGCGGGCTGGCGCAACGACGTCCTGGCACTGGTGGTCGGAACGATTGCCTATCTGGCCTTCGCATTCTGGCTGCATCCGTGGCTGATCGGTGTTCCGGTCCTGCCCGTAAGGGCATGAAGCCTCTCGCCTTGTGCGGTCGCTTATGTTAGGCGACCTGCTTCGATTGCAGGAGACGGCTGGTTTCAGGCCGCAAGAGTGAGACGATGGCCCCGAACGACGAGTTCATTCGCGAAGTCGATGACGAATACCGCCGCGACCGGATCGCCCAGATCTGGAAGCGCTACAACGGAATCATCATCGGCGCTGTGGTGCTGGTCGTGGCCGGGGTCGGCGGCTGGCGGTTCTGGGAGCATACCCAGCAGACGCGGGCGCAGGAAGCAGCCGTGCGCTATGAGGAAGCCTTGCGTCTCTCCGCCGAGGACAAGGGTCAGGACGCGCAAGGGGCCTTCGAGGCCGTGGTGAAGGAAGACGGCGGCACCGGTTACGCCATGCTCGCACGTTTCCGCCTCGCCGCCGAACTTGGCCAGGACAACGCCGAGAACGGCGCGTCGGCCTTCGACGCCCTCGCGGGCGATGCCGCCGTCCCGCCCCTGTGGAAGGATCTCGCACGCCTTCGCGCCGCGTGGCTGCGGCTTGATACGGCCGAGCCCGCCAAGCTGCGTCAGGCCGTGGAGCCGCTCGCGGCGCCATCCGGCGCCTGGCGGCATTCCGCAAGGGAACTCTTGGGTTTATCCGGCCTTAAGGCCGGTGATATGGATTATGCAGGTCGCTGGTTCGACCAGATCGCCGCCGATCGCGAGACGCCGTCCTCCCTGAGGCAGCGCCTTGCCGTCTATACCGCCCTCGTGGCGGGCGGTCCGGTGCAGGCGACCCAGTAGGATAGGACAGGACATGACGGCGACCGTCGCCATTGTCGGGCGGCCGAATGTCGGCAAATCGACTCTTTTCAATCGTCTCGTCGGCAAGAAGCTGGCGCTCGTGGACGACCGGCCGGGTGTGACCCGCGACCGGCGCGAGGGCGAAGCCAAGCTCGGCGATCTCGAATTCCGCATCATCGATACGGCAGGCCTCGAAGAGGCAACCGAGGAATCGCTCCTCGGCCGCATGCGCGCCCAGACCGAGGCCGCCATCGCGGATGCCGACGTGATCCTGTTCGTGATCGACGCGCGGGCCGGGATCCTGCCCGCCGACCGGCCCTTCGCCGAGATGGTGCGCCGCTCGGGCAAGCCCGTGATCCTCATCGCCAACAAGGCCGAGGGCGGCTCCGGCATGGCCGGGGCCTACGACGCGTTCTCGCTTGGGCTGGGGGATCCGGTTCCGCTCTCCGCCGAGCACGGCGAGGGCATGGCGGACCTCTTCGAGGCGCTGATGCCCTTTTTCCCCGATCCGAACGAGATGGGGGACGAGGAGGACGATCCGAACAAGCCGCTGCAGGTCGCCATCGTCGGGCGCCCGAACGCGGGCAAGTCCACCCTCATCAACCGCATGGTCGGCGAGGATCGCCTGCTCACCGGGCCGGAAGCCGGCATCACGCGCGATTCCATCTCCCTCGATTGGGAATGGCGCGGACGTCCGATCAAGCTGTTCGACACGGCGGGACTGCGTAAGCGTGCTCGCGTCGAGGACAAGCTCGAAAAGCTCTCCGTGGCGGATGCCCTGCGAGCCGTGCGCTTCGCCGAGGTGGTGGTGGTGCTGCTCGACGCCACGATTCCGTTCGAGAAGCAGGATCTGTCCATCGTCGACCTGGTGGAGCAGGAGGGTCGCGCCCTCGTGATCGGCCTCAACAAGTGGGACCTGGTCGCCGACCAGCAGGGCCTCCTGAAGGACCTGAAGGAGAAGGCCACCCGCCTGCTGCCGCAGGTGCGGGGCGCTCCGGTGGTGCCGCTCTCGGGCCTCGCCGGCAGCGGCATCGATCCGCTCATGAAGGCCGTGTTCCACGTATATGAGAAATGGAACACCCGCATCTCGACCGCGAAGCTGAACCAGTGGCTTTCCGAGGCCCTGGAGGCCAACCCGCCGCCGGCGGTTTCGGGTCGCCGCATCAAGATCCGCTACATGACGCAGGTGAAGTCGCGTCCGCCGCATTTCGCCGTGTTCGGCAATCAGCTCGATGCCCTGCCGAAGAGCTATACGCGTTATCTGGTCAACGGGCTGCGCCAGGCCTTCGACCTGCCCGGCACGCCGATCCGCGTGTCCCTGCGCATGGGTCAGAACCCGTTCGACAAGGAACGGAAATAAGCGCCCTTCAGTATCGCATCATGGCCGGCACGATGCCGGCCATGGCGTAACGCCGTCCGTCAGTAGAGCGGCTTCAGCTTGACGTTGGGGATCACGAAGGGTCCCATCGCCAAAAATCCGTTCTCGAGCCGCAGAGGCGGAAGGGAAGCAAGCTGCGGCTTCGCATTGGGCTGGCCCTGCTGCGAGCGCGGCCCCTGTCCAAGCAGCATGCCCAGAAGATTGCCGCCGACACGACCGCCGGTCAGGTTGCCCAGGAGACCGTCGAGGCCTGCGGCCGAGACGGTGAGCTGGCCCGCCGGCCGGTGCTGCTCGTCGAGGCGCAGCTCGCCCTTGGTCTCGATCTGGCGAGCGCCCTTGATGGCCGAGAGCATCAGGATGTCGAGCTTGCCGCCGGCATTGCGCCAGAGCTCCAGCTCCTCGACGATCGTGCCGCCCTTGAAGCCGTCCGCCTGGGTCACCGTGAGGTCCGCGCTCAGGTTGGTCGGCTCTGCTCCGCCGACGAGGGCGTCGAGGATGGGAATGCGGGCCTCCGTCACCGAAGCGGCCACGTCGCCGGCGAGTTCGGCCCGCCGGGAGGGGTTCGGCCGGAGATGGAGTTCCAGGTGCCTGCCGGATCCGGCGATCTCGCCGTTGCCGAGGCCGGTCACGGCGACCTTGGGGGCATCGGCCGCCAGGGACAGGCGCTGTAGGCCGGTCTGCGAGGCATTGACGCTGGCCTGGAGCAGGCTCCAGCTGCCGTCGACCGTCACCGTCCCGTCCGTCACGCGCAAGGGGCCGGCCAACTCCACGATGACCCGGCGGGGCTGATAGACCTGGGCGACGGCCTCGGCGCGTCCGAAGGAGGCTGACACGGAGCCCCGCTTCAGGTCGAGGGATTCGCAGATGATCTCGATGCGGAACGGATAGCCCGCGATGCTGCGGTCGCCGCAGGTCCATTGCCGTCCGTTCCTGGCCTCCGCGGCGATCCAGCCGTCGAGCGCTTCCGCGGTTCGGCTACGGATCACGAACCAGGCGATGCTCCAGGCGATGGCGACGAGCAGCAGCAAGACGAAGGGTGTGTAGAGCCAGAAGCGGCTGCGGCGAACGCTCGCCGTCGGGGCAGCCTGATCCATGCGCGATCTCCTGTTGTGCTGGTGTGTGGTTACTGGTAGCGCCGGATGCAGGCAAGGTTCGGGCGCGGCGACATGAAGGATCTCACCGAGGATTTATGGGTTTTCGGCTACGGCTCGCTCATGTGGCGACCGGGCTTTCCCTTCGTAGAACGGGTCCATGCGCATCTCTACGGCTATCACCGCTCCCTATGCGTCCTCTCCCACGTCCATCGCGGCACGCCGGAGCATCCGGGTCTGGTGATGGGTCTCGACAGGGGCGGGCGCTGCCATGGGGTGGCCTTCCGGGTCGCGCCCGAGGAGGCTGAGGGGACGATCCAATACCTGCGCGAGCGCGAGCAGGTCACGTCCGTCTACCTCGAGCGGCATCTGCCTGTGCGGCTCGCCGATGCGCGCCGGGTTCGCGCGCTGGCCTATGTGGTCGACCGCAACCATGGCCAATACGCGGGACGGCTGTCCTATGACGAGGTGATCCAGTTCGTGCGGCAGGGGCAGGGCATCTCCGGACGCAACCCCGATTACGTCCGCTCCACCTACGAGCACCTCATCGGCATGCACGTGGTCGATCCCCTGCTGCACAGGATCGTCAGCGACCTCGATCAGGAAGCCTGAGTCTCGTCCTCGCGCAGATCTTCGAAGATCGCGCGGCGGTCGTCCTCAGTGGCGGCGAGGCGGTGGATGTGGAGTTCCGTGGCGCCGAGCTCCTGAACCCTGGCGAGCCAGCGAAGGCGGGTCTGGGCGCTCGGATCCGATGCCGCCATGGCGGCATCCACCACGACGCCGTTGCCGGCCCGGTCGCGCTTCACGGCCAGGATCACCGCATCGGTGACCTCGAGAAGCTCCGTCTCGTTCAGCGCATGCACGCCGACGATGTAGCGGCGTCCCGAACGGCCGCGCCAGGAACTCAGGGTGGAAGAGGAGCGAAGCCCAGCGGTCGCCCGTAGCCTTTCCTCGCGCACGCCAGCCCTCCGCATTCGGTCGTTGCGGAGATCCCGCATAGCCGCATTCCAGGATATGGTTCGTTTGTTCGCCATATGTTCTTATATGTAAGAACGGACGACTGAGTCGTCAAGGCGGCTGAAAGCTTGGCTGGGCTTGGGTTTGTGGGTTTTCGGCCTCTGTCGGCCCCGGTGGGCCGGAGGCGGGGGAAGGGGATCCACGATCACGCTCGGCGCGGTAGATTCCCGTCCCTTCCGCTACGCGTCTTCACACCTTCGACAGGGAGGTCTCCGACGGGGACGCGGGCCCCATGCCGAGCTCGGCCCGGCCTTCCTCCAGCAGCCGGTTGGAGGCGGTCTCGATCCGCTCCTGCACCAGCTTGAAGAACGCCTCGCGGCCGAGGCCGGGAGCAATGGGGTCCTGAACCTCGATCCGCACCGTGCCGGGACGACGGATGAACTGGCGGCGGGGCCAGAAGAGGCCCGAGTTCATGGCGATCGGCACGCAGGGGAAGCCGAGGTTCTGATAGAGGTGCGCCACGCCGTACTTATAGGCCGGAGGAGCACCCGGCGGGCGGCGCGTACCCTCGGGGAAGATGATGATCTGGCGGCCGTGCTGTGCCTCTTCCTTGGCGCGCGCCGTCATCTGCACCAGGGCCATCGATCCCGCCTTGCGGTCGATGGGCACGCAGCGCGCCTTGGCCAGATACCAGCCGAAGAAGGGGATCCACATCAGCTCGCGCTTCAGGATGTAGGTCGGATCGTCGAGAAGCGGCAGCAGGGCGAAGGTCTCGAGGAACGACTGGTGCTTGGCCGCCACCAGCGCTCCGCCGGCCGGGATCTTCTCCTGCCCGGTGATCACCACCCTGGTTCCGGCGATCACGCGCAGAAGCCAGACGGACGTGCGCGCCCACATCTTGACCAGTTCCATGAACTGACGGCGTGGCGCCAGCGCACCCGGGATCAGGATGATGAGCCACAGGATCAGGTTGGCGTAGAAGGCGAGATTGAAGAGCAGGGAGCGGACGATCAGCATGGCTTCTTGAAAACGAAAAGCGGAGCGTCGTTCTCCGCGGGCGCGGCACCTTAATGGGTTTTCGCCGAGTTCTCTAGAGCATCGGACGTGAACTCGAACTCACGTGCAATGCTCTAACTTTATGGTTTGACGCATCTTTCCACGCAGAACCGGTTCCCACTTTTGCGTTCGATGCTTTAGCGCCAGAGTGGATCGGCGACGATCTGCGCCTTGATGGGCGCACCGCCGCTGATGATCTTCGCCACCGACGAGCGCTCCGGATCATCCTCGAAACGGGTCCGAATCCAGACAGCCAGGAACTTCACGTATTCGGTGAAGACCAGTCGGGCCACGGCCGGCTTGTGCCACCACTCGTGCGGATCGATGGTGGCCGCGACCGGATAGGGGATCTTCTGGAGGTTCGGCAGCGCGTGCTCGAGCTCCACCAGGGTGCGCGGCATGTGGTAGTTCGAGGTCACCACGATGATGGTGTCGAAGGAATTCGCTTCGGCCCAGCGCCTGGTTTCGATGGCGTTGCCGATGGTGTTGCGGGCCCGGTAGTCCAGATCCACGCAGCAATCGAAGAGTCGCCGCTGGCCCGGGTTGAGGCGGGCGATCTGGTCCCGGCTGGTGTTCTCGTTGACTCCGGAGATCAGGAGTCTCTTGGCATAGCCCTTGGCGAGAAGGTCGATGGCGTCGCCGATACGCTGCGCGCCGCCCGTCATGGCGACAATTCCGTCCGCCCGGGTCTCGGGCGGCTGCTCGAAGCGGTCGAGGCTGTAGACGAAGCCCAGGAAGCCGAGGACGCCGACGACCATGGCCGCGATGAAGCTCCAGAAGCCGAACGTGAGCAGACGGCTTGTCAGGGACCGCCTGACAGGGTGCTTAGTCGATGCCGGCATCGTCCAGCCCCAGCCCACGGCCTCTGTGGAATCCACGGCGCCCGGCGCTACCCAACTCTGCGTTCGCGAGGTCATCTTGGACGAACATAACGGAGAATGCGGCAATGGAGAGGCAACCTGCTCTTTCCTTGTTAACCTCAACATCAACCACTTTCGTTAAGAAAGCGTCTCACGGTCAAGCGCGAGACGATGCCGGCGATCACCGCGACCAGGAACGCGATCAGGATGACGACCGTATACCCGCTCCAGCTGATCGTGAAGGCGCCGAACAACGCCTCGAGCTGGTCGCCGGCCGGGCTTGCCCGCCAGGAGCGAGTCACGAAGCCGAGGATCAGTGTGAGCACCAGGGCAGCCGCCGCCCCGATGGCGCTCCCGCGCAGGCCGAGACGGAAGAAACGGCGCTGAAATTCCCTGGCGATGAAATCGTCGTTCGCGCCAACGAAATGCAGCACCTCTACCACCTCCCGGTTGCCCGCCATGGCACCTCTCGTGGCGAAGATCACCGCGAGGCCGGCCGCGAGGAGCACGAGGGCGACGAGAAAGATCCCGACGCCGATGATCGTGTTGGCCATGGTCGAGAGGCGCGAGACCCAGAGGGCGTGGTCGTCGAGGCTGGCGCCGGGCACATCGCGCTGCAGGGCTTGCCGCAACGGGCCGAAATCGGGCTTTGCATCCTGCTTGATCTTGATCACGATCAAGCGGGGAACGGGCAGGTCCTTGAAATCGAGCCCGGTCCCGAGCCACGGCTCGAGCAGACGCTCGGATTCCTCCTTCGTGAAGGCCTGTGCCTGTTCCACGCCTGATGCCTGTCGGGCCAGGGCCACGGCGCGCTCCACGTCCTGGTCGATCGAGCGCTGGGCGTTGGGGCGGATCTGGATCGTGACTTCCCGGGCGATCTCGGAACGCCATTGGGCGGAGGACGCGGATACGAGTTCGGCTCCGCCGGCGCAGAGCGCCGCGAGGAAGGTCAGGATGGCGATGACGGCAGCCAGCGCCTGGCCGCCCGCCGAATCCACCGGCACGAGCGGGGCGTTCCGGCTCAGCGAGGCGGGCAGGGCGCGTTTCTGCCCGTCGGCGGCGGCTGCAGCCTTCTTGGAACGATGTTGAGGCGCGGCGTTCATCGGGCTCACTCGTCGATATGCAGCCGGCCGTCGCCGAGCACGAGGCGGCGCACGTCGAGCTGATCCATGAGGCTGAAATCGTGGGTCGCGATGACCACCGAGGTTCCGAGCCTATTGAGTTCGATGAAGAGGCGCAGCAGCCGGCGGGCAAGGGACGGATCCACGTTGCCCGTGGGCTCGTCCGCGAGCAGCAGATCGGGGCGCACGATCAGGGCGCGGGCAATGGCCGCGCGCTGCTTCTCGCCACCGGAGAGAACCGGGGGCAGCATGTGCATGCGGTCGCCAAGACCGACCCAGCGCAGGAGTTCGACGACCTCCGCCCGGTAGCTCGATTCCTCCTTGCCCTGGACGCGCAGCGGCAGGGCCACGTTCTCGTAGGTGGTCAGATGGTCGAGCAGGCGGAAATCCTGGAAGACAACGCCCATGCGGCGGCGGACGCTCGTCAGCTCGTCCTTGGAGATCCGCGACACGTCCTCGCCGAAGAGCGAGATCAGGCCGCGGGTCGGCTTTACCGAGAGCAGGATGAGGCGCAGGAGAGTCGTTTTGCCGGCGCCGGACGGGCCTGTGAGAAACTGGAAGGAGTTGGGCTCGATGGAAAAGGTCAGGTCGCGCAGGACCTCGGGCCCCATGCCGTAGCGCACGCCCACATTCTCGAAATGCACGGCCGGGGCCGCGCCCTCATCATAGTCCTCGTCGTAAAGCGCCCTCACGCGTGCTCAAGCCATCCTTGGAGTGTGTCGGTTCTTCTGGCGGAGAAAGACCGCGATTCGCCTCCTTATCGCCCCTCTATGGTTAGCAAGCCATAAACTCGGCGGCCGGCGACGGGAAGCGAGCGTTTCGCGGGACATTGCCGCAGGAGACGTTTTCCTCCACGGGGTAGCCGGCACGTGGGCGGCCATGCTGTGGCCGGCGGTCTGGGCGCACAGCCCGGAAGGGCGCCCAAACCCTTGTATCGACCCAAAAACCATCCAGCCGGTTTGACATCCTCGCCCAAGCATGGTCGTGAAGAAGGAAGCCCAAGGCTTCTGACATTTTTGCTGGATTGACGACGATGAGCACTGCCCCCCGGATCCGGGTTCTTTTCGACGAAGACACCATTGCCAAGCGCAACGAAGCGCTCGCCCAGGAAATCGCGGCCGCCAAGCCCGAGAACCTGCTCGTCGTCGCCGTGCTCAAGGGCAGCTTCATGTTCGCCGCGGACCTGATCCGGGCCCTGCACCGGAGCGGGTTGGCTCCCCAGGTCGAGTTCGTGCACCTGTCGAGCTATCTCGACGGAACGGTCTCCACCGGCAACGTCACGATCCTGCGGGACGTGGAGAGCGACGTGCGTGGACGCGACGTGCTGCTCGTGGACGACATCCTGGAGTCCGGCCGCACCGTCACCTTCGCCAAGGACCTGCTGATGGCGCGGGGCGCCAAGAGCGTGAAGACGGCCGTGCTGCTGGAGAAGCCCGGCAAGCGCGCCGTGCAGATCCATCCCGATTACGTGGGCTTCACCTGCCCCGACGTGTTCGTCGTCGGCTACGGCATGGACGTCGCCCATTCCTATCGCCAGCTGCCCTTCGTCGGCGTGGTCGATCACCTCGACAGCAGCCCGGACCTGTTCGACAAGCCCGAAGCCTGATCATCCATTGAGCCGCCAGATCGTTCCGTTGAGCAGGGTGGCGTAAGACACCCAGGCAAGATAGGGCACGAGCAGCAGGCCTGCCGTCCGGTCGAGGCGCCAGAAGGTGCGGATCGTGCCGATGATCGCCATGATCAGGGCGACGATCACGACGAGGCCGGCGATCGGGCTCTTTCCGCCGAAGAATGCGAAGGACCAGAGGCCGTTCAGGACGAGCTGGGTGAAGAAGGCCACGATGGCGGCCGACCGTCCGGGTCGGCTCTCCGGCAGGGCCAGAATGCGCCAGAACGCGTAGGCCATCATGGCATAGAGCAGCGTCCAGGCGATCGGGAAAGCCCAGTTCGGCGGCGTGAAGCCGGGCTTCTGGAGGCCCGCATACCAGGTCGGGATATTCGGCTGCGTGATGAGGCTCGCGGACACGGCCACCGCGACCACGGGCACCACCGCCACCAGGAAGCGCGGCAGCGGACGCATTGCATGGGTGGCAGGCGCAGTTTGATCTGTATGCATGCTCGGAATCTCTTTATGACGGACGCATTCTTATCCTTGTGACGCAACCTGTCACGCTTGCGGAGGTTCCCTCATGTCGTCATCGCGTTCCCCTTGGTCGAAGCGCAGCCTGACCGCCCAGGCCATGGGCCATGTGGACCCGATCACGAAAGCGATCGTTCCGCCGATCCATGTGACGACGACCTATATCCGCGACGAGGACAATGCCTATTCGTCCGGCTTCGTCTATGGCCGCCCCGACAACGCCACCGTCCGGGAGGCCGAAGAGGTTCTGGCCATGCTCGAAGAGGCCGAGGCCGGCGCGCTGCTGTTCTCGTCCGGCATGGCGGCGGCGACCGCCGTGTTCCAGGCGCTCGATCCGGGCGACCACATCGTGGCCTCCAAGGTCATGTACTGGGCCCTGCGCAGCTGGCTGATGACGGAAGCCGTGCGCTGGGGCCTCAAGGTCGATTTCGTGGAGACCGACGACCTCGAAGCGCTGCGCGCCGCCGTGAAGCCCGGGCAGACCAAGCTGGTCTGGGTCGAGACGCCCTCGAACCCGCTCTGGACCATCACCGACATCGCGGGTGCCGCCGAGATCGCCCATGCGGCCGGGGCGCGGCTTGCCGTGGACTCCACGACCGCCTCGCCGATCCACACCCGCCCGCTGACCCTCGGCGCCGACATCGTCATGCATGCGGCCACCAAGGTGCTGAACGGCCATTCCGACGTGGTGGCGGGGGCGCTCGCGGGCGCGAAGGCCGATGCATTCTGGACTCGGGTCTCCTCCATCCGCAAGATGCAGGGCGCGATCCTCGGTCCGTTCGAGGCCTATCTCCTGATGCGCGGCATGCGCACGCTCCATGTGCGGACGGCCGCCCAAGCCAAAAGCGCCCTCGACCTAGCGCAGCGGTTCTCAGCCCATCCGAAGGTGGCCCGCGTGCTCTATCCGGGCCTGCCACAGCATCCCGGCCACGACATCGCCGCCCGGCAGATGGAGAACGGCTTCGGCTACATGCTGTCGATCCAGGTGGCCGACGGGGAAGCGGCGGCAATCCGCACGGCCGCCCGTGTCGGCCTGTGGAAGCGGGCGACCTCGCTCGGCGGCGTCGAGAGCCTGATCGAGCATCGCGCCTCCATCGAGGGACCCGGCACCCCGTGTCCGCCCGATCTCCTGCGCCTCTCCACGGGAATCGAGGATGTGGAGGACCTGTACCGGGATCTGGACGAGGCGCTGAGGGGCTGACGCCCTCCTATGCCATGGCCGACTTTGTGCCGCGATCACCGGCACAAGGCCGTTGACGGCCATGGTGAAGGAGCAGTGGATTGTGGGCGCTCTTAGCCAGCTACCTTGATCCTGTCACAAAACTTGTGCTTCTCTCGGCTAAGGGCGAACCCTGTTTCGCTAGAAGACCACCCGAGGGAAGACCATGACACAATCCATTACCCGCCGCCGCGCTCTGCAGACCGGCGTGGCCGCTGCCGCTATTGCCGGAATGCCCCGGTTCGCCTGGGCGGCCGGCCCGGTCGTGAAGCTCCGCATCCTGGAGACGACCGACCTTCACGTGAACATCTTCCCCTATGACTATTATCGCGATGCGCCGGATGACACGGTGGGCCTCGCGCGTACCGCAACTCTCGTGAAGGCAGCGCGTGGTGAAGCGAAGAACAGCCTGCTGTTCGATAACGGCGACATCATCCAGGGCTCGCCGCTCGGCGATTACGTGTCCTATCGGAAGGGTATGAAGAAGGGCGACGTGCATCCCATCGTCGCCGCCATGAACACCCTGAACTACGATTGCGGCACGCTCGGCAATCATGAATTCAATTACGGTCTCGATTTTCTGCAGAATTCGCTGGGCGCCGCGAAATTCCCGATCGTCTGCGCCAATGCGGTGAAGGCCGACGGCCAAACGCTCTACAAGCCTTGGCTCGTTCTCGACCGCGAGGTGGTCGATGAGTCCGGTGCCAAGCAGAAGCTGAAAGTCGGCGTGATCGGCTTCGTGCCGCCGCAGATCGTACAATGGGACAAGGCGAATCTCGACGGGAAGGTGACCACCGTCGACATCGTGGATGCGGCCAAAAAGCATGTGCCGGATCTGAAGAAGGCCGGTGCCGACATCGTCGTGGCGCTCTGCCACTCCGGCATCGCGGGTGGCGAGCGCAAGGGCGGCGAGGAGAATGCGGCACTGCATCTCGCGAAGGTCGACGGTATCGACGTGATCCTCACCGGCCACCAGCATTTCGTGTTCCCAGGCGGCAAGGAGTTCAACAACATCGATGGTGTCGATGTGAAAGCCGGCACGCTTCATGGCAAGCCCGCCGTCATGGCCGGATTCTGGGGCAGCCATCTGGGCCTCATCGACCTTGAACTCACCAGGGACGGCAACGCCTGGAAGGTGTCTAGTTTCCGCACCGAGGCGCGCCCGATCTACGACCGCGTCGATCGCAAGGTCGTGGCGAAGGTGGATTCGGAAGCCGGCGTCATCGCCGCCGCTCAGGCGGATCATGATTCGACGCTGAAATATGTGCGCGAGCCCGTCGGCAAGACTGCTGTCCCGATCCACTCCTATTACTCGCTCGTAGCGGATGACGCTTCGGTGAAGCTGGTGGCCGAGGCGCAGGCTTGGTACGTGGCCGATCAGCTCAAGGCCTCTTCCTTCAAGGACCTGCCGATCCTCTCGGCGGCGGCGCCCTTCAAGGCTGGTGGGCGCGGAGGTCCAAACTACTTCACCGAGATCAAGCCCGGCCCGCTCGCCATCAAGGACATGGCGGACATCTACATCTACCCGAACACGATCCGCGTGGTGAAGATCACCGGCGCACAGGTGCGCGAATGGCTGGAGCGCTCGGCCGGCATCTACAACCAGATCGACGTGGCCAAGGGCGGGGAGCAGGAGCTGATCAATTCCAAATTCCCGGCCTACAACTTCGATGTCATCGCGGGGGTGCAGTACAAGATCGATCCGACCCAGGCCTCGCGCTACGACGACAACGGCAAGGTCGTGAACGCCGACGCCCATCGCATCAAGGACCTGACCTATAACGGCAAGCCCGTGACGGAGGATCAGCAGTTCATCGTGGTGACCAACAACTACCGAGCGGGCGGCGGCGGCAACTTCCCCGGCGCGGACGGCACCACCATCGTGTTCGAGGCACCCGACCTGACCCGCGATGCCATCATGCGCTACATCATCGAGAAGAAGGAAGTGGCCCCGAAGGCGGACGGCTCCTGGTCGCTCGTTGCGCCCGCAGGCGTCACCATGACCTTCACCACCGGGCCCAACGCCGCCCAGTATCAGCCAGCCGGCATCAAGGTCGAGAAGATGGGCGACGCGCCGGAAGGCTTCGTGAAATACCGCATCGTGAGCTGATCGGGCTTCCCAATGCATGAAGAAGCGGCCGGGCTCAAGCCCGGCCGTTTTCGTTCTTGAAACGATGAGGATAAGAAGAACATCACACCTGCGTGAGCGCGCTCTGCGTCACTTTGCCTATTGATGTCAAAAGAGACAGCAATCCTCGCCACGTGCCTGAATCCACGGTCGAAATTCGCTCCATTTCCTTGGCTCAGAACGGCCGGAAAAACGCCAGTCCTGAAGCTTGAAGCAAATTTAACCTCGCGTTAACCAACGACACTCCGAATGACGGCATCGTTGCGTTGTCGATCTTCTTTTTGTTCTGGCTTATTCGATGATTTTGCTTCTTCGCAGGTTGATCTGCCTTCTGCTCGCCTCAGCCCTGATGACGACATATGTCGCTGCAGCCGAGGACGAGATCTGGAACAAGAACATCACTCCGGCGTGGCTCGACAAGCATGTGGCCGCGAAGCGTGCGACCCCTAAGCGGCCGGTGCCGCGCTTGAGCCGTACGCAGGTTTGGACCAACGGCCTTGCGCGTTCCGACATGCAGGCCTTCATGCCGACGGATTTCGACCGGGCCGTCGGAGCCAAGCTCCAGCCGTTCCAGGACTACAACTTCCTCGTCGGGACCGAACTGATCCGCACCGGCAGCGAGACCAGCTTCGTATCGTCCAAAGCGACCTGGGAGGCCTTCTTGACGCGGGACTGGCAGCCTCTCGGTGTGACCTTGGGACTGTCGACGGCAGGCTTCATCGACAGCGTGCAGAACGGCTACTCGCAATCAATCAGCGGCAGCATGGACATCCCGATCGAGATCCCTCTTCCAAGCTGGAGCACGCAGCTGCGGCTGTCGCCCAGCATGAATCTGGACAGCGTCAGCGGCGCCGTCGGCACGGGCCTGCTGTCAGAGGTCATCGGCCAGACCCGGCTGAGCTCCCGCACGGATCGTTTCCGGTCGGACCTGAACGTGAGGATCGGCTACGGTGTTGCGCCCGCTACGCGACCGACCGCTTCCGCAAGGCTTGAATTGCGGATCGCACCCAATCTCTGACCGAGACCGGCGCAGCGCTCCGGCGGCCGTTCCGAACCTGTCAGGCTTTCGCCCGTTGACGGTCAGGCTTGTGAGTGGAGAGAGATGTGGGACAGCTGACTTTCGAGGGCCTTGGGCCTTACGATCTACCCGATGCGACCCATGCGGATGCGCAAAAGGACGGCAATGGGTTCATGATCTCGTTTCGGCTGTGGAAGTCCGAGAGCGCCTGGACGCTCGTCCGGGTGTATGTGAGCGACGAGGAGGCGGTGAAGCTCGCCCGCCAGATCGGAGATGCCCGCATGCGGTCGGACGGATCGACCGTGATTTAGCGAAACCCCAAGATCAGAGTCATACAACTGAGATCGTCCGGCGCTATGCGCGTCGCATGACGAACTCATTCAGCAAGAACCTTTTCGACGAGCGGCTCGACGCCGAGGATTGCGCCCTTCACTGCCCAGGCTGGTTCCACGTCTTCCTGGCGGGCATGGGGCTCTTCGGCTTAGTCGGCTGTGGATTGCTCGGATAACGAACGCCCGATCCTGAAACCAGGGTTCAGGGCAGCGGGATGAAATCGCTCATGGTCTCCGGCTTCGGCTCCTTGCCGAGGCGCTTGCGCTTGGCGAGGATGATGGTGCCGTTGAGCTCCCCGCCGAAGAGGAAGATGGCGCCGAGCGTGTAGAGGAAGATCAGCGCCACCATGGCGGTGGCGAGGCCCCCGTAGGTTGACGCATAGGCGCCGGGATAAAATTCCAGATACCAGCTGAAGGTGAAGCCGCCGAGAAGCCAAAGGAGCAGCGTCACGCCTACGCCTGGAAGCACGTTTCGGAAGGGGCGTCGCCCTGCCGGCACGAGCTTATGGGCGAGCAGGAGGCCCGTGACGATCACAATGGTCGCGACGCTGATCCTCAGGAAGCCGATCAGGACAGCAAGAGGTTCGAGGGCCGGTAACCACGACAGGACGACGCGCCACATGAAGGGGCCGAGCACGACCAGGAAGGCCAGAGCCAGAAGCATCATGGCGCCGGCGATCACGAAGGCGATGGATTCGAGCCGTGTCAGCCACCAGGGGCGAGTCTCGCGGACGCCATAGGCGCGGTTGAGGCCGACTCTGAGGCTCTCCACTCCGCTCGACGCGAAATAGAGCGCCAGCACGAGGCCCAGGGTGAGCACGTCGCTGCGCCGCCCGGTGAGGATCGTGTGCACCTCGCGCGCAATCGGTCCGGCGATCTCCTGCGGCCAGGCCTCGAGGATGATGTCCGCCACCTCGTCGGCCAGGGATCCGGTTCCAAACAGGCTCGCCAGGGCCGTCACGAGGATCAGGAAGGGGAAGAGGGAGGTCAGGACCGAGAGGGCGATGTGACTCGCAATGGCCCAGGAATCGTGCAGCACGAAGCGGGTGGATGCGATGGCCAGGAGTTCGAGCGAGAGGCGAAGGCGATTCAAAAGACAGGTCTCCAGGCTGCTGGAGATGGTGCGCTGGAAGCCCAGGGCAAGGAAGGGCAGGCCGGTCCGATGTGGGGAACTCTCTTGCGCCCTGTCGCGCGGAGGGAGAGGTCGGATCGAGCGGCCCTCGAGACGGGTGTGGCGCCGCTGCGATCCACATTGGAATCGACGTTTGGATGAGAAGGCCGCACATCGACAAAGGTCGGGGTTCGGGCCTACAAGCTCAGCATCGATCTGCACGCATCCCGCTTCTCCCATGAACCCGACCCTCTTCGCCCGCCTCGCGCCGCCGCTCTTCGTGCTCATCTGGGCGACGGGGTTCATCGTGGCGCGGTTCGTGGCGCCCTATGCCGAGCCTCTTACCTTCCTGTTCGTCCGTTATGTGCTGGCGATCCTCGTCCTCGGCGGCATCGTCGCCGTTGCGCGGGTGCCCTGGCCCCGAAAGTGGCACGATTGGCGCAACAGCCTGATCGCCGGCGTTCTCCTGCACGGGCTCTATCTCGGCGGCGTCTTCTGGTCGGTGAAGCATGGACTGCCCGCCGGGATCTCCGCCCTCGTGGCAGGGCTTCAGCCGCTCGCCACCGGGCTGCTCGCCGGGCCTCTCCTGGGCGAGCAGGTCTCGGCACGACGCTGGACCGGCATCGCCATCGGATTCATGGGCGCGGCCCTCGTGGTGGCGCCGAAGCTGGGGGCGGGCGGCGTGCCGCCTCTGGCGCTCGGTATCTGCATCCTGGGGATGCTCTCCATCACGTTCGGCACGATCTGGCAGAAGCGTACGGGCAGCAACCTCGACCTGCGGGTGAACGCTGCCATCCAGTACATGGGCGCTGCGGCCATCACCCTACCGCTCGTGCTCCTGACGGAAGAAGGCCACATGGAGCTGACTCTGCCGCTCCTCGGCGCCATGGCCTGGGCCGTGCTGGGATTGTCCATCGGGGCGATCGGCCTGCTGCTCTTCCTGATCCGTCAGGGGGCGGTGGTCGGCGTGGCGACGTTGCTCTATCTCGTGCCGCCGGTCGCGGCGCTGATGGCCTTCGCGCTCTTCGGCGAGACCTTGAGCCCGGTCCAGCTCGCAGGCATGGCGCTGGCCGCTATCGGCGTCGCGGTGGCGAGCCGGAACTGAAATGGGAAATAACCCCCGAACCGATAGGCCCGGGGCTTCGTTTCACGTCCGCATTATTTCGTGATTTTCACCGAGACCGGATCGCTGGCGGGGAAGGTCTCTTCCACGCCCTCGTCGAGCAGCTCGTCTTGGTGCTTCTTCCCGTTTTCGGAAGGCTTGTCGTTCTTGCTCTCGGGCTTGTCCTTCGGCGCGTCCGGCTTACGGTCCTTGTCCGTCATGACCTGTCTCCATCGTTCGAGTGGAAATCCTGTTGAGACGACAACGCATCAGGCCAAGCTTCGATCCTTCTCCGCTCGCTTCAAACGAAAACGGCGCCTTTCGGCGCCGCTTCCAGGACTTCAGCGAGGCTGGCCCTGCTGCTGGTTGACGAAGTAGTCGAAGGGCAGCTCGGCGATGCGGAACCAGGTGAGTTCCTTGTCGCGGAAGGTGCTCCAGGAATCGTACATCTTCTTGAACTTGGCGTTGGAGGCCGCGAGCTCGTTGTAGAGCTTGTAGGCTTCCTTGTAGCTCTGCTCCATCACGTCGCGCGGGAAGGGGCGCAGCTGCACGCCCTGGCCCACCAGGCGGCGGATCGCGTCGGCATTCTGCGCATCATATTTCGCCACGCACATGGCATTGGCTTCCGCGCAGGCCGCTTCGAGGATGGCCTTGTAGTGGGCCGGCAACTCGTTCCACTTGTCCATGTTCACGTAGAGCGAGGGCTGGGCGCCGCCTTCCCAGAAACCGGGATAATAGTAGTACTGGGCCACCTTCACGAAGCCGAGCTTCTCGTCGTCGTGCGGACCGGAGAATTCCACCGCGTCCAGGGTGCCGCGCTCCAGGGCCGGATAGATGTCGCCGGCGGCGAGCACCTGCGGCACAACGCCGAGCTTCTGCATGATCTGGCCGCCCATGCCGGCGATACGCATCTTGAGGCCCTTCAGGTCCTCGATGGACTTGATCTCCTTGCGGAACCAGCCACCCATCTGCGCGCCGGTCTGGCCGGCCGGGATCGGGTAGATGTTGTAGTCCTTCATGAACTCGCGAACGAGATCGAGGCCGCCGCCGTAATACATCCAGGCATTGTGCTGCCGCACGTTCATGCCCCACGGCACGGAGGTCTCGAACATGAAGCTCGGATCCTTGCCGATGAAGAAGCTCGACAGGGTGTAGGAACACTCGACCGTGCCGTTCTGCGCCGCATCGAGGCTCTGGAGAGCGCCGACGATCTCGCCCGCGGCGAAGACCTGGATCTGGAACTTGTTGTCGGTAGCCTGGGCGACGCGCTTGGAGATCATCTCGCCGGCGCCGAAGAGGGTGTCGAGGCTTTTGGGATAGGCCGACGTCATGCGCCAGCGGATTTCCGGCTGCGCCTGCGCGATGGCCGGGGAGGCGACGGCGCCCGCCGCAGCTGCAAGGCCCGCACCCTTGAGAACTTTTCTTCTATCCATGAGCATTTCCTCAACCGATTTATGTCGTCATTGCCGGTTTGGCTGAACATTCCATAAAGCGGGAGGTGGGCCGCTGTCACTCCGCATTCCGTTGGGGTAGGTATGCGCGGGCAGAGGCAAGCCATGCAGTGGCGTCATTGATGAGGCGCTCGTCGAAAATCCCAGCGCTGTTACCGCCCTTGTGCCGGCGATCCCGTTTATAGAGGCGCCGCGCTCTTCTAATCGAGATGGCCGGGACAAGCCCGGCCATGACATGTGAGAGGTCTGCTTTGTTCCGCAGTCCGGCCTATGGAGCGATCACCGCTCCTCAGAGCCACCCTTCGACAAGGGGCGCTGCTGCTGACCGCTATGGGCGCGGGCAGAACGCTTCGGGGGCTTCTCGTCGCCGGTGGAGGATGTGGAATGTCCGCCCGACTGGGTGGCCGTGGGATGTCCGCGCACCAGGGTGCCCTTGGGTACGTCGACTGCGTTCCCGGGTGCCGGGACACGGGCTCGGGACGAGGCGCCGCCGCTCATGCCGGTCGGCCCGCTCGGTCCTTCCGTTTGGGCACCGCGGGGAGCGGGGCTCTTCGTGGCGGTGGTGTTCACGCCGCCGGCGATCTCCTCGTTCGACAGCTGGAATCCGGCCTCGTCGTCTTCCTCCTCCGGCACGTCCTTGAAGGAACGGATGCCGGCCTTCGAGCCGCTCGTCGGGCGGTTGTCGTCCACGTGCTCGATATCGAGGTCGGGGTCGAGCTTCTTCGAGGCCCCCATAAGGCCGGTCGCCTTTGCGGCCGCGCGCTTGGTGTTGCCGACATCGTTCCTCTGGGTCGGGCCTGCGACGAAGCTGTCGCCGGTCTCTTCCTGGGTGACTTCGTTCAGCACCTCGTCGACATCCGGCTCGGGAGGGCGGCCACGCTTGTCTTGAGCCATGGGCTATTCCTCTTCTTGGGTTTCGGGCAGGCGGTGGGAGCCTGCATTTCCAGGAGGCAACGTCCCGTCGAGGACGGGTGTTCCGGCCCCGCATTCGTTATGAAACGGGGCCGTTCTGCTTATTGTCCGAGCTCTTTCTGCATATCCTGCAGCAGCGCCAGATGCTCTTTGATCTGGCCCCGCGCGAGCTTGGCGAGGTTCGACATCTCGCGGTTGCCGGAGGCCTGCTGGAGCTGGGTCTCCTGAAGCTTCAGCAGGGCCTGATGTCCCTCGATCTGCAATGCGACATAATCCTTGTCGAAAGCAGCGCCCGCTTGTGCCTTTGACAGGCGCTCCATGGCCTGCGCGTCCTTCTGCGGCAGTTCGGGCGCCGTCGCGGCGGATTGCTGTGCGCCCTGTGTGGTCGAGGCGGTCGCGTTCGGGTCGGCGAAGGAATGCATGATGTCGGTGAGGAGGTTCTGCTCCGCGATCTCGAAATCCGCGAATTGCTTCACGCGCGGATTCTGAGCCTTGCTGTGCGCGAAGTTCGACTGCTGCAGCGAGACGGTGCTCAGTGCCAGCATCTGCTGGATGTACTGCCGGTCCGCCTGCGATTGCTGCTGGCCCATGGCCGCCGGTGCGCTCGCTTGACCCTGGCGCATCGGAGTCTGCGTATCCTGCGGCGCGCCGCCTTGCTGGGTGCGTTGCTGACGCTGCTGCGCGTTCTGGCCGAGGGCGGGATTGGTCTGCGTTTCGGCGGGCTGAGGCGTGGTGGGCTGAGTGATGGCTTGGTTCTGCTGCTGGGCGAGGGCGGGAAGGCTGATAGCGGCCATGAGGCCTGCGATCATGAAGCTGCGTGACATCAAGTTTCTCCTGCGAGCAAGTTGTGAGGGCGAACGTTCGCGGGAGGAATTTGTTCGAGAAATTGCTTCCATCTGTTCGTTCCGACTCGGGTCGAACTTCGGCCAAGCGTGTCCGTTGTGACACTGAGCAAACGAGGGAAATAAGATGCAGGACCGGGTCACACGAATCGTCATGCTGGTGATCGCGGTGCTACTCGCGATCTTCGTGCTCCAGCCCTATGTGACGGGCTACCTGTTCTCGGCCAGGGAGCCGCGTCCGGTCGCCGCTCGTGGGGATCTGTCGGATTATGAACGGTCGACGATCCGGGTGTTCGAGACCGTCGCTCCATCGGTCGTCCAGGTGGTTGCGTTGTCCGGGCGAGGGCCCACGGGCGGAGAGCCCGCCGGCTCGGGTACCGGGTTCATCTGGGATGCCGCCGGTCATGTGGTCACGAACCACCATGTGGTCGAGAACGGCGCGTCCTTCGTGGTGCGGCTCGCGTCCGGCGAGGTGCTGCCGGCCGATGTGGTCGGGCGCGCTCCCAACTACGATCTCGCCGTGCTGAGGGTTCAGCGCCAGGGCGGGTTGCCTGCGCCGGTCGCCGTCGGCACCTCGGCGGATCTGAAGGTCGGGCAGACCGCCTATGCCATCGGCAACCCGTTCGGACTCGACCAATCGCTTACCACCGGCATCATCAGCGCCCTCAAGCGCCGCCTGCCCACCAGCGGCGGGCGCGAGGTCGCTGACGTGATCCAGACCGACGCGGCGATCAATCCCGGCAACTCGGGCGGCCCGCTCCTGGATTCGGCAGGCCGCCTGATCGGTGTCAACACGGCGATCTTCTCGCCCTCCGGCACCAATGCGGGCATCGGCTTCGCCATTCCGGTCGACGTGGTCAACCGGGTTGTGCCGGAGCTGATCCGCAACGGCCGCGTCCCGACCCCGGGCATCGGGATCCTGGCGGGCGACGAGACGCTCGCGGCTCAGCTCGGCGTGAACGGAGTAATCGTGGCGGATGTCGTGCCGGGCTCGCCTGCGGACAAGGCGGGTCTGCGCGGCGTCAATCTTCGGGCCGGCATCATCGGTGACGTGATCGTGGGCGTCGGTGACGATCCTGTGCGGCACCTGTCGGACCTGACGGACCGTCTGGAGCGCACGGGCGTGGGCAACACGGTGTCCCTCACGATCCTCCGAAACAATCAGCGACAGACCGTCGATGTGACCGTCGTGGATGTCGGAGAGCAGGCCCCGCGTGCGCGAAGACCATAAAGAGAACACAACTTTGGTAGGGCCTGATTTGTTTCCTTCGGGCCGAAACTTTCATGGATGAGCGCCGTTAGCCATCGAACCTTCACCAACGGAGGAGCGAATGAAACCTGACAGCACCGAATCCAACATCCTGGTGCAAAGCTCTGCAGTCGATCTGGGCGATGCGTTTCCCGAATATGCGAAGACCAACATCAATCAGGTCGCCGGAAAGTATTTCGGCCATCTGAGCGCGGCGTCGGTTTATGTCACGCGAGAGGGCATCACCTACCGCTGCACCGTGAACATGCAGATGGGCGCCCTCAAGATGATGACGGGCGAGGCCAAGAACAAGGATCTTTACGCCGCCTTCCGGGCCGCGTTGCAGAAGACGGCCAAGCAGCTTCGCCGTTCCAAGCGCGAACTGCGCGAGGACAAGGCGGCCCGCACGGACAAGGACATGCTCCTGCGTGAAGGAAACGCGCCGCGCCGCACGCAAAGGCGTACCCAAGAGGTCGCCCCGCCCGTCAACGACGAGGGCGACTACCGCATCGCCGCCGAATAATCCGACAAACTTCTGCGCAGCGGCCTGCGGCGACCATCGCCGGGCAGGGCGGCCTGTGCGCCACCGGGAATGTCCGGCCGGGGAACTTCTTTCCCGGCCGAATTATCTATGCGACGGGTTACTCCCCAACCGCTCGCATGAGCGGCTTCGGCAGCACCATGATGTTGTCGGAAATCAGCTGCATGAACTCCATGATGGGTGCCGGGCGGCCGAACAGGTAGCCCTGTGCTTCCGCGCAGCCCTCGAGCCCAAGGAAGCGCAGTTCTTCCGATGTCTCCACGCCCTCGGCGATGACGGGCAGCCCCAAGCCGCGTCCTAGCCCGAGCACGGCCCGCACGATAGCGGCCGCCTGCGGGTTCGCATGCACCGCCTGGATGAAGGACCGGTCGATCTTGATCTTGTCGAACGGAAAGGCGCGCAGGTTCGAGAGCGAGGAATAGCCGGTGCCGAAATCGTCCATGGCGATGTTGACGCCGATGTCCTTCAGTCTCTGGAGCGAGAGGAGGGCACGGTTGGGATCACGGACCAGAGCGGTCTCGGTGATCTCGATCTCGAGCCGCTTCGCCGGCAGATTGGTCTGCGCTAGGGTCGCCTGCACGAACTCGACGAAGCCGTCGCTGGTCAGCTGCAGCGCCGAGACGTTCACAGCGACCGTGAGCGGCCGCTTCCAGCTCGCGGCTTCGCGGCAGGCCTCCCGCATCACCCATTCGCCGATCTTCAGGATCAGCCCGCTCTCTTCCGCGATCGGAATGAAGACGCTGGGCGAGACGCTGCCCCGCGTCGGGTGGTTCCAGCGCAGCAGGACCTCGAACCCGTTGACCTCGCCCGTCTCGACCTGCGCCTGCGGCTGATAGGCGAGGCTCAGCTCATCGTTGGCGATGGCGCCGCGCAGATCGTGCTCCATGCTGCGGCGCTCCCGGATCTGGGCGCCCATGGACGCCTCGAAGAACCGATAGGTCCCCTTGCCCTCGGTCTTGGCCCGGTAGAGGGCCGCATCGGCACTGGAGAGAAGCTCCGTGCGGTCCTTGCCGTCCGAGGGATAGAGCGCGATGCCGATGCTGACCGATACGAGACCGACCGGAACGCCGTCCTCGTCCCATCTGAGACCTTTCAGAAGCGCGTGGGCGAGCTGCCCCGCCTGGGCCGGATCGGTCACGTGAGGCGCGATGATCGCGAACTCGTCGCCGCCGAGCCGGGCGAACATTTGCCCGTCGACGAGAACCGAGGAGAGGTGCTTGGCAATGTCCTGAAGCACTCGGTCGCCGGCGGCATGGCCGTAGAGGTCGTTGACCTCCTTGAAACCGTCGAGGTCGAGGCAGAGCAGGGCCATCTGCCGCTTGGTTCGCCGGTGCAGGCGGATCTCGCGGTCGAGGCGCTGATCGAAGCTGGCGCGGTTGTCGAGGCCGGTGAGCGGGTCGTGATGCGCCAGATAACGGATGCGGGCTTCCGCATCCCGGCGATCGCGCAGATCGCGGAAGGCGACGACGTTATGCGGCGCGCCGTTGTAGCTGATCTGCCGGGCGATCAGCTCGACGGGCAGAACCGAGCCATCCGGTTTGCGCAGGTCGGTCTCGACGGCCTGTCCGGGCCAGCCGAAAAGCTTGTCCCTCTTGGCGCTGTCGGGGATCCAGGCGTCCAGTGTCTGGCCGGCGATCTGCTCGGACGTGAGCCCGGTCAGGCGCGCAAAGCTCTGGTTGACGGTCACGATGGAATCGCCGTCGCACAGAACCAGGCCCTCCACCGCCGCGTCCGTGAGGTCGCGCATGCGCTGCATCTCCATCGAGGCGCGGTGGCGTTCCCGGATGTCGAGGCTCAGCGCGACGACGGCGAGCAGCAGAATCGAGAGACTGACGAACGCTACGCCGCTGGCGAGCCAATCCGTATGGATGGCGGAGGGCGAGAGCGCGATGCTGGGGTCCGGCGTGATGCTGACCGCCCCCATGGCGGTGAAGTGATGGCTGCAGATCGCGAGGGTGAGCAGAAGCGCGCCGAGAAGTGTAACCCCGCGCGACGAACGATTGAGCGCCGTCGCGAGCGCCACAGCGCCGAGAAGACCACCCAGCAGGATCGAGGCCGCCACCAGGGCAGGGGCCCAGGCGATGATGCCTGCGACCTCGAAGGCGGCCATGCCGGTATAGTGCATGACGGCGATGCCACCGCCGACGATGCCCCCACCCATCCAGGGCGCGAGGGCAAGACCGGGCAGCAGCGCGATGCCGAGGCCGATGCCCGTCAGCATCACGGCGGCAATCAGGGAGATGATTGTCAGCGTGACGTTGTAGGCCGTCGGCAAAGACGGGGAAAAGGCCAGCATGGCAATGAAATGCGTAGCCCAGATTCCGAAGCCGGTCGATGCGGCCGCAATGGCCAGCCAGGCGAAATGGCCCCGCCCGTCGGTACGGCGCGCATGATGGAGAAGGTTGATCCCCGTCAGCGATGCCAGTGCGCAGACCAGGGCCGCCAGGGCGACGAGCCGGAGATCGTGCTCGGAGACGATGCAATCGTAGACGGTCAGCATGGTGAGCCTTTGCAGATTGCCCGCTGCGCGGATGTGATCACGCGAAAGGGAATCCGGCCGGAAACAGAGATCGGGAAGAAAAATCCGGTCTCTCACCGGTATGGCGGGGCGGCATCATGCCTTTGGACCGGCTTCATCGACGTGAGCCCCAATCCGCCAAGGATTTCGGGACATTGTCCCGATCGGTAAAGTGAGGAATCGCCCCCGCAAGTCAACGAAGCGCGGGCGAGAACGAATGCCTATCGGGCAGCAGGGTTAACGCCGCGCTGGGCGCGGGGCGGTGAAGACCTCTCATGTCCATGACCGGCGTGTTGCCGGCCAACCCGATTGCAAACGCGTCATCCGCAATAGAAGCGAGATCACCGGCACGAGGCCGGTGATGACGTTGAGGGAGCGTCCAGATCAGTCGTGCCCGGCACGTCTCAAGCCGGCATCTGCGGCTCGATGATCTTTCCGTCCTGGGTGAAGTCGTAGATCTTGCCAGTCCTGTCCCAGGAAGGGAGCGCCAGCTTCACGATGTGAGGGGCGAGGTCCTCGGGAGTCTTCAGGGTCAGCGGGTCCTCGCCGGGCATCGCGGTGCGGCGCATGGCGGTGCGGAGCGGGCCGGGATTGAGCAGCATGGTCCTGACGGGGGTCGTCGCCGTCTCAGCCGCATAGGTGCGCACCAGGGCCTCAAGGGCGGCCTTCGACACGGAATAGACGCCCCAATAGGCCTTGTGCTTGTGGGCGGCCCCGGACGTGATGAAGATCGCCCGGCCCGCATCGGAGGCTCGCAGCAGCGGATCGAGAGAGCGGAGCAGACGGTAATTGGCCGTCACGTTGACCGCCATCACCTCGTCCCAGACGGGCTGGTCGATATGAGTGATCGGCGCGAGCTCGCCGAGCTGACCCGCATTGCCGAGAAGGATGTCGAGCTTGCCCCAGCGCTCGTAGATCGCGGCGCCCAGGCGATCGAGGGCGTCGAAATCCTTCAGGTTCACCGGCACCAGGGTGGCGGAGGCGCCCTTGGCACGGATCTCGTCGTCGAGGGATTCGAGCGCGCCCTGGGTGCGGGCGAGGGCGATCACGTGCGCGCCGGCTTCGGCGAGAGCGAGGGCCGCCGCGCGGCCGATGCCGCGCGAAGCGCCGGTGACGACCGCGACGCGGTTGAGGAGAGGCTTGTCCATGGAATTGCTCAGTCGGCTTCGGCGAGAACGGCGAGACGGCGCGGTGTCGCGACGGCGAGATCCGTCAGCGGCGTCGGGTAGTCGCCCGTGAAGCAGTGGTCGGTGAATTGCGGCTGCGCCGGGTTGCGGCCCTTCTCGCCCATGGCGCGGTACACGCCCTCGATGGACAGGAAGGCCAGCGAATCCGCCCCGATATACTGGCGCATCTGCTCCAGGTCATGGGTGGCGGCGAGCAGCTTCTCCTTCTCCGGCGTGTCGATGCCGTAGAAGTCCGGATGCGTGATCGGCGGGCTGGAGATGCGGAAGTGGACTTCCTTGGCGCCGGCCTCGCGCATCATGCGCACGATCTTTACCGAGGTGGTGCCGCGCACGAGGCTGTCGTCGACGAGCACGATCCGTTTTCCGGCAATCGCCGAGCGGTTGGCGGAGTGCTTCATGCGCACGCCGAGCTCACGCACCGACTGAGTCGGTTGAATGAAGGTGCGGCCCACGTAATGGTTGCGGATGATGCCGAGTTCGTAGGGCAGGCCGCAGGTCTGAGCATAGCCCAGGGCGGCCGGGACGCCGGAATCCGGCACCGGGATCACCACGTCGGCGTCGGCCGGGGATTCCAGGGCGAGCTCGCGGCCCATGCCCTTGCGGACCTCATAGACGCTGCGGCCGTTCACGACGGAATCCGGACGGGCGAAATAGATGTATTCGAAGATGTCCGGCCGGGCGGTCTGCTCCGGAACGAAGCGGAAGGATTCAATGCCTTCGTCCGAGATGACAACGCATTCGCCGTTCTCGATGTCACGGACGAAACGGGCGCCGATGATGTCGAGCGCGCAGGTCTCGGAGGCGAGAATGTAGCGGCCGTCGAGCTCACCCAGAACCAGCGGACGGATGCCTAAGGGATCGCGGGCGCCGATCAGCTTCTTGTTGGTGAGGGCCACCAGGGCATAGGCGCCCTCGAGCTTCTGGATCGCCTCGACGAAGCGGTCGATGACCCGGTCCTTACGGCTGCGGGCGACGAGGTGGACGATCACCTCCGTGTCAGTAGTGGACTGGCAGATGGCGCCGTCGCGAATGAGGTTGCGGCGAAGGGTCAGGCCGTTGGTCAGGTTGCCGTTATGGGCGACCGCGAAGCCGCCGCCGTCCAACTCGGCGAAGAGGGGCTGCACGTTGCGCAGGACGGTCGCGCCCGTGGTCGAGTAGCGCGTATGGCCGATGGCCGAGAGGCCTTCGAGGCGTTCGATGGTCGCGCGGTCGGAGAAGTTGTCGCCCACGAGGCCGAGCTTGCGCTCCGAGTGGAAGACCGATCCGTCGTAGGAGACAATGCCGGCCGCTTCCTGGCCGCGATGCTGCAGGGCGTGGAGCCCGAGCGCCGTGATGGCGGCGGCATCCGGGTGACCGTAGATGCCGAAGACACCGCATTCTTCGCGCAGGGTATCGCCGTCGAGGTCCAGGTTCACCTGCTTCGGGGTGACCTGCCACGTCTCAGACAAAGAAGACATGATCATACCTTTGGGATTCGCGCCCCCACCGGCGCCGCCCTTATGTAGTCGGCATTCGACTAAACGCCAATGGCTATTCTGCCGCTGCCGCGAACGTGAAGCCGGAACGCGTGCAAATGCGGCTTTGCACTGTTGCACCCGATCCCAATTCCCTCAGACCGCACGGGAATGGCGCGGAAAGCTCAGCTGCGCCGCTGGGGTGGCTGCGGGGCCGCGGGAGCCGCCGGGGCTGCCGGGCGCTGCGGATCGGGCTCGGCCGGCTCCGTCTCTGCCGGCGCTTCCTTGTTGCGCAGACGCTGGATCATGGCCTCGGCATTTTCCGGCAGCATGGCGATGATGCTGTCGCGGGCGTTTTCCATGGCGGGGCGAGTGCGGGAAGAGGCCGCCCATTCGGGCTCCTTGCCCTGAACCAGCCAGCCGAGGAACGCCCAGCCGATCACGCAGATCAGGAAGCCGCGCGCGGCGCCGAAGAAGAGCCCGAGCGTACGGTCGAGGGCGCCGATGCGGGAATCGAGGATCAGGTCGGAAATCTGGACCGTGATGATCGACACGATGATCAGCGTCACGACGAAGATGCCGCCGATGGCCGCAACAAGGGCTACCGTGTTGCTGCTGATATATTGATGCGCGATCGGCAGGGCGGTCGGATGCAGGTACCAGGCCGCGGCGGCCGCGACGACCCAGGCCACGATGGCGAGCACCTCGCGGGTGAAGCCGCGCACGGCAGCAAGAAGAGCCGAGATCAGGACGATACCGATGACGACGAGGTCCAGAACGGAAACGGGCATGGGCCGGGCCTACGCAAAATGACAGGAATGAAGCCGCCTTCGCGGTTTGGAGCCTGGCTCTATAGCGTTAACAAAGGCTTTCGTCACCCTTGGAACGCCAGCAGCCTGTGCGAAGGCCGCCGAAGAGCAGCGCTTATGGTTCCCGCTTAGGAAACCTGCACGATCAGCTTGCCGAAATTCCTACCCTCCAGCATGCCGATGAAGGCCTCGGGTGCGCTCTCGAGCCCGCCCACGATGTCCTCCTGGTATTTGACGCGCCCTTCGGCGATCCATTCGGCCATTTCCCGATAGAAAGCAGGGCGCTGTGCGTGGAACTCGCGCTGGATGAAGCCGCGGATGGTCAGGCTCTTGGTCAGTACGTCGCGCATGAGCACGGGCATCCGGTCAGGACCTTCGAAGGGGCCGGTGCTGTTGTATTGCGCCACGAGGCCGCAGACGGGGACGCGGGCGAACGTATTGAGCAGGGGGAAAACCGCATCCCACACTTTTCCGCCGACATTCTCGAAGTAGACGTCGATTCCATCCGGACAGGCCGCCTGCAGATCCTCGGCAAAGGTGGGTGAGCGATGATCGAGCGCCAAATCGAATTCGAAGACGTCCCGAACGAGAGCGCACTTGTCCGGTCCTCCGGCAATTCCCACAGCCCGAGCCCCTTTGATACGGGCCAACTGGCCGACCGTCGCCCCGACGGGTCCGCTTGCCGCAGCCACGACGACGGTTTCTCCGGGCTTGGGCTGTCCGAGAGTGAGCAAGCCGGCATAGGCGGTGAAGCCTGGCATTCCGAGCACGCCCAAGGCGGTGGTGACGGGAGCCTGGCGCGGGTCGAGCTTGCGCAGATCAGTGCCATCCGACAGGGCAAAAGTTTGCCAACCCGAATAGGAGAGAACCATATCGCCTGCCGTATAGTCGGGGTGTTTGCTCTCCACCACCTCTGCCACGGTGCCTCCCTCCATGACCTGCCCGATCTCGACGGCCGCCGCATAGGATTTCGCAGCGCTCATGCGGCCGCGCACATAGGGATCGAGCGAGAGATAGCGGATCTTGAGAAGAACCTGTCCTTCGCCAGGGGTCGGGATGGTGGTCCGAACGAACTGAAAGTTATCGGGCGAGGGACGACCGACCGGCCGCGACGCAAGGAGGACTTGAAGGTTCTGTTCTGTCACGGCTTCGTTCCTGGAACGGGAGAGATAGGGATCCATCTGTCACGGCGTGTTGGATATTCAAGCCATGAAGGGCCGGGTTCCGGGCCATCAATCAAACCGGTCAGGCGTTCCTCAAACGATGCGGGCAACAAAAAAAGCTCCGGCGGATGCCGCCGGAGCTTAAGGACTAAAACGGTTTCAGGCCTCAAATGAACAGGAAATCGTTGAAAGACAGTGCTGCGCCGGGCTTCACCTTGAGGATCTCGATAGGCTTTGCGCCGCCGGATCCGTCCACGTCGAGATAAACACTGCCGCTCTTCTTGTTGTAGACGACATAATCGTTCCCATCCTTGGACGTTGTCCCGACGGTGAAGAACTTCTTCTCGAGCTTGCCTTCCTTGAAGATCTTGTCGAGTCCAACGGACGACTTCTTGTCCGGGTGCCCTTTCTTGGAGAGGCCAAAAAGATCCTTTTGTGAGGCCTTGATCTTGAAGGATTTCAGCGCATCGAGGTCGAAGAGGATCTTGTCCTCTCCGGACTTGAAGTCCCTGATCTGATCGAAATGGCCCTTTTTGAAGGGGGTGTCGAACACGAAGGTATCAGCGCCATCGCCGCCGAAGAGGATGTCCTTGCCGCTTCCGCCGTTGATGGTGTCGTCGCCTCCATTGCCCCAGATCCAGTCGTTGCCGGCGCCACCATTGATGATCTCGGCATTCTCGGTTCCGCGGAGCTTTTCGTTGCGCGCCGAACCGCTGATCTCGCTTACGTCGGTCACGCCGATCGACAGGGTCTTCTCGAAGCTCAGGCCGCCAGAATCCGTCACCTTGACCTTGACCTGAAGCGAAGAAGCCGTCTCGAAGTCCAACTTCGCGCCGTCAGCGACGACGAGTTTATTGTCGATGATTTTGAAGCGACCGCCGGCGTTATCCGTCAGGCTGAAGCTGAAAGTCTCGTTCGCATCGGGATCAAGAGCCATCAGGGAGGCGACTTCAGTGCCCGCTGCAGCATTTTCTGCGACCGTCGGTGCTACGATCCCCCCGAGGGTGAGGTCGGTCGGGGCTTCATTGATGTTCGTGACGCTGATCTGGAAAGACTTGCCGGGAACCACCGTCCCGCCAGTAGCGGTGCTCGTCGCAGAGATCGAGATGTCGAAGTGATTCAGATCGACGGTCTCGAAATCGAACAACCGCCCACCGGTCTTTACGACAAGAACAGAGTAGGTCCGGTTGTTCTCCGTAACGTCTTTGATTTCGAACCGGTCGCTGAGGCTGCTCGCCAGAGTAAAGGTGAAGGCCTCATTCTGCGCGCTGCCGTCAACGCCCAGTCTACCGATGATGGTGCCATCTTGCGGATTTTCGGCCACGCTAAGAGCCGAGAGAGTAATCGTTGCGGGCAATTCTGATCCTCCAGGTCAGGGCAGGAGCTCTAAGGGCTCTAAGCTACCCATTATGAACTAGCTCTCATGGGTTAGATATAGGTCAGACGGCACATCATATGTAACTTTATGTCAAGCGAGCCAATTGGTCTAAGCCGATCTCTTCGGCCCGACCGCATATGAAAGCCCGAGCTTCGATTTCCTTCAGCCGTGCTCACACGAACGGCTGGATCACCACAAAGAGGCGGTGTTCGCTGAACTGCACTTGGGGCAGCAGTACGGGGCTTCAGAAGGGGCGGTATCAGATCTCCGATTGCCGTAAAGTCAGCTGCGGGCTCCATAATGTGGCAGCCCTTCTACTCCGCTCAATCGGGCATACTCCAAGGCGAGCATCGCGCCGCCACGATAGCCGAGCCCCGCGAGCACCAAAGAGAGGTGGCTCTCTTCGCAGTGTACGTCGGCCCGGCAGGCGCCGGGCCGAAGAGATGTCTTTATAGGAAGATCAGATCATCAGCCTTGAAGTAGGTCTCAGGCATCTGATCATGACTATGGGAATTGAATTCCGTGATGTCGAAGCTACCCTTCCTGGCGAGGCTGGGGCTAGCGATCTCCGTGATGTCGAAGCTGCCCTTTCTTGCGAGAGAGGGGCCGCTGAACTCAGTGATATCGAAGCTGCCTTTCCTGGAAAGACTCGGGCCACTAATCTCGGTAATGTCGAAGCTGCCCTTTCTGGACAGGCTGGGGCTGTCGGGCTCACTGGCTGGAGCGTTTGAAAAGTTCTTTGCCATCTCTTCCCCCTCTACATTCGAGGCTCGTCCGATGCTGAGACCGGCCGGGCCCATTTGGGTTGCTGAGGAAATGTTATACTATGACTAAATACCGTCAAGTTGCATTCGGTCCTGACCAAGCGGCATGCTTTCCCTTCAAGCCCGGCGTCGGCGTGCCGCGATTCCTGCCACGAGATCAGTGATATGGCCGATCGAGGAGGCAGCCAGCGGCAGCTTTTCCTTTTTGGATTTATCCACGCGAGGCGCCGGGGCGACCGCGCCCGAGAATCCGAGCTTCGCCGCCTCCTTCAGCCGTGCCTGCTCCTGAGCCACGGGCCGGATAGCGCCTGAAAGGCCCATCTCGCCGAAATAGACCGTGTCGGGCGGCAAGGGGTTGCCGGATAAGGACGATACCAAGGCTGCGGCGGCCGCGAGGTCAGCGGCGGGCTCGGTGATGCGCAGGCCACCGGCGACGTTGAGATAGACGTCGTGCATGCCGAGCTTGAGGCCCCCAGGGGCCTCCAGCACCGCCAGCACCATGGAGAGACGGCTCTGGTCCCAGCCTACGACGGCCCGGCGCGGGGTGCCGAGAGAGGTCGGAGCGACAAGAGCCTGGATCTCGACGAGAAGCGGGCGCGTGCCCTCCATCCCGGCGAAGACCGCCGTTCCGGGTGTCGCCATGTCCCGTCCGGCGAGAAAAAGTTCGGACGGATTGGAGACCTCGCGCAGGCCCTGGTCCGACATCTCGAACACGCCGATCTCGTCGGTGGGGCCGAAGCGGTTCTTGACCGCGCGCAGGATCCGGAAGTGATGGCCCGTGTCGCCCTCGAAGGAGACCACCGCATCGACCATGTGCTCAACCACGCGGGGGCCGGCGATCTGCCCGTCCTTCGTCACGTGGCCGACGAGGATCACGGCGGTGCCGGTCGTCTTGGCGAAGCGGATTAGCGCCTGGGCGGAGCCACGGACCTGGGTCACCGTGCCCGGCGCGGATTCCACGGTCTCGGTCCACATGGTCTGGATCGAGTCGATGATCGCGAGCGCCGGGGGGCGGCCCTGGCTCAGGGTGGCGATGATGTCCTCGACATTCGTCTCGGAGGCGAGCTCGACGGGAGCCTGGCCGAGGCCGAGCCGCTCGGCCCGCAGGCGCACCTGCGCCACCGCCTCTTCGCCCGAGATATAGGCCACGCGCTCGCCCCGGTTGGCCAAAGCCGCGGAGGCCTGCATGAGGAGGGTGGACTTGCCGATGCCCGGATCGCCGCCGAGCAGGATGATCGAGCCGTGTACGAAGCCTCCGCCGGTGACCCGGTCGAGCTCGGCGATGCCGGAGGGCGTGCGCGGGGCCTCCTTGGTCTCTCCGGAAAGCCCTTCGAGCGGGAAGATCCTGCCCTTGGCGCGGGACGGGCGAGTGGCGACGGGCCCTGCCATGGGACTGGCGGCGCCGGCTTCCTCTGCGATGGTGTTCCAGCCGCCGCAGGCCTCGCACTTGCCTTTCCAGCGGTTATAGACCGCGCCGCATTCCTGGCACACGAAGGACGGGTGTCGCTTGGCCATCAGCCCTGTCCCCCGCGATAGGCGCGGGCATAGCGCGAGCCGAGATTGGTCAGAATCTCGTACCCGATGGTGCCGGCCCGGCGGCCGACCTCTTCGATGGTCAGGTCGCCGCCGATCAGGGTGACGGTATCGCCACGCCGAACTTGGTTTTCAGGCACGGCGGTGACGTCGATGGTGATCAGGTCCATGGAGACGTTGCCGGCGAAGGGGCAGGGATGGCCCGCCACGAGGGTCATGCCGGCAAGCAGATCGTCGCCGCTCCTGCCGCGCGCGCTGGCGGAGCGGGGATAACCGTCCGCATAGCCGACGGAGAGGGTCGCGATTCGGCGCTTGTCCAGGGCCAGCCAGCGGCCGTTATAGCCGACCGTATGATCCGCCTCGACCCAGCGCAGCTGCACGATCCGGGCCTCCAGGCCGACGACCGGCTTCATGGGGTTGTCCCGGTCCGGTGTGGGATTGCCGCCATAGAGCGCATAGCCGGGGCGCACCAGGTCGTAGGCGGGCTTGTCACGGAGGAAGATGCCAGACGAGTTCGGGAGCGACGCGGGGATGCCGGGAAGAGACGACCGCACGGCCTCGAAAGCCTCGATCTGCTCAATGTTCAACGGATTGTCGCTCTCTTCCGCGCTCACGAAATGGCTCATCAGGAGCACGGTCTCGAAGTCGTTCAGCTCCGGTCGGTCTTTGAGCGTCAAGCCCTGCGGCACAGTCAGGCCGAGCCGGTTCATGCCCGTATCCACATGGATCGCGGCGGGCCGCTTCCGGCCCGCTGCACGGCACAACCCGGCCCATTCCTCGATCTCATCGAAGGAGCCGAGCACCGGGCGCAGATCGTGGGCCGCATAGGTCGGCCCGGTGCCGGCAAAGAGGCCGTTCAGCACATAGATCGTCGCATCCGGCGCCACGGCGCGGGCGCGGATCGCCTCGCTCAGATGCGCCACGAAGAACGTGCGGCAGCCGGCCTGCCCGAGGGCGGGGACCGCCTTCTCGATGCCGGTGCCGTAGGCGTTCGCCTTGACGACGGCGGCCGTTTCCGCGCCGCCCGCATTGTCGCGCAAAGTGCGCCAGTTCGACGCCAAGGCGTCGAGATCGATGTGGAGGATGCCTCCGGCGGTGTTCTCGGGGATGCCGCCAGGGCCTTCATTCTGGGAGTTATGCTTGGTCAATCGCCAATCCGATCAGGAAGTTTGTCTTCATCCGCAAGGTCGGTGAAGCGGGTGATGTCGGCCTGGAAGGCGAGTTGCACGGTGCCGGTAGGACCGTGACGCTGCTTGCCGATGATGACTTCGGCCTTGCCGTGGACCTGATCCATCTCCGACTGCCACTTGAAGTACTCTTCGGTGCCGGGTTTCGGCTCCTTGTTCTTCAGATAGTATTCCTCGCGGTAAACGAACATGACCACGTCGGCGTCCTGCTCGATCGAGCCCGATTCACGAAGGTCGGAGAGCTGCGGCCTCTTGTCGTCGCGGGATTCCACCTGACGGGAGAGCTGGGACAGGGCGATGAGCGGGACGGACAGTTCCTTGGCGAGCGCCTTGAGGCCGGTGGTGATTTCGGTCAGCTCCTGCACGCGGTTCTCGCCCTTCTTGGCCGAGCCGGAAAGGAGCTGCAGGTAGTCGACGATGAGGATGTCGAGGCCGCGCTGGCGCTTGAGGCGTCGGGCGCGGGCCGTGAGCTGCGCGATGGAGATGCCGCCGGTCTGGTCGATGTAGAAGGGAATCGACTGCATTTCGCGGGCGGCTTCCGTGATCTTGTAGAAGTCGTCCTCGCGCATGTCGCCGCGGCGGATCTTGTAGGACGGCACGCCCGATTGCTCGGCGATGATACGGGTCGCGAGCTGCTCGGCCGACATTTCGAGGGAGAAGAAGCCGACGATGCCGCCGTTGACGGTCTTCAGGTTGCCGTCCTGCTGCTTCTCGGCCCGATAGGCCTTGGCGATGTTGAACGCGATGTTGGTCACCAGCGAGGTCTTACCCATCGCGGGGCGTCCGGCCAGGATGACCAAGTCCGACGGCTGCAGGCCGCCGAGGGACTTGTCCAGGTCGATGAGACCCGTCGAAATGCCGGAGAGGGCGCCTTCGCGCTTGTAGGCCGCGGCCGCCATGTCGATGGCCGCCGTGAGCGCATCGGAGAAGCGCTGAAAGCCGCCGTCGGAGCGGCCGGTTTCCGCGAGCGAATACAGGCGGCGCTCGGCCTCTTCGATCTGGTCGCGTGGCGAGGAATCCACCGGCGCGTCGAAGGCGATGTTCACCATCTCCTCGCCGATATTGATCAGGTTCCGGCGCACCGCGAGATCATAGATCGTGCGGCCGTAATCCTCGGCGTTGATGACGGTCGTAGCCTCGGCGGCGAGGCGTGCGAGGTATTGGGAAACCGTGATTCCGCCGAGATCCTGGTCACCCAGGAAGGTCTTCATGGTGATCGGCGTGGCGACCTTGCCGGCCTTGATCAGGCTCGTGGCGACCTCGTAGATCCGCCGGTGCAGATCTTCGATGAAATGAGCGGCCTCGAGGAAGTCCGAGACGCGGTAATAGGCGTCGTTGTTGACCAGAATCGCGCCCAGCAGAGCCTGTTCGGCTTCGATGTTGCTGGGAGGCGTCCGAAACTGCGGCTCTGCGGTTTCGAGGCGGGCGATCAGGGCATTGGCGGTGGCCATCTGGCGCTCCGGAAACAGATAAGGGTTTAGAGTCTCTTAGACCGCAATTGGTGTCCTAAAGGTTGCCGGGCGGACACGAAGCCGGGACTCCTCCCATCTGTCCTCGCTGTCCTCGATTCTCACACCGTTCCTTGTCTCGCAGGCGTCGCAGCTTGACTCTTCCAAAAGCCTGAAAACGAAAGAAAAACGCTCCCCGTCGAATCGACGGAGAGCGCGATTTTAGAACAAATCAAGAACTAGAGCAATCGGTCCAGCTTGGACCTTCCCCCGATGTCATGGCCGGCCTCGTGCCAACCAGCCCGATCCTGTGAAGCACGGAGCCTCTGGGATCGAGATCACCGGCGCAAGGCCGGTGATGACGTAAGAGAATTCGATTCCCAGCCCTTGTAGCCGGGAACGGTCGATCGCCTCAGAGCTCTTCGTCGCCGCCGGCTTCGGCCAGGGCGGCACCGACCTCGAGGCCGAGGTCGTCGAGGTTGGTCTCTTCGCGGGTCGTGACCGACTCGCCGCGAGCCTGACGCTCGGCTTCCTCGGGGCTACGGGCGACGTTGATCGTCACCTGAACCTCGACCTCCGGGTGTAGGGCGACGGGCACGTTGTGCAGGCCGATGGTCTTGATCGGCTGGTTGATCGCGATCTGGTTGCGGTCAACGGTGAAGCCGTTCTGCGTCATGATCTCGGCGAGGTCACGGGTCGAGACTGAGCCATAGAGCACGCCGGTCTCGCCGGACTGGCGCAGGATGATGAAGCTCTGGCCGTTCAGCTTCTCGCCGACGGCTTCCGCTTCCTTGCGGCGCTCGAGGTTGCGAGCCTCGAGCTGGGCGCGCTGGGTCTCGAAATGCTTCTTGTTGGCATCCGTGGCGCGCAGGGCCTTGCCGCGCGGCAGGAGGAAGTTGCGGGCGTAGCCGGAACGGACCTTCACGGTCTCGCCCATCTGGCCGAGCTTTGCGACGCGCTCGAGAAGGATCACTTCCATGGTTGTCTCCTTTAGGTTCGTGATCAGGTGGAAAGGGTGGGAGGCGGGTTCGGCCGCGTGCCGAAGCGGCGGCGCAGGCCGAAGACGGTGTCGGCAATGCCGAACAGGGCCAGGGCGACCATCAGGATGCCCTGGGTGACGAAGATCAGCACGTACATGGCCGACAGAATGAACGAGCGGCCCGACTTGCCCCGCGTGCGGTCATGGATGGCTGCGAGGCCCTGGAGGGCGAAGGCCATCAGGAAACCGCCCGACAGGGCCATGCCGAGCGCGCCGACGAAGCCGTCGAAGGTGGCGATGACGAGCGCGCCGACAAGGATCAACCCAGCCGAGCGCGGCATCACGAGATCCGGCACCGGCGCCCAGGGGCGCGGCAGGCGCTTGGAGGCCTGGACGATCCGGGCAGCCGCCCAAAGGTAAAGCGCCAGGACGGTCGTGAATCCCTGGGCCGAGAGGAAGGGCGTCAGACGCGCGAAGATGCGGACCAGCTCCTCACGGGTTTCCGCCTCGATCGCGTTGGGCCCGGACGTGGTGAACTGCGTATCGACGAAGGCTTCGGCGACCGCGCGGGCATTCTGGTCGAACGCGGAATAATCGCCGCCTGTCGAGATCAGCCCGGCGGCCATGATGGTGAGCGCAGCCGTCCCGGCGATCCAGGCCAGGAGCCGGCCGACAGGGTACCATTCCATCGTGCCGTCCGGGCCGGGGCGTCCGAGCAGGGCGAGGTAGGACAGCCACCAGGCGGGCAGGGCCGTGATGACGGCGAAGCCCAGGCCGCTGAGCGGCGACAGGATCAGGGCGATCGCAATACCGCCGACGAGGGCCGCGATCAGCCCGGAGCGGTGGTCCCAGCCGAGGGACACGATCAGGACGGGAATGGGGGCGAGCAGATACAACACGGCCGCGAGCGGGGTCGCCTTGACGATCACCGCGGTCAGAAGGGCCGATACGAGGCCCGCGCCTATCCCTGTTGCAACAAAATTCATGGTCTCGCTGTCCCGCTGCTCGTCGGCAGGGTTAGGGGCTTGGCCCCAACTGTCCCGGCGGGTTCTCACCGCTGGGCGATCTCGGAATGGAAAGGCGGGCCGCGCGAGGCGGCCCGCCGAAGTCTTGCTTAGCGGATCACGTAGGGCAGGAGGCCCAGGAAGCGGGCGCGCTTGATCGCCTGGGCGAGCTCACGCTGCTTCTTGGCCGACACGGCCGTGATGCGCGAAGGAACGATCTTGCCGCGCTCGGAGATGTAGCGGGACAGGAGCTTCGTGTCCTTGTAGTCGATCTTCGGAGCGTTGGGACCCGAGAAGGGGCAGGTCTTGCGACGACGGAAGAACGGACGACGGCCGCCGCCGGCAGCGCCACCAGTAGCACCAAATGCCATGATTAAGCCTCCTCGCCTTCGTTGCCGCCCTCAGGGCCGCCATCGCGCTCACGGCGCTCGCGGTCCTTGCGCTCGTCGCGGTCGCGCTTCTGCATCATCACGGACGGCTCGGTCTCGAGCTCTTCGACCTTGATGGTCATGAAGCGAAGGATGTCTTCGTTGATGCGCATCTGACGTTCCATCTCGGCCACGGCCGGAGCCGGAGCGTTGAGGTTGAACATCGTGAAATGCGCCTTGCGGTTCTTCTTGATCCGGTAGGCGAGGGACTTCACGCCCCACATCTCGGTCTTGTCGACGCTGCCGCCGTTCTGCTCGATGACGCCCTTGTACTGGTCGACCATTGCTTCGACCTGCTGCGGGGTGACATCCTGGCGAGCCATGAAGATATGCTCATAGAGAGGCATAGTGGGCCTTTCTCAGGTTTGAGGTTCAAGCCGTCGCACTGTTTTGAGGAGTGGCCTGGCCGTTTCGCGCGTCCGATCGGCGCCAAGCCCTTCGAGCCTGCAAGGCCCGAGCGGTTGTCGAAGGCGGAGACACGGGACGACGGAGCGTGAAACCCCTATGCGGCAAGCCGCACCGTCCGTTCAGCCCCCGGCCGGAGCGAACGCGAAGCGGGGGCTATAGTCGATCTGGGGCGGAAAGGCAAGGCATCATCGATGCCAGGGAGCCCGGTGCCAGACGAACCACGATACATACCACTCGGAGCTGGTGATCACCGGTGCAATGACCCCAATGATGGGGGGCGAGCGGGATCCCCACCAGGATGAGGGCCAGGGTGGACGATCTTTCCTTCCTTGTAAGCAGAAAAGCCGGCAGGACAAAGCAGAGAAAGACCAGGATTGCCGCGATGGCATAGGCTGCGGCGATCCCCCGGCCAATGCCGTCGGCATCCCCTTGGGAAGCAATGCCACCAATGAAAAGACCCGCGCAAATCAAGAATTCAAGACTGATGAGGGTGAGGAGTAAGATTCGAAACGTCACCTGAACCTTGATGTATGCGGGGAGGCAAGGGATACAGTGTTAAAGCACCAGGAAAGCAAAGCCGGGCGAAAGCAGGGTGAGAGCCAGCGCAAGCCACAGCATCTTCCGCTTAAGTGCAAGGATGAGGGCCGGCAGAGCGAATGCGATAAAAATCGTCAGCGGCAATGCGATGAAGGCACCCGTCCACCCTATGTCCGAAGTATCGGGGTTAATGAGGAAAAGCGTGGTCAGAAACCAGAGCCAGACGGTGGTTTGCAGGCCAAGCAGGATCAGTGTGATAACGCGCAGCATCGCTCTAGGAGGGATCAATGATACTTAATATCATTGATATCGGTTCGGTGTCCCTGTGGCAAACCCGTTTTTGAGGTTCACGTAAGTATCTCACGGGAGGCTAGGAAATGAGCTTCTCTCTGCTACAAACACCCTTATGACAGCTCCTCCTCTACGCCTCGGCGTCAATATCGATCACGTCGCGACCGTGCGGAATGCGCGGGGCGGCATCCATCCCGATCCCGTCCGGGCCGCGAACCTGGCCGTGCTGGCCGGGGCGGACGGGATCACCGCGCATCTGCGGGAAGACCGGCGCCATATCCGGGATGCGGATATGTGGCGGCTCAAGCAGGAGCTGTTCGTGCCGCTCAATTTCGAGATGGCGGCGACGTCCGAGATGGTCGCGCTCGCCACGCGGATCCATCCGCATGCGGCCTGCCTCGTGCCAGAGAAGCGCGAGGAGCGCACCACGGAAGGAGGGCTCGACATCATCGGCGCCCATGCCCATCTGCGTCCGGTGATCCAAGAGCTGAAACGCGAGGGCATCCGGGTGTCGCTGTTTGTGGAGCCCGAAATCGCCGTTATGGACGCCGCCTGCGACCTCGGGGCGCCCGTGGTCGAGCTCCACACGGGAACCTACTGCGAGGCGGTCGCCGATGGGGACGAGGCCCGGATCGCCCATGAGCTGGAGCGCCTGAAGCGCGCCGCCGAGCACGGGGCCGGTCTCGGCCTCGAGATCCACGCCGGTCACGGCCTCGCCCTCGACTCGGTGCGTCCCGTCGCGGCGATTCCGCAGATCGTGGAGCTCAATATCGGCCATTCCCTGATTGGGGAGGCGATCTTCGTCGGTCTAGCCGAGGCCGTGCGGGGGATGCGCGCCGCCATGGACCAGGGTCGGGCACAGGTGGCGGCGTGATCATCGGCATCGGCTCCGACCTCTGCGACATCCGGCGCATCGAGAAGTCGATCGAGCGCTTCGGCGACCGGTTCACGCACCGCATCTATACGGAGGGCGAGCGGGCCCGCAGCGACAGGCGGGCCGCGCGCGCGCCGTCCTATGCCCGGCGCTTCGCCGCCAAGGAGGCCTGCGCCAAGGCGCTGGGGACAGGGTTGAGCCACGGTGTCTTCTGGCGCGACATGGAAGTGGTCAATCTTCCAACGGGCCGCCCGACCATGCGGCTGACCGGCGGAGCCCTGGAGCGCCTCCAGGCCATGACGCCGGCGGGGCACCGGGCGGTGGTCCACGTGTCTCTGACCGACGATCCGCCCCTGGCTCAAGCCTTCGTGATCATCGAGGCGCTGCCTGTATGAGGCGTGGCCGCGTTGCGGCAGGACGCGCCTTAGGTTAGAGCATGCCGCAAGAGAACGGATTCCGGCTCCCTGCGAGCGGCCGGAGCGAACATATCAATCGAGAGTGGTTTGCCCTTGGGGCTTAAGTGCAAACCCCTCTCGACTTGCCACCGGATGAGGACGGCCTCCCGCCGTCGCGGTCCAAGAGCATAGGTCGACGGACGTGAGCGATAAAAGCAGCAAATACGCAGGTAGCAGCGCGAAGAACGAAGAAGGCGGCCTTTGGGAAACCATCAAGGTCATTGTCCAGGCGCTCCTGATCGCGGTGGTCGTGCGCACCGTGCTCTTCCAGCCCTTCAACATCCCGTCGGGGTCCCTGATCCCGACCCTGCTGATCGGCGACTATCTCTTCGTTTCCAAGTATTCCTACGGTTACTCCAAGCACTCGATTCCCTTCAGCCCTGGCCTCTTCTCCGGCCGCATCTTCGGCTCGGAGCCGAAGCGGGGCGAGATCGCCGTGTTCAAGCTGCCGAAGGACAATTCGACCGACTACATCAAGCGCGTGATCGGCCTGCCGGGCGACAAGATCCAGGTGATTGGCGGCGTGCTGCATATCAATGGCCAACCAGTCCAGCGCGAGCGCGTCGAGGACTACAAGACCACCGATCTCTACGGCCGCACGATCTCCGTGCCGCAATATAAGGAGACGCTGCCCGGCGGCGTGTCCCATTTCGTCATCGAGCGTGACGGCGACCGCGGCTACTGGGACAACACCAACGTCTACACGGTCCAGCCGGGCCACTTCTTCATGATGGGCGACAACCGCGACAACTCCACCGACTCGCGGGACGAGGCGAGCGTCGGGCAGGTGCCGTTCGAGAACCTTGTCGGCCGCGCCGAGATCATCTTCTTCTCCATCGACGAGAGCGCTTCGCTGTGGCGTCCGTGGGAATGGCCGCAGAAGATCCGCTGGAATCGTCTCTTCGAGCGGATCGAGTAACCCGTGGCACGCCGCAGGCCGAACCTCGACGAGCTTCTGAACAAGCTCGATTATCGCTTCGAGAAGCCCGAACTCCTGGACGAGGCGCTGACCCATGTCAGCGCCCCGCAGGCGGCCGGGCAGAGCTATCAGAGGCTGGAGTTCCTGGGCGATCGGGTGCTCGGCCTCGCCATCGCGGGGCTGCTCTACCGGAAGTTCCCCGGCGCACCCGAGGGGGAGCTCTCGCGGCGCCTCGCGGAACTCGTGCGGCGCGAGAGCTGCGCGGAGATCGCCATCGCGTGGGATGTCGGGCCCTATCTCAAGCTCGGCGCCGGCGAAGCCCATTCGGGCGAGCGCCGCAACCAGACCATCCTGGCCGATGTGTGCGAGGCGATCATCGGCGCCGTCTTCCTGGATGGTGGCTACGAAGCGGCGAGCGCCCTCGTCGAGCGCTCGTTCCAGTCCCTGCTGGAAGCGCCCCGCCGCCCCTTGCGCGACCCGAAGAGTGCCCTGCAGGAATGGGCCCAGGGGCAGGGTCTCCCGCCGCCGACCTATTCCGTGGCGGAGCAGACCGGGCCCGATCACGCTCCGAAATTTCGGGTCATGGTCAAGGTGAAGGGTGCCGAGGGCGAGTTCGGCTCGGGCACATCGAAGCGCATCGCGGAACAGGCCGCGGCGCGAAGCCTTCTCATGAGAGAGGGCGTATGGACGGAGGAAGAGCATGGAACAGCCTGAGCAGACCAACACCAAGGCCGGTTTCGTCGCTCTCATCGGCGCGCCGAATGCGGGCAAGTCGACCCTTCTGAACTCGCTCGTCGGGTCCAAGGTCTCCATCGTGTCGCGCAAGGTGCAGACGACCCGCGCCCTGGTGCGCGGCATTGCCATCGAGGGTGAGGCGCAGATCGTCTTCGTGGACACGCCCGGTATCTTCAAGCCCAAGCGCCGTCTCGACCGCGCCATGGTCACGTCGGCCTGGGGCGGAGCGGGGGATGCGGACGTGATCGCGCTCCTGCTCGACGCCCGCAAGGGAATCGACGAGGAGGCCGAGGCGATCCTCGCCAAGCTGCCGGAGCTGAAGCGCCCGAAGGTCCTGATCCTCAACAAGATCGACTTGATCGAACGCTCCAAGCTCCTCGAGATGGCCGCGAAGCTCAATGACATGGTGCCTTTCGCGCACACCTTCATGATCTCGGCCCTGAAGGGCGACGGCGTCCAGACGCTGAAGCGCCAGCTCGCCGAGATGATGCCGGAAGGGCCCTGGCTCTATCCGGAGGACCAGATTTCCGACGCGCCCCTGCGCATGCTGGCCGCCGAGATCACCCGCGAGAAGATCTATGAGCGCCTCCATGAGGAGCTGCCCTACCAGTCCACCGTCGAGACCGACCAGTGGCAGGTGCGCCCCGACGGCTCGGTCCGAATCGAGCAGACCGTGTTCGTAGAGCGTGACAGCCAGCGCAAGATCGTGCTCGGCAAGGGCGGCCAGACCATCAAAGCCATCGGACAAGCGGCCCGCAAGGAGATCGCCGAAATCGCGGAAAGCCCGGTCCACCTCTTCATCTTCGTGAAGGTGCGCGAGAACTGGAGCGACGATCCCGAGCGCTACCGGGAGATGGGCCTGGAGTTCCCGCGCGGCTGAACTCGCGCTCGCGGGCTCGGTAGACGCTCCAAAATCCTTGGTTTCTCTCGATTTCAAGGTCCGTCTCGACGCAACCAGATCAGCCATCGGGCTTTATCATAGAAGGTTCCAGGAAGGCCGAGCCATTGCTTGGATCGGCCCTCCTGACGTAGCTCAGCAGTGCCGATGTCGACGCTCTGGAGTGGCCATGAGCAGCTCTTCCGACCAAACGGCACAAAGACGCCTTGCCGCTGTCCTCGCAGCTGACGTGGTGGGCTATTCCGATCTCATGTCCAAAGATGAGGAAGGCACCCTGCGTAGGTTGCGAGACCTGCGGCGGCAGGTCATCGAGCCCAGAATCCGTTCTCATCGCGGTCGGCTGGTGAAAACCATCGGGGATGGATTCCTCTGCGAGTTTTCGAGCCCCATCGAATCCGTCCGATGTGCCGTCGATCTACAGGAGGCGGTGGCCAGGGCTTCCAGCGAGGAACGTTCGAAGCCTCTTCAGCTGAGGATCGGGATCAACCTCGGCGATATCATCATCGAAGATGACGGGGACATCTTCGGTGACGGTGTGAACATCGCCTCACGTTTGCAGAAGATGGCCCGGCCCGGCGGGATCTGCCTGTCGGGAAAGGTCCATGAGGAGGTGAGGGACAAGCTCCCCTACCACTTCGAGGACTACGGCGAGCAGCGCTTCAAGAACATCGGAAGGCTGATCCGGGTTTACTGCCTTCTGGCCGGAATGGACTTGTCGGCGGCGTCAGCCGAGGCACGATCCACCGCTTCTGCGCTGGACAGGCCCTCCATTGCGGTCCTGCCCTTCGCCAATCTCAGCAAGGACCCGGAGCAGGAATATTTCGCAGACGGCATCGTTGAGGACATCATCGCTGCCTTGTCGCGCTTCAGGTCCTTCTTCGTCATCGCGCGCAACTCGACCTTTGTTTACAAGGAGCGCAACGTAAGCGTCCAGCAGATCGGGCGCGAGCTGGGCGTGCGGTATGTTCTGGAAGGCAGCGTCAGGCGTTCCGGGGAGAGGATCCGCATCACCGCGCAATTGGTCGATGCGGTCAGCGGCATGCATCTCTGGGCTGAGCATTACGACGGTGTGATAGCGGACGTGTTCGATCTCCAGGATCAGATCACGGCCAGCGTCGTCGGTTCGATCCAGCCCTCCATCCGGGCGGCCGAGATTGAACGGTCGAGACGCAAGCGACCTGAGAACCTCGACGCCTATGATCTCGTCATGAGGTCCCTGCCTCACGTCTGGGCGCTGGAGTTCGATGCCAATAAGGAGGCGACCCGTCTCGTCTCCAAGGCTCTTCTGCTCGATCCAGGCTATCCGCTCGCCCTCTCGCTGGCCGCGTGGTGCCGCGGGCAGCGGATCGTCTATAACTGGTCCGGCAACGTGCCCGACGACCAGCGCGAGACCCTGCGCCTGGCACAGGCTGCCGCGGCGATTGCCGGTGACGACCCGTTTATTCTCACGGTGCTTGGCGCCGCTTTGACCATCACGCGAGAATACCAGCGCGCGCAATCCATGCTGGAGCGAGCCCTCACGCTGGACCCGAACTCCGCCTGGGCCTGGAACCGCACCGGCTGGTTGCACAACTACCAGGATGACCCCGAGGTCGCCATCCAGCATTTCGAGCGCTCGTTGCGTCTCAGTCCTTTCGATCCCATGGCGTTCAACTGCGACGTCGGGATCGGGTGCGCCCATTTTATCGCGAAGCGATACGATCAAGCGGCGCTGTGGCAGGAAAAGGGATTGAAGGCGAAACCAAGAGCCGCCTGGATCCATCGGACCCTCGCCCCGGCTTATGCCCTCGCCGGGGATCTCGACAACGCACGAGACCGCATTGGCGAATTGGTGAAGGAATATCCCGAAATCCGGATCTCGGACATCCGCAAGGCTCTTGCGTTCAGCCGGGAAGTGCTCGATCGCTTCGCGGAAGGCTTGCGTCTGGCAGGTCTTCCAGACTGATGTCTTAAAGAAGAACCGGGAGGATTGCGTCCTCCCGGTCCTGTTGGCTTATTGCTGGTTCTGGCCCTGCAGCAGCGGGGTGATCCGGCGCATGGTCACGCGGCGGTTTTCCCGCTCCGGCCCTTGCGTGTTCACCTTCAGATACTGCTCGCCGTAGCCCTGCGTGGTCAGGTTCTCGGCGGGGATCTGGTAGCGCTGAGTCAGAATGGTCGCGATGGTTTCCGCGCGACGGTCGGAGAGAGTCAGGTTATCCTCGTCCGAGCCGACCGCGTCCGTGTGACCCTCCACCAGGAAGATCTCGTTCGGGTTGCGGGAGATGGCCTGACGCAACCCGTCCGCGATGCCCCTGAGGGAATCGATCTGGTCCGGCGGCAACTCCCAGGAGCCGAACTCGAAGTTGATCGTGTCCACGTCCACGCGGCGCATGCGCTCGCGCAGCGGCTGGCTGCGACGGACCTCGTCGAGGGTATAGGCCCGCTCTATGCGCTCCACCGGCGGAGCCGTGAAGGCCCGCACGATATCGGCTTCCGAGGCGCGCTCCGTCTCGACGATGTACTCTTCCCGCGGGATCCGGACGACCGGAGGAGGCATGCGGATGACTTCCTCTTCGACGTATCCGTAGCCGGGGCGTCGCTCGATGCCGCTGCGCCGGTTCTCGATGAGCACGACCTCCCGCCCGGCCGGCTCGCGCCGCACGCGGCGGACGAGGTTTCCGTACTGGTCGCGCACGGTCACGATCTCGGAGCCGTCGGGGCGGCGCACGATGGTCACCTCCTCGTCGGCGCCGCGCCGCTCGGTGCGGATGTCAGCATCGCGATAGGTACGGCGGAACCGTTCGGTATCATCGTGGCGAATAATGACCTGGTTGCCTTCGCGGATGATCGTGCGG
>NZ_JALJRK010000139.1 GCF_024519725.1 Microvirga sp. Mcv34 | reverse complement strand
GCCCCCGCTCCCTCCCCGCCGACCGGCACGGCGGCGTGGCGGTAGAACAGGCTGAAACCGCCTGCGATCCCAAGCCAGAATGCGCCGAGCAGAAGGGCGTTGAAGTGCATCGACACGAGCGCCCAGACGAGCACGAGGCCACCGGCTGCGCCGAGGCTGGCACCGAGGGAGAACGCCGCCCGTCGGCCGAACGAGTCGAGGAGGAGCGAGGCGGGCAGGCTCGCAAGGGCCGCGCCGATGTAGAAAGCCGTGTAGGGAAGAGTGGCGAGGCCTCGGCTCGGTGCGAGGGCCAACCCGGCGAGCGGAAGAATGCTGAGGGTCAGGACTTGGGCGAGCACCGAAAGCGCGAAGCCGGCCGCCAGCGGCACCATGCCGCGATCATTGGCGAGCGTGTCGTCGAGCGCACCCGGCTCGCAGATGCATTCGAGCTGACCCGCCCTGGGTATCGCCGTCGAGGACGTCATTTCCGCAGATCGTCGTCGGACAGGACGCGGACGGCCGCCCCCTGCACATCGTCGTATTGGCCGTTCTTCAGCGACCATAGGAAGGCCGCGAGACCGGAAAGGCCGAGCAGGAGAGCCATGGGAACGAGATAGATCAGCACATCCATCGGTCAGGCTCCTTGCGTGACGGGCACGATGGGGGACGGCGCCGCTTCGGGACGTGGCTCCGATGCGCGCCCACGGGCCCGGAGGGCGTTGAGGGTCACGAGAGTCGAGGAGCCGGACATCGCGAGCGCCGCGACGAGAGGCGTGACGAATCCCAGAAAGGCGAGGGGAACCGCGATCAGGTTGTAGACGAGCGCGATCCCCAGGTTCTGCCGCATGAGGCGGTGCGCCCGGCGCGCGATGTCGATCGTATCCTGAACGGGCTGCAACCGGTCGCCCAGGAAGACGGCATCGGCATGAGCCTGGGTGAGGTCGGCAGCGCTGATGGGCGACAGTGACACATGTGCGGCCGCGAGCGCAGGCGCATCGTTCAGCCCGTCGCCGACCATCAACACCTTGCGGCCTTCGGCCTTGAGAGCATCGAGCGCGTCGATCTTGTCAGAAGGCTTGCAGCCGCCGCGCCATGTCGCGATGCCGAGCGTGGCCGCGATCGGAGCCACGGCTTCGGGCCGGTCGCCAGAGAGAATACGACAATCGAAGCCGCGCTCACGCAGGTTCCGAACGATGGCGACCGCATCGGGGCGCAGGGCCTGCCGAACCAGAAGGACGCTCCGCCGCTCGCCCCAGGAAAATGCAATGACGGAGGCCAGCGGGTCGGTCGCGGCGGCCTTCTCGGCGATCGCCTCCGCGTCGCAGAACGCCGGGCTGCCGAGGCGCATCTCCATTCCGTCCACGACGGCACGGACGCCTCGACCGGGCTCCTCGGTCACGTCGTCATAAGGCCGGCGATCCTGCGCCAGCTGCGCAACGGCCGTGGCGAGGGGATGATGGCTCGACAGAGCCAGCCGGCTTGCGGCCGCCAGCAGGCTGGTCTCCACCTCGCCCGCATTGGTGACGCTCATGGTTGGAAGAGTGAGGGTCCCGGTCTTGTCGAACACGATCGTGTCGACCTTGGCCAGCCGCTCGAAAGCATCGCCCGCATTGAGGAACACGCCGGCCCGGAACAGGGCGCCTGACGCGACCACCTGTACGACCGGCACGGCGAGCGCCAGCGCGCAGGGACATGTGATGATGAGCACCGCGATGGCGGTGAGCAGCGCATCGTGAACGGAGGCTCCGGTCGCGATCCAGGCAATGGCCGTGACGGCGGCGGCCGTGTGCACGACCGGCGCGTAGATTTTCGCCACCCGGTCGGCCAGTTGCACATAGCGGGATTTCGCCGCGGCTGCGTTCTCCAGGAGACGCTCGACCTCGTCGAGCAGGGTTCCCTTGCCGGCCGCGGTGACCCGGAGCGTCAGGGTGCCGTTGTCGTTCATGCTTCCGGCATAGACCTGCGACTCGGCCCTGACGGGGCGATGGGTGGTCTCGCCGGTGACGAGGCTCTCATCCACCTCCGACGACCCAGACAGCACCACGCCGTCGACCGCAATGCGCTCGCCCGGGCGGACGAGGACCCGGTCGCCGGCCTTCACGGCGGCGGTCGGCACAAGGACGACCTCGCCATCGTCCTCGATCCTGTGAGCGACCTCGGCTCGGAACGAGGCGAGATTACTCGCGACGGCCCGGGTCTTCCGGCGCATGGCCTGATCGAGGTAGCGGCCGCAGAGCAGGAAGAACAGCAACATCACCACCGAGTCGAAATAGGTGTGCTCTGCGGAATTGATCGTCTCGAACACCGACACGCTCAGCGCCAGCAGGATGCCGATGACGATCGGCACGTCCATGTTGGTGCGGCGGTTGCGCAGCGCGTTCATGGCGCTCTGAAAGAAGGGCTGGCCCGCATAAGCGACCGCCGGGAGGGCAATGAGGGCGGCGAGCCAATGGAAGAAGTCGCGAGTCTCGGGCGTGATGTCAGTGACGTTACCGGACCAGACCGCGACCGCCAGCAGCATGATGTTCATGGAGGCGAATCCTGCCACCGCAAGGCATTTCAGAAGCCATTGAGCGCGGCGCGTTTCCTCTTCCTCCACCAGCTTGGCGCGAAAGGGATGGGCTCGATAGCCGAGCCGCCCCAGCTCTTCCACGACCTGCGTGGGCGAAAGCGCCCCGTCGCGCCATTCGACGGCGAGACGGTGGTTCGTGTAGTTCAGCCTTGCGTCAACGATCCCGGGCAGGCCGCACAATCCGCCTTCGATGTCCTCGATGCAGGCGGCGCAATCGATGCCCTCGACGGCGAGATCAAGATGAGCCGTTCCGCCGCCCTGCCGCGTGACATAGATGGAAAGATCGAGGCTTTCTGACATACCGAGCGGATCCTCAGAGCACGATGCGGCTCTTGGAGCGGAAGAGGGTTTCCTCGTCGCGCCTCAGGCCGATGACAAGATCCCACTGGCCTTCCGGCACGGGTGTGACGCTCCTGAAGCGGCCGGGCGAGAGCTCGACGAACTCCAGAGGCACATCGCGACGCTTATCGGTCGGATGGGCGAGGCGGATCTCGGGCAGGATACCCGTGAGAGCCTGCCCCTGGGCATCGCGGGCGGTGACGACGATCGCCGGAGCCTCGCCGTGCTGCAGGGCCGCCTCGATCTTCCAATGAAGCGCATCCTGAGCGTGGGCTGCCTCGACATCGTTCTTGAACGAAAGCCCCGCCTTGTAGACGCTCTCCGTCTCGACCCCGCTGAAGCTCGATATGGCGACGCGCACCATGTAGAAGTTCACGGCGAAGATCACGCCGAAGAACGTCACGAAATAGAGGAGGACCGTGCGTCCGGTGATCGGGCGGGGCGAGCGTCCCATACTTGCGTTCGTGGCCATGGTTCGATCCTTAAGGAGCCTTGAAGTGGTCGCTCGTGCTGACGGTGTTGCCGGTGGCGAGATCGGTCAGGACGAACCGGAGGACTGTCGAGTCTTCGGTCGAGGCAGCGGTTTCCGTCACCAGCACGCGGGCCTCCAGGGTTTGGTCCGGCCCGACGGCCACGATGGAGCGACCCTGCGGATCGACTTCTCCGCCGACAACATCGATCCTGGCCCCACGCAGCCCTTCCACGGAGAGCGCGTAACGGCGTTCGTCCAGATTCTTGTTGGCGACGCGGATGGTGAACCCGTTGCGGATCGAGCCGTCCGAGAGGCGTACGAAGAGCGGGTTCCGGTCATGCATGACGCTCAGGTAGAGGCTCTGGCGCATGGCCAGCGAGGCGATCATCACGGAACCGACGAGAACGATCAGCCCGGCGTAGAAGAGGGTTCGCGGACGAACAATGCGGCGCACCTCCGGCCGGCCCTCGATCCGGGCCTGCACGTTCATGTCGGTGTCGTAGGCGATCAGTCCCTGGGGACGACCGATCTTGTCCATGACATTGTCGCACGCATCCATGCACAGGCCGCACTGGATGCAATCGAGCTGCAGGCCCTTGCGAATGTCGACGCCCGTCGGGCACACGGCGACGCATTGGTCGCAATCGATGCAGTCTCCCGCAGGCAGGCCCTGCAGCTTCAGAGCCTCGTTCTTCTTCATCGAGCCGCGTGGCTCGCCGCGATCATAGCGATAGGTGACGTTGAGCGCGTACTCGTCCGTCAGCGCGGCCTGGATCCGCGGCCAAGGGCACATATAGGTGCAGACCTGTTCGCGCATGAAGCCGGCGAGCGTGTAGGTCGTGAAGGTGAGAATACCGATCCAGAGATAGGCGACGAACGGCGCCTGGAAAGTCGCCAGCTGATAGACCAGCGTCGGCGCATCGGCGAAGTAGAGCACCCAGGCGCCGCCGGTCCACCAGGCGATCATGAGCCAGACGAAGTGCTTCAGGGACTTCCGACCGAGAAGCTGGAGGCTGAGCTTCTCCTTGTCATGACGCATCCGCTCGCGCCGGTCGCCCTCGATGAAGCGTTCGACCGCGTAGAACAGATCGGTCCAGACCGTCTGCGGGCAGAGATAGCCGCACCAGATGCGGCCGGCGACCGCGTTCATGAGAAAAAGCGTCAGGGCCGCCAGAACGAGCAGGCCCGTGATGTAATAGACTTCCTGCGGCCAGATCTCGATGAAGAAGAAGTAGAAGCGGCTGTTGGCGAGATCGACCAGGATGGCCTGATCCGGCGCATTGGGGCCCCGATCCCAGCGGATGAACGGTAGAAAGTAATAGGTACCGAGCGTGACGGCGAGCACGATCCACTTGATCGTGCGGTAGCGGCCCTTCACGGCCTGCGGATAGATCTGCTTGCGGGGGGCATAGAGCGGCGCGTCGTCGGCCGAGGCCGAAGAGGATGCTCCGAGAGAATGGGGGAGAGGGGCGTCGGCCATCGAATCCGTCGGTTCGTCTCAATCAGGTATGACGATGGGATACGATGCGACCGTCCAAGCCGCCTTGATCCATATCAAGCAAAGGCCGGAGGTTTTCCCCCGGCCTTGCCATCACATGGTTTTTGATGTCCTCAGGGCCGCTGGTCGCCGCCCAGAGAGTGGACGTAGAGGGTCAGCGACTTGATGGTCGTGTCGTCGAGGCGTCCGTGCCACGTCGGCATGACGCCGCCGCGTCCATTCATCAGGCCTTCCACGATAATCGCCTTGTCGGAGCCGAAGAGCCAGATCTGGTCCGTCAGGTTGGGAGCCCCGAGCTCCTGGTTGCCGAGGCCCTTTTCGCCATGGCAGGCGGCGCAATTGTCCGCGAAGACCTTGGCGCCGGCCGCCAGATCGGCGCCCTTGTCGGTGGGTAGACCCGAAAGGGAGCGGACGTAATCCGCCGCCTGCAGGATCTCCTCCCGCTTGAGCATCCCGTCGCGGCCGAAAGCCGGCATGGAGCCGGAGTGGCCCTGGTCGCTGGTGGAGCGGGCCCCATAGCGGATGGTCTGCTCGATCTGGGCGAGGGAGCCGCCCCAGAGCCAGTCATCGTCGTTCAGGTTCGGATATCCCTTGGCGCCCGCGCCGCCCGCGCCGTGGCACGGGGCGCAGTTGTCGCCGAAGGCGGCCTTGCCCTGAGCGCGTGCGAAGGTGAACATCTCCGGGTTCTGCCGGATCTCTTCCAGAGAGCTCTCGGCGAGTTTCGCCGTCATGCCGGAGCGCTGCTGCTTGAGAGCCTCCAGGTCGGCCACCACCGCGTCCCGCGACTGCCAGCCGAGGACGCCCTTGGTATAGGACGAGACCATGGGCCAAGCGGGATAGGCGATGCAATAGGCGATCGCCCAGGCGATGCTGGCATAGAAGGTCCACAGCCACCAGCGCGGAAGCGGGTTGTTGAGTTCCTGGATGTCGTCCCAGCTGTGCCCGGTGGTGGTGACGCCCGAGATGGCGTCGACCTGTTCGTGCTTGTCATGGGCCATGGGATCAATCCTCCTGGAGAGGCATGCGGGCGGCCGCGTCGAAGCGGTCCTTCCGCGAGGGGGCGAGGGCGTAGATCAGCATCGCCAGGAAGACGACGACGAAGTAGAGAAGCCCCCAGGTCTGGGCGAATTCGGCGAAGAATTTATAGGCGGCTGGCATGGTTCTCGATCCTCAGCGCACGTTTGCTTTGTTGTCGTAGAGCTTGAAGTCGACCTGCGTGCCCAGCAGCTGCAGATAGGCGATCAGGGCGTCAGCCTCCGTGACCCTCTGCGGGTTGCCGTCGAAGGACCGCGACTGGGCATTCGGATAGCGCTTGGCGAGGTCGACGGCATTCGGATCGTCGGCCGCCGCCTGGATGCGAATGTCGCTCTCGGCATGCTTGACCATCTCGTCCGTATAGGGAACGCCGAGGGTGGCCTGCACCTGCAGGTCCTGCGCGATGGTGGACGTGTCGAGCTCGGTCGTCGCGAGCCAGGGATACCCCGGCATGATCGAACCCGGCACGACCGCGCGGGGATCCTTCAGGTGGTCCCGGTGCCAGTCGTCGGAATACTTGTTGCCGACGCGGGCGAGGTCGGGGCCCGTGCGCTTGGAGCCCCACTGGAACGGCCGATCGTACATGCTCTCGGCTGCCAGCGAGTAATGGCCGTAGCGTTCGACCTCGTCCCGCAGGGGACGGATCATCTGGCTATGGCAATTGTAGCAACCCTCGCGCACGTAGATGTTGCGGCCGGCGAGTTCGAGCGGGGTGTAGGGCCTGACGCCCTCCACCTTCTCGATGGTGCTCTTCAGGTAGAAGAGCGGCACGATCTCCACCAGGCCGCCGATGGATATGACGATCAGCACGCCGATGATGAGGATGATCGAGTTGGTCTCGAAGATCTTGTGACGGGACCAGAATGACATGATCGTTTCCTTTATTCCGCGGCGATGAGCGCGGGCTGCATGGCCTGAGGAGCTTCCTCGACCGCCTCACCGACCGTGATCGTCTTCCAGACGTTCCAGGCCATGATCAGGCTGCCGGCCACGAAGAATGCGCCGCCGAGCGCACGGATGACGTAGAAGGGATTCATCGCCTCGACGGTCTCGATGAAGGAGTATTCGAGGAAGCCGAGGCTGGTATAGGCGCGCCACATGAGACCCTGGAGGATGCCCGCGACCCACATCGACGAGATGTACAGGACGATGCCGAGGGTGGAGATCCAGAAGTGCCAGGACACGGCCTTCATGGAATAGAGCGATTTCTTGTTCCACAGCCACGGCACGAGGCAGTAAATGGCTCCGAAGGAGATGTAGGCGACCCAGCCGAGGGCGCCGGCATGGACGTGGCCGATGGTCCAGTCGGTGTAATGCGACAGGGAATTGACGGCCTTCACGGACATCAGCGGCCCTTCGAAGGTTGCCATGCCGTAGAAGGCGACGGACACGACCATCAGGCGCAGGACCGGATCGGTGCGCAGCTTGTCCCAGGCTCCCGAAAGGGTCATGAGGCCGTTGATCATGCCGCCCCATGAGGGCATCCACAGCATGACGGAGAACACCATGCCCAGCGTCTGCGCCCAATCGGGAAGGGCGGTGTAGTGCAGGTGGTGGGGACCCGCCCAGATATACATGAAGATCAGCGACCAGAAGTGGATGATCGAGAGGCGGTAGGAATAGACCGGCCGCTCCGCCCGCTTCGGGATGAAGTAGTACATGATGGCGAGAAAGCCCGCGGTGAGGAAGAAGCCGACCGCGTTATGGCCGTACCACCACTGCACCAGCGCATCCTGCACGCCCGACCACACGATGTAGCTCTTGGGCGAGAAGATC
>NZ_JALJRK010000138.1 GCF_024519725.1 Microvirga sp. Mcv34 | reverse complement strand
CAACATCGCACGCCGGACCAGATTTCGGAATCGCTCGTCAGTGACAGAACACTAGGAAAGCAGGTGCCGGAGGGGGAGGGGCGCGAGCAGCTTCTGGAGATGGCCCGTACCTGGGACAGCTTGGCCGTAACCCGCGAGGGATTGGTGCGCAATCATCCAGAACTCAATATAGGGGACACGACATCCGCTGGCCCGCCGCCTCGCCTGTCGAAGGCGGAAAGCGGAATATAAGCTTGGCAGGGGCGTTGGAGGCTGCCCATCAGCGGGAGCAGCGATCATGACGGTTTTGGACAAGGCCAAAATTGTGATCGATGAGGCGCAAGCAGCGCAGGTGCGAGCCCATTGTGCGGGGCCTGCTTGCCCGTCTAGGGCTCATATTCAGATCCAGACGAAGCAGGTGGCCTGACTGCCGTGGTCGCCAAAGTCCTGTTCCGGTCCTCGCCGAACGATCAAGGCTCCGTTGCAGGAAACCGTGTCCTAGAGGGCGCGCGTGGGACGGAGCTGGAAGCGTCCCTCACCACCTTTCACCCTTGCCGGGGACGGAACGGCACCACGGTTCGTCCCCCCACCGCCTTCAGGCCCTCGCCAATCGTGCGCGCGAGGGTTGTCTGATCAAATGGCTTGGTCAGCCTGACAAGATCCGGAAGTGCGCTCGGCGGCAGGTCGGCAAAGCCGGTGGCCAGAATGATCGGCAGATCAGGCTGCTGGGTTTTGATGTGTTCGGCCAGCTGGGTGCCCGCCATGCCCGGCATGGCCTGATCGGTGAGCACTAGATCGACAGCCCTGCCGCTCGCGAGAATGGTCAGCGCCTCCTGCCCGGAGCCAGCCTCGATGATGCGGTGCCCGAGATCCTCCAGCATCGCGGCCGTGTTGGCCTGAACCAGGGCGTCATCGTCGACCACAAGGATGGTCAGCGGCCGCGAGGTCGCCGACGGCCCCTTTGCTGGAGTAGGTGGCAAGACGGGTTCCGTGGAGGTTCGCTTCTGGGCAACAGGCAGCCAGATCTCGGCAGTAGTACCTTTCCCCTTTTGGCTCCTCAGGACGAGCTTTCCGCCCGATTGCGCCGCAAGGCCATGCACCATGGACAGACCGAGCCCGGTGCCTTTGCCGACACCCTTCGTCGTGTAAAACGGCTCCATCGCATGGGCCAAGGTCGCCTCGTCCATGCCTTCCCCCGTGTCCGTCACCGACAGGCAGACATAGCGGCCCGGCAGAAGGGCGCTGCCGTCGTCCGGCTCTACGGTCTGTTCCCCGGCCGCAATGACGATGGTTCCACCCTCCGGCATGGCGTCCCGGGCGTTGACGGCCAGGTTCAGCAGGGCCAGCTCCAATTGGTGGCCATCGACATGAGCACAACTCAGGCCGAGCGGGAACCGGGTCTCGATCTGCACCATGGGCCCGATGGAGCGCTGCAGCAGGTCGGTCATGCCCTTCACGAGATCAGGAACATCGACCGGCTCGGCCGTGAGCTCCTGCCGCCGCGCGAAGGCGAGCAGGCGCTGGGTCAGGGCCGCGCCTCGCTGGGCCCCCTGAACGGCGCCGTCGAGCAGGCGCGTGGCCTTGGGATCGTCCGGCAGACGCTTGCGCAGGAGTTCCAGGTTGCCGAGCACCACCGCTAGCAGGTTGTTGAAGTCGTGGGCGACGCCCCCGGTGAGATGGCCAAGGGCCTCGATCTTCTGCGCCTGGCGCAGGGCCTCCTCGGCGCGCTTGCGGGCGGTGACGTCCAAGACCCCTCCCAGAATATACTGGAACTGCCCCTCCGGATCGCGCTCGACCCGGCCTGACATGAGCACATCCAGGACAGCCCCGCTCTTGGTCACGAGGCGATACTCGACATCCTTCAAGGCACCCTCGCGCAGCAGCGTCGGCCAGACCTCCTCCGACCGGTGCTGGATCGCGTCCTCGGTCATGAAGTCGGTGATCGGACGCCCCACGACCTCCTCGCGCCGGTAGCCCAACAGGTCGAGCCAAGCCTCGCTGACGTGCTCGATGATCCCGGCCTCGCTGAGGGAATGCAGCGGCAGCGGGGTCTTCTTGTAGAGGGTCCGGTACCGCTCCTCACTGGCCCGCAGGACCGCGGCTTCGCGGTCCGCCAGAACGGCAAAGCGGCGGTCGAACAGGGCCGCAATCAGAGCCAGGAACAGGATCAGGAAGGTGGCGCCCGCCACTGCCAGCGCGAGACTGGTCTGCTCGATGCTGGCGTGGGATGACTCCGGCCCCGCAGACATGTGCCGCGAGAAGGTTGCTGCCCGCATGGCCGTGTAGTGCATGCCGGCGATGGCTCCTCCCATCGCGACGGAGGCGACAAGCTGTTGAACGAGACCCGTTTCCCGGAAGGCCAGCCAGAGCGCGACGGTGGCAGCCCCGATGGCAATCAGGATCGACACCGCAACCCAGAGGTTGTCGTAGCTGAGATCCGCGGCCATGTGCATGGCCGCCATGCCAGTGTAATGCATGGCGACGATCCCGAGCCCGACGAGCAGGCCACTGGCCGCAAGGACCGCAGGGCCCGCAGGCTTGCGGCTCGCCATGAAGAGGCCTAAGCCGGTGGCGAGGATCGGCAGCGCCAGCGAGAGCAAGGTAAGGTCGAGGTGGTAGTGCACCGGCATGCCGGGCACGCTGTAGGCAAGCATGGCCACGAAATGCATCGCCCAGATGCCGCCGCCCATCGCGACGGCCGCCGCGGCAAGCCAAGAGTAGTCTGCCCAGCCCCGGCCGGCACGGGAGCGGCCAGCGAGATCGAGGGCAGTATACGAGGCGAAGGCCGCCAGGACGATGGACAGGGCGACCAACTCGAAGTCGTGTGTTCCCACAACCGTCATGGGTGACAAGCCGACTGGCAATGGATGCAGTGACGACGCCCCAAATTGTTATTCCTTTTGATCCGCCTGCTTTCCCACTGCGTCCGAATCCGTGCAGCGGAAATAACCTTATCAGCAAAACCCCGCATCGCAGAGCCACGCGGGGTCGAGGGAGTCACGGAAACCGAGCCCGTCTGCGTCTTACCGTTCGATCACACGGGAAGCCCATCCGTCCGAGCAGTCTCGGCCTTAGTTCGGAATGATCTGGATCACCTTACGGCTTTCCTGATCGATTCCGCATTGGTTGAGCCCCATGACAACTCTTTTCGCGGTGAGGCGGTTGTCACCCCATTGTGGGCTGGACCCTCTTGGCAGGCGTCAGGCCGCTTTCCGCTCCGAATCCGCCAGAAGCCGCTCAAATCCCAGGGCCGGTCCAAGCGGCACGATCCCGGTCGGGTTCAGGCTCTTGATCGAGTGATAGCCGCGCTTGATGTGATCGATGTTGACGGTGCCGGCGATGCCCGGGAAGGCGAGCATCCGCTCCAGATGCGCGCTCAGGTTGGAGTAATCGGCAATCCGGCGCAGGTTGCACTTGAACAGGCCGTGATAGGCCGCATCGAAGCGGACCAGTGTGACGAACAGGCGAATGTCGGTTTCGGTGAGGCGGTCACCAAACAGGAATGCCTTGCCCGCAAGGTGCTGTTCGAGCTCGTCGAGCATGCCGAACACGTCTTGGAACGCCTCCTCGTAGGCTTCCTGTGTCGTGGCAAAGCCGGCGCGGTAGACGCCGTTGTTGAGTCGGGGATAGATCCGGTCGTTGAGCGCATCGATCTTCGCCCGCAGGTCCTCGGGGTAAAGATCGACCGTGTCATCAGCGAGATGCCCGAAGCCCGCGTTCAGCATGCGCACGATGTCGGCGGACTCGTTGTTGACGATGGTCTGCCGCTGCTTGTCCCAGAGCACGGGGACCGTGGCGCGGCCGGTGATGGTCGGATCCACCTTGGTGTAGATCTCGTGGAGGTAGGTGGCGCCATTGAGGACATCCCGGCTGGAGCCGGGATAGTCACCGAAGCGCCAGCCCTGGTCGGTCAAGGCAGGCTCGACGACCGAGACCGAGATCACCTCCTCAAGCCCTTTGAGCCTGAATGCAATGAGGGTGCGCGAGGCCCACGGGCAGATCAGGGCCAAATAGAGATGGTAGCGTCCGGCTTCGGCCCTGAACCCGCCTTCGCCGGTCGGGCCCGGGCTGCCGTCCGGCGTGATCCAGTGTCGGAAGCTCGATGTCTGCCGGACGAAGCCGCCTTTGGCATCGGTCGCCTGCACGGGTTGCCAGTCAGCCGTCCATTTGCCGTTCACGAGCATGGCGTCTTCTCCTCAAGCCTGTTGGACAGACAATCCGCTCCGTTGATCCTTGGCTTCCAACGCACAAGACTCTCTTCCGCAACCGATGAGACCGTGATCAAGGTTTCGGCGATGGCGCGTCCGCCGGAATTGTGTGCCCAGGGCCCGAAAGCAGGTGGCGCTCAACCGCAAAGGGGTATGCCCGCAGGGTCACGCGGGCCTGAACCTCTGCGCGGATGATCGTGGGCATCAGGCTTTGAACGACCGCTGTCCGGAGACGGCCTCCAGCTGCGGCCGTAAGGCCTCCAGGTTGTAGCCGGCGTCGGCGGCCGTCTGCAGGATTTCATGGGCCGAAAGGCGGTCGCTGGCCGCCAGCGCCCACAGGGTCGCCGAGCGGGTCCCCGTGCGGCAGAAGGCGAGGGCCGGCTTCCTGGCCTCCGAAAGGGCCTTCCTGAACGCTTCGACCCGGTTGTTCGACAGCTGCCCTGAAACGACCGGGATGTGCCAGTACGCGAGCCCGAGGCGCTCCGCCGCCGCGGCGAGCTCCTCGCTTCGGGGCTGGTCCGGCGCCTCGCCATCAGGACGATTGTTGATGATCGACCGAAACCCCGCGGCAGCGGCCTCCTCAAGATCCTTGGCGGTCAGCTGATGGGCGACCGAGATGTTGGGCGTCAGCTTCGTGGCCTTCATCGGCGTCTCCATTGCCGGGTCGGCGTGCCGCGTCAGCAGCACCGGAACCCGCTTCGTCCCTCGCCACCGTAGCGGGCGGCCTGCCGCTCGCGGAAGAAATCTGGGTAGGCCATGACGGAACGGTCAGGATGGTTGCGCCGCATGTGCTCGACATAGGTTTCGTAGTCGGGAACACCGACCATCAGCCGAGCTCCTTGGCACACGCATTTGGTGAAATCGCTCCAGCGTTTGCGCAGATCGGGCTTCAGCATCAGCCCCTCCTCAGCGCATGGCGGAGACCGCGCCCGCAGCCTCCTCATCCAAGAGGTCTCGTGTGGCCGGAGCCTCCCGGGCGGTCCAGCGGTCGGCACGGTAGGCCTCAAGGCAGGCCCTGATCCCGTAATAGACGATGCTCACCACCACGAGCACGAACAAGGCGGACAGCGCCGCGTCGATGCGGTCGTTCCAGATGACCTGGCTCATCTGCGCCGGGTCCTTGGCCGGCGCCAGCACCTGCCCCTGCGCCAGAGCATTGGAGAACCGGTTGGCATGCGCCAGGAAGCCGATGGCCGGATCCGGGTGGAAGATCTTCTGCAGGCCGGCCGTGAGCGTGCACACGATGAGCCACGCAGCAGGCAGGATCGTCACCCAGGCATAGCGCTCGCGCTTCATCCGGAAGATCACCACCGTGCCGAGCACGAGGGCGACTGCAGCCAGCATCTGGTTCGAGATCCCAAACAGGGGCCAGAGCGTGTTCACCCCGCCCAGGGGATCGGTCACGCCCTGGTACAGGAAGTAGCCCCAGGCACCGACGCACAGGGCCGTTGCGGCAATGCTCGATCCCCATGAAGCCGTGTCGCGGAACCTGGGCATGAAGAGGCCGAGCAGGTCCTGCAGCATGAAGCGTCCGGCACGAGTGCCAGCGTCCACCGCGGTGAGGATGAACAGCGCCTCAAACAGGATAGCGAAGTGGTACCAGAACGCCATCATCGCCTTGCCACCGATGAGGTTGGAGAAGATCTGGGCCATGCCCACTGCCAGCGTCGGCGCGCCGCCGGTGCGGGAGATGATGCTGTGCTCGCCGACGTCCCGCGCCGTTTCCTCGATCTGCTGCGGCGTGACGGGAAAGCCCCATTCGGTAACCTTGGCTGCGGCGCTTTCCGCCGTGGTGCCGATCTGGGCTCCGGGGCTGTTCATGGTGAAGTAGATGCCGGGCTCGATGATGCTGGCCGCCACCAGCGCCATGATGGCCACGAACGACTCCATCAGCATGCCGCCGTATCCGATGAGGCGAGCGTTCGCTTCATTGTCGATGAGCTTGGGCGTCGTGCCGGACGAGATCAGGGCATGGAAGCCCGACACCGCCCCGCAGGCGATGGTGATGAACAGGAACGGGAACAGGGAGCCGGACCAGACCGGGCCGGTGCCGTCCACGAAGCGGGTCAGGGCCGGCATCCTCAGGTCTGGGGCGGCGACAACGATGCCGAGGGCGAGCGCCGCGATGGCGCCGATCTTGAGGAAGGTCGAGAGATAGTCGCGCGGCGCCAACAGCAGCCACACCGGCAGGATCGAAGCGATGAAGCCATATCCGATCAGGATCCAGCAGAGCTGGGTGCCGGTGAAGGTGAAGGCCGGACCCCAGGTCGGGCTCTCGGCGATGGTCTGGCCGAACACGATGGCGAGCATGAGCAGCACGAAGCCGATCACCGAGACCTCGCCGATGGCGCCGGGGCGGATATAGCGCATGTAGAGGCCCATGAAGACGGCAATCGGGACGGTGGCAGCCACCGTGAAGGTGCCCCACGGGCTCTCGGCCAGCGCCTTGACGACGATGAGCGCCAACACCGCCAGGATGATGACCATGATCATGAAGGTGCCGAAGAGGGCGATGACGCCCGGCACCGGCCCGAGCTCCGCCCGGATCAGCTCGCCGAGCGAGCGGCCGTCGCGGCGCATCGAGACGAACAGCACCATGAAGTCCTGCACGGCCCCCGCCAGGACGACGCCGGCGAGGATCCACATGACGCCAGGCAGATAGCCCATCTGGGCGGCCAGCACCGGTCCGACGAGGGGGCCGGCGCCGGCGATGGCGGCGAAGTGGTGGCCGAACAGCACGTAGCGGTTGGTCGGCACGTAGTCGAGCCCATCGTTGTGGCGAACGGCCGGTGTCTCACGCTCCGGGTCGAGCTGCATCACGCGCCGGGCGATGAAGAGCGAGTAGTAGCGATAGGCGATCAGGTAGGTGGCCACAGCCGCCACCACGATCCAGAGCGCGTTGACGTGCTCGCCGCGCTCGATGGCGATCAGCGCCAGGGCAAATGCACCGAGAATTCCGACAAGAACCCAAATGAGGTGGGAGCGAACAGCACCGGCCATGGCCGCGTCCTCCGCAAAAGCCGACGGTCTCGCCGTCGGCCCTGTGCTCCTCCAACGCCGCCAGGACGGCAGAGTTCGAGGCCGGCACCCATCGGCCTTGTTGAGCCAGAGCAATGAGTGAGCCGCAGCGCCGCGGTAGGAAGGGCCATAACCTTCGGAGACGACGATGAAATATCCAGGCTTCTTTGACGAGGCGCGCCGCCTTACCCTGTATGATCCCCTGAGCGCTTTTCTCGGCGCGACCGAGGACGGGCTGGTCGAGTACACGTACCTCGATGCCGTCAAGCTGGCCGGGCACTCGTGCCCGACCGTGGCCGGCGCCTATCTGATGACGCTGCGGGCGCTCAGGCATCTTTACGGGGGCGAGATCCCGGTACGGGGCGACATCGACGTCGCGCTGGGCCAAGAGGCCGCCGACGGCGTGGCCGGCGTGATGGCGTCGGTGGCCACCCTCGTGACGGGCGCCGCCGGGGAGGGCGGCTTCAAGGGGATCGCCGGACGGTTCGAGCGCCGCGACCGGCTCGCCTTCGGGGCCGCCGTCGGCGGGGAGATCCGGTTCACCCGCCGTGACACGGGGCG
>NZ_JALJRK010000137.1 GCF_024519725.1 Microvirga sp. Mcv34 | reverse complement strand
GTCGTGGCCTTTACCCGCCGCGCCGTCCACGATCTGCGCACGCGCCTCGTGGCGGCAGGGCGTACGGTCGCGACCGTTTACGGGGCGCTCGGGCCGGAAGTCCGCCGGGCGGAGGCCGCGCGCTTCCGCAACGGCGAGGCGGAAATTCTCGTCGCGACCGACGCCATCGGCATGGGCCTGAATATCGGGCCGCTCAGAAGGGTGGTGTTTTCGACCCTGCGCAAGTTCGACGGCGTGCGCGAGCGCCAGCTCACGGCCATGGAGATCAAGCAGATCGCAGGTCGGGCAGGGCGCTTCGGCCACCACGACGAAGGCCTCGTGACCGCGTTGCCGGAAGCTGGCGCTTACGCTCAGGTCGAGTCCATCGTTCGCAATGCGCTGAATGGCGATGCCGCGAAACTGCGCGGCAAGGCCTATGTGCGCCCGAACCAGGAAACGGTGCTGTCGGCCAGCGAGGTGCTGCAGACGGACCGCCTCGGCCGCGTGCTGCGCCACCTGTACGACACGCTCGTGGCCGGGCATCCGGACCTGCGCATGGCCGATATGGATGAGATGATCGAGCTGGCGACGCTCCTCGATGCGGTGGACATGCCGATCCTGGACCGCTTGTCCTACGCGATGGCGCCGGTCGACGGGCGCGAGCAGCTGGCGGTCGAACTGCTGATCGACTGGGCGCGTCAGCACGCCCGCGACGGACGGGTGCGCGCGCCCGATTTCGCCGTGAATGCGGACCTTTTGAAGCTCGAGGCGCGAGTGAAGATCGCCACCAGCTGGCTTTGGCTGGCCCAGCGTTATCCGGCGGTCTTCGAGGATGTAGAGGCGGTCGTCGACCTGCGTGCGAGCCTCAATGCGAAGATCGAAGAGAAGCTTGTCGCCACCTCCGTGTCCCATCGGCGCAAGCCGGACGAGAAGGCCCGGCGCGACAGGGGCAAGAAGCCCAACAAGCAGCGGAAGAACCGGCGCGGCTGGGCCGAAAGCGATGCCGTCGAGGCAGAGCCTTCGCGCGTGAGAGGACGGTAGGTTTTCAGACCGAAAGCTCCTGCTCCACGAGGGTAACCCAGAACGCGACACCGGTCGGGATCGCGTCGTCGTTGAAATCGAATGCAGTGTTGTGATGCAACGCCCCATCGACGGCGGGGCCGTTCCCGAGCCAGACATAGGCGCCGGGCGCGGCTTCTCCGAAGAAGGCGAAATCGTCACCGGCCGTCGAGGGCTCGAAATCCGTCACCACCATTGATCCGCACACGGCCCGCGCGGCCTTGAGCGCTCGCGCCGTGGCATCCGCATGGTTGACGACCGGCGGAATGCGGCGGCGGAACTCGTAGGAAACTTCGATGCCGAACATGGCCGCGACGCCCCGCGCCAGCCGCTCGATCTCCGTTTCGAGCTGGTCGCGCACCTGCGCGGAATAGGCCCGCGCCGTTCCGCCGATTTCCACGCTATCGGGAATGACGTTGAGCGCCCGCGGATCGCCGGCCTGGATGGAGCAGGCGCTCACGACGGCAGGCTGCAACGGATTGACCACCCGTCCCACGATGGTCTGCAGGGCCGCGAGGAAGTGCCCGCTCGCCGTGATCGGGTCTTTGCCGAGATGCGGCTTGGCGCCATGGGTGCCGACCCCCTTGAACGTCACGAGCCATGTATCGGAGGAGGCCAACTGGGGGCCGACCGTCACGGCCATCTCGTCGATCGCCAGACCCGGCATGTTGTGCAGGCCGTAGACCGCATCGCAGGGAAAGAGATCGAAAAGGCCGTCCTCGACCATCTTCTTCGCCCCGCCGCGACCTTCCTCCGCCGGCTGGAAGATGAAATGGACCGTGCCGGAGAAGTTGCGGGTGCGGGCGAGGAGGCGGGCAGCCCCGAGCAGCAGGGTCGTGTGCCCGTCGTGACCGCAGGCATGCATCTTTCCGGCGAATTTCGATTTGTAGGGACGATCCGCCTGCTCGGGCATGGCGAGCGCATCCATATCGGCGCGGAGGCCGATCGTCCGCGTGCCGTTGCCTACCTGAAGGGTGCCGACGACGCCCGTCTTCCCCAAGCCCCGATGCACGCTCAGGCCTGCTTCTTCCAGGAGCGACGCGACGATCCCGCTCGTGCGCTCCTCCTCGAATCCCAGCTCCGGATGGGCATGCAGGTCTTGGCGGAGGCTGCGCAGGAATGGTAGGTCCGCCTGGATGAGGTCCTGAAAAGGCATTGCGCTGTCATCCTGATCTGGTGGGTGAGGCGTGTTCGATAGCGCGATGGCGACCGGGTCACAACCATTCAGCACAGTCGAACGGAAGATATGAGCCATGCAGCCCCATGATTTCTGGCAGGAGATTCATCCGCCTCGCACTTTCGAGCGGCTGCCGGATGGCGGGCATCGCGGGTTCTTTCCCGCCGCGTTCGAGGACGGACGCCAGCTGCGCCTGCCTATCCGCGAATTGGCCGATGGGAAGCATGCCCTGGCGTCCCTCATCATCAACCAGGCCGGGTTCGCCGTCGAAGAGGCCCTCTGCGCCAGCCTCGCCGACAAGGTCCGCGCCTTTGAGCCTGAAGTGGTGATCGGATTGCCGACCCTCGGCCTCACGCTCGTGCGCGGCACAGCGAAGAAGCTCGGACACAGCCGCTACGTCCCATTCGGGACATCGCGCAAGTTCTGGTACCGGGAGGAGCTCTCCGTCCCGATGAGCTCCATCACCAGCCCGGAGCAGATGAAGCGCCTCTACCTCGATCCGCGCATGCTGCCGCTGATCGAGAACCGGAGGGTGCTGCTGGTGGACGACGTGATCAGCAGCGGTCGCTCCATCGTCGCGGCCTTGAAGCTGCTGGAAGCCTGCGGGATCAGTCCGGTCGCCATCGGAGCGGCGATGCTGCAGACGAACGCTTGGGAACAGCCGGTTTCAGCCATCTATTCCCATTCGCCGGATCGGGTGGTCGGCGTGCTGCGAACTCCCCGTCTCAAGCGGGCTCCTGCAGGTGGATGGTTTCCCGAATAGCTGCCTTGAATTTGCGAGTTTTTTGAGCAGAAAGCCTGCAAGGTGGTCAAAGACCTTGGCTGGCAGGGCTTCCCCGGGCCCATGGTTGTGCTAATGCGTGGTGCCGATAGGGCAGTGATGGCCCCCCGTAAAGGGTATCGGCACCATATCGTCGGCTTTGAAACAGTGGAACCAGGAGATTCTGAGATGGTTGGGCGTTGGCGCAAACCGATTGCGGGCATGGCACTGGCTCTGACGGCATTGTCCGCGGCTCCCGCCATGGCGCAGAACAAGACCCTTACGATCTCCTGGTGGGGCTTCAACGGCGACAAGCTCGAAGAGATCATTCTCAAGCCGTTTCGCGCCCAATGCGGTTGCGATCTCGTCTTCGAGACGGGCAACAACGCAGACCGCTTGAACAAGATCAAGATCCGCGGCGGCGGCGGTGTCGATGTCGTGTACCTCACGGACAGCTATTCGCAGCTCGGCATCCAGGAAGGCCTGTTCCAGCCCGTGGATCGCGCGAAGGTCCCCAACATCAACGGCATCTACGATCTCGCCAAGGAGCCACAGGGCAAGTTCGGACCGGCCTACACCATCGGCCGCATCGGCATCATCTATGACAGCGCCAAGGTCTCCGCTCCGATCACCTCCTGGAACGACCTGTGGCGGGAGGATCTCAAGCGCCGCGTCTCTCTGCCCGGCATCACCACGACCGCCGGTCCGATGACGGTTCTGGTCGCGGCCAGCAAAGCCGGCGTCGATCCCTACAAGGATGAGAGCGCGGCGTTCAAGGCTCTCGAACAGCTGAAGCCCAACGTCGTGAAGAACTACAACACCGGTTCCGAGCTCGTGAACCTGTTCTCGACCGGCGAAGTCTCGGTCGCCATGGCGCAGGACTTCACCCTCGCGCAGATCCAGGCGGCCGTGCCGACGGTGCGATGGGCTGAGCTGAAAGAGGGCGATTACGCCACCCTCAACACGGTGAACATCGCCAAGGGCGCGGCGAACCCCGAGCTGGCGCACCAGTTCATCAACTTCATCCTCGATCCCAAGATCCAGCAGACCCTGGCCGAGCGCGGCGTGGACGCTCCCGTTGCCACCGCCGTGCAGCTGACGCCCGAACAGGCCTCCCGCTGGACCTATGGCCAGAAGATGATCTCGTCGCTCAGGCGCCTCGACTACGAGAAGCTGAATGCTGCCAAGACCGACTGGCTCGACGCCTGGAGCGAGGTCTTCGGGAAGTAACCCTGCCATCATGACAGCAAGACATTTGTGGCGCCCGAGCGGCGCAACCGGGTGGGCGCTGACCGCGCCCGCCACTCTCGCCGTGATCGGGTTCCTGATCGTGCCCATCGGGGCCGTGATCGCCGGAACCTTCATGGATCCGCGCGGGATCTTCGCCCCCTACATTTCCTATTTCAACAGCGGCTTCCGCACGACTGTCCTTTTCCGGACGCTGCAGATCTCGGCCCTGACGACGATCATCTCCCTGATCTTCGGCTTCATGACCGCCTATGTGGTGTCGCGGGCGCAGGGCAAGGTGAAGAGCCTGCTCATCGTGGCGGCCGTCTTTCCGCTGCTCACGGGCGTCGTGGTCCGCGCCTTCGCGTGGCTCATCATCCTGGGTCGAAACGGCATCCTGAACCAGACCCTGCTGGCGCTCGGGATCGTCAACGAGCCGCTCGAGATGCTCTATACGCAGGGCGCCGTCATCGTCGGCATGGTGTATCTCTTCGTGCCGCTCATGGTCCTGTCCCTGGTGGGCGTGCTGGAGAACATTCCCAAGGACGTGCTGCAGGCCTCCTCGTCCCTGGGCGCCTCGCCCGTGGCGACGTTCTGGCAGGTGCTGCTGCCGCTCGCCGTGCCGGGGCTCATCGTCGGTGCTGTGCTGGTCTTCACCGGCAGCTTCACGGCCTACGCCACGCCGCAGCTCCTGGGCGGTGAGCGCCAGACCGTTCTCGCGACGCTGCTGCAGCAGCGCGCCATGGTGTCCTTCGACTGGGTCGGCGCCTCGACCATCGCGGCGATCATGACGGTGATCACCATCACCATCGTCCTTGCCATGAGCCACATCGCCCGCCGCATCAACCCCATGGCCACGTGATGTCCGACAGACCTCATCCCATCCTCATCGTCGTGACGGCCCTGGTCTATCTCTTCCTGATGGTGCCGCTCGTCATCGTGGTCGGCGCGGCGTTGAGCGACACGACGTACCTGACCTTCCCGCCGCAGGGGCTTTCCCTGCGCTGGTTCTATAACATCTTCGAGATCAGCGCCTTCCGGCGCACCATCGTGACCAGCCTGCAGATCGCCTTCCTGGGCACGATGATCGCGCTTCTGATCGGCATTCCGGCTGCCTATGCGCTCAACCGCTTCCGGGTCGAGCTGCCGAAATGGCTCGGCACCCTGTTCGTGCTGCCGATCCTCGTGCCCGAGATCGTATTCGGTTTCGCCCTGCTGAAGTCGTTCACGGTCGGCACGGGCGCGCCGATCTTCCTGGCGCTGCTCATCGGACACACGCTCATCGTGCTGCCCTACGTGGTGCGGGTGATCAGCGCCAGTCTCGCGTCCTTCGATTTCTCCATCGAGGAGGCGGCGATCAGCCTCGGCAGTGCGCCGGTGAAAACCTTCTTCACCATCGTGCTGCCGAATGTCAGGGGAGGGGTGATCGCGGCGTTCATTCTCGCCTTCATCACGTCGCTCAACGACGTGTCGGTGTCGCTCTTCCTGACCGGACCGGGCATCAGCACCCTGCCGATCCAGATCCTGGCGCATGTGGAGCAGTTCTTCGATCCGACCGTCGCGTCCGTCTCCGTCCTCCTGATGTTCCTCACCGTGGCCGTGATGGCCATCGTCGAGCGGACACTCGGCCTCACCTTTCTTGCGAAGTAGTTTTCCGTGACACAGCCTCTCGATATCAACGCCGTTTCCGCCCATTACGGAACGACCAAGGTTCTCGAAGACCTCTCGCTCTCGGTCCAGGCCGGCGAACTCGTGTCTCTCCTCGGGGCAAGCGGCTGCGGCAAGACCACCACCCTGCGCCTCATCGCCGGGTTCCTGTCTCCGACAAGCGGATCCATCTCGCTCGGCGGGCGCGACCTGACGCGTCTGCCGACCCACAAGCGCGATATCGGCCTCGTCTTCCAGAACTATGCGCTGTTTCCGCACCTGTCGGTCCTAGACAACGTCGCCTTCGGCCTTAAGCAGCGCGGCATTGGCCCAGCCGAGCGCCGCAAGCGGTCCCTCGCCATGCTGGAGCGCGTCGGGCTCGCGACCCTGGCGGACCGTACCCCCGGAGCGCTTTCAGGCGGGCAGAAGCAGCGCGTGGCGCTCGCCCGAGCTCTTGTGATCGAGCCGCCGCTCCTGATGTTCGATGAGCCGCTCTCCAACCTCGATGCCAAGCTCAGGGTCGAGATGCGCGTGGAGATCCGGCAGCTGCAGCGGGCCAACGGCACCACCTCGGTCTATGTCACGCACGACCAGGAGGAGGCGTTCTCGATCTCCGACCGCGTCGCCATCATGAATGCCGGGCGGCTCATGCAGTTCGACCGACCGGAGGTGCTCTACAGGCGACCGGCGAACACCTTCGTGGCCCGTTTCGTCGGCTTCGAGAACGTCATTCCGTTCAAGGTCATGGCGCGAGACGGCGACGAGGTCACGGCGGAGACGTCCGGGATGCGGCTGCGCCTTGCGCAAAGCCTGTTCGGCGCCATCCCCGACACGTTCTTGCTCGCGACACGACCCGATGGTCTGACGGTTTCCACCGATGCAGCCGCCGAGGGGCTGCCGGCACAGCTGGGCCTGAGAACCTATCTCGGTCGCGCCTATCAATACCAGTGCCAGACGGCTGCCGGCCACCTTATCGCCAATGGCAGCCTCACGAACCCGCTGAAAGCGGGCGCGAATGTGAAACTCGTGCCTGTGCCGGAGCAATGCACGATCCTGGCTTCGGAGGAAGGCTGACGATGGCCGCGATCCTCATCCAGAACGCCTGCCTGCTTCCCATCGACGATACCATGAGCGTCATCGAGCGCGGATGGGTACATATCGAAGGCAGCACGATCCAGGCGATAGGCATCGGCGAGCCGCCGCGGATCGAAGGCGCCGAAATTATCGATGTGGATGGCGATGTGGTCATGCCCGGCATGGTCAATCCCCATGCCCACTTGGCGATGACCTTGTTCCGTGGTCTCGGCGAGGACGTGGACGACCGGCTGTTCCGTTACGTGCTGCCCATGGAGCGCAAGTTCGTCTCGCCCGAGATGGTGCGGGTCGGGACACAGCTCGGGGCTCTCGAATCCATCGAGGCGGGCGTCACCACCATCGCGGACATGTATTATTACGAGACGGAGGTCGGGCGCGCCCTGGATCAGGCGGGCCTGCGCGGCGTGGTCGGCCAGACCCTCGCGACCTTCGACCCGCCGGATCACAAGAGCCTCGATCAGGGCTTCGCTCTGGTCGAGGAGCTCGTAGCCGAGTTCTCCGGCCATGAGCGGATCGTGCCGTCGATCGCGCCTCACGCTCCCTATTCGACCGACATCGACGTGATGGCCCGCGTCGCCCGCTGGGCCGAGGCTCATCCGGATGTTCCGGTGCAGCTCCATCTCGCGGAGATGGACAGCGAGATGGAATGGTGCCGCAAGAACCACGGGCTTCGGCCCGTCGCGGTGGTCGAGAAGGCGGGACTTCTGCGTCCGGGCCTGATTGCTGCGCATTGCCTGCACATCGATCCGTTCGAGATCGAGCGGATGGCGAAGGCGGATGTGCGGGTGGCCCATAATGCCCGCTCGAATGCGAAGGCCGGTCGCGGCATCGCGCCCGTCGAGGCCATGCGCGCCGCGGGCATCAAGGTCGGCATCGCCACCGACGGGCCGATGAGCGGCAACACTCTCGACCTGTTCAGCCAGTTCGGCCCGGTCTCGATGTTTCAGAAGCTGCT
>NZ_JALJRK010000136.1 GCF_024519725.1 Microvirga sp. Mcv34 | reverse complement strand
CGTCGGGGGCGGCGCGTGATCGGCATCGAACAATTCGAGCCGGGCCATGACAAAGGGTCGTCGCATGGGGAGAGCCGCATCATCAGGCTGTCCTATTTCGAGCACCCGTCCTATGTGCCGCTGGCCCGCCGTGCCCTGGAGAAATGGCGCGAGCTGGAGGAACTCACCGGCCAGACCATTCTCACCGTGACGGGTGTTCTCGAGGCGGGCTATCCCGGCTGTCAGGTCGTCGAGGGCTCCCTGGAGGCGTCCCGGCTGCACGAGCTCGATCACGAGGTCCTGAGCGCCGACCAGATCAACCAGCGCTTTCCCGCCTTCAAGGTTCCCTCCCATTGGACCGGCTTGTATCAGCCGGATGGAGGCTTCCTCCGGCCGGAACTCGCCATTCGGCAGTTCGTGGAATTGGCGCAGCGGCATGGCGCCGAGGTTCGGACGAGGGACCGTGTGATCGCCATCGAGCCGGTCGGATCCGGCATTCGTGTCAGGACCGAAGCCGGCGAGATCGAAGCCGGATCGGTTATCGTTGCGGCGGGCGCCTGGATCGGCGATTTCGCCCCCGAGCTGAAGCCGCACCTCAAGCTGACGCGTCAGGTGCTCGGCTGGTTCGAGCCCCTGAAGCCCGCCGCCTATACGCCGGACCGCTGCCCGGTCTTCATCTTCGAATCCGAGGACGACGCCTGCTACGGCTTCCCGGATTTCGCCGGCACGGGCGTCAAGACCGCCTCCCACCGCAAGGGCGCCTCTCTTCCATCAGCCGACCATCTGGCGCAGGACGGCGGGCCCGAGGACGAAGCCCATATCCGCCGCATGCTCGCCCTGGCGATGCCCGATGCGAACGGGCCGCTCAAGGCCATGCGGACCTGCATGTATAGCCGCACGCCGGACGAGGATTTCGTGATCGACCGCTCGTCGATCGATTCCCGGATCGTGCTGGCATCACCCTGTTCGGGCCACGGTTTCAAGTTCGCCAGCGTGATCGGTGAGGTGCTGGCGGATCTCGCCCTTGGAAAAGCGCCCGTGAACGACATCTCTCGTTTCAAGCTCGGTCGCCTTGACAAGCAATCGGCCTGACACGACCCGATGCAATCTGGAGGAACAGCCATGAACAAAAGATATGTCTGTCACCTGTCCGTCCTGGCCCTGCTGGCGGGAACCGGATTGGCGCGCGCCGAGGACATCACCATCGCCGTGGCCGGGCCGATGACCGGCGCGGTCGCGAGCATCGGCGAGCAGCTCAAGAACGGCGCCGAACTGGCCGCGCAGGCCATCAACCAGAACGGCGGCGTGAACGGAAAGACCATCAAGATCGTCGTCTACGATGACGCCTGCGATCCCAAGCAGGCCGTCGCCATCGCGAACCGCATCGTGTCCGAGGGCATCAAGTTCGTCGACGGCCATGCCTGCTCGGGCTCTTCGATCCCGGCCTCCGAGGTCTATGCGGAGGCAGATGTTCTGATGATGAGTCCGGCCTCCAGCAATCCGGCCATGACCGACAAGGCGGCGGAGCAGGGCTGGTCGACCATCATGCGCCTCTATGGCCGCGACGACGCGCAGGGCAAGTTCATCGGACCGTGGATCAAGCAGAACTACGGCACCAAGAAGATCGGCATCCTCCACGACAAGAGTGCCTATGGCAAAGGCCTCGCGGATGTGGTGAAGGCGTCCCTCAACAGCGCCGGGGTCAAGGAAGTGCTCTACGAGGGCATCAATGCCGGCGAGAAGGACTACAAGGCGGTGGTGAACCGTCTCAAGAGCCAGGGGGTCGAGTTCCTGTATTTCGGCGGCTACCATACGGAAGCGGGCCTCATCATGCGTCAGGCCGCCGACCAGGGCTACAAGTTCCAGCTGATGATGGGCGACAGCATCGCCACGCCCGAATTCGGCGCCGTGGCCGGTCCTGCGGCCGACGGAACCCTGTTCACCTTCCCGCCGGACGGGCGCGACAGCGGTGCCGCAAAGGGAGCCCTGGAGCAGTTCCAGAAGATCGGCTTCGTGCCGGAGGGCTTCACGCTGTTCTCCTATGCGACCGTTCAGGCCATCGCGGGCGGGATCGCCAAGGCCGGCAGCACGGATCCGAAAGCGGTCGCCAAGACCCTGCGCGGCACGAATGTCGATACAGTCCTGGGGCCGGTGACCTTCGATGAGAAGGGCGACATCAAGGATCCGAAATATAACATCAATGTCTGGAAGGGCGGCACGTACAGCAAGCTGACTCAGTAGGGGTCCGCTTGCTCGAACAACTGGGCGGTTCCTTCGGGAGCCGCCCTTTCTGACTGCCGGTGTCGCTCACTCCTGGGCGACGGCCTTATCGGTCTCCCGCGCCGGAACAAGGTGCTCGATGGATACCCACTCGGTGCAGGCCCTGAGAATGGGCGCAAGATACGCCCGATTGCCCTCGATCTCGACAACCCGGCAGGAATAGGCCCGCCGATCCCCCGGAGGGCGGTACACGACAGTGGCACCGGGCCTGATCTCGTCATGAGCCGATGTGTGCGGTTCGTTGCAGGCCGAGAGAGTTATGGCCTGCCCGTTGTCCTGTTCGAAGGCGGCTTTCTGGCCGGCCCTGTAGCGATCGAGAGCCTGGATCGCCACTCTGGCGCGGTCGCGGTAACGGTCGCAGACGACCCGCATCAGGGTTCCCTTTTCGCGGCCCGGATACCAAGTCACGCCACCGATCTTGGCCAGTTCCTCTGCAACGATTTCGATTTCTTCCTCAGTCATTGGCTACAATCCCTCATGAGCAGTTGGTCTGTGCTCAGGTCTTGTGAATGCACCCACGCGACCTGCCTCGCTGAGTGCTGATGCCCCAAAGGAATTTTTTGTTGGTTGCGGCGCCTGGCGTTTGGATCGCGCCGTGTAGGATGACGTTTGACTACGCTTTTAATTCCATTATCTGCTTCTGCAGGATGGCGAGCTGCTGGATATAAGGCTGCCGACGCTCGTAATGGCGCGACTTCAGCTTTGCCAGCGCGCGAACCTTGAGGTTGGTATCCGGCGAATTGTTACAAACTTTCTGACGCTCCTGCTCGTAGTCGAAATCGATATCGGCCAAGGTCGCTAGGAGAGATTGAAGTAACGGCTGGACTGTTGGTGGATAGATTCTGGGAAGGGGCGGCTTGCTATACCTTTCTTCGTTTTGAAACTTCGTATCAACCATTTCTTTCCTCATATTAACTTGCGTTAATAGAGCCTCAGAATACTGAGGTAGGGTTACCCCGTCTGTTGGGAACCCGACAGAAACGCCAGAAAACTTTGCGCCAATCAATTTGCTGTGTTTCGCGCCTTAACGAGAGCTGGGCAGAAGCCTTTCGAAGCTCTGACGGGTTGCGCGGTAACATTCGCAGGCGGTCTTCTCGAGCCCATCGCGGTTCGTGATCCTGATCGTTCCACGGCCTTGGCTGATCAGACCCAGCCGCTGGAGCGTGCTCGTGACGCTGCTGACGGTGGAGCGCTGAACCCCCAGCATTTCGGCGAGGATTTCATGGGTGAGGGGAATGTCGTCCTTGTCGGTCCTGTCGCGGGTGCTCAGAATCGCACGGCAGCAGCGCGCTTCCACACTGTGCACGGCATTGCAGGCGACGCATTGGAGCGTCTGCGCCAAAAGGGCTTCCGTGTAGCGGAAGAGCAGGCGGCGGATGTTCTCGCGCTTGTCGATCGCGTCCTTCAAACGATCCAGGGCAATACGCGATGCCGTTCCAGCAATCTGGGTGACGTAACGTCCGAAGGATTGGTGCATGATGAGCGCGCTCATGACGCCGAAGACGGATTCTCGTCCGAAGATCGCCATCTCGACTGAGCCGCCGTCCTGCAGAACGGCGACCAGGGAAATGACCGCGTCATGGGGGAAGTAGGTGTGCCGGATCTGTTCCTCGGTCTGATAGACGACCTTCCCTCGTGGCAGGTCGACGACTTCGAGATGAGGCTCCAGCCACAGATAATCGTCTGGCTCCAGAGAGGCGAGGAGCTGGTTTCTCCGGTGGATGGCGGCCTTCGTACCATTCTTCATGGCAGGGTCTCACCGCATTTCGGATCCCCGGATGAATGTAACCGGGTATCCGCCATGATACTGATATCACAAGTTAAAGATGTGCAATCCCGGTGCGGCCCTTATGAACAGGCGTTTCGCATTCGCTGGTTGGCCCTCCCCGAAACAGGGAACGACGGATGGCTCGTTCCGTCGAAGCAACGATGGGCGCTTCGCTTTGTGCCGTTCTCTCATGGGAGGTGCCACCAAAGAGTGAGCGGAAGGCTCTCGCTTCTGTTGCCGGTTCCGCCTCTGCGCTGGTGTCATGGGGCTATGCGCATGATCGCAGGGAAAACCGGTTTACCGGCACCATGGAAGACTCCAGCATGGCTGCGGGCCGATTCCTTCAGGAGACTTTCGCATTGAGTACGCAATCATCTTCGTATCAGACTCGCGGCAGCGCCCCGGACGACTTGGCCGATTGGTCTGCTTCCGAGCTGCTGGAAGCGTATTCCCATAAGACGGTGTCTCCTGTCGATGTGACGAAAGCCGTGATTGCCCGCATCGATGCGTACGAGCCGCGACTTCAGGCGCTCTATGCCTTCGATCCGGATGCGGCGCTGCGTGATGCACGTGCTTCGGAGGAGCGCTGGAAGAGTGGCGAGGCACGAGCGCTCGACGGCGTTCCTGCGACGATCAAGGAGAACATCGCCACCAAGGGTACGCCGGTGCCGCTCGGCACGGCGGCGCGTCCGCTCGTCCCGGCTGCCGAGGATGCGCCGGCGGCGGCACGCCTGCGCGAGGATGGCGTCGTCATTCTCGCCAAGACCACCATGCCGGACTACGGCATGCTCTCCTCGGGGCTTTCGAGCTTCCATCCGCTCGCGCGCAACCCGTGGGACCTCTCGAAGAACCCGGGTGGAAGCTCCGCAGGTGCGGGAGCTGCTGCGGCCGCCGGCTACGGGCCGTTCCATATCGGCACCGATATCGGCGGCTCGATCCGCCTGCCGGCGTCCTGGTGCGGCGTGTTCGGCCTCAAACCCAGCTTCGGCCGCATCCCCATCGATCCCACCTATTACGGGCGCGTGGCGGGGCCGATGACCCGCACCGTACGTGACGCCGCCCTCATGATGACAAGCCTCACGCGTCCCGACATGCGCGATCCCATGAGCCTGCCGTACCAGGACCTGCCGTGGCTCGATCTCGACATCGACGTGAAGGGGCTGGCCATCGGCGTGATGATGCAGGCGGGGATCGGCCTGCCCCTCGACCCGGAGGTGCGTGCCGTTGTCGAGAACGCCGCCAAGGTCCTCCAGGCGGCCGGTGCGGTGGTCGAAGAGGTGCCTCCCTTCATCACCCGCGAAATGCTCGACGGCCTCGACGATTTCTGGCGCCAGCGCGCCTGGATGGACATGGCTCCCTTGAGCGACGACGAGCGCGGGAAAATCCTGCCCTACATCCTGCAATGGGCGGAGGGCGGCAAGGCCCTGACCGGCGCGCAGGTCTATAGTGGCATGAACCAGATGATGGTGATGCGCCATGCGGCCGTCGCGGCGACCCACCGCTTCGACTTCGTCATCTCCCCAGTGGCGCCCTGCGTGGCTTACCCGGCGGAGCTCGCCTCGCCCATCCACAACCCGGAGGAGCCGTTCGAGCATATCGGCTACACGGTGGCCTTCAACATGTCGGACCAGCCGGCGTCCTCGGTCAATGCGGGCTTCACCGAGGCCGGCCTCCCAATCGGCCTCCAGATCATCGGTCGCCGTTTCGACGATGTGGGCGTGCTGCGACTCTCCCAAGCCTGGGAAACGATGTGCCAGGATAGGCGGCCGTGGCCGACGCTGTAGCGCCGCACGGCTCACGCTCGCCGGCAATGACATTCTCCTCTGGCACGGCCGGGCTCGTTCCGGCCATCCCGGCCGGAAAAGCGCCGCGTCTCAAGCGATCGAGATCACCGGCGCGGTTCCCGAATCGGGGCCGGGGCGTGGGCGGGTCGAGCGGTTGAAGCGACACAAAGAGCGAGACAGGAGGGTTTTCTCCTGCGAACGCCGCTGATAAACAGCCGCCATGACGTACAAGGTCGCCGCCCTCTACCAGTTCGTTCCTCTGCCGGATTTCCGGGAGCTGAAGGACCCGCTGCATGCGCTCTGCCTGGAACTGGGGATCCGGGGCACGCTGCTCCTTGCCCAGGAGGGGATCAACGGGACGGTGGCCGGCAAGGACGATGCCATTGATGCCCTGATGGCCGAGCTGCGCGACGGCGGGCTCTTCAAGGGCCGTCTCGACAATCTCGAGCTCAAGTTTTCGACCGCAGCCGAGATGCCGTTCAAGCGGATGAAGGTGCGTCTCAAGAAGGAGATCGTCACCCTCGGAGATCCGCAGACCGATCCGCTGCGCCGGGTCGGGACCTATGTGATGCCCGCCGAGTGGAACAGGCTCCTGGACGAGCCCGGTATCGTGCTGCTCGACACGCGCAACGATTTCGAGGTCGAGATGGGGACCTTCGACGGAGCGGTCGATCCCCGGATCAAGCGCTTCAGCGAATTCAAGGAGTTCGTGAAGAACGAACTCGACCCGAAGCAGCACAGGAAGGTCGCCATGTTCTGCACCGGCGGCATCCGGTGCGAGAAGGCCAGCTCCTATATGCTGGCTCAGGGCTTCGAGGAGGTGTTCCACCTCAAGGGCGGTATCCTGAAATACCTGGAGGACGTTCCGGAGGCGGAGAGCCGCTGGAACGGCGGATGCTTCGTATTCGACGAGCGCGTGGCGCTCGGCCATGGGCTCGTGGAGCAGTCGGGCGGGGCAGGGGATTCCGATGAGTGATTTCGAAGCCCGGATCGAGGCACTCGAGGTGCGCGCCGCCTATCAGGACCAGGTGATCGAGGACCTGAACCAGACGGTGATCGCCCAGTGGAAACTGATCGATAGCTTGAGACGGCAGTTCAACGAGCTGCTCGACCGCGTTCAGGAGGTCGAGGACAATACAGGCGGCACCTCCGCGTCCGAGCCGCCGCCGCCGCATTATTGAACGCGGCGGCAAGGCAGTTGCATCAGACTTTCTTCACGAACTCGGTCTTGAGCACCAAGCCCTTGATCTGAGGCGACCGGCATTCGATTTCGCCTTCGTCTTCCGTCAGGTGGATGTTCTTGAACACGGTGCCCCGTTTCAGGGTCGTCGAGGAGCCCTTCACCTTGAGATCCTTGACGACCTGGACGGCATCCCCCTCGTTGAGGATGGTGCCGTTGCTATCCCTCACAACCATTTATTTCTCCTTGGAGGGCCTCTGTGCCCTGCCGGAGAGGGCATAACCGCGTGGCGCGCCGGTTGTCCAATCAGGTCTGCGGCGCGAGTCCGGCGCCGGGTTCCCACAGATGCTAAAAATTTCTCGCACCCCTCTTGAACGGTAAAGCTTGCCCAACCAAATCATCGCCCGCGGAGGCCCCGAGAGGCTCCGCGTGAGAAGTTAACATGCTGATATCATTGGAGGAAGCTTCATGAAGTTCCGTCCTTTGCATGACCGTATCGTGGTCAAGCGCATCGACGCCGAGGAGAAGACGGCGGGCGGGATCATCATCCCCGACACGGCCAAGGAAAAGCCCCAGCAGGGCGAGGTGATCGCAGTCGGTCCCGGCGCCCGCAACGATCAGGGCCAGCTCGTTCCCCTCGACGTGAAGGTCGGCGACACCGTGCTCTTCGGCAAATGGTCCGGCACGGAAGTGAAGATCGATGGCGAGGATCTCCTGATCATGAAGGAGAGCGACATCATGGGCGTGCTGGAACAGGCGACCGCCCAGAAGAAGGCCGCCTAAGGCCACTCCCACAATCAGAGTCACACATCGTTACGTCTCATCAGGAGTGACGAACAATGGCTGCTAAGGAAGTCAAATTCGCCCTGGATGCCCGCGAGAAGATGCTGCGTGGCGTCGATATTCTGGCCGATGCCGTGAAGGTCACGCTGGGTCCCAAGGGCCGCAACGTGGTGATCGAGAAGTCCTTCGGCGCGCCGCGCATCACGAAGGACGGCGTCACCGTCGCCAAGGAGATCGAGCTCTCCGACAAGT
>NZ_JALJRK010000135.1 GCF_024519725.1 Microvirga sp. Mcv34 | reverse complement strand
CGAAGCGGCGGGGGAATTTCGTCAGCGAATCCGGACCTTTCTCTGTCACCAAGACAGTATCGGCGAGGCGGAAACCACCAACCTCCGGTACATACAGCGCGGGCTCGCTCGAGCAGATCATGCCTTCGCGCAAAATGGTCTCGTCACCGGTCTCGACCCAAGGAGATTCGTGGAAGGCGACGCCCATGCCGTGGCCGACACGGTGCTTAAGATAGGGCGTCATGCCGTGTTCGCGGATATAGGTGAGTGCCGTGATATCGGCCGACGCACAGCTGCGCCCAGCAACGAGGCCCGCGGTCCCGAGCCGCTGCGCTTCCTGAGCGATCAAATAGTATTTTTCGTAGTCCTTGCTGGGCTCGCCGAGCACGAAGGTGCGCTCGCTTTCCGCCGAACGACCGCCTACCCGGCAACCGAGGGAAAGGATGAAACTTTCGCCCGGCTGGATACGGCGATGGGAAATGATGCCGTGCGGATAGGCCGAGTTCGGCCCGCCGTAAACGAGACCGCCAGCCAGCGTCGGCACGTTCATGATGTCCTCGTGCTCGCTTTCCATGATGTCGAGCGCGTGGCGTACCACATGGGCCTCGATCGCAATCTCGCTCGGCAGCGGTTTGCCGGCCCGGAAGGCTTCGGTGACGAGATCTACGCCGGACTGTACCATGGCGTCGGAGATCCGCGCCGCCTCGCGATGCAGCCGTAGTTCTTCCGGATACTTCACCTGCCGCATCGTCGTGACGATATCGGTTGGCGCGACACGGTTGTTTGGGAAGAGGCCAGCGAGTTCCGCCGCCCGACCGACCGAAAGGCCGAAGGAATGGGCGACATCGCCCTTGATTACGCCGACCGTCCGCGCAAGCAGCGAAAATGCGCGGTCAACGCCCGGAAATTCGAAATAGACAACCGTTTCGGCCGCCACGTCCTGCCGGTCTGCGTGCTCGCGTTCGAGTTCCGGGATCAGCAGGATCGCATTCGTCGCGGTCAGCGCCAGCGCCACCGGCCTTTCGTTCGGGCGGAAGGAAAAGCCGGTCGTGTAGAGCACGTCATCAGCGGCATCGAGGATCAGGAGGCCTATACCGTTCTCCGCCATGCGAGCGCGGATGTCGCAATGCAGGCGCTCAAAGAATTCCGGTGCGAGACGTTGGCTGAAACTCATTTTCCGAACCTCAGGCGATGATGACGTCTTCGAGTTTACGGGGGTAAAGCGTCATACTATCCGGCCCTTCGGCCGCGATCAGTACAGTGTCGGCGATGCGATATCCGGCAAAGCCCGGCACAAAGATCGCCGGCTCGCTAGATGTGATCATGCCCGGCTCCAGAATGGTCTGGTCGCCGCCTTCCACCCAAGGCGCCTCGTGGAACATGATGCCCATGCCGTGGCCGACACGATGCAGCAGGTATTCGCTCATGCCACTATCGCGGATATAGGCAAGCGCCAGATCGTCGGCGGAAGCGCAGGTATGTCCAGCGATCAGCGCCGCCGTCGCCCTGCGCTGCGCCTCGTAGGCGACAGAATAATGCTGTTCCTGAAGCTTTGACGGTTCTCCGATGAAGAAGGTACGCTCGCTCTCCGAGGCACGCGCGCCGACCCGGCAGCCGAGTGACAGGATGATGCTTTCGCCGATCTTTACCGGGTGGCCAGTCGGCATGCCGTGCGGGAAGGCCGATCGCGGGCCGGAATAGACGAGCCCGCTCGCCAGTCCCTGCACCAGCATGACGTCCTCATGCTCCTCGTGCATGGTGCGCATCGCATGGCGGGAGACGTAGGACTCGATCTCAACCTCGCACGGCAGCGTCCCGCCCTTACGCATCGCCTCGCGGATCATCTCGACGCCGGCTTCCACCATGTGGTCGGAAAGCCGGGCGGCCTCGCGGTGAAGTGCGATCTCTTCGGGATGTTTCCGGAGCCGCATCTGCTGGACGATCTTGCTCGGGATCACCCGCTCCGCATTCGGAAAGGCGCCTTCGATCGGCTTCACCCGGGCAAGCGAGATTGCATGGCCATAGGCGACCGTTCCCTTGAAGCCGGCGAACTTGCGGCCGAGCACGGCGCTCCATGGATCGATACCGGGAAATTCGAAATAGACGATCGGCTCGGCAGCAATGTGCTGGTGGACTGCGTGGGTGCGTTCCAGCTCCGGGAGCAAGAGAAAAGCATCCGTTGCGGTGATCGCAAAGACCACCGGGCGCTCGGTTGTGTAATGCGAGAATCCGGTCGTGTAGATTACGTCGTCATTGGAATCGAGAAGCAGCAGATCGATGTCGTGGGTCGCCATCCGTTTGCGGATTTCGGTCTGGATTTTGGCATAGAAGTCCGCGCCGAGACGCTGTGAGAAAGCCATCAGTTTATCCTGGAACTGCAATTTCAGTCATGGGCGGGCCGGCCGAACCGGCCCGCGATCGACTGCTCAGCCAGCGCTCATCAGTCCTTGAGACCGATCAGACCGCGCATATTACCGCGCGGGGTCGCCTGCACTTCAAAGGGCAGTTTCTTGGAATAGAAGAGCTGATATCCCTGGTAAGAAACAATGTAGTAGGGCAGATCGCTGGCCAAGATTGTCGCGGCCTTCTGATAGGCGGTGGTACGGTCAGCCTGGGTGGTCGCCGAACGGCCCTGCTTCAGCAGGTCGTCGACCGCCGGGTTGGAATAGGCGCCCCAGTTGGTCGAGCCGCCGGTGGTCAGCTGTGCGAACAGCAGACGGTCCGGGTCAACGATATTCAGCCAGCCGAGCAAGGCGATCTGATGCTGCGACTTCTGCACATAGTTGGTGGAGAAGGTCGGCCAGTCACTGATCTGCGTCTTAGCGTCGACGCCGGCGGCCTGGAAGTTCGCCTGCATGAACTCGATTGTCTGGACGCGGTTGCTGTCTTCGTTATGCGTGGATAGCACGATGCTCAGCGGCTTGCCGCCCTTGTCGAGAATGCCGTCGCCATTGGTGTCGGCCCAGCCTTCCTCTTTGAAGAGCTTCTTGGCGCCTTCGATGTCGAAGCCCGGCTGCTTGATATCCTTCGAATAGGCCCAAGACGAAGGCAAGATGATCGAGGAGGCAACCGCATCGACACCCTGATAGATGTCGTTGACGATGGTCTTTTGGTCGATCAGCATCGAGAAGGCCTGCCGCATCTTTGGGCTCGAAAGCAGCGGGTCCTTGGTATTGAAGTTGATATAGGTTACGCCGAGGCCCGGCTGGACGACGGCACCGAACCGCTTGTCCTCCTGCAGGCGCTTGATGTCCTGCGGCGCGAGCGGGGACTGGATAATATCCAGGTCACCTGCCTCGAAGGCTTGCGCGCGGGCCGAGCCGTCGCCTATGATTTTCACGACCACCTTGTCGGCCTTCGGCTTTTCGCCCCAGTAATTCGGGTTCGGCGCAAGTTCGATGACGCTGCCGCGGGTCCACGAGGTGAACTTCATAGGGCCGGCGCCGACCGGCTTCAGTGCGATATCAGCGCCGCCTTCGACCAAGGTCTTCGGCACGATGCCGATGTCGAGATAGCTGAGCAGGGGCGCGTAAGGCGCCGAAAGCGTGAACTTGACCGTCTGCGCATCGACAGCTTCCACCGCCGAGATTGGTGTATAAAGTGCACGCTGCGGCGCGTTGAAATCCTTATTCAGGATGGTGGTAAAGGTAAATACCACGTCGGCTGATGTCAGCGGGCTGCCATCGGAGAATTTGAGGTTCGGCCGAAGCTTGAAGATCCAAGTGGTCGGGTTCGGATTTTCCCAGCTTTCGGCGAGGTCGGGCTTGGCTTCCAGGCCGGGCGTCAGATGGACCAAGCCGGAATAGATGAGGTCAGCGACGCGGTAGGCCGTTGTATCTCGCGCAAGTCGCGGATCGAGCGTGCCTGCATCGACATCCGTGCCGAGCGTGATGGTCGCGGCGTGCGCCGCGTTCAGAGCGGTGAAGGAAAATCCTATGAGAAGGGCGGCTGCTTTGATCGAGAGTGCTTTGCTCATGTCTGTTCCCTTTGGTTTTGGTTCATTCAAAGCTTGGCTTATGCGGTCAGCGGCTCTTGGTCCTCCGCGACGCAATATTGGCGACCTTTGCCGGGCGCTCGGCATCGGCGATCTTGTTGTGGCGCAGTTCGGCGAGTGCAGGTGCCAGCAGATTTTCGAGCACGCCCGGATCCGGCGAATGGCGGTATTCGAAGCAGCGCTTGTTGGCGCCGGCGAGATCGGCAACGTGATCTGCACCGGACGCGTAGATCACGACGTCGCAGCGGGCGATGATATCGGCCAGGTCGTCCGCATAGGACCACGCGACGGTGATGTCGGAAATATGCGGCGCGAATTCGCGCACGCTAGGTCGCATGATGGCGATGTAGTCCTTGAGCTGCGTGACGGCCGCAACGCGGGTGCGCGGATCAAGCAATGCCAGCGCTTGACGAGTACTCTCTGACGGAATGAAGCGGATGGACAGGATATTGGCGTCCGGCACGAGGCCGCGCACCTCTGCTTCACGATGTATGAATGTGAGCACGAGATCAGCATCGCGGCATTGGCTGCGCGCCTCTTCGTTCTCATGGAGCTGGTCGAAGGTCAGAAGCGTGATAACGTCGTTGGCGGCAAGTGTCGGGCGGATCTGCTCGATATAATCACGTGCCGGCGCCTCGAATATGCCGACGAAGACGATATTCAGATGGACGCGTGGTTTGCGGAGCTTCGCTTGTGCCTGCACCATCGAGGCGAGCGTGATCGGCGAAATGCCAAGCGCCTCGGCCTTCTCTAGCAGGCTATCGATATCGGCGCTGAGCACGCTTGCCGGTGCAATCACGCCATCACCACGGCGCGGCTCATAGACGGTGAAAGCGCCAAGACCGGGGCGGATTTCGACGAGACCGTCGGAGCGGAGCTGCTTATAGACCTCGGCCACCGTCATCGGCGCGATGTCCAGTTCGGCCGCAAGCTGACGCACGGACTGCAGTTTAGCACCCTTTGGCATGTCGCCGAAGGACAGCACATAACTTAGCAGGCCATACAGTTGCTTCCCCACCGGAACGGGCAGGGACCGGTCAATGCTGGACGCGTCAATGGTGAACATGCGTGTATCATCCGATTGATACACTGACGGTAACAGGAGATTTCCGTTTGGCAATCCCCCTACGAGGACTTCTGCATAATTTCACAGCAAGCCCATTGAATGCCTTCAAAATTTCCAGTTAAATCGCTCGCCGAGGCCAAAATTGCAGCTTACTGCCGATCAAGCTTCACGAGGTGTACCAATGGAATATGTCAGCCTTGGCCGCAGTGGCCTGAAAGTCTCGCGTCTTGCGCTCGGCTGCATGACCTTTGGGTCAAGCGATTGGGCGCCTTGGGTGCTGGGGCTTGACGACAGCGCCAAGATCCTGCGGCAAGCAGTTGATCTTGGCATCAACTTCTTCGATACCGCTGACATGTATTCGCTCGGCAAGAGCGAAGAGGTTATTGGCAAGGTGTTGCTAGACCTAGTGCCGCGCCACAAGCTAGTGATCGCGACCAAAGTATATAATCAGATGAGCGGCGATCCGAATGATCGCGGCTTGTCACGCAAGCATATCTTCGAAGCCGTCGATGGGAGCCTCAAACGCCTTGGTACTGATTACATTGATCTCTACCAATTGCATCGCTTCGATTACGAAACCCCCCTCGAAGAAACGTTGGATGCGCTGAACGACGTGGTTCGCGCTGGCAAAGTGCGCTATCTTGGCGCTTCCTCAATGCATGCTTGGCAGTTCATGAAAGGGCTTGGCATGCAGCGCCAACACGGATGGGCGCAGTTCGTTTCCATGCAGCCGCACTACAATCTCATCTACCGCGAAGAGGAGCGGGAGATGCTGCCGCTCTGCCTAAGCGAGGGGATCGGTGTCGTACCCTGGAGCCCACTTGCGCGAGGCCGGCTGGCCGGAAGGGTTGAAGGGGAGACCACGCGCAGCCAGACGGATGGGACAGCGCGCGCCCTCTATGACGGGACAAGGGCAGCCGACGACGCAGTCATCTCTTCCCTCAAGGCGGTTGCGGAACGTCACAATCGGTCGATGGCTCAAATTGCTTATGCCTGGATAGCTAGCCGCGCCGCCGTAGCCGCCCCCATCGTCGGCATATCCAAGCCGCACCAGTTCGAAGATGCGATCGAGGCGCTTGAACTCAGGCTAACAGTGGGGGACGTGGCTGAGTTGGAGCAGAATTATCGACCGAAACCGGTAGTCGGACACGCCTGATGGCGAAGTGCGCCAAACGGCGTTGACAATCAGCAGCTTCTTTCGCGGTTCTTGTCGATTTTTATTTCATGATGGGACCTCTGACGGGCCAAAGACTTAGCTGAGACTGTAGTGCAAAGGCCTGCATTTCATGTGAGACTGGCGAACCGCCTCCACGTTTTTTGACGACGCGTGCCGAAACTCGCCTCGTGGACCCGGAACTCGTCGCTGGCCGGCAGCACCTCTCAGGCGGAAATGCGGGACATCGCATTCCGCAAGTCGCTGAGCAGCCCTGCGCTTGTATATTTCATGTGAGACTTGTGCCCCTCTCAGTCTCACATGAAGTACACAAATCGGCGTCCAAATCGCCCAGTCCCGTCATGACGTGCAAATCGACAGTGACCTTCGACGACGGGAGCGGGAGCACCGTGAACGCGAGCGATGCGGAGATGGCGGAAGATGCCCCGAACCTCACGCGTCCATCGAGGATTGACGAACGTGTGTGAATCAGCATCGAATGCTGACCCTCGAGCAAACTGCAATCAAGTGCATGATGGTACTGGCGAATTCACAGCATCGGTGGGGCCAACATCGGCTCCGATCATGACCCCGCCGAATCTCCAGATTGTGTCGCCAAACCAAGAGGTTGCGCATCCCTCGCGAGCGATCAACCTTCGGCACCGATTCACACCCTCGCCCGTCAGCAGAACAATCCGAGCCCGCCAGACAACCTTCTGGGGCGTGTTACGGTCGCGGACCAGGGTCTCCAGGCGCTCCCAATCAGCGGCGGGAACCTCAATGCGTTCGATCTTGCCCATCCAGGCAGCATCGCACAGCCCACCAGATTTCGGAATCACCCGTCAGTGACACAACACTAGTCAGTTGCAACACAACCGGGTCCCCACATTGGCGGCTGACACGGAGGGGTCGGACATGCGGTCGGATCAAGACCATGAGAGGCCAGTGACGGAGATGATTTCGCTTCGCGAATTCCAACAGATCAGAGATGCGGTGAGCGAGCTTCGTGCCGTGAACCCCAGAAGCGTCCTGGCTGATCTGGTGGAGGAGAAAATCCGGGTGATCGAAGCCTGCGATCCAGTGCTTCAATTCGATATCGCGCTCCTCCACCGGCATCGTCCCGTTGCGGCGACCCGGGATGCATCCAAGGCCCTAGCTTCCATCGGCACCGACCATGCCGAATGACCTCATCGGCAGATCGGACCTTAACCGGGCTCGGGCCCGCGGCGGCCGGTGGGGATGACCGAAATAACGGAGAAGAAGCGGGTCCAGATTCTGGAGGGGGCTCGCGTTGTCTTTTTGACCGAGGGATTTGACGGCGCCAGCATGGAGGCCATTGCCCAGGCTGCGGGTGTGTCCAAAGGAACGCTGTACACGTACTTCAAAGGCAAGGACGAACTCTTCACAGCCCTTGTTGCGGCCTGTCAGAACAGGAGCCTTGAGGAAACCTTCAGGGGCATGAGCAAGGCCAGTGACCTTCGGGAGAATTTGGAAACCCTGGCCCGTAATTATCTCGATGTGGTGCGCGAGCCGGACAATCTTGCGCTGTTGAGGGTAGTCGTGGGGGCATCCGCGAAGCTCCCGAGCTTGGGGCGGGCCTTCTACGAGACGGGCATGCAGCCCCTCATCGAGCGCCTGGCGCGCTATCTTGCGGATGACACCCGGCCCGAAGGGGCCGACATCTGGGATGCCGAGCTAGCAGCGGTGCAGTTTTTCGCCTTTCTCCGGGCGAGTGTTGCGACCCCGATCCTCATCGCTCACGAACCGTCTCCGTCCCCGGAGAGATGTTCTGAGATTGTCGCTCAAGCCGTGCGAACGCTGCTGCGTGTTCTTGGTCATCCGTCGGTCGCGGCAGGGGCCTGATGGCCATTCCGGAGGGCCCCAGAGGACGACCAAGTCGTACAGGCCGCGGATGGGCATAAGGTCTGATGATGGCACCTCTCGGAAGTAGGCCAAGGGTCTGCTCCAGCAAGGAAAAGCA
>NZ_JALJRK010000134.1 GCF_024519725.1 Microvirga sp. Mcv34 | reverse complement strand
CGTATGATGGCACCTCCGACTATACCCCGACCCGTCAGTTTATGACACAGTAGTACTAGGGCGAGCGCGGCCACAGCGGTGACCCAGGGGTGTCCCCGCATCGTGCAAGACCACTGCTCGTTTGGACGAATAGACCCAAGAGGAAGCATGTCAGGCACGACATCCTGGCTGGACCGTGGCCGCGCCGCTGGGGTTCGACAAACCGGACAAGCGTGGGAGCGTCGATGCTAGCTGACGAACTCATAGCCAATGCGGACTTCGTCGTCCTCGGCTCCGGGCGCGACAAGCTCGTCCAGGATTTGCGGCGAGCCCAGAGGTTCGACTTGGACCAAGATTTTGCAGCAGCGGCAGACGAACTCAAGCGATCCAACCCGGCCGCGTTTGAGCGCGCGCTGCCCGCTTGCCGCCTACCTTTTGAATTGTGCTGGTTCGAGACGGCACACAGCTATCGCGAAAGCTTTATCGGCCATGGAATGCAACTGACGAGACAGGGCCCGAGTGTTCTGCGTGTTGGCGTGCTCATTCGATCCATCGGAAACTGGAGTCAGTGGCTTGTTCATCTGGCGTGGTCATTTCGAGACGGCCGCTCTGATTTGAGTTCAACTGCTTTCCTGATCGACCTCGAGAATGATGCAACGACAGATTGGTTCTGGCAGAAGGCGCATTTTGATCCGACGCGATTTGCTCACCTTTCCAGATCGGCTGACGTTGAGGCGGCTGCGCGATTGGAGCGGCTAACTGCTCCCACGGAGTCGAACTACCATAAAGACGTGTTCACAAGACTGCGGTCCCAGCCGGATGGCGCATCGATATTGAGGCGCCTGAGCACGGCCGCCACGAATGACTGGACAGGCGAACCGTTGTACTGGCTCGCTGCCCTCGTTCTGATGAATAGCCGCAATGCCGCGGTGACTGAGGCCTCCAATCTCGACCGGCTGAACCGCGCCCGCCACAAGCGGGGGCAGCCAGAACTTCTGTCACATACAATCTGTCGGATCGCTCCCAGGCTCAAGCAGCGGATCGCCTATGACAAGGGTGTTGAGAGAGACGCGAGACTAATCAGGTCCCATTTTGTCCGTGGACATTTCAAAACGCGAAAATCCGGCGTCTTTTGGTGGTCGCCGTACTTCCGCAGTGGCTCTCAGGTTGGGCTTGTGACCAAAGACTACCATCTTGTAGGTCGCGTCACGTAGCTTGAGGCTCGCCAACCAGGGAGGTCTACCTCTCGCAGACAAACGACCAACTCTGTCCAAAACGGCGATGCTGGCCGGCAGCAAGCTTGCCTCTCCACGCGACGTTCTGAAAGTTCAATCGTGCAATGGCGGGTCTTCGCGTTATGGTTTTCGGACAGATAGCCGGCAATAATAAATCCGAGAGAAAATCCACACCGTCTTGGTAAAGCGAGAGGGACATCCGTCCCTCTCGGGTACTCATACAGGAATTTGTCAGGAGAATGGACTAGCTGCGCTTCGGCGGTGAGGCGGGCCAGCTCTTAATGAGCGTGTCATAATCCACCGTCTCGCCCTTCGGCTTCTCGTTCTCCAGCTTGCGCTGGGGCGCGATGGTACCGGAGGCTGCGGCCTTCTTGAACCACTCCTCGGCGGAGGTCTTCGGGTTCAGCTTCGGTCCACACTCGCCCTGCACGTTGGCGCGCTCAAGACGTCCGAGCACCTCGTCCTGGGCAGCTGCCAGCGAGTTCATAGCCTCCTGCGGCGTCTTAGCGCCCGACGAAGCGTCACCGATGTTCTGCCACCAGAGCTGCGCGAGCTTCGGGTAATCCGGCACGTTCACTCCTGTCGGTGTCCACTGCGCCCGAGCGGGTGAGCGGTAGAACTCGATGAGCCCGCCGAGCTTCGGAGCCCGTTCGGTGAAGCTCTTGTCCCAGATGTCGCTCTCGCGGATGAAGGTAAGGCCCACATGGCTCTTCTTCAGCGAGACCGTCTTGGAGGTCACAAACTGAGCATAGAGCCAAGCTGCCTTACGGCGCTCCAGCGGTGTGGACTTCAGAAGCGTCCAGGAGCCAGCATCCTGGTAGCCGAGCTTCATGCCCTCTTTCCAGTAAGCGCCGTGCGGCGAAGGCGCCATGCGCCATTTCGGCGTTCCGTCCGCATTCACCACGGGCAGCCCTGGCTTGACCAGGTCGGCCGTAAATGCGGTGTACCAGAAGATCTGCTGGGCGATGTTGCCCTGCGCCGGTACCGGCCCTGAATCATAAAAATTCATCCCGTTTGCTTGCGGTGGAGCATACTTCTTGAGCCACTCCACATACTTCGTCACGGAATAGACCGCTGCTGGACCGTTCGCATCGCCGCCGCGCTCGACCGAGGAGCCGACGGGACGGCAGCCCTCCATGCGGATCCCCCACTCGTCGACAGGCTTGCCGTTTGGCAGGCCCTTATCACCGTTGCCCGCCATCACCAGCCAGGCATCAGTGAAGCGCCAGCCAAGATCCGGTGCCTTCTTGCCGTAGTCCATGTGGCCATAGACCTTGACGCCGTCGATCTCCTTCACATCGTTGGTGAAGAACTCGGCGATGTCCTCATAGGCCGACCAGTTCACCGGCACGCCGAGGTCGTAGCCGTACTTGGCCTTGAACTTCTCCTTGATGTCCGGGCGCTGGAACCAGTCGTAGCGGAACCAATACAGGTTCGCGAACTGCTGGTCAGGCAGTTGATAGAGCTTACCATCGGTCCAGGTCGCAAAAGCCTTGCCGATAAAGTCGTCAGTGTCGAGGGTTGGCGAGGTGACATCCTTGCCCTCGCCTGCCATCCAATCAGTGAGGTTTACGACTTGGCCATAGCGCGCATGCGTACCTACGAAGTCCGTATCATTGACCCAGGCATCATAGATGTTACGACCCGACTGCATCTGAGTCTGGATCTTCTCCACAACATCGCCTTCCTGAATCAGGTCGTGGTTGACCTTGATGCCGGTGATCTCCGTGAACGCCTTGGCCAGAGTCTTGGCTTCGTATTCATGGGTCGTGATGGTCTCGGACACCACGTTGATTTCCTGGCCGACGAAGGGCTTGGCCGCGTTCACGAACCATTCCATCTCCTTCAGCTGCTCGTCCTTGGAGAGGGTAGATGGCTGGAATTCACTGTCGATCCAGCGACGGGCTTCTTCCATCCCGGCGAGAGCGACGCTTGAGCCGAGCGCCATGGCGAGGACGCTCGTCGAGATGAACAGTTTCAGGTGCCGGTGAGATTGGGTGAGTTTCATTCGTTCCTCCCAGTTGTGCCCTGGCCGGCTTGCGCGCTGGTCTTGTTCCCTCCGGTCCGGGCAAACCAGAGAGCCTTGTTGAGCCATTTCCCTCCTAGACGTAGCGGAACACGAGAGCTGCGTAGAGCAGGGAAAGGCCGGAGGCCCACCACAGGCCCGGGCCAACGAGCCCAAGCCAAGCGAGGTGGATGAACGCTGAGCCGAGAAGGGAAATGAAGAGCCGGTCGCCGCGCGTCGTCGGAATGCGTAAGGCACCGACCCGCTCCGTCTCGGGACGATAGACTGCCAGCAGAGTCATGATCAGCAGAAGGCTTGCGATAGCTGCGAAGAAGAGGCCGGTCTGCCACGTCCAGGCCATCCAGGCGAAATCAGGCATGGCGCTCTCCTTCAGACCCGGCCCAGGGCAAAGCCCTTGGCGATGTAGTTGCGGACGAACCAGATCACGAGGGCGCCTGGCACGATGGTGAGCACGCCGGCGGCGGCCAGCATACCCCAATCCATGCCGGAGGCTGAGACCGTGCGGGTCATGGTGGCGGCAATGGGCTTGGCATTGACCGAAGTGAGCGTGCGCGCCAGCAAGAGCTCGACCCACGAGAACATGAAGCAGAAGAAGGCCGCGACCCCGATGCCGGACGCAATCAGCGGCATGAAGATCTTGATGAAGAAACGCGGGAAGGAGTAACCATCGATGGCGGCCGTCTCGTCGATCTCCCGCGGCACGCCGGACATGAAGCCCTCCAGGATCCACACGGCCAGGGGCACGTTGAACAGGCAATGGGCCAGTGCGACCGCCCAGGGCGTGTCGAACAGGCCGATGGCCGAGTAAAGGTTGAAGAAAGGCAGGGCGAAGACCGCGGGCGGCGCCATGCGGTTGGTCAGAAGCCAGAAGAACAGGTGCTTGTCGCCGAGGAACCTGTAGCGCGAGAAGGCGTAGGCCGCCGGCAGCGCGAAGGCGATCGACAGCACCGTGTTGATCACCACATAGGTCAGCGAATTGATGTACCCTGAGTACCAGCTCGCGTCGGTGAAGATCTTGACGTAGTTGTCGAAGGTGATCTCCTGCGGCCAGAGCGTGAGGCCGGAGGTGATCTCCAGGTTGGTCTTCAGGCTCATGTTGACGAGCCAGTAGATCGGCAGCATCAGGAACAGGAGGTAGAGCGTCATCACTACCACCCGCCCGCTCACCCACGGTCCCGATAGGGCGCGGTTCGCCGTCACAGGGGCGGCAAGGGGCTTCGTCTCGGATCCGCCGACGGCGATGGTTCCGGTCATGCTTCGACCCTCTCGCGTTCGGCGTCCACGTTGGTCATGACGGTGTAGAAGACCCAGCAGATGGCGAGGATGATCAGGTTGTAGACCAGCGACATGGCGGCGGCCTTCCCGAGATCGAACTGGCCGAGCGCCAGCTTCACCAGGTCGATGGACAGGAAGGTGGTGGCATTGCCCGGCCCGCCGCCGGTGAGCACGAAGGGCTCCGTGTAGATCATGAACGAATCCATGAAGCGCAGCAGCACCGCGATCAGCAGCACCCGCCGCATCTTGGGAAGCTGGATCGTGCGGAAGATCGCCCAGCGCGAGGCGCCGTCGATCCGGGCAGCCTGATAATAGGCGTCCGGGATGGATTTGAGCCCGGCATAGCACAGGAGGGCGACGAGGCTCGTCCAATGCCACACGTCCATGACGACGATGGTGATCCAGGCGTCCAGCGGGTCGCCCGTGTAGTTGTAGTCGATCCCGAGGTGATTGACGACCCAGCCGAGGAGGCCGATATCGCCGCGGGCGAAGACCTGCCAGATGGTGCCGACCACGTTCCACGGAATGAGCAGCGGCAGCGCCATGAGCACGAGGCAGAGCGCCACTGTCCAGCCCTCCCGCGGCATGGCGAGCGCCACGGCGATACCAAGCGGCACCTCGATCAGGAGAATGATCGCCGAGAAGAGCAGCGTGCGCCACAACGCCTCGAAGAAGCGCCCGCCGAGTTCCGTCGACGGGTCGAGCAGCTCCTGGAACCAGGCAATCCCGTTCCAGAAGAACTGATTGTTGCCGAAGGTGTCCTGGACCGAGTAGTTCACCACGGTCATCAGCGGCAGGACGGCCGAGAATGCCACGATGGCGAAGACCGGCAAGACGAAGAACCAGGCCTTATTGTTGAGAACCTTCGTCATGCGCCATAGCCTCCCAGGGGCTCGCCGGAAACCAGATGCCCATTGGCATAGATATGAACCTGGCGAAGATCGAGGGCGAGCGCTGCCTCGCTCCCCTCGATAGAAATGCCGTCCGGAACGCTGGCGACGAGGGAGCGTTCACCCATCTCCACCCGCGCGATACGGGCACGACCGATATCGTCGATCCGTCTGACCCTCACGGGCAATCCGGAGCCCTTGGGCCCGAGCCGCACGAACTCGGGCCGAATGCCGAGTTCGACGCGCTCGCCGTCTGCCAGGGTGCGATAAAGCCGCTGCAGGGCTATGACTTCGTTGCCGATGAAGGCGGTGGCGCCTTCGACCCGGCAGGGCAGGATGTTCATGCCAGGCGAGCCGATGAAGTGGCCCACGAAGGTATGGGCCGGGCGCTCGAACAGCTCGTCGGGTGTTCCGGTTTGCACCACGGCGCCGTCATGCATCACCACGACCTTGTCGGCAAAGGTCAGCGCTTCAGTCTGATCGTGCGTCACGTAGATCATGGTGATGTCGAGCGCGCGATGGATTTCCTTCAGCGTTGAGCGCAACTGCCACTTCAGATGCGGGTCGATTACGGTGAGCGGTTCGTCGAACAGGATCGCCGCCACGTCGGGACGCACGAGACCGCGTCCGAGGGAGATCTTTTGCTTCATATCCGCCGTGAGATTGCTGGCCTTGCGGTCGAGCACGCGGGTGAGATCGAGAAGGCGCGCGATCTCCTCCACCCGCTGGGCCGTCCTGTCGCGGGGCACATGGCGGTTCTTGAGCGGGAAGGCCAGATTCTCGCGTACGGTCATGGTGTCGTAGACCACCGGGAACTGGAACACCTGCGCGATGTTGCGCGCCTCCGTTGGTAGATCCGTCACGTCGAGATCGTCGAAGCGCACGCGTCCGCGCGTCGGGCGCACCAGGCCCGAGATGATGTTAAGAAGCGTGGTCTTGCCGCAGCCGGAGGGGCCCAGCAGAGCATAGGCGCCACCCTGATCCCAGCGGTGGTTGATTTCGCGAAGTGCGAACTCGTCGGGGCTTTGTGGACTGATCTTATAGGAGTGCGCAAGGTGATCGAGCGCAATACGAGCCATAGCCGGTGTCCTCGAACGTTGTATCTCCCACGGTATCAGGTCCCTCAGCGCTAACCGATTTTGTGACATTCAAACTTAGCGAGAGTACTCGGCATGAGCACCCGACGCAGCCCAGTGGAACCACCTAGGTCTTGTCGTGTGGCGAAACGAATAGGGACTCATCACAGCACCAGAGAGTACGCATTCACAACAATCAACGCCAACTCAACTACCAGCGAAGTCATACCGCAGGCTTGATGCTAAGATCGCGAGCATCATCGCCCGTCGGGAACGGTACGGTACCGGCCCGGACTTCTTGTCTATACTCTTCCGGTAAGCGTAAATGCGCCAAGTGGAGAAGGCAAGTGGCTAAGGTTGAGCACTGATTGCTGGATGTGCCCTTCTAAAGGGGTGATCTACAAGGACCGGTGCCGCCGGTTAGTCTCAAGGCTTGGTTGCGGGGCTAGAGCGACTTCTGGCTCGTCCAGGTCAGAGGGATCCCGCTCCGAACCGTCATGGAACTGACTGGCTTGTGCGCATGAAGGCACGGCATGGCAGGAGCGAGCAGGACAGCGCTGCTCGGCACTGCCCAGTGTGGCCAGCGGGCTATGGCGTCGGCGCTGCCACAACCGTCGTGTGGGGCTCATTAGGCGCTTGTGGTCGCGGCCGAACCTTACCTGGACCCTCTTGAGTCGTTGGGACGAAAGTGGTCCACGGGGATCCGGCAAGGAGGCAGCCCTCCTGGCGCTGGGGACGACATCGAACGCTTACTCTGCGGATCGAGCAGTTCCCGTGTGACATCAGGCTGATTTGGCTCGTTCCGGAACTCTCTTCTTGCTCAGCGCCTTGTTGATCGCGGAGATTCCGTTTGCCATGCCCGTGCGTTGCTTCAAAGCCTGCGCTCCGATGATCGCAGTGGCGACCTGGTGGATTTCAAACGAAATTGTCGTCAAGGGTAGAGGACGATAACACCATCACATCAGCCTCATGGAAGGTTGAGAGGTCAAACACGTCTTGACGATGCTTGCTTGTCACCAGCGTAAGGACTTCATGATGACTGATCCCTTTGTCGCTTCCGCGAAACTCTCGGGCGCCGGTCTACAAGCTCAATTGGCTCGTCTCCGCGTTGTGTCGGAGAACATCGCGAACGCCCAGTCCACAGGCCGGACACCCGGCTTCGACCCTATGCTCGCAAGACGATTACCTTCAAGGCGGAACTCGAGCGCACGCTCGATGCCGCCACGGTTGCCGTGAAGGACGTCGGAACGGACGATGCTCCCTTCCCGGTTGACTACGACCCAGGCAACCCGGCAGCTGATGAGAATGGGATGGTCAAGAAGCCCATGGTCAACATGCTGGTCGAAATGGCCGACATGAGTGAAGCCAATCGCTCATATCAAACCAACCTGCAGATGATGAAGCAGGCACGGGCGATGATCAGCGCAACAATCGATCTGTTGAAAGGCTGATATGGTCAGTGCAGTATCGCGGCCGCCGGGATAATCGATTTTCGGGAGATGCTGTAGGCCCTTGTCTTGTGGGCACCCATTCTTCTTCAGAGGTACAGACCCTCGGCCCAGCATCAGCTGGCAGGTCGTCGACCTGATCAGGTGCCGGACGCCCATCACAGCCTCTGCGCTCGGAGTGATGAGCAGTTGCAATGCCGTGACCACGCTAGCCGTTCTTATGCATCGGAAGAGGGATGAGGGCTGGCGGATGTAGCTTAAGCACTT
>NZ_JALJRK010000133.1 GCF_024519725.1 Microvirga sp. Mcv34 | reverse complement strand
CCGGATGCTGCCTTCGTCCTGCCGGGGGAGATCACCCGCCTCTCCGTCGTGGCGCTCACGGCCGTCGTGCTGTTCGTGGCGGCGGGTCGGACGCGCCGGGCGCTGGCGGACGGCATCCGCGAGGCGCGGTTGCGCTCCAACCTGTCCCGCTTCTTCAGTCCAGGCATCGCTGACCAGCTCGCGCACTCCGAGCCGGGACCTCCGTCCTTCCGCCCCCAGCGGGCCGCCGTGATGTTTATCGACGTGCGCGGCTTCACCCCGGTGGCCGAGCGAATGGCGGCGGGCGAGCTCGCCCTTTTCCTTACCGAGTACCGGCGCCGGTGGCGCGGCAGGGTGGTGTCATCGACAATTTCATCGGTGATGGGATCATGGCGGTGTTCGGCGTGCCGCATCCGACTGAGGTGGACGCCGGCAACGCCGTTCAATGTGGCCTGGAGATCCTCGAAGTGACGGACCGCTGGAACGGCGACCGTGCCGCGGCGGGGCTCACCCCTATAGCAGTGGGGATCGGCATCCACTACGGCGAGGTCACCGCGGGAACGCTCGGCGACGAGGAGCGCCTGGAGTTCACGGTCATCGGTGACACCGTCAATGCTGCCAACCGGATCGAGGAGCTCGCCGGTGAGCTCGGCGTACACCTCCTCGTGTCCGAACCCGCCCTGCAGGCAGCCAAGCCGGTCGTGGACAGCGCCTTGTGGGACTTCGTCCCGGACCAGTCCTTGCGCGGCCGGCGCCAGCCCCTTCGCCTGCTGCGGCAGAAGCCCTGCGCCAAGCCGCGCCAGGCCAAATCCGGCGCGACCGTGGTGGCGTTGTGAGCGGCGCGCTCCCTTCAACATGTTTCGACCCGACCCAGCTGTTAGTCGATCATCCAGGTCGCGCCGCCGGCCCCACCCGACCGGTGAACCAGAACGCCATGCCGCTCGCCCTCATCGAGCCAGAAGCGGCGAACCCGGCAATAGGCCCGCTTCTCCACCCACTCCTCCTGATCCAAGTGGCCTTGAGCGTCGAGAGGCGCGGTCAGCTCGTAGCCATAGCGTAGACTGCCCTCCGGGAACTGCTTACTGCGGGCCAGATGAAGCGTGATACGATAGAGCAATGGTCCCTCCAGAATGCAGGCGAGCCTCGAAAAGGCCAGGCCGTTGAGGCAGAGCTTAGAGACGAGTCGCTTCCCCACCTTGATCCCAGTCAATATGGAGCTGGGGCGAGGGTGGAAAAGTCTCCCTCAGACTACTCGCCGGCTCCTGCCTTGAGAGCATCCCTGATCCGCCGGAGGATGACGCCCTTGGCTCTGCGGTCGGCCGCCGCTTCGATGGCGTCGTTGATCTCCAGCAGCAGCTCCGCGTAATCGTTGTGCCCGTCGCGATGGCCAGCGCTCGAGGCTGGCAGGCGCGCCTCATGGCGCTCGATCCGGACCGCTCGATCGCCCGCCAGATCATAGATCTCATCGATCCCCGGGATGATGGCTCCGGGCACGTGATCGAGACTCGCGAGGGACGATTGCAGCGCCCTGAGGGGCAGATCCTCCCCGTGCACCAGGAAGACCCCGCGCAGGACGGGAAGGCGGTCCGCGAGCCAAGCCTTCAACTCTGGTCCATCCGCATGGCCGGAATAAAGATCGAGGGTCCGCATGCGAGCGCGGACCTTGATCTCCTCGCCGTGGATCCTGACCTTCGAAGCGCCGTCCTGCAGGATCCGCCCGAGCGTCCCCTGAGCCTGGAACCCGACGAAGAGGACCGTGGCCTCGTCGCGCCAGAGCCACGCCTTCAGGTGATGCCGGATGCGCCCTGCCTCGCACATCCCGCTGGCGGCGATGATGATGTGGAAGCTATGGATGCGATCGATCGCCTTGCTCTGCTCGACCGTTTCCGTGAAGCGGACCCACCGCGATTCGAGAGCCTCGACGAGATCCGAGCCGTTCTCCAGCTCTCCGGCATGCCTCTTGAAGATGGAGCTCGCCTTCATAGCCAGGGGAGAGTCGATGAAGACCGGGATGTCGGGAAGCTCACCTGCCTGCATCAGCTCGAGAAGATCGACGAGAATCTCCTGGGTTCTCTCCACCGCGAAAGACGGGATGAGCAGGACCCCGCTCGGGCGCATGGCCGCGCGGACCTCGTCCCGCAGCATCCGCCGCCGGCGCGCGATCGTGGTGCCTTCGCGATCCGTATCGCCATAGGTGGATTCGAGGATGACATAATCGAGGTCACGCGGTCCGTCCGGGTCCGGCTGGAGGAGCTTGTGGTCGGGTCCGATATCGCCGGAGAACAGAAGACGGACCGGCTTCCCCTCGCCATTGGCCGTGACCTCCATCTCGGTGGAGGCGGAGCCTAAAAGATGGCCTGCATTCCAGTAGCGGGCCCGAAAGCCGGGGGCGACCTGTTGCCATTGGCCGTATGGGACGGGCCGGAACTGATCGAGAGAGGCGATCGCATCCTCAGCCGTGTAGATGGGCGACACCGTCTCCCGCCCGCGACGGCGGTTGCGTCGGTTGAGCTGATCGACCTCGAGCTCCTGAATATACCCGGAATCCGGGAGCATGATGGAGGCAAGATCCGTCGTGCCGGCCGTGGCATAGATCGGTCCGTCAAATCCGGCCTTCACGAGCTTCGGCACGAGGCCGCTGTGGTCGATATGGGCATGGGTGAGGCAGAGCGCGCTGACGCCGGCGGCCCGAAACGGAAAGTGTTGGTAGTTGAGCTCCCGTTCGGATTTCGACCCCTGGAACATTCCGCAATCGACCAGCACGCGAGCCGCATCCGTCTCGAGCAGAAAGCACGAACCTGTGACGGTTCGGGCAGCGCCATAAAAGTGAAGGCGAAGCGGCAAGAGCATCTCCTGGGTCGAAGAATGAACACGAACGATCGTATCTTAAGTACACGACAACCGAACAGCCAGGCTTGATCCATGACAAACGATGGGAGAGCCGGTCAACGACATCTTGCATCGCGTCATGCACGGCACTGTTCTCTTGCCAGTCGTCAAGCCCAAGGCTGCCTCCGGTCCTTTGACGAGCGACGACGCTCAGTCAGGGAGAGCGAGTTCGTTGGACCTTCGCCAGAGTCAGAGAGGAGAAGGTTGGACACGAGCTCGCCTGAGGCCCTGTGCTCCCAACTGACCTCCACCCCATAGGGCCCGCAGAGCGTTCAGGATCAAGGCGCCCTGGACCGGCGTCAGATAGCCCAGGGCAGCCACAAGCATCCCGACCACCGAAAGACCGATCCCTGCATAGACGCTTTGCAGCGCGATACGCCGGGAGCGGCGCGCTGCCTGCACCGCAGCAGGGATCTTGTCCAGCCGGTCCACCAGAAGAACCACATCGGCCGCTTCGGCGGATGCGGCGGCTCCCCTCGCGCCCATGGCGATGCCAAGATCGGCGGCGGCAAGGGCGGGGCGTCGTTGACCCCGTCCCCGATCATCATCACAGGGCCATGCGGCCTCTCGGCCTGCACGACTGCAATCTTCTGGTCGGGCGTGAGTTCGGCATGAACCGCGTCGAGGTGCAGCCCGACCGTGACCGCTTCCGCCACGTCGCGGCGGTCTCCTGTTGCCAGAACGATGCGGACGATCCCGAGACGGCGCAGGCTCTCGACCACCAGAGCCGCCTCCGAGCGCAGCCGGTCCGCCAGCACCAGGAATCCGGTAAGCCGGCCGTCGATGGCCACAGCCACCACGACGGATCCCACCGGGTATTGTCCGCCGGCCAGGATGGCGCCGGCATTTGGAATCCGCTGGGCAACAAATCGGGTTCCGCCCACCGCGACCCGTCGGCCGTCCACGATTCCTTCCAGCCCCTCGCCCGGGATCTCCCGGACTTGCGTAGGGGGCAGGAGGTCGAGACCTCGCGCGTGCGCTTCCAAGACGAGGGCCCGTGCGATGACGTGCTTCGAGGCCTGGTCGAGCGACGCTGCCAGCTGGAGGAGCTTCTCGGCGGATAGCTCTGCCATGGGGTGGATCTTGATGATCCGAGCCTGCCCATGGGTAAGCGTGCCCGTCTTGTCGATGACGAGGGTGCGAACGCGGGCGAGCGTCTCCAGCGCCCTCCCCCCTTTGACCAGGACCCCGATCTTGGCCGCCCGCGAGACGCCCGAGACGATGGCGACCGGCACCGCCAGGATCAGAGGGCAAGGCGTGGCGACCACGAGAACGGCCAGGGCCCGGATCGGATCGCCGCTCCAGAACCATGCGCCACCGGCGAGGGCGACCGTCAGGGCCAGGAAGGCCATGGCGAACCGGTCCGCGAGCCGCGCCGACGTTCATTGCTCCGCTGATCACAGCCTCACCGGCTGTCTTCTGCACGGGCAGCGACTCGCCTGTGAGGGCCGACTGGTCGAGGACGGCCATCCCCTCCACCACACCATCCACCGGCACCACGTCCCCCTGGCGGACGAGCAGACGATCGTGAGGCTCAATGGTGTCGAGAGGGACCTCCTCGAGCCTGCCGTTTCGATGGCGGAGGGCCGTTCGCGGCACGCGCGCGAGCAGAGCCGTCATCTCGCGGCTGGCGCGACGCTCGGCGAAGCTCTCCAGGTACTGTCCGCCCGCATACATCAGGGCCACGACCACTGCAGCCAGGTGCTCCCCGAAGACCAGGGCGCCGGTCATGGAGAGAGCCGCGACGATGTCGAGACCCACTTCTCCCCGCCTGAGACTCGTGACGATTTCGCCAAGCAGGGCGCTCAACACCGGAACCGTCGCGGCAGCCCAGATGATCCCCGGCCAAGGCTCGCCCCCGGCCAGTCCCGTGACGAATCCTAGAATCAGGCCCACTGCGGGGAGAGCCACCAGGATGGGGCGGACGAGCTTGTGGAGGTTCTGCAGTGACGGTGCCTTTGCCCCATGAACTGACCGAGATCGAGAGGAGGCTGAAGGTCCGACTGTCCTGATCTCAGACATTGACGCAGGCTTGTCGGGAGCATTGCCCGCGCTCTCGATCATGCCGCCCTCCTCTCCTTACAGGTAGACCGAACAAGGGCTATAGGCGAGTTGGTCATGAGGCTTCCCGCCAACGGCATACGAACTTGAGGCACCTCATGCATGGAGGCCGCAGCGAGGATCCGCGCGAGCGAGAGCCAATGAGGGGCCCCATTGGTGAGCCCCCACATTCTGAGAGAGCGGCCGCAATCGTCAAATCCGAGCGGCCGGATCGCAGTGTTAGAGGCAGCGAGGACCGTGAGGAATGGCTCGGGTGAAAGTCGAAACATCGTGGGAGCATGCCATGGGGTCTGAGCCCGATCCATGAGCTGGATCAATGCGGCTAAAGAGGCTGATTGCTTCCGGCGCCGCTTTGGCCGGCCTCGTCTCGGCGCTGCCGGTTGTCGGGACTGTCCTGATCCTGCGGGCCCGATCTGGTGCTCGTTCCTGCTGCTCCCATCTTGAACCCGGTTCTCGTCCTTCCTACGTACAGGCCATCGGGGTCCGGGCCCCTCTGGCAGTCTTCCCCAGGCTGCGATGTCGGACTCTCTCACCTGAGGAGCGCTTGAAGCTGCTCCGCATCTGGGAGACGACTGTGACGTCTTATGCCTATCCCTCTCCTCTCAGCGACGCCTCGCTTCGCGCGGACGAGACCCGCGCGCGCCTCGACGTGCTGGCGCGGTTTCTCGACAGCGCTGTTCGCGTGCCGGGAACCAACATCCGCTTTGGCGCCGACGCCCTCCTGAATCTCATTCCCGGCATCGGTACGCTGACCTCGAAAGGCATGTCGGCTTACCTGATCTGGGAAGCGCGTCGTCTCGGCGTGCCGACCGGGACGCTCCTGCGCATGGTTGGGAATGTCGGCGTGGATTTCGTAGTTGGCGCCATTCCACTCGTGGGCTGGGTCGGTGACGTGTTCTTCCGCTCGAACCTGCGCAACATGGCTCTGCTCCGCGAGCATCTGGACGAGGCGCATCCGGTGCGGTGGCCGCTCCGAAGATAATGATCCAAGCGGCTGATGTGCTCCCCGGGCGCAATGTTACCGCGCGGCCTGGGCGAGCTGTTCCCGCCCTTGCCTTCCGAGACGTGGCCTGGCGCTGGCCACTGAAAACAATGAGCGCTGACGGATGAGAGTCTACGCCTGCTTCGTATACCTTGCGTGATAGAGATCATGCGCATCGATGCAGGGCGGGCGCCATAGGCTCGCTTCCCTCCCTTCCGCATCGTCGTAGGTTATCAAGGAGACTAAGAGTGCCCCTGAACAATGTGAAAAACATTCTCGTCGGCTTTACGGAAGAGGCCGACGTCCCGTCGGCGGCACTCGCCTATGGGCTGTCCCTCGCGCGCGAGGCCGGCGCCCACGCCACCGCCCTGTCGGCCTCGGTCAAACTGGTGCTGACCCACGCGGTCGTGAGCACGATGGCGGCCGGGCTCGTGGCGGGTGAGAACCAGCGGGTGCGGGAGCTCGCCGAGGCCGCGGCCGAGAGCGCTCGCCGCCAGGCAGACCTGGAGGGGGTTCCCTGCACGGTCGAGAGCGTTCAGCTCCGGTATGCCGATCTTGTCGAGCGGTTCACCGCCTTGAGCCGCGTGCATGACCTCACCGTGGTCGATGCCGATCCGGACGTCCTGACGACGGACCGCACCCTAATCGAACAGGCAATCTTCTCCAGCGGCCGGCCGGTGATCGTCGTTCCACGTGGTGTGGATACCTTCAGAGCCGGGCGGATCATTGTTGCCTGGGATGGCACCCCGAAGGCGGCCCGCGCGCTCAACGATGCCCTGCCGTTCCTGCGGGCGGCCGACCAGGTCGAACTCGTGAGCGTTACAGGCGAGAAGGATTTGGCCAAGACTGTACCGGGTGCCGAGATCGCACCGCATCTGGCGCGCCACGACATCAATGTCAATGTCGTGAACCTGCCGGCCCAGCAGGGGGATGTGGCCGAGACGTTGCGCAACCATGCGAATTTAACCCAGGCGGACATGGTCGTGATGGGCGCCTACGCCCATTCGCGCCTGCGGCAGCTCGTGCTCGGCGGCGTGACCCAGTCGCTCCTGAACGCGTCTCCGGTCCCGCTGTTCCTTTCGTACTGAACTGGCTTCCGTCTGATGCAGACATGCCCCGGCTGGTCGTGCCTGCCGGGGTCAGCATCCTTCGATTTGACATGGTTCTGGGGCTGCCCAGCAGGGTGATCCAAGCGCATGCTAGGACAGCGGCCAGAGCCTGTTGGTTGAGCACGATCCCGGCAGGATGGCTAGTTCGCCATCAGGATCGGCACGTCGAACGAACGCTCGAACATCCCGCGTGTCGCGCTGCCGAAGATCAGGCGCCGCAGGGCCGAATGGGCATAGGCGCCCATCACGAGCAGGCCGACGTCATGAACTCGGGCGGCCTCAAGGAGAGCATCAGCCACGTCCTGGTCACCACGCTGCACGGGCGCGAACTGCGTCTGGACGCCGTGCCGCGACAGGTGATGACAGAGTTCGATTCCCGATCGGCCGCGCTGAAAGGCCTTGTCATCGGTGACATGAACGACCAGGACCTCGCGTGCTGCGCGGAGAAAAGGCATGGCAGCCGTGACGGCATGCACGGCGGCGGGCGTCGCATCCCAGGCCACCATCACCCTGTCGCTTCCAAGGGTTGATGATGCGGTGGGCGGAACGAGGATTACCGGACGGCCGGTCTCGAACAGGGCCGTCTCGATCAAAAGGCGGATGTCCCCCTCGAGGGCCCCATGAACACCGACGATCCCAAGAGCCCGCACCCGGAGGTAGTCGGCAAAGACCTGCCCCACCTGATAGGAGAAGGTGGGCTCGATCACAACCTCGTGCCGAATGCCCACTGCCTCTGCCGCGGTCGCAACAGCATGAGCCAGACGCTGGGCTTGGTCCCGCGAGCGTTCGTTGATCTCCTGCCGGAGACGCTCGTCAGCTTCGCTGGTTGCCGACGGGTTGTCCAAACTGGTGAGGCGGACCTCGTCGATGATGGCTGTCACGTGGGATCCCTGACGTGCTGCCAAGTCAAACGCAAGTTTGACGCCATGATCGGGGCCATCGCCGTGAGGGGGGACGTGGACGACAAGATCTTGGATGTTCATGAGGCCTCCGGTTGCGGCACAGCCAGTGCGTGATGTGATCTACCTTGGTTTAGCGGCCGTTTCCAGACATGGGGAATGGGCTAAGACAACCTGAAGCGTGGTAGCCGCCTTGAAGAACGCGAGTTAACCCATAGCGCCCGCGGCGCTTGCAGGGTCGGGGCGGCAGAACTTAGCAGTGGCCTTACCGCGCCGTCCTAGTGTTGTGTCACTGACGGGTGATTCCGAAATCTGGTGGGCTGTGCGATGCTG
>NZ_JALJRK010000132.1 GCF_024519725.1 Microvirga sp. Mcv34 | reverse complement strand
CCTCTCGAGCCGGGCGATTGCCGCCCAGTTGTCCGGCTTCAGCGGCCTTGTGCAGGTCGATGGCTATGGCGCCTACAAGTCCCTGGCCCGCACGGCACGCGGGAGAATTGAACTCGCGTTCTGTCTGGCGCATGCCCGACGCAAGTTCGTGGCGGTTCACAGGGCGACCGGATCGGCCTTTGCGGCGCGGGTGATTGCGGTGCTGGCGGAGGTCTACGGGATTGAAGCCGAGATCCGCGGCCGGACGGCGGCGGAGCGGAAAGCCGTGCGGCAGGCCCGGATCCGGCCGCTCCTGGAAGGGCTCAAGAGCGAGATGACCGGCGTGCTGGCCGAGATCTCATCGCAATCCGGACTGGCCAAGGCGATCCGGTACACGCTCGCGCACTGGGACGGGCTGACGCGCTGTCTCGAGGACGGCCGGCTCGAGCTGGACACCAACACAGTCGAGCGCACGATGCAATCGGTGGCTCTCACGCGCAAGAACTCATTGTTCGCGGGCAATGCGGGCGGGGCTGAGACCTGGGCGATCCTGGCCTCGCTGATCCAGACCGCGCGGCTCAACAGGCTTGATCCCACGGTCTATCTCAACGATGTGCTGGAGCGCATCGTCTCGGGTGCGACCCCGATCTCGCGGCTTGATGATCTTCTGGCCTGGAACTGGAAAGCCGGCGCGGGCGGCGATAAACTGGCCGCATGACCGATACGCCCCCTGTTGTCCACCTCAAGGTCGTCCTCGAGGATGTCGAGCCTGCCGTGATCCGGCGCCTGATCGTGCCGCTCGATCTGCGCATGGATCGCCTGCATCAGGTGCTCCAGGTCGCCCTGGGCTGGACCAACACGCATCTGTGGGAGTTGCGAGCCGACGAGACCGGCTGGGGCGTGCCGGATCCGGACTGGGGCTTTGATGGTCCGCTCGATGCCCGCAAGGCCACCCTGCGGGAGGTGATCGAGGACACGGGCGCGCGCCGGCTGCTGTATCTGTATGACTTCGGCGATGGCTGGGAGCACACGATCACCCTTGAGCGGATCGGTCCGGGCGATCCCGCTGCGATCTACCCGATGCTGGTGGACGCGAGCGGGCGCTGTCCGCCCGAGGACGTCGGTGGACCGTTTGGCTATGCCGAATTCCTGGAGGCCATGGCCGATCCCGCCCACGAGCGGCATGGGGAGCTGTGCGAGTGGTTCGACGATACCTTCGATCCCCACGCCATCGACATCGCAGAAATCCAGCAGGAACTGCTCAGGCTGGGCAGAAAGTGGATCCGCAGGCCGAGACGGAAATCAGCTCCACCCTCCCTTTGATTGTCTGCGCCATCTCCAACCAATGCTGGCAACTGCTCTCACCTGCGCATGGTCGGTGGCCGAGCTCGGTGGGGCGCTCGCACCGGTTACGACCGAGGTCGTTGCTGCTGATGATGAGAACGTAACACCTGTTGATCCAGCTCCCCTCCAAGACGTTGAACGTCAGATGACGAAGGCCCGGATGCGACGGACGAAGCGCGCTGAACCCGCAGAGCCGGTGGAGGCATCGCAAGCCGGAATACAACGGATGCCAATCTCGGAGGTGGGCAGCGTGCTCGCCGCTTCGGACCGTGTAACATCATCGAAAGCTATGCCTACCAGGCGGACCAGGCATCAAGCTGCCGCCCAACTCCCGCGCAGCGAGCGCTGGAAACGGCGCCTCCATCCAGCGGCTTGGTAACATTACCAGCCGCAGTAGGGTTTGTCCCCCGGTTCGGCAGCCTGAGAAGACCGCCAGTCCCAGGACAATCGCGGGCCTGGATGTTCGCCGTGCGTGGAACCCAGCAAAGGCTATCCCTCTGTTGATAGTCCAAGCGGATGCGGAACTCTCGCCGGGCCACATCGTGTTGATCTGGGATCAGTTCACCAGGTGTGAGAGCCATGCCTGAGATCCGCGAGCCGTCGCCACAGACCCGGACGACCCTCTTCAAGCTACGGGCAAGACAATGCCGCTTTATCGTCTCAGACGATCAGACTAAAGCGATCTTCTGCGGAGCCGAGACGCAACATGGATCGAGCTGGTGTCCTTGGCACCGGCGGCTGGTCTACACAACGCCACCCGTAGGCAGATCACGATAGCTGCCCCCACAGCTTGGCCTGAAATCGTCACATTCCTGCGCGACCTGGGTGATGACGCTTCGTTAACCGCCCTCCACCCAAGGCTCCCGATGCCCAGACTTCTTGCTGCCCTGGCCCTCGTGCTCGCGACCCCAGCGTTTGCTCAGATCCATGACCGTCCCGACATCATCCGCGGGCTCTGTCAGCCTGATGGGTGCGATGAGTTCGCTATCGCGGCGGCCTCTCCCCTGACCAGGACAGGGGAGGGCACGCTCATGCGGACGCGGGTGAAAACATTTCATGCCAGTTCGGCAGGACGCCGGGAACTCAGCGAGGAGAACGGGTACGTCTACTGCTCGCGCACCAAGCCGGCGATCGTGGCCGATAAGGGCGGGCGGACCATGGCGTTCTATCTCGCGCCGTTCGCCACGAAGGAAAGCCGTGAGACCATCCGGCAGAACGCCAATTTCCATGCCCTGTACTTCAGCATCTGCCATGGCTTGGAGGCGGGCCGGGCAGCGGTCCGGGACCTGCCGGGTGTGGCCCAGGAGCTCGGCTACCGGGTAGCGCTGCCTCAGTCGCAGTCTGTGGCCCTGAGCCGAGTCGAACACATTCTGCCGGCTGAAAGCCGCCGCTCGGCCGAGGCAAGGCATGACCTGCGCTTGATGCCCCCGAACCATCCACCTGTCGTGGCTCAGCGGGACTGGGCCGTCGATGAACCGGCTGACGGGTTCAAGGAATCCCGTGAGGCGATGCCACCCCGTCCGCGGCCCTATGGTGTGGAGCGGGAGGAGGGACTGTTGGCCGGTCCGCGCCGCCTGACCAACCGTGCCTTCGATGCCCTTGACGAGGTCGGCGACTGGATGCTCGGACGCCGATACTGATCTGGCAGACGGGAGTGCCTTTGTTCTCTGGGAAGCGTAGGCTGCCCAGACCGATTGTTGAACAAGAAGCAGCCTATGAGCCCATCGTCACAGTGGACCCTGTTCATTGCCCGGCCTGGAAGAGATCGGCAGCACGTCATCCGGGATCCTCACGGCGAGCCCAGGCTCATGTTTGGTGAAGATGACGGCACGAGGATCAACGATCGTCTGGCGAGGTATCTTGTCGAGAGCCTGAATGCAGATCTCACGGTAGAAGATCCCAACCCTGAGGAGGGCTGGTTTCTGGACCGCTCAGGCGACGGTGACGAGCAGAATCCGGCCATTCTCATCTGCGACCCGGAGTTTGAGGCCAGGCTCGAGATCCTCGATACGGGCAGCATTGAGGCGGATCAGGCCCTAGGCCGAAGGGTTGTAGCTCTGATCAATACCTATTTCATGCAAAATGCACGTTCGCATCCAAGTGCTTCTTCAGCCGGCTCCCCATCAGGAAAACAGCAACCCAGATCGAGGCACTAGACGATCGGTTTGGGCTCAGAGTTGTCACCAAAAGCCTCTTGCCTCCCGCAAAGGCGCCTTGGGAGAGTGCCTCCTGCAGCGGCACCACCAACGGCGGGAGAACGACAGCCGAAAACTGGCTGCCCTTCTTACGGGCGGCTGATCGCAAAACGAACACTAACGCCAGATTCCGGCGTAGAGCAGCGCCTGTCAGTCATAGTTGGCTTTGCAGTTCCCGAGCATGGCAGCGCCTCAAGGTTGGCTCATGCCCACTCTGACGAGACCGCTCCCGCGGGGCGGACTGTCGTCCACTGTGCCTCAAGCAACAGAGCTGCAGTTTTCAGCCGCAGCATGTCATGGCTTGGTAGTTCCAATCAGAGCGGCACCCAGACGTGGTCGTCACCACGACGCTGCCTCAAATCTACTCAGGCTGCTTCCAGGACACGTAAGAGATGTAGTCGAAGGTGAGAAAGAGCACCGTCAGCGACTTCTGGGTGGCGATCCGCATTTCTTCAGGCTCCCTGCTTGCTCGATCATAATCGAGCAAGCAGCTCAATCCCGATTGATCCATCTTGGTTTCGGCCCACATCAACTCAATGTAAATTGAGCCGGGTGTATGCATCACCACATACCCGCCGATCCTGTGCGAGACCGGCACATTCAGCGTGATCGTCTTTTCCTTGGATTCGCCCTTCAACTCAACGTCACCATGACCAGGCGCGTGGCCCTTGATGCTGGAGCCTGGACTTTCGAATATGCCCTTGAACGCAAACCGCGAACGGGGAGCGACGGGGATCAACTCGATCAAGCGGCGCGCATCATCGCGGGAGAAGGTTGAACCATCTGCGATGAGGCGATCGAGGATGGCATTGGCTTCCAGACGAGTCTGCACGTTCATTGGCCTGCTCCTTCGTGAGTGAGCTACCTTTCACCGCTCGCACGTCCAAGATCCTGAGAATGCTTCAGGCGTTGTTCGTCCAAATCGATATGGGCGCTCTAAACGGCCCCTGGGGCATCCATTCGCCAGTTCCCCGCGGCATGGCCCGCTGAGCAATGGCTCCGTCCCGTTCTATCGAATCTGATCCGACAGGCAGCAATCAGCTCATTAAGACGGCTGAGTATCAAGGCTTGGCAGTGAACTGTCCGGCAGTAACGCCAATCCGTCCTCGGACGTAACCGAAGGATAGGGCTGCGGCCAACCGTTCGATCCGTTCTTCCTGGATGAGTTGCTCGACCAGGAGAGCCCTAATGGCGATCCTCGCGTCGCCACCGCAGGCCTCGAGCACGGCCGTTACATCCGCTTCGTTCGGATCTATGTCACGTTCCGCCCATCCCGCCTCAGTCATCGGCATCTCCTTTGGACGCCGCGATGGTACTGCTTCGTGTCATGAGCCACCACAGAAATGTTCATTCTTTGTTCTAACGCTGTGGAATGTGGGGAAATCCACCGGCACGCGGTTTCGGGACTCTCTTGTCGTCCTCCCAGGATCATGGCGGTTTCGGACCCGTTGTTAGAAGCTGAGCACGCTTCGAGGAGGTCTCGATGGAGACCATGCTGCGTCTGCAATGCGATATTCTTCTGGGTGGCCGGATCGAGCGGGAGACGCCAACCGGGCTTGTGACGATCGCCACGGTGGTAAGGGAAACCGACGGTCTCGTCGTCCATGTCATCGATGGCCAGAAAGCCACGGGCTTGGAGCATCTCCAGGGTCTTCAGGCGCGGGACTGTGACGACCCGCAGCGCCGGATGAGTCGACCGGACGTGACGGTCACGATGCCGACCGGCTAGGGCAGGGCCAACCCGGAGCCGTGACCGAGCAGGGGCTCAGCGCAGGAAGAGAGGCAGGTAGAGAACACCGATGGTGCAACTCAGCGTGAGAACGGCCGTGATCGCCGCTGCGCACGAAAACCGATCTTTATCGTCCTGCATGGTCTCCTCCTGCCTAGCTATGTGCAGGTGCTGGATACCGCGGCGGGCATCGGCCGGCGGTGCGGCGCCGCACGCGGCATCTCCCAGGGGGCGCCGGCCCCACCACGCAGCACCACTCAAACCGTTCCGAGGCCCACGTGGCAGGCGGACCCTATCCAAATGCGACACGCCCGAGCCGCCCACGACGGTTAGCGACGTCTCGTCAGGTATCGTCAAGCGCATTGCTTCTGGGGTGGGCGAGGGGCGGAGATGCGGCAGTGCCCTGCTCTTCTTTGGGCGTAGGGACGTGGGGGCGGCGCCCCCGCAGCCAATTGGCATCGAAGCAGCCGGGAAGTGCTGTTCAACGTCTGATCGGATGCGGTGCGGAGACGGTCCTGAGAGACCAGAAGGCACGGGCTATCCGAAACGGATCTGCATCACCAGATGTCAGATCCTCGCTCTCTGGGGAGGTTGCTTCTCGAAGCTTTTCAGCGAGCGCGGGTGGTACGCGCTCCAAAGGGCAACTCGCATTGCATCCGTTGCACCTCAGTCTGCTGTCTTCGCTCGCGAGCCGGAGCTTGCCTCTGATAGGGCGCGAGACAGTTCAGCCTCGACGTCTTCTGCGGACACCCCAGGGTCGATACCCGCCGCTGTGTCGAAGACGACATTTGCCACATTATCACCGTTGATGATCAAGAAGCGTGCTATGGCTTGATCTGGATCCCCGCTGGGGCCATTCATGGCTAGTTGTTCGCCGGTCGTGGGGGACTGTTCGCCAAAGTGCATGAAGTAGCGAGAGCATCCCGTCAGCACAATGTACGAGAAGGTCCCGTCAGGGTTCAAATAGTATTCGTGCAGAAATCCCTTGTACATGAGAGCACGATCATTATCGGCGGTTGTAGTGAGTATGTAGGCTGTTACTGATCCACCTTCGGGAATATCATGCGGCCATTTGTGAACTGCCAGCCAACGAAGTGGCCCTGCTTTCACTAACCTTGAGGTGACGAATCCCAGGATAAAGCTGAGCACCGCCGTTGCGGCGACGTAAAGGAGCACACGCCAAACACGCTCAAAAGCGGCGTGGACAGCCGCCTCGGGTGCCATCGTATTGAAATCGATTAAGGGGCGGAAGAAGCTTTCCGCATCAAACCCGATGAGCCGCAATACCCCTTGGGCCAGCAAATGAACCAGGATAGCGACGAGAAGCGCAACTGCGATCTCGCTCACAGCACTCGCACGCACGATTTCTCGAGAGTAGCGCTCTGAAGTTGCAAGCCCTATGAGAAAGAAGACCCCCGGCAGCAGCAACGCAATGATCGCCACTGTCGTCCATGCGACAGACATCTCAACACGACCTCAGGATGTCTGTTTAAGCGACCTTGGCCTGCCGATGCGGCAGAGAATGGTCTCGCTCCCGGAGAATATACCGAATGACCTTCCCCAATGGCGCAGGCCTATTCTGCTCCGAGCTTGCCCGGATTGCCCGCTGAACCAAGTCGATATCGCCATGGGCAATCGTGGTGAGCCTATTCAGAACCTCGGCCTGTTGGGTCGTTGTGATCCGCATAGCTCCTCCACACCTCCGTCAACGATCGACCGCCGGATTCGTTCTGCTCCGCTCGAAGATGGCACCTTTTGGCCCAACCTGCCAAGCCTTGCCAGACTGCAGCATCCCTCAGGGCTGGGGAAAGTCCGGTCGGCCAGAAGCGCCGGCGCCCGCTCCTGCCCCTCTCATTCACTATGAAATAGGACTGACAAGCTTAGAAATGAAGTGCCTCAAGCCACCATCGCTTCGACTTGGAGGCCGCCGGAGCGCATGGATCGTCCAGTGACGTCTGATTACCGCTATGATGTGCTAACGAGACTGGGTGGAGGTCATGGCCGCTCGACAGAGAACCCCGTACCCATGATTGAGATCATGTTTCATGTCAGCTCGATTGCAATCGCAACCTCCGACAGAATTGGCCGCAATCAGCCGTGATGCTAGACTCTCGTCCATGACACAGATGGCCGACGAGATCCGCGCTCACATTGCCGATCTGTACGATGATCCTGAGGACTTCCTGAGGAGGCCTCATCCGTGGTTCGGCGGGCGTTCTCCGGGCGAGTTCATGGCAACGGAGGCTGGCCAGTTCGCGCTCCTGAAGTTCCTACGTGGAGGAGACCACATGCCGCCCACTGAACCCGATCGAGACTTCAAGCCCTACACGACGGCGACCGCCGACCACGCCATTGACCAGGCGATCGCCCGTCTTGAAGGCCAAATCGAGCAACTCAGGTCTCTCAAGGGATCGGGGCCGGAGATCGCCACGGTCGTCGGACGGGCACGGGAGGTCTATGGTGAAGAGGGCGTGCCGTGGCTCCTTGAGTATAATCAGGTCCTGCAGACGACACCTCTGGATCTCGTACTCCAAGGCAAGGCTGAGCGTGTCCTGACGCAGCTTGGCCGGATTGAGCACGGCGTATACGCGTGAGTGCGAAGGAGCGACTATCTCTGGGTGCCTCAGCAATCCGCTATTCAAATCGCCAGTGAGCAATCGGCGGATCGTCGGAGACGCCCATGGCATCGACAACATTCGCGGACCTTAGAGGTCAACGGAGGCCCGTATTGATATGACCGCGTCATTGGTAGCCGAGCTGATAGCGGCCGGTGAGGTACGGAAAGCCGAGCTGATCGAATTGGCTGGCGGGCTCTACATGCCCTCGTATGTCGCCGCGATCCTCAAAATACCCGAACGGTTAGTCGAGGAGCGGCGTAAGGCGGGGGAGCTCATCGCTGTAGAGACACAAGAAGGCTACCGCTATCCGGCCTGTCAGTTCACGCCGGACGGGATCGTGACAGGGCTCTCCGAGGTCTTAGCCGTGATGTCGATCCGGGCGGACTGGATGCGGCTCGAATGGCTCCTGGTTTCGGACGATGCGCTGGAGGGGA
>NZ_JALJRK010000131.1 GCF_024519725.1 Microvirga sp. Mcv34 | reverse complement strand
TAATCGCCGCAACCCGGCAGGGTTCGCTTGTCGATACGATCTCGATGGTCTTTGCGCAACTCGGCGTTTCAATGCCGGTCTACTGGCTTGGCCTTCTCCTGATGCTCCTGTTTGCCGTAACGCTCGGCTGGCTGCCGGCGATCGGCCGCGGCACGCCATTCCCCGAAACTATCTGGGCGGCGCTGACCGGCCGGCCGCAGGTGCTCCTCGACAGTTTCGCCCACATCCTCCTGCCGGCGCTCGCTCTTGCGGCAAATTCGGCGGCGATCATCTCCCGTCTGGTCCGCACCTCCATGCTCGAAGTGCTGCGCGAGGATTTCGTCCGTACCGCTTACGCCAAGGGGCTCCGCCGCCAGCGCGTCATCATCCGTCATGCGTTTCGAAACGCACTGCTGCCGGTGCTGAGCGTCATCGGTCTGCGCTTCGGCGCCTTGCTCGGCGGCGCGGTGCTGACCGAAACCATCTTCGCCTGGCCGGGGCTAGGCCAACTCACCATCACGGCGATCTCGCAGCGCGACTTGCCGCTCATTCAGGGCATCGTGCTCACCTTCGCGATTATCTTCGCGCTGGTTAACCTCGTTGTCGATCTTCTTTATGCGGCTGTTGATCCGCGCATTCGTCTGGGTTGAAGCTCATGACATTACCCAAGCGTTTTCGGAATATCTCACTCATTCTCGGCACCCTGATTGTGCTCGCGATCGTCATCTGCGCTGTCTTCGCCCCTTACCTCACGACCCACGGCATTGAGCAGATGGACATGCGCAACCGCTTCTCCGGCCCGACGCTTACCCACTGGCTCGGCACCGACAATTTCGGCCGGGACCTCTGGTCACGACTGATCTTCGGCGCACGTGTTTCGCTGACGATCGCCTGCATCTCGGTTGCCGTGTCCTGCATCATTGGCACGGCGGTCGGGCTCGCGGCCGGTTATTTCGGCGGCTGGACGGATCTGATCCTGATGCGGATCACCGACATTTTCCTCGGTTTCCCGGCCATCGTGCTGGCGCTTGCCATCGTTGCGGTGCTCGGCCCCGGCATGGTCAATGTGGCGCTTGCGATTATCGTCGTCGCCTGGACGGAATATGCCCGCGTGGTGCGCGCCACGACGCTGATGCTGCGCGAGCAGAACTACGTGCTGGCCGCCAAGGCGCTCGGCGCCGATCCAGCCCGCATTCTCGTTAAGGAAATCCTGCCGAACGCGATGGGACCGATCATCGTGCTCGCCTCGCTCGGCTTCGGCACCGCGATCATCTCGGAGTCAGCGCTCAGCTTCCTCGGTTTCGGCCTGCCGCCGCCGACACCGACCTGGGGCTGGACGCTTTCCTACGGCACCCGCTTCATGCGCGACGAACCATGGCTGGCGATCATTGCCGGCGCCACGATCATGGTGACCGTGCTCGGCTTCAACTTGCTCGGCGATGGCTTGCGCGACGCGCTCGACCCCCGCCATCTCTCCCGCTCGGCGGGCAAGAAGAAATAGGCAACCCTTTGGATTCATACGACAAGACGCTGAAAGGAAACGTCCATGGTCAAGTCGATCAACAAACTCCGCCACAAATTCACCACCCATGCGGACGGCAGCGACGCTGTGATCTTCATGCACGAGCTCGTGGGTGAGCAGGACGGCCCTACTGTCGGGATCTCCGCCTCAATCCACGGCAACGAAAATACCGGCTCGCAGGCGATCCTCGACCTGTTCCGCATCATCAAGGATATGCCACTCGTCGGCCGGATCCTCCTGTTGCCAGTCGCAAATCCGCGATCGTTCGCCGTCAATCACCGGCACAACCCGCTCGATCAGATGAATCTCAACCGTGAATTCCCGGGCGATCCGCGAGGCACCTACAGCCAGCAGCTAGCCGATGCGCTGGCGCACGAGTTCTACGCCAAGATCGACTATAATCTTGACCTGCATTCCGGCACCGATCGGCCAACGGTCGACTACGTTTACGTCTGGAACGACGAACCGCTGTCGCGCGCTTTCGGTTCGAAGATCCTCTATCGCCCGACCGCGGGCAAAGCTGGAACGGTCTATGCAGGCACCAGCAAATCCGTCTCCATGGATCGCCACGGCACCAAGGTGGTGACGATCGAACTCGGCGGCGGCATCGTCGACCAGACGCCCTATGTCAGGCGTACCGTCGACGGCCTGTTGAACCAGCTTCGCCTGATCGGCTCGGTTGAGGGCGAGGTAAAGCCGAACCCCAAACAGATCGTCGTCACCGAACTCGTCGGCGTCCGCCCGAAGCATGGCGGCTGGCTCGAACCGCTGTCGCCAGCAAACGGCGAAATCATCAAGGGCGGTTCACTGCTTGGCCGCGTCGTCAGCCCCTATGATTTTGAGACAATCGAGGAAATCCCAACGCCGTTCGAAGCCGGCATCATGGTTATGCAGCATCTGACCCGCAACCTCGTCGAGGCCGGGGATTACGGATTCATGGTCGGCAATATCGAAGGCTCGACCGACTGACCTATTCGGCGGGTGGATAGACAGATGCAAGACTTGGCACTGGAAAAGACGATGGAACCTGCACTCGCCGTCAGCAATCTGAACGTCGAGATTCTTGGCGAGAATGGGGCCTTCCCCGTCGTCTCGGAGATGAGCCTTTCGGTCAACCGCGGCGAAACGGTCTGCATCGTCGGTGAAAGCGGCTGCGGCAAGTCGATGACCGCATTGTCGCTCCTGCGGCTTCTGCCCGAAAGCGCTCGTGTCGCATCTGGCTCGATCAAGATCCATGGCGAGGATTTTCTCGCCATGGATCAGCGCAAGATGGAGGATTTTCGTGGCGATAAGATTGCCATGATCTTCCAGGAGCCGTTGACGGCCCTGAACCCAGTCCTGACGATCGGCGAACAGATTTCCGAATCGGTCCGCCAGCACCGCAAGTTGGGCAAGCGCGAGGCCTTTGCCCGGGCCGTTAAATGCCTGGAACTGGTGCAAATGCCGGACCCCGAGCGCCGCGCCCGCCAGTATCCGCACGAACTTTCCGGTGGCATGCGGCAGCGGGCGATGATTGCGCTGGCACTCGCCTGCGAGCCGAAGATCATCATCGCCGACGAACCGACGACCGCGCTCGACGTCACGGTGCAGGCGCAGATCCTCGGCCTGATCTCGGACCTGCAGAAGCGGCTCGGCACCGCACAGATCCTTATCACCCACGATCTCGGAGTCGTTGCCGAAATCGCCGATCGAGTAATCGTCATGTATGCCGGCCGCCCGGTAGAGGAGTGTAGCGTCTACGAGCTCTTCGACAACCCGCTGCATCCCTATACGATCGGCTTGATGGGCGCTGTGCCTCATCGTGGAGAAGCGGAGGCTGCCCCCCGACGGCTGGCCGATATCCCCGGCACCGTGCCGCCACTCTGGGACCTGCCGAAGGGCTGCGCCTTCGCGCCCCGCTGTCCCGGCGCGTCTTCCCGCTGCCTCGAGGAACGCCCGCCCTTCGTCGAAATGAAACCCGGCCACTTCGCCGCCTGCTGGGAGCACGATCATGCCTGACACCGCGGAACAGATTGCGCCCGCCCCTCTCCTTTCGGTCGAAAACCTCAAGGTGCACTTCGCCATCCGCGCAGGTGTCTTCCAGCGACAGGTCGGTGAGGTGAAGGCTGTTGATGGCGTGTCCTTCTCGATTGGTGCCGGCGAAACTCTCGGCCTCGTCGGCGAAAGCGGCTGCGGCAAGTCGACGACAGGTCTGGCGCTGATGGGACTCGTGAGGGTGGCGGGTGGTCGTATCGCCATGAAGGGTTCGCAGGACGTCACGTCAATGCGCAACGTCCCGCGCTCGCACCGACGCCGCATGCAGATTATCTTCCAAGACCCATTCTCCTCGTTGAATCCGCGCCAGAGGGTACGCGATATCATCCGCGCACCGCTCGATATCCACCGAATCGGCACGATGGAGGAGCGGCGGGCGGAGGTGGCAAAGCTCATCTCGCTGGTGGGTCTGCGCTCCGATCAGGCCGACAATTTTCCGCACCAGTTTTCCGGCGGCCAGCGCCAGAGGATCGGCATTGCCCGGGCGCTTGCGCTGAAACCGGATATCATCGTATGCGACGAGCCCGTCTCGGCGCTCGACGTTTCGGTGCAGGCGCAGATCCTCAACCTGCTCGCCGACCTGCAGAGCGAACTCGGCCTCTCCTACCTCTTCATCTCGCATGATCTGGGCGTGGTGGAACACATCTCGCATCAGGTGGCGGTCATGTATCTCGGCAAGATCGTCGAGATCGGGCCGAAAAAGGTGATCTTTTCCAAACCACTGCATCCCTATTCGGAGCTGCTGCTGCGCTCGGCACCGTCGCACGATCCGCACCACAGGCACCAGTTCAGCGCCGTCAGCGACGATATCCCGAGTGCGACGAAAAAGCCGTCTGGCTGCGCCTTCCACACCCGCTGTCCGCTAGCGACCGATCTCTGCCGGCGGGTGGAACCGCAGCTTGAGACGAAGGCGCACGGCCAGTCCATCGCTTGCCATCATCGATAGGAGTTTCAGGATGACCGAGGACCTGATCGGTCTGCTTGCAGAACCGGGCCAGCCGAATTTCTTCTTCGACGCATTGGACACGGCGCTTGCCACCCGCGTCGGTCATCGTCTGCTGACGCTGCTCTACAAGGACGGCAACGAGGTGGCGCGCGTCTATTCCAACATGCCGAATGTCTATCCCGTCTGCGGTCGCAAGCCGATGGGCGTTACACCCTGGGGCGATCTGGTGCCGCGCCGCCAACAGCCCTTCCTCGGTCGCGACCGCGAGGCGATCAAGTGGGCGTTTTTTGACCACGAACTGATAGCTAGCCTCGGTCTCAATTCGGCAATCAACATTCCGGTCGTCTATGACGGTGAGACGATCGGAACGATCAACCTGCTCCACGAGGAGTATTTCTACAAGGACAAGCATGTCGAGATTGCGAAGGAATTCGCGCCGCTGCTGATTCCTGCCTTCCTCGAAGCGCGCCGAGCCGGCAGCGCATCCAAAGCCTGAAAGGGGAAGACCCGTGTCCACCATTTTCTTTGAAAACGCCCGTATCGTCGATGGAACGAGCTCCGAGCCGAGCGAACCGGTGTCGGTGCTGGTCGAGGGTGATGCAATCCGCGAAGTCTCGCGCTCCATCGCCAGCAAGGTCGCGGAACGCATCGATCTTTCTGGCAAGGTGCTGATGCCGGGCCTGATCGACGCGCATGTGCATGTGATCGCTGGCATGGCGAACCTCGGCCAGAACGCAAAACTTCCCGATCCGATCGTCACCGTGCGTGCCTTCAAGATCATGGGCGAGATGCTGATGCGCGGCTTCACCACCGTGCGCGATCTCGGCGGCGCGACCTCCGGTCTGCTCGCCGCAACCCAGGAAGCGCCTTGGCCGACGCCGCGGCTCAACATCTGCGGCAAGGCGCTTTCGCAGTCCGGCGGCCATACGGACTATCGCGGTCCCTACGACGATCAGCCGACGCCGAAGACCAGCCATACACTCGGCAACCTCGGCCGCATCTGCGACGGCGTGCCGGAGATGCGCAAGGCGGCCCGCGAGGAACTGAAATCCGGCGCGCACTTCATCAAAGTTATGGCGAACGGCGGCATCGCCTCACCCACGGACCCGATCCATTTCCTCGGTTTTTCACGCGAGGAACTGATCGCCGCCGTTGAGGAAGCCGAAAATGCCGGCACGTATGTGGCTGCCCATCTCTATACGGACAAGGCGATTCGCCGGGCGATCGAATGTGGAATTCACTCGTTGGAGCACTGTAACCTAATCACCGCTGAGACCGCAAAATTCGCTGTCGAGAACGGCTGCGTCTCAGTGCCGACGCTCGTCACCTACGAGAAGCTCGGCGTCGAAGGCCCCGCACTCGGCCTGCCGCCCGGCTCTGTCGCCAAGGTGAATTCGGTGCGGCTTGCCGGCATGGAATCGCTTTCGATCATGCGCGATGCCGGGCTGCCGATTGCTTACGGCACCGACCTGCTCGGCGAGATGCACCGGCATCAGTCCGAGGAGTTCGTGATCCGCTCCCGCGTGATGCCTGCTCATGAAGTGATCGCCTCAGCGACGCATATCGCGGCGAAACTGCTGAGGATGGAAGGTTTGATCGGCTGTATTGCGCCTGGTGCCTTGGCCGATCTGATCGTTGTCGATGGCAATCCGCTCGACGACATATCGCTGCTAACGCATCAGGGCGCCCATATGCCGATTATCATCAAGGGCGGAAATTTCGTCAAAAGCGGGAGTTAACGGAATGGAACTGGGAGGAGAATTGGCGGCGATAACGGCCGGCCTTGACCTGCTTTATCGCAACAGCAATCGTAATGCAGGATTTCTCGATGCCGAAGGGCTGATACCGGTCGCAGTTGCGGAGGTCGAGCCGCGGACCTTCATCAGTTACGAAGAGGCGGAGGTTGCGCTGCTGTCATTGCGAGATCGCCTCTCACAAGCCGAAACGGCGCTGCGCCGAGATTGGCTCGACGAAATGTCCGACTCGCTGCTTGCTCTGATCGCCACCTTCCGCGGCAATCCCATTACGTTCGCCGAGAGACTGGAGCGGCAGATTCGCGTCGATGTCCGCGACATACCCGACGAGATAATTGCCGGTTATCACAAAGGCATTCGCCAGGCGCTGGATGAACTGGGCTTCCGAGGCGAAAACCTTCCAGAGGATTTTGCCCGTTGGGAAAAACAGGCCCGGATACCGGAGGACAAGGTACTCGACGTGCTTGCAGACTTTCAGCGGCAAGCGCGTGACCGATGCGGCATGCTCGCGAGCTTATTGAAGGCCGATTGGCTGGGCGGTGAATGGATCACGCCTGTTGCTCAGCGCGACGTGCCCTATTCGGCCTATTGTGACTTCCCTAGAAGGCAGGTGCTGCTGAATGTGGGCTATCCGTACACCGCTTTCAGCCTCAAACACTTGGCGGTGCATGAAGCCTTTCCGGGTCATCTCTTTCACTTGAAACTGCGCGAAAGGCGTGTGGCTGAAGGCCTTATGCCGGTCGATGCGGCTCAGGTCGTCACCAGCTCGGCAAGTTCGGCGCTCTTCGAGGGCATTGCCGATAACGGCTTGCAGTTTCTCGACTGGATTGAGACGCCAGAGGACCATCTCGGTCGTTATCTGCAGCGACTTCGTTCGGCGCTGAGGTGCCGCGCCGCTTGGAAGGTGCTTGGGGAAGGCCGTTCCATCGATGAAGTCGTCCCGGATATCGCGGCCGCTTCTCTGCAGGCGCCTGATGTTACACGATCCCGCCTAGCCTTTCTCAGTCACGGCCTGCGTGCGCCCTTCGTCTACGCTTACTGGTGCGGAGAGATGGCAGTCAATGCGGTCTGGTCTAGAACGAGGACGCAAGAACGAGGCGCGTTCTGGGAATATCTTTACGGCAACATGCACACGTCGAATACATTAGCGCGGCATTGGAAAAACTGCGGGTCTTGAAGGGGTTCGGGCTGTGTTGCAGTAACTCCGATTGGACACAATGAGCCAAATCGGACGGGCTGATCGGGCGGCGAGATCGAACAACTGATTCACGAGGCGGATTTCGCCTGTCGCACTTGGCTGGGTCAGGGCACAGTGGCCGCGGCCGATCATACGCATGACTTCAAAGCCCTTCAGGATCGCAGAGGCGGTTTTCATCCTTTGGAAACCGCAGGTCGGCTGAATCACGCGCTTGAGCGCCCCATGATCTGCCTCGATGACGTTTCTGAGACATTTCGAGGTCCGGTGTTCGACCTCCTTCGCCAATAGGCCTTCATTCTGCAGGCGACGGATCGCTTTGGGATAGGACGCCAGCTTGTCGGTCGTGATGGACGAGGGAGGATAGTCGCTCATGGTCTTCACGGCTTTGCACAAGAAGCGATAGGCTGCTCCGGTGTCGTGCATGTCCGACAGCATAAAGTCGATGAGATGACCGTGATTGTCGATAGCCTGGAACAGGTATTTCCATCTGCCACCGACCCGAACATACGTTTCATCCACGCGCCACGACCCAGAACGGGGACCCTGATAGCGGCGGATCCGCTTCTCGATCTCACGCGCATAGCGCTGAACCAAGCGGACGATTGTGGACGGATCGACTGCAACACCGCGCTCGGACATCATTTCAGCCAGACCCCCGTAGCTGATGCCGGATTTACGGTACCACCGCACGCACAGCAGGATGACCTCAACCGGGAAACGGCGGCGTTTGAACAGAGAGAACGGGGCGGCTCCTTGACGAACCGCTCCTCTTATACGGTCGAGGTTAATGCAACGATGCCTTGACCCCGTATAGGCGCTGTCGAGCCCTTCATACCGGCCGCTCGTCGCATCGGGCGCCGCGGGTGGCCCGAGCGACATGAATGTCTCGGCCAGCATGGCTCGGCACCGCCGACAGTGGGAGCGCTCCGACCACCCTCCCCTCTTGGCGGCTATTGCGTCCCGTCTGCCGCGGGCTTCAGGTTTCGAGCCGGGAAACTCATTAAGGCCGGGAACGCGGCCGCGGTGACGAGGGCTACCGCG
>NZ_JALJRK010000130.1 GCF_024519725.1 Microvirga sp. Mcv34 | reverse complement strand
TTCTTGATCAGCACGCCGGCCCCGGCGCCGCGGCCGACGCCGACCATGATCGACATCGGAGTCGCGAGACCCAACGCACACGGGCAGGCGATGATCAGCACCGCCACGGCCGCGACCAGGCCATAGGAGAATTGCGGCTCGGGTCCCCAGATCATCCAGGCGGCGAAGGCCAGCACGGCCACCCCGATCACGGCCGGGACGAAGTAGCCGGAGACCTGGTCGGCGAGACGTTGGATCGGAGCCCGACTGCGTTGGGCCTCGGCCACGAGCTGGACGATCTGCGACAGCATGGTGTCGCGTCCAACCTTCTGGGCCTCGATCACCAGTCCGCCGGATTGGTTCATGGTGCCGCCGATCGCCTTGGCCCCGACCTCCTTGGTCACCGGCATGGACTCGCCGGTGACCATCGACTCGTCCACTGCACTGCGTCCCTCGGCGACCACGCCGTCAACCGGCACCTTCTCGCCCGGGCGGACACGCAAGCGGTCGCCGACTTGCACGGTGTCGAGCTGGACCTCCTGCTCGGTGCCGTCGGGCATGATCTTGCGGGCCGTCTTGGGCGCAAGGTCCAGGAGAGCCCGGATGGCGCCGCTTGTGGTTTCGCGGGCGCGGAGTTCGAGCACCTGTCCGAGCAGCACGAGGACGGTGATGACGGAGGCCGCTTCGAAATAGACCGCGACGGCACCCTCATGGCCGCGGAAAGCCGCCGGGAACACGTCGGGTGCCAGCGTCGCGACCATGCTGTAGACCCACGCCACGCCTGTTCCCATGGCGATCAGGGTGAACATGTTCAGGCTGCGGTTCACAACCGACTGCCAACCGCGGACAAAGAACGGCCAGCCGGCCCACAGCACGACCGGAGTTCCCAAGAGCATCTGGATCCAGTTCGAGGTCTGTTGGCTGATGTAGTGGCTGAGGCCGGTCAGGTGACCACCCATTTCCAGGGCTACCACCGGAATGGACAGCACAAGGCCGATCCAGAAGCGTCGGGTCATGTCGACGAGCTCGTGGCTGGGGCCCGTCTCCGCCGTCCCCACGACGGGCTCGAGCGCCATGCCGCAGATCGGGCAGGAGCCGGGGCCCACCTGCCGGATCTGGGGATGCATCGGGCAGGTGTAGATCGTGCCCTCGGGAACGGCTTCAGCCTTCAACTCAGGCTTCTGCGCGACATACTTGGCAGGCTCGGCCATGAACTTCGACTGACAGCCCGACGAGCAGAAGTAATAGGGTTTGCCCTCGTACTGGGCCCGATGTGGGGTTGCGTGCGGGTCGACCATCATCCCGCAGACCGGATCCTTCACCTTGCCGGTATCCGCCGCGGGCTCATGGTGATGACCAGCGTGGGCGCCATGATCGTGATGGTGGGCGTGATCTCTGGTCGTTGGGCTGTGGGTCATGGCGGTTCTCCGCTAATGCCTCTATGCGATATGAGAAGCCTGGGGCTTCCCATGATGGGAAGGTCAAGCACCCCGGTCGGAGCGCTTTCCAGCCGGTGCCGGGGAGGAGAGCCCTCCGGCAAACATGGTCTCGAACAGGCGCTCGGCCCAGGCATCCCGGATCCTCCGGCTTGCCTCGATCACGCGGGTGACATCGCCGAACCAGGCCGCCTCCGCCGCCTTGAACGGGTTGTCCGGCGGGAGCGCCGCATGATCCTGCTCCATCGCCGCCAGCGTACGGACGCCGCGCATCCACGGATTGAAGGCCTCCGCGAAGATAGTGCGGCTCACGCGCATGGGATGCAGCGCCTCGACCATGGCCGCAGACCATGGCGTCACGGCGGCCTGGATCCAGGGGCTCACGAAGGTTCGGTACGCCGCCTCGTCGGCCTCGGACATCGCCCGAACGCGCTCGAAGGAGCTCCTGGGATAGTCGAACCGCAGATCCTCGACGCGCTGCTCCTCAAAGGTAACCTCAAGCGATCCTTCGGTCCCATCCGTGGGAACCCCGATCCTCATCTCGTAGAGGCCGGGCTCCAGCTCCTCGATCCGGGAGAGATTCGCAAGGATCGCGCGGTGCTCCAGGTTGGCCACCTTGGCGGATACGAAGATCCCGAGATGCCCGACATGCGGATTGGTGAGATAGACGATCCGCTGCCCGGCCCGCTTGAGGTCGTCCGTGCTGACATACACGGCGGGGATCCAGCCGAGCGCCTGGTGCGGCGGCGTGATGTTGTCGCCGTACGAGGCAAAGATCACCAATGGGTTCCTGATCCGACGCAGGTCGACATGACAGCCGTCGCAGACCTGCACGAGGCCTTCCTCCAGCCGGTTGCCGACGAAGAGGTTCTCGACGATGGCGACGATTTCCTCCCGGCTGAGGAAGTAGAAGCCGTTCCACCAGCGCTCGAATTCCAGGAACCGCTCGCGCTCGGTCTCGATGTGGGTGAACAGGTTGGCGTACTTTTCCCAGACGGCCTCCGGCTTGAGGTTTTCGAAGTTCTGGACGAGCCAAGCTCCGTCGAAGCGTCCCTGACCAATGTCGGCCAGCAGATGGACAAGCCAGGCACCGCCCACGAAGCCGCCGGCGATCCGCATCGGGTTGATGCCCGCTTCCCCTGCCCAGTACGACAGGGGCGAACCGTTGAGGACGGCAGGCCCGACCAGCCCGGCGCAGTCGGCGGCGAGGATCGTGATCGCCCATCCGGCCTGGCAATTCCCGTACAGGATGGGGGGCCGCCCCTCGTGCCGCGCGGTGACCTCCTCGACGAAGCGCCGGAGGCTGTGCAGAACATCCGGCAGGGTCTGGCCCGGGACCGGCTCGGGAGCGAATGCCACGAAGTAAACCGGGTGACCCGCCCGGAGCGCCAAGCCGACTTCGGAGTCGCGTTTGAAGCCACCGATCCCGGGACCATGTCCGGCGCGCGGGTCGAAGACGATCACCGGAGGTTTCGTCGGGTCGACGCAGTCCGCGAGGCAATCCTCGCCAACCCGGGTGATACGCAGGAGCGAATAGTTTGTTGGAGGTTTGCAGTGGCCCGCGTCGAGTATGATCTCGTAGTCGAAATCGAGAAGCGGAGGCTTGCCGGCACGGTCGTGGGCCAGCATGTTGTCGCCCCGCTGCCGGAGCGTGTCCAGGAACAGGATCGACCGCTCACCGACGTCTTTCATGTACATCCAGAAATCACGCTGCGCCATTTGCCCGCCGACCGGCCGAAGGTCCGGTGTGGGTTCCTGCTGGCGACCCGCTTGTTGTGTCGAGGACCGAAGGCCGCGCGACCCGGCTGTTGGTTTGCCAACGACCTGGAGCGGGAGCTCGGCAGACGCTACCTCAAATTCGTTCAATGCCATAACCCTCACTCTTCGTCCCTGGGAGATCGCAATAGAACAGGTTGCAGGCTGGAAGGCCTTGATCTGGCGCAAGTGGAGACGCCCTCGCAACATCGTCTGAGCTGCATCCAGCCGAATTGGACTGGGCCTTTCACCTTCACGAGGCTCCCGGCGGGGCGAAGAAGCAGATGATCCGCTTGTCGGGGCGCTCACAGAGGTGGAACAAGCTGTCGGGCGAGAGCCTTGCCGTAGCTCTTGGCACGATCCGGCCGTCCCACAGCTGCCATCCTCCAGGTGTTTCAAGAACCGTCTCACCCTTGGCTTCCTCCAGATGCCTGCAATCCCTCTGGCTGCAGCAGGCGACTGGGTACCAGTCGTGCGCCACCGCTCCGGAGACGCCCAAGGCGGCCATCGAGGTAACGAGGCTGAGAAGTGCGCGGCGCGACATGAGGGCTTCCCGGTGATTGGCTGACGCAATTGAACCGAGGCCCGGACCGGGCCTATCCTCGCCCGATCCGGTCTGTAACCTTGCCGTCCATATGAAGGTGGATTGAGGCTACTGAGCGACCTTCCTTCCACTCGCGTCGAATTGCTTGAGATATGCGATCAAATCGTTGACTCTCTGCTCGTCCTTCAGGCCTGCATAGATCATTTTGGTGCCTGGTACCTTGGCGCGAGGATCTTTGATGTACTCCCTGAAGGTGGCTTCATCCCAGGTCAGGCCTGAATTCTTGTTGGCGGGAGAGTAGTTGTAGCCCTCGACGGAACCCGAATGACGCCCGATGAGGCCGTTCAGCACGGGCCCCACGGCGTTTTTAGCGTTTTCTCCGATCTGGTGGCAGGCTCTGCATTGCGCAAACACCTTCTCGCCAGCGGCGGCATCCTGAGCCTGGGCATGGCTGAGCCCAGCGAGCAGCAGGGCGCCAGAAAGAGCAACAGAGCGCATGAACTTATCCTTCATTCCAATGGGCGTGGCTGGATTTCATCTTGGCAGCCGCACGCCGGAGGCCGCCGAGAGCAAGTCGGGCAACAAGACCGCGCGGGTCTCAGTCACTGGCCGGAGCCGCTCGGTGCCGATCAGCTCGCGCTTGTTGTGCGGTCATGTTCCCGTTTTCCCGTTCGGCTTGTTCGTGCGGAATGCACCGCCTCAGAACCAGCCGAACGTCATGGCTGCCACGGCGAAATATCGTGCTGTCTTGGCGACAGCCACGATGGCGACGAAGATCAGGAACGGCTCGCGCAACACGCCAGCCACAATCGTCAGGGGATCCCCGATGAAAGGGAGCCAGCTCAGGAGCAGGGACCAGCGTCCATAGCGATGGTACCAATGCTCGGCTCGCTCGATTGTTTCGCGCTTGACCGGGAACCACGGGCGGCCCTCAAATCGGGACAAGAGGCGTCCCACGAGCCAGTTCACCGCCGAACCAAGGGTGTTCCCGACACTCGCCACCAGGATCAGAAGCCACCACTGATAATGCTCCGTGATAAGCAATCCGAACAACACGACTTCGGATTGGAACGGGAGAACCGTCGCCGACAGGAACGCGGCGAGAAGAAGACCGCCATATTCCAGGACGTGGTTCAACCCGTTGTCCCCCGATGAGCACCGGCGCCTGGGTGCATGAAGCGCACTGACAGAATGTCGGGCAGCTGTTCGTCTCCTGGGCGTCGTTCCACCGGCCGAGCGTCAATCCTGGCCCGAGCGGACGGCGGCAGAAGGCGCAGGAACCGTTTGGACACGACCACCCCGAGGTTGGCCTCTTTGGAGCGCCGCTCCATGCGTGGCAGCGCGTTCATCGCTGGCCCCAGCACGGTGAACTCGGCGCGCCTGCCATCATCGAAAACCCCCGCGAGGACGGAGCCGCAGTGCAGCGTCGCGATGACGTGAACACCTGCTGGTGCATGCGCGTGGCTTTTCCATGTGTCCAACGGGCGCAGGATCTCGCATGCTGCATCAAACGCATGAGCAGCTTGCTGTTCGGGTGTTCCATGGAGGAAGACGGCAAGCACACCGTCGCCGAGATACTTGTCGACAATTCCGTTATGGCGAGAAACGGCCCCATGGACGAAACGTCTGAAGGCCATAAGATCGCTGATGACCTCCTGGCTTGGTCGACTTTGGGTCAACGCGGAGAAACCACGGATATCAACCAGCAGCAGACAGGCATGACGCTCAGCGATTTCCGCCGCCTCATCGCCTGTGACCACCTCGGTCGCCACCCCCTCAGGCAGGAAACGTGACAGGAGCATTTGGTCCCATTGAGCCCGCAGAATGGTGGACCAAGCCATTCGCATTCGGCGCACGGCATAAAAAACAAATCCAGCCGCTGCTGCAAACGAGATGAATGCAAGTGCCTGCCGCGCGGCTAACGCGCTTGGGCTTCTTGGGGCTGGCAGGGCCTCAGGTCCGACGAGCAGCGTGAACGATGCGATCCATCCAAGGAGAACAATGCCAGCGAATGCGGCCACAAGGTCACGCCGCAACCGCAAGCCTGTTTGGATGAGAAGCAGGAAGGCGGGAAACAGACTGACAGCGTCGGTCGCAAGAAGCATGTCATGCGCATCGCGGGGCAGATGATCCGCGATCACGTAGACCGCCAGTCCTGCATCCGTCACCGTGGCAACCCACGGCAACCACGCCCAACTGGCGGTGAAACGTGACGATAGCGCCAGTGCGATTGTCGTCAGCCAGTAGATTGCCAGGACGATCCAATGACCTTCCCGGTGGCCATGGCCATACTCCAGCAATGCCGCCGCGCCGAGGATCGCCAGAACCAGAAACCGCGGCACGAGAGCCTGCCGGTCGAAGTCATTTTCCAAATACTCCGGCAGGTCGTCGGATCGCCGTTGATCCTTGCTCGCTTGGCTGGCTCCAGTCGCCAACCAAGCTCCCGGTACGTGAGGGCCGACGAGGCGGGACAGGTTCAGCATCCAACGCGGCGGTCTGAAGTTGTTGCAGGAGATTCGGCTGCTCCCACCACGCTCGGAGTGTTAGCTTTGGCAGTCGAGCCTGTGGTCACCGGCCCAACGTGGAGCGACATTGGGCTCTCAAAGGTGTCGAGAACGAGCCGCGCGTTAATGGTGGAATCCGGCTCAAGATCCTGGGTTAGTGGGCCGACCTCGATCCAGATCCTTCTGCCATCCAATTGCTCAGTTGCGCCGGGCCTGACCGGCAACGATCCGATGTCACCGCTATGGGCTTGTCCAAAGGACCCCATGATCCGCGCCGGCTCGCCACCTGGCATCTGCAGTCCGGTGATGAGGATGCGGTCGCTCCCTGCGTTTTCAATCGAGAAGGTGATGATGGTTGATTCACCGGCGCGGGCCGGGGTGGCCGCGATATTGGAAAGCGCCACTTCGCCGAGGACGGCCCCCTCGTCGTCGGCGACCGCGGAGCAAGGCAGGAAAATGGAATAGATCGAGACTGCCGCGGTGGCCGCAACACCAACGAAAAAATTACGCAATTTGTGCACTGAAATTATCCTGTTTTAACGGTTGGTTGTCGCCGGCCACTGCGGTGGTTCCATGAACGCAGCAGCCGACGACCCGCCTGATATGAGCAAGCGGAACAAGGTGACTAGCGACCTTTCCGGATGCTGATAACAGAGATCTGACCGTTGACGCGGTCAGCCTGGAACTGAACTTTGTCGCCGGCCTTCACGCCCTTCAGGAGTGCTGGATCCTGGACGCGAAACACCATCGTCATGGCATCCATGTTGAGGTTGGGGATCGCGCCATGATCAAGCGTGATCTTGTTCTGAGCCGTGTCGACCTTTTCGACCGTTCCGGAAACCACCGGGACTTGGCTTGGGGCTGGCGCGGGTTGCGCCGGGGCTGCGGGAGCCGGTGCAGTTGGAGCCGGAGCGGCCTGCGCCGTTTGGGCCCCGCGCTGATCCAGTGGTCCGGATCCATGAGGCGGCTGGTCCAGGCGGGCGCGATAATTCGCCTGCCGATTGCGGACCTGCCATTCCTTCAGTTCGGAAATCTGCTTTTGCTCCTCATCAAGGATCTTCTGTGCGACCTGGCGGAGCTGCTCGTCCGCGCCGTGCTCTAGCTGGGTTCGGGCGAGGAAGATCAGGTCTTCATGGTGGGCAATGAGAATCGCGGCGAAATCCTTATCGGGATCGCCGGTGAGCTTCATGTCCTTAAACCGGTCGTTCATGACCTCACGGACGCGTTCATAGGCGGCCGGCGCCCCTGCAGCGGGCTGGGCCTGCGCAGAAAGGATTGGGCCGACAAAAACCAATGCAGTGGCCGTGAGGGTGGCGATCATGCGTTTCATCGCAGTTCTCCTAAAGCGGGGGAGCCGCCCCGCATCGGTGGGTCTCGGTCACCGATTGCGGGGCGGCCGGGGCCTTATTTGCCCTTCTTGATCGACGTGACGGAGATCTGGCCGTTCACGCGGTCGGCGGTGAACTGCACCTTGTCTCCAGCCTTCACATCTTTGAGCAGGGCCGGATCCTGGGCCCGGAACACCATGGTCATGGCATCCATGTTGAGGTTCGGGATCGCGCCATGGTCGATGGTGATCTTGCTCTGGGCGGTGTCAACCTTCTCGACCGTGCCGGACACGGTCGGCAGGCTCTGCGCGAGGGCGGCGCCGGAGAGGCTCAGGGCCGCAATCAGGCTGATGGCAATACGCTTCATAAGAGACTCCTGTTTCGGATGATGGCGAGGGGATTGAGCCGTCACTTGACGACGACGGTGCCGTGCATGCCGGACTCGTAGTGACCGGGGATCAGGCAGGCGAACTCGAAGGTGCCGGGCTTGGTAAACTGCCACACCATCTCGCCGCCCTTGCTGACAGCCAGGCGCCGGGCATTCGGATCGTCGTGCTCCATGTCCGGGTTCTTCTGCATCTCGATTTTGTGCTTGGCGTTGCTCTCGACGGTGTCGAGGACGAACTCGTGATCGACCTTGCCGTTGTTCTTGAGGACGAACTTGACCTGTTCGCCTTGGCGCACCTCCACCTTGTCGGGGAAGTAGACCATCTTGCCGTCATCGGTTTCCCGCATGCTGATCGACACGATGCGGGCCGGCTTCTTCGGGTCGCCGGGCTTGCCATACGCGGCCTCTTTGTCGTGATGACCAGGTGCTCCCGGGCTGGCGAACACCAGACCGGCCGAGAGGGCAAGAGCCGCGAGGCCGGTGCCAAAGGTCAGGATATGCTTCATCGCTAATGCTCCTTGTCTGCGATGGATCAGTGATTGCTGTGCCCGCCCGCGCTGTTGGCCGCGCGGACGGGACGCTTGCGGGGGTCAACCGCCTTGAACTCGGTTGCCTTGACGCCGCTGTCGGGCGAGGTCGCGCGGGCGGGCTCGGCGAGCTGCTCGC